>NZ_JBHSKF010000002.1:0-770237 GCF_042657845.1 Actinokineospora guangxiensis | reverse complement strand
TTGCCGGTGCGCACCCACGCGGTCTGCATCCCGGCGACCAGGATGGACAGTCCGATGGTGAGCGGCACCATCAGGAAGTGGTAGACGGTGGTGATACCGAACTGCCACCGCGCCAGGTCGAGAACGTTCACCCGCGCACCCCCCGCGCCCACAGGTCCATGGGGACGACGAGGCCGAAGCCGTCGATGTCGCGCACGTACAGCAGGCGGGCGCGGCGGTCGGTGTGCTCGACGTAGAACAGGAACAGCTCGCCGGAGAGGTCCAGCCGGGCGGTGGCCTGCGCGGTCGTGAGCCAGGGTGCGCGGTCGTCGCGGACCAGCAGCGCCGGGTCTCCCGCGCGCCACGGCGGCCTGCCGTGGGCGCCGCTGAGGATGTGGCCGCCCTCGACGTGCTGGAGCAGGCAGTCCTCACCGTTGGCGTCGGTGTAGAGGTGCACCTCGTAGCCGAGGTCGGCCATGTCGGCGATGGCGTCCTCGACGGTGCAGCCCGGGTTGCTGTAGCTCGGGTGGGCGACGATCGCGCGGCCGGGGGCCGGGCCCGCGGCGACGGTCCGGCTCGGGTGGTGCGCCCTGCCGTGCCGCTGTCCCGCGGCGAGGCGGCGGCGCAGCCGGTCGGCGAGCCGGTCGACGGCGGTGCGCGCGGTGGCCGCGGTCGCCGACGCCTCGATGTCGTCGTGGCCGAGGTGGACGTGCGCGCTGGCCTCCATCGGCTCGGCGGGGTCCGCGGTGCGGGCCACGGTGATCCGGATGCGGTCGACGGGCTTGTCCGCGCGGCGCAGGACCGTGGAGATCTCCGCGGTCGCGTACTCGGCGATGCCGATGCCGCGCACGCCGGTCACCCGCACGATGGGCGCGGGCAGGTCGTTGAGGGGAGCCAGGCTCATGGTGTCTCCTGTGCCGATCCGGGATGTCCACACGCGCCGAGGCGCGAAGGAAAGGCTTCTCCGCGGAGGGCGGTCGAGCGAGGGACTTCGGTCGCGTTCCGCCGGGCCCGAGGACCGCGTCGGTCCCACCGGAGCGCGGCGGAAGTCCCGTGCGAGAGGGGGCTTCGGGACGATGTCCGCTCCGGGCGCGTGTGCTGGGCTGGTTGGGGCCAACGGCGAGCACGTCCGATGTGGAGGCAGCGATGCGGGTGCGGGACATCATGAGCAGGCCGGTCGTCTCCGTGCGGGCCGACACCCCTGTGCGGGAGGCGACCGCGGCCCTGGCCGACGGCGGCTTCGCCGCCCTGCCCGTCCTCGACGACGCCGAACGGGTCATCGGGGTGTTCGGGCAGGCGGACGCGCTGCGGCGCGGCGTGCAGGTGCCCGGGCGCGCGGTCGCCGAGGTGATGACGACGCCGGTCGAGGTGGTCGGCCCCGCCGACGACACCGCCACCGCCGCGGACCGGATGCTGCGCCACCACCTGCGGAGCCTGCCGGTGGTCGAGGAGGGGGTCCTGGTGGGGATCGTCTCGCGGCAGGACCTGCTGCGCGTCCTCGTCCGCGACGACGACGTGGTCGCGGGCCGGGTCCGGGCGCTGCTGGACGACTACGCGGGCAGCACCCGCCGTTGGTCGATCACCGTGGCCGAGGGGGTCGTCCGGGTGCGGGGCTCCTTCGCCGACGAGGCCGAGCGGCGGGTGATCACCGCTCTGGTGCGCACGCTCGACGGTGTCCTCGCCGTCGAGGCGGCCGGTGGCGAGCGGACGGATCTGGCCTGGCGGGACTGAGGTCAGCGGGCCCCGGGGACGTTCCCCGAGGCCCGCTGAACCGGTCAGGGCTCGACACCGCTCAGGGCTCGGCGTGGCGCCAGGCCTGGTGGCGGGGGTCGTCGTCGTACTGGAAGCCGATGCGGTTGTGCAGTCCGTGCAGGACGGGCACACGGCGCAGGTGGCGGCCGACGGCGGCGGCTTCGCTGCTCCACTGGACCCGGCCGACGAGCAGGACGTGGCCGTCCTGCACGGCCGCGCGGATCGAGCTGGTGTCGACGCCGGGCACGGTGCGCAGCGCCGCGCGCGCGGCGGAGAGGGGGTCCGGGGGCTGTTCGGCGGTCCTCGGGGTGGGGATGAGCGTGCTGGTCATGGTGATCACCTGCGGGTCCGGGTGGCGCGGTGGAGCCGGTCGGCGCGGGCGCGGGCGGAGTCGTCGCGGGCCCGTATCTCGTCGGGGGTCAGGACGTGCGCGTCGGACCCGGGGTAGACCAGGGCGCGGCGGTCGGTGTCGGTCCAGTGGACGAGGAAAGGCGGGCCGCCGTCGGCGCCGGTGACCTCGTCGACGCGGCCTCGACGGGCTTCGCGGTGGTCGTCCTGGCGTTCGACGATCAGCCAGTCACCTGGTCGTGCGTGCACGGGGATCTCCCTCGGGTCGGGCTCACAGCAGCGGGCCGGGCGTGAGCGCGGAGTCGGGGCGTCGGGCGCCGGTGGGGGCCGCGAGCGCGGGCGGGATGAGGACGACGGGCCCGCGCGCGTGCCGGACGCAGTAGGCGGCGACCGAGCCGAGCAGTGCCGACAGGACGCCGTTCGCGCCGTGGCTGCCGATGACCAGCATCGCCGCCCCGTCGGCCGCGGACAGCAGGGTGTCGGCGATGAGGCCGGTGCGCCGCTCGTGGGTGATGGTGACCCCGGGGTGCGCGTGGACGGCGCGCCGCACGTGTTCGGCGGCGGCGTCGAGGTCGGCCGAGCCGGGGTCGACGGTGACGGCGACGACGCGGGCGCCGCGGCGAGCGGCTTCGGCGGCCGCCCAGTCCAGCGCGGCGGCACCGAGTTCGGAGCCGTCCAGGCCCACGACGAGGGGTGCGGGGTCGGTCTTCACTGTGCGCTCCTTCCGTTCGGTCACACCACGATCGTGCTCCCGCCGATGTCGCCGCGACACGCTCGACAGTCACCCGGCGGACGGGACCTTCGACCCCGACCCGCTGGGCCTGCGCGCGAAGGCGCCGACGCCGAAGCACACGGCCACCGCGAGCAGCCCCACGACCGGGGCCTTGACCTCGGCGGGTGTCGGGAGCGGGCGCAGGGCGCTCGCCAGCAGCATGAGGACGGGGCCCTGGATGACGAACGCGGCGAAGGCCGCGTCGGAGACCCGGTGCCGGAACTCCGAGTTCCCGGTGATCCGCCGCTGCGCGGCGCCGAGCAGGACGATCGCGCCCGCGACGACGAGGACCGCTTCGGCGACGGCGAGGGCCGCGGCGGGCACCGACCAGCCGCCGAGGTAGGGCCGCGACGCCGAGTCCAGCTCGCCCAGGCCAGCGAGCAGGCCGGCGGCCGGGACCACGACCAGCGCGGTGCAGGCGAACAGGCCGCAGACCCGGTGCACCGGGTCGGGTATCGCGCTCGCCCACCCGTGGCGGGCCGCGATCGTCCCGAACGCGAACATGGCGGCGCACTGGGGCCACTGCCACAGGTGCAGGTCGCCGGGCTGACCGCTGCGCGCGGGGAAGGCCAAACGCACGAGGAACGTGGTGGCGGCGATGGCCGCGGCGAGCGCGACCAGGTGCCGTGCGCCGAGCGGGCGGGCAGCACGGGTGGCGCGGGTGGCGTGGGTTCGGTGCGGCAGCAGCGCGTACACCGCTGAGAAGAGCAGGAGCACGGCGGCGAACCACAGCGAGCCGGAGTCCAACGGCGGGTCGCGGTGGGCGAACACCCACCACGGGGACACCTCCCACCCGGCGGCGCGGTAGGCCACCCACACCGACAGCGGCCACACCAGCAGGGCCGACACCGCGAACGGCACGCCGAGCCGGACGAGCCGCCCACGCAGGTAGGCGGCTCTGCCCGCGCGGGCGAGCGCGGCGGGGGTGAAGAGCCCGGCGAGGAAGAACAGCACGCCGATGACGAACAGGCCGCTGGGACCGATCAGCGCGGCGAGCACCGCCTCCACGGCGGGCTGGAAGGTGACCTCGTTGACCTCGTCGTAGGGCCACCCGCCGACGGCGGAGTAGCCGAGCAGGGCATGTCCGCCGATGATCCAGGCGACCAGCCCCGCCTTGAGCCCGTCGACGTGGGCCAGGCGCGCGGTCACGGTTCAGCTCGCGTTCGGGCCGATGACGGCCACCGGGCACGGGGCGTGGTGCAGGACGGCCTGGCTGGTGGAGCCCAGGCCCATGCCCGCGAACTCGCCGGTGCCGCGAGTGCCGACCACGACGAGCGCCGCTCCCCCGGCCAGCCGGAGCAGGGCTCGGACCGGGCGGTCCTCGCAGACGACGCGCTCGACGTCCGCGGCGTCCCCGACGCGTTCGGCCAGAACCCGATCTGCGCGGGCCGCGCGGTCCTCACGGGAGGGGTCCCGGTGCCAGGTGTCCGCGCATTCGAGGGCGGACCAGGCGTGCAGGGCCACCAGCCGGGTGCGGCGAGACCTCGCCGCGGCGAGGGCGTAGGCGAGCGCCGCGTCGCCCGCGGGGGTGCCGTCCACCCCGACGACGACCGGGCCGGTGGTGGTTGTCGCGCCGCGCACGACAACCACCGCGGATGCCGCGTGCGCGGCCAAGGCCAGCGCGACCGAGCCGACGAGGGCGCGGTGGAAGCTCCCGAGGCCGCGGTAGCCGAGCACGACTTCGCGCGCGTGCGCGGATTCCTCGACCAGGACGGCGACGGTGGAGCCCATGAGCAGATCGGTGCTCGCCTCAGCGCCCGCCGCGCATCGGGCCGTGTCCAGGGCGGTGTGGCCGTAGTCGAGCAGCTCGGCCACCCACGCCGGTCGGTCCGCGCGGTCGGCGACGGGCGGCAGCGCGCACACGTGCACCAAGCGCAGCGGCACGCCAAGCCGCCGGGCCTCCTCCCCGGCCCAGACGGCGGCGTCGACGGCGGACTCGGAGCCGTCGACGCCGACGACCACCGGGGCCAAGCCGGTCATGGCCGGGGCTCGTGCCGGATGTCGACCGCCATGGCCTCCGGAATCGTCACCCCGGTGTCGTCCCAGGACCAGCTGAGCCGGTTCATGACCGAGACGACCCCGTCGACCCGTTCGGCGAGTTCGGCGGCGACCCGGACCCAGCTGCGCCGCTCGACCTCGCCGTCGAGCACGACGTGCCCGTCGGCGACGGCGACGCGGACCCGCTCGGCCGGGGTGTCCAGGGAGCGCTCGAAGACGTCGCGGCGGATCTCGGCGGCGATCTCGTCGTCGCCGCGCAGGAAGACGCCCAGCAGGTCGGCGCGGCTGACCACGCCGACCAGCACACCCCCCTCGACCACCGGCAGCCGCTTGACCCGGTGTTCGGCCATCGTCCTGGCCGCCTCGTTCACCCGCGTCCGGGGCGTGGTGGTGACCGCCGGGGTGCTCATCAGCCCGGCAGCGACGGCGGCGGCGGCGCGGTCCCGGTCGTGGTGCCTGCGCAGCAGGGCCACCAGGGAGTGCGGCCGTCCGTCGGCGCGGGCGCTCTCCTTGGCGAGCAGGTCGGCCTCGGACACGACGCCGACGACGGTGCCGTCCACACCGGTCACCGGCAGGGCGCTGACGGAGTTGTCGGCCATCAGCCGCACCAGGTCGGCGTAGCCGGTGTCGGGGCGGGCGGTGACCACCTCGCGGGTCATGACGTCGGCGACGGTGCGCTTGCTCATCTCGGACCTCCCTGGGATCTCGTGCACCCCAGTGAAATCCCGCCGCGCGCTGGGCGCAGGGAGCCAAGGTCCCGGGCCGATGCCCACCTTGGACCCTCCTGCCCAGCGGGGCCGGGGGGTGTGCTGGTGGCGAGCGGACAGAGGAGGCCCGGATGAGCCCAGGAAGACCGGACGACGGCACGATCCGCACCGCCCTCGCCTTGGCCGGGCGCGCACCGTCGGTGCACAACACCCAACCGTGGCTCTGGCGCCTCGGCCCCGGGTCCGTGCACCTCGTCGCCGACGAGGGCCGCAGGCTCCCCGCCACCGACCCGGACGGCCGGGACCTGCTGGTCAGCTGCGGTGCGGCGCTGCACCACCTGCGCGCCGCCTTCGCCGGGCTCGGCTGGGCGACCCGGGTGCACCGGCTGCCCAACCCCGCCGACCCGACCCACCTCGCCGCGGTGGAGCCGCATCCGGCCGCGGCCACCGACGAGCAGATCGGGTTGATCTCGGCCATCGGCAGGCGGCGCACCGACCGGCGCGGCTACTCCTCGTGGCCGGTGCCCGTCCAGTACCTCGACCTGTTCGCCGAGCGGGCCGCGGAAGAGGGTGTGCTCGCGATCCCGGTCACCGACGGCGGGCACCGCCAGGCCCTGACCGCGGCGATCGACCTCGCTGCCGTGGAACAGGACCGCGCAGACGGGTACGGCTCGGAACTGCGGCTGTGGACCGGGCGCGGGCGGGGTGCGGCCGACGGTGTGCCGATGTCGGCCGCACCCGCCGCCGCGGTCGCGCACGGCGGGGTGCGCATGCGCGACTTCAGCGCGGGCACCCTGACCCCTTCCCCCGCCGACGCCTACGAGGACGACGCCGGGGCGTTGCTGGTGCTGGCCACCTCGGGCGACGACGCGCTCTCGCGCCTGCGAGCAGGCGAGGCCGCCAGCGCCGTGCTGCTCGCCGCGACCGCCGCGGGCATGGCCACCTGCCCGCTCTCGCAGCCGCTGGAGGTGCCCGCCACCCGGGCGGCCGTCCGCGACCGCGTGCTCGACGGGTCGGCGGTCCCGCAGTTGGTGCTGCGCGTCGGCTGGCCGCACGCCTCGGCCGCGCCGCTGCCGGCCTCCCCGCGGCGGCCGGTCGCGGAGCTGCTCACGGCTTCACCCGGCGCCGCGCCCTGACCACAAGCGTCCTGACCACCCGACACCCCTGGAGGACACCATGTCCGTGCACCACACCGAACGCCCCGCCGCCAGCGCCGCGCGGGCGACAGCGGCCGACCGGGGTCCGACGGCCCTCGCCCGGCTCCTCGCCGCGCTGCGCATCGTCATGGGCCTGGTCTTCACCTGGGCGTTCCTCGACAAGTTGTTCGGCCTGGGCTACGCCACCGGCTCAGCCAACGCCTGGATCGGCGGCGGCTCGCCGACCAAGGGCTTCCTCGGCGGCTTGGAGCACGGCCCCTTCGCCGGGATGTTCCGCTCCTGGGCCGGGCAGGCGTGGGCGGACTGGCTGTTCATGGCCGGTCTGCTCGGCATCGGCGGCGCGCTGCTGCTCGGCGTCGGCCTGCGGGTCGCCGCCGTCGCGGGCTCGCTGCAGATGCTGCTCATGTGGGTCGCGGAATGGCCGCTCGCGCGCCACACCGACGCCGGGGAGCTGACCCGCTCCACCAACCCGCTGCTGGACTACCACGTCGTCTACGCGCTCGTGCTCATCGTCATCGCCGCGGCCGCGGCCGGCGAGGTGTGGGGGCTGGGCGCGCGCTGGGCGCGACTCGACGTGGTGGACCGCAACCGCTGGCTGCGGTGAACCCGAAGCGCGAGGTCCCGGCACCGCGGTGCCGGGACCTCGCGCCGTCATCGGCGGGCGAGAGCGTCGGCGAGGCTATCGGCGGACGTCACCGTCACCCGGCGGGCGAGGCCGGTCGGGGCGCTCGGCGGCACGAGCGGATGGGCCCCGACGACGAACACGGCCTTGCCCGCGCGCAGCCCGCACACCACGCCGTACTCGCGCACGGTGAGTTCCTCATCGGCGTCGCGCACGTCGACCACGAGGTCGACGGGGTCGCCGCGCACGTCGAGCGGGCACCGCTGTCCCGGGGCGAGCGCCCGACAGGTGCCGCTGCTGCTGTGGCAGGTGCTGACCCGCGCGCCCGCGGCGCGAAGTCGATCGGCGACGGGGTCGGCGTCGCCGAAGCGGGCTTCGGTGACCAGCACGTGCTGCGCGCGATCCCGGGTCTGTGAGGCGGTGGACATGCGCGTTCCTCCTCGGCGGTGGGACATCCCGCCAGGATCGCCGCGGCGCTGGGCGCCGCGAAGTGGCGAAGGTCCCCGGCCGATCGGGCTGTCCGGCGCGCGAGGCGGGACCTGGCGCACTGCGTTCGCGCCACGGGGCGGCGCAGGCTCAGGGGGTCCGCGCGCCGGGAAGAGGAGAACCATGACCAGATGGGTGATCGATCTGTCCGATGTGGGCGCCGCCGACGTCGGTGCCGCAGGCGGCAAGGGAGCCAACCTCGGCGAGCTGGTGTCCGCCGGGTTCGCCGTCCCGGACGGCTTCGTCGTCACCGCCGACGCCTTCGCCGCGTCGATGGCCGCGAGCGGGGTGCGGGTCGAGGACCCGGAGCTGGACCCGGAACGGCTCAGCAAGTCCGTGAGCGCCGCGGGAGCCACCGCCGAGGTCCGTGAGGCCGTCGCGGCGGCCTACCGCGGGCTGGGCGATGACACGCTGGTCGCGGTGCGGTCCTCGGCGACCGGTGAGGACTCCGCGGCGGCGTCGTTCGCGGGGATGAACCGGACGCTGACCAACGTGCGCGGCGGGGACGCGGTCGTGGAGGCCGTGGTGGAGTGCTGGGCGTCGCTGTTCGCGCCGAGGTCGGTCGCCTACCGCGCCGAGCGCGGGGTCGGCGGCCCGCCCGCCATCGCGGTGGTGGTGCAGCGGATGGTGCAGTCCCAGCGCTCCGGGGTGATGTTCACCGCCGACCCGGTGACCGGCGACGCCGGGCGCGTCGTCATCGAGGCCGCGCTCGGGCTGGGCGAGGTCGTGGTCAGCGGAGCCGTCGAGCCCGACACCTACGTGCTGGCCAAGTCCGGGCCGAGCGTGGAGAGGGTCAGGATCGGCAGGCAGTCGCACGCCATCGCCTTGGGCTCCGACGGCGAGCGGCGCATCGAGCTGCCCGACGCCGAGGCGGGGCACCGGGTGCTGACCGCGGCGGAAGCGGTGGAACTGGCCGGGCTCGGCATCGCCGTCGAGCGGCACTTCGGCGCACCGCAGGACATCGAGTGGGCCATGGCCGACGGCGCGACCTGGATCGTCCAGACCCGGCCGATCACGACCCTGGCCTCCGGGCGCGTCGCCGTGAGCGGCCTGCCCGCGGCGCCCGGGGTCGCCACCGGTCGGGTCCGGGTGCTCGACGACCCGGCCGAGGCGGGCCGCTTCGCCGACGGCGAGGTGCTGGTGGCGCGCATGACCGACCCGGACTGGGTGCCGGTGATGCGGCAGGCGTCGGCCGTGGTCACCGACGAGGGCGGCACGACCTGCCACGCCGCGATCGTGGCCCGCGAACTCGGTGTCCCGTGCGTCGTCGGCACGCGGGTCGCGACGTCGGTGCTGCGGGAGGGCTCGACGGTCACCGTCGACGGGGCGGCGGGCACCGTCACGTCCGGCGCTCCGACGGTGCACGCCGAAGCACGGCCCGCACCGCCTGCCGGGCAGACCGCTCCGCTGGGCACGCGGCTCTATGTCACCCTCGCCCTGCCCGAGCGCGCCGAGGCCGCCGCGGCGCTCGCCGTCGACGGTGTCGGGCTGCTGCGGGCCGAGCTGCTGATCACGCAGGCCCTGCGGGGCACCCACCCCCGGCGCTTCCTCGCCCAGCACGGACCCGCCCGGTTCATCGACGCGCTGGCCGCACCGCTGACCCGCATCGCCGCGGCGTTCGGCGACCGGCCGGTCGTCTACCGGTCGATGGACTTCCGCACCAACGAGTTCCGGGGTCTGGCGGGCGGCGACGAGTTCGAGCCGGTCGAGCGCAACCCGATGATCGGGTTCCGCGGCTGCCACCGCTACGTGCGCGACCCGCAGCTGTTCTCCCTGGAACTGGCGGCGCTGGCCCGGGTGCGGGAGCGCTCGCCCAACCTGCACCTGATGATCCCGTTCGTGCGGACCCGCTGGGAGTTGGCCGCCTGCCTCGACCTGGTCGACGCGAGCCCCCTCGGCGCCCACCGCGGACTGCTGCGGTGGATCATGGCCGAGGTGCCGTCGGCGGCGTACTGGATCGAGGAGTACGCCGGGATGGGCGTGGACGGGGTGTCCATCGGCAGCAACGACCTCACCCAGCTCGTCCTCGGCGTCGACCGCGACTCCACCACCTGCGCCGAGCTGTTCGACGAGGCCGACCCCGCGGTGCTCGACACCATCGCGCGCATCGTGTCCGCCTGCCGCCGCGCCGGGATCACCTCCTCGCTGTGCGGTCAGGCCCCGACCACCCACCCCGGCTTCGCCGAGCACCTCGTGCGGTTCGGGATCACGTCGGTGTCGGTCGACCCGGCCGCCGCCGAGCAGACCAGGGCGGTCATCGCCGCCGCCGAACGCCGCCTGCTGCTGGAGGCGGCCCGAGGGGACACGCGGTGACCGCGGCGCTGCGGCAGCGCACCCGCGGCCGCTGGCGGGACCTCGGCGCGGGCCTGGCCGCGTTGATGGCGCTGTGGGCGTGGGCGGGCGCGGTGGGGATCGCCGGTGGCGGCATCGACTTCGGGCCGGTGATCACCTCACGGCTGCCTTGGCAGAGCACCTGGCTGGCCGCCTGCGCCCTGGCTGCCGGGGTCGCGGTGCCGATGAGCGCCGCCGCGCTGCTCGGCGTGCGCCGCTCCCCCGCCGCTCCGCCTGCCTTGATGACGGCGGGGCTGCTGCTGGTGGGGTGGATCGCGGCGCAGCTGGTGTTCATCCGGACTTTCTCGTGGCTGCAACCCGTCTGCGCCGGTTACGGCCTGGTCCTCACCTTGATCGCGGCGCGCACGCGCCGTCACGACTCGACCGACAGGGAGCGAACATGAGCACCGACAAGCACATCGTCGTCGGATTCGACGGATCACCGGCCAGCGTGGCGGCCCTGCGCTGGGCCTTGGCCGAGGGGCGGACCCGCTCGGCCGCGGTCACCGCGATCGAGGTCCGCCCACCCGACACCGAGTTCCTGCCCGCCACCTCCATGGCCCTGCACCCGCACGGCACCCTGCCACCCCGCAGGCCCGCCCCTCTCACCCGCCTGGCCGCCCAGATCGCCGACGAACACACACCCCATCCGCCACTGACCGTCCGCCAGCTCTCCGGCCGCACCGGCCGCGCCTTGGCCGACAACGCCCACGACGCCACCCTCATCGTCATCGGCGCACACCACCGCACGGCGACACTCGTCACCGGAATGGGCGCTTTCGCCATGGACTGCGTCCGCCACGCGACGTGCCCGGTGGCGGTGATCCCGGAAAGCACGTGACGCCAGGTACTCGCGGAAGAACCGCCGGAGCGCCGATGCGTGTGGCATCAGCGCTCCGGCTTCGGCGTTGCTGCGTGAACTTCCGCGGGGTGGCGGCGGCCGGACGGTGACCGGCCACCATCACCTGCTCACGGGCGGACGACCGCCACCGGGCACGGCGCGTGGTGCAGGACGGTCTGGGCGGTGGAGCCCAGGAGCACTCCGGCGAGCGGGCTGGTTCCTCGGCTGCCGACCACGAGCAGCTGCGCCTGGGCTGCCTGGAGCAGCAGGGCGTGGGCCGGGCGGTCGCGGATGACGGCGCGCTGGACGGGGACGTCGGGGTACTTCTCGCTCCAGCCCGCGAGGCGTTCGGCGAGGACGGCCTTCTCGTCGGTGGCGATCGCGTCCCAGTCGGAGGACGGGCAGGGGGACCCAGCCGCCGGTGTAGGGGGTGTCGAGCCAGGTGTGCACGGCACGCAGGGGGGCGCCGCGGAGGGCGGCTTGGTCGAAGGCGTAGGACAGGGCGGCCTCGCTGGCCTCAGAGCCGTCGACGCCCACCACCACGGGGCCATCGGCGGGCGGCTCGCCGTGCACGACGACAACGGGGCAGAGGGCGTGGGCGGCCAGCGTCATCGCCAGCGATCCGGCGAGCAGGCCGCGGAAGCCGCCGTGCCCGCGACTGCCCAGGACGACGGTGTGGGCGCTCGCGGACGCGTCGACCACCACCAGCGACGGCGGTCCCATGCGCTGTTCCAGCACCGGTTCGACGCCGGGTGCGGCGTGCTTGGCCACCGTCGCGGCCTCGGCGAGCACACGGTCGGCGTGTTCGGTCATGGCGGCCACCCAGCGGTCCTGCGGGTCGAGGGCGGCGGGCAGGCGGGGCGGAGGAGCGGGGTAGGCGTGCAGCAGGTGCAGGGGCACGCCGCGGCGCTGGGCGTCGCGGGCCGCCCAGCGGACGGCGTCGAGGGCGGTGGGTGAGCCGTCGACGGCGGCGGTGATGGCGGACATCGTCAGTCCTTTCCGGATGGTCGGGTGCGGTCGGGGACGCCGACGCGCAGGATCGCTTGGGGGAATCCGGGCAGTTCGGCGGCTTCGATGAGCCCGGCGCGCACCTCGGGCACGTGCAGGGGCTGGGTGGCGACGGAGGCGGTGAGTCCCGCCGCGGTCGCCGCCAGCCAGGTTCGCTGCAGGGCGACACCGGCGTGCAGGTGGTCGGTGGGGCCGTCGTCGGTGGTGATCACCACCAGCCGCCAACCACCGTTCGGTCCGCCGAGGCCGGACATGGCGCGGATGTCCGTGGACCCGGTCCAAGCGGCCAGTTCAGTTCGGTAGGAGCGGTCGCGGCTCAACCGCGGTACGGCATGGTTCAGCAGGTGTTCCAGGTTCGCGTCGAGGGAGTCCAGCGCGACGACGGCCACGCCCATCGCGTCGTTGGCCGCGAGCAGCTCGACCCGCTCAGCGGCGGTGGGCGCCCCGGCGAAGCCGCCGCGATGGCTGCGGCGCAGCGGGATGGCCGCGTGCAGCGCGCGGTCGCGTGGCGTGGGGTCGAGCGGCCGGTGGGCGCGGACGAGGGCGACGACGTCGCGGCGGTGCGGGTCGGGGAAGTGCCGCCAGGACTCCGACCAGCCGAGCGCGCGGACGGCGAGGCGCAGGTTGGCCACGGCCGCGCCGCAGGAGATGAGCCGGTCCCTGCCGGAGCGGTCGTGGCGGGGCAGCCGCGCCTCGACGCGCTCGATGACGGACACGTCGTGCCCGCGGGCCTCCAGCACCCAGGGGTGCGGGCCGTGGGCGGCGGGGGCGCGATGGGCGGCCACGGCCAGGAGGGTCTCCTCGGCGGCCGTCCAGCGCGCCCGGGTGGTGGTCACCGCAGGGACGCCGTCAGCGGGGAGCCCGCGAGCGCGCCGCCGTCGACGACGAACTCCGACCCGGTGCTGTAGGTGGCCTCCGCCGCGATGAACAGCACCATCGCGGCCACTTCCGCGGGCTCGCCGAAGCGGGCGATGGGCTGGGAGGCGGTCATGTCGTCGTCGAAGTCGGCGGTCATCGGCGTGCGGATCGGGCCGGGGTGCACCGAGCAGACCCGGATGCCGTCGGCGGCGAACTCCATCGCCGCCACCTTGGTGAGCCCGCGCAGGCCCCACTTGCTGGCGGTGTAGGCGCCCAGGTTCGGGTAGCCGATGAGCCCTGCGGTGGAGGAGATGTTGACCACCACGCCCCCGCCGGCCGCGCGCAGCGACGGCGCGAGGACGTGCATGCCGAGCCACGCGCCGGTGAGGTTGACGTCGAGCACGTGCCGGAACGACTTCGGCGGCTGCTGGTCGATCGGGCCGACCTCCAGGATGCCCGCGTTGTTGACGAGCACCCCGACCGGGCCGAACGCGGCCTCGGTCGCGGCCAGCGCCGCGGCCCAGTCGTCCTCGGAGGTCACGTCGAGGTGGGTGTACCCGACGCCGTCGGGCAGGTCGGCGGGGCGGGGCAGGACGTCGGCGGCCATCACCGACGCGCCTGCGCCGGCGAACGCCTCGACCACGGCGCGGCCGATGCCGCGCGCTCCCCCGGTCACGAGCGCGGTTGATCCGGTCAGGTCTGCCATCGTCATCTCCTCGCGGTGTTCCGGCTGCTCCCCCAGGCTTTCGACTCCTCGCCCGCGGGGAGAGGGTCGAACGTCCCCGCGAGTCGGGACGTCCGCCGACAGCGAGCCGGACCCCCGCCGCTGTGCACTGGGGCACCCCGTGATCGAGGAGCAGTGATGAGCACTCCCCCATGGCCGGACGCGGCGACGCTCACGGCCGCGATCGAGGACGCCTGCCGGGCGCCGTCGGTGCACAACACCCAGCCGTGGACCTGGCTGGTGGGCCACCGATCGCTGCACCTGATGGCCGACCGGTCCCGCTGGATGAGGGCGACCGACGCCGAAGGGCGGGACCTGGTGATCAGTTGCGGGGCCGCCCTGCACCACCTCAGGATCTCGCTGGCCGCGCGGGGTTGGTCCGCAGAGGACATCCAGACCAGCGACGACCCGGACCACTTGGCCGCGCTGGCACTGCGCCCGGCCGCTCGGACGTCATCGCGGCAGGCTCTGGCGATCGGCACCAGACGCACGGACCGGCGCCGCTACAGCGGCAGAAAGGTCCCCGGCGACGTGCTCGGCGAACTTGCGGCCGCCGCCGCCACGACCGGCGTGCTCGCGGTCGCGGTCGACCAGGACTCGCGGCTGGCGGTCGCTGTCGCCCTGCTGGCCGGCGCCGCCCGGCAGGAACCCGACGCCGATGTCCGACGGGAACTCGCCTTCTGGTCCGGAAGGGCCGCGGGCGGCGTCGACGGTGTGCCCGCCGCGAGCGCCCCGCCCGATGCTCCCCACCACGGCGGCATCGCCATGCGTGCGTTCCCGGGCGGTGAACTCCCCGACCCGCCCACCGGGGCGCGCGAGCCCGACGCCGGGGAGCTGCTGGTCATCGCCACCCCGGACGACGGGACGACCGCGCGGCTGCGAGCCGGCGAGGCGGCTGCCGCCGTGCTGCTCACCGCCGAGGCGCTCGGCCTGGCCGCCTGCCCGCTGTCGCAGGGCACCGAGGTGGAGCCGGTGCGCGCGGTCCTGCGCCGCCTCCTCGGCTCCGGCGAACCGCAGCTGGTCATCCGCGTCGGCTACGCCCCGGACGGCGCGCCGCCGCTGCCCCCGACGCCGCGCAGGCGGGCCGACGAGGTCTGCCACGCGCTGCCAGGCGCCACGCCCGCCGGTATCCGGTAGACGCCGAGGTCGACACTCCGAGGACGCAGCTGGGCGAAGGCAGGCGATGGGTACCCCACCCGGAGCGCGATCTGCGGGACGCCTCCGCAGTCGCGCGCCAGGCCCGACCGCACCGTCGACTCGCCCAGCACCCGCGTGCTCCACGAGCAGGCGAGGCCGGCCGCGGCGGCGGTGAGCACGGCCCGCAGCAGCGCCATCCCGGCTTCCAGGTGGTCGTGGCGGTGATCGCCCTCGGTGAGCACCACCAGGTGGGCCTCGGACGAGCCGGGGAACAGCCGGGCCAGGGGCTCGGCGGCGCTGACCGGGCGGCAGAGCGCCTCCGCGGTCCGCGCGGCGCGCGTGATCCCGTGCAGGACGACCTCGTCCACCGGACGCGCGCTGAACGCGGGGGGCTCACCGGGCCGGGCGCGCAGCGAGCGGTGGCGGGCCCGCTCGGCGGCGGACGCCACCCGAGCGCTGCCCGCCTCGACCCTGCCGACGAGGGCAGGCCGGGCGGGGTCGGGCAGCCAGGTCCAGTCGGCGGCGCGTCCCAGCACGCGGACGGCGAGGTGGGCCGCGGCCAGCGCGGCACCGCAGGCGATGGTCCCGTCGCGGCCCGCGCGCGGGTTCCGCTCGATGATCTCGACGCGGTCGGCGCCGACGACCGCGTCCCACGGGCGCGGACCGTCGAACGCGACGGCCCCGGCGACGGCGTCGGTGATCAGGCGTCGCTGGGCAGACGTCCAGCCCGTCACCGCGCGGTCCTCGCCCCGTGGGCGGCGGCCAGACCCCGCGCCCACCCCCGCGCGCGCTCGACCTCGCCCCGCACCAGCGGACCCGGCGTGCCCGCGACCCAGAACGACTCCGCGGTCCCGGTGGTGACCCCGGCGCGGCGCAGTACCCGCCGCATGCCGCGCGCCGCCGAGCCCGGCAGTCCGCGGACGCGGACCCGGGTGTCGAAGCAGTGCGCGGTGACCTTCGACCTGCCGTCGAGCCCGGCGAGCCACTCGCGGACTCCGCGCCTTTCGGAGACCAGCGGTCCGCCTGCCTGCTGCCGCGCGGAGTCGCGGGTGGCGGGCCTGCTCATGCCGAAAGCGTGGGTCGGTCCCCCCACGAACAGCAGGCCGACGTCGTCGGGCAGGCGGTCGGGGGCCTCGCCGACTTCGACGAAGGTGACCGGTCCCGCTTCGGCGGCCCCTTCGGCGACGGCCGCGGCGATGTCCCTGGTGTTGCCGAACATGGATTCGTAGACGACGAACGTGCGCGACACGGAAGCTCCTAGGGTGCTCGGCGGTCGGCGACCCGGACCCGGGCGTCGATCGCGCGGTAGCCGCGGGGGCCGCCCGCAGTAACGGGGTTGATGTCGAGCTCGGCGATCCCGGGGACCGACTCGGCGATGAGGCAGACGCGGCGCAGGAGGTCGGCGGCGTCGATGCCGGGGTGGGCGCGGGCGATGCCGGACCCGGCGACGAGGTCGGCGATGTCGGCCTCGGTCAGCGGGCACAGCCGCACCGCGTGCCCGCCGATGGCCTCGGCGTCCACGCCGCCTGCCCCGAAGACCAGCAGCGGCCCGAAACGCGGGTCGTCGCGCAGGCCGACCAGGAGTTCGGGCCCGCGCGGAGCCATCGGCTGCACGAAGACCCCGCGCAGGCCGGGGCCGAAGCGTTCGACCAGGGCGGCGACCCCGGCGCGGACGCGGTCTTCGCCGTCCACGTCGAGCAGGACGCCGCCCGCCCGGCTCTTGTGCAGCAGGCCGCCGGTCACCGCCTTGAGCGCCACCGGTCCGGCCGCGCCGCGCCAGGCGGCCACGGCCGCGCCGGCGTCGCGCGCGAGCTGCCCGGTGACGACCGGGATGCCCGCCGCCGCCAGCACGGCCGCGCTGTCGGCGGGGTCGAGCCAGGTGCCGCCGGGCAGATCGTCGAGCAGCGCGGTGATCGCCGCGCCGTCGAAGCCCGCGGGGTCGGCGGCGCGCACAGCGGGGCGGGCGAGCCAGTCGGCGCGGTCGGCGGCGGCCGCCAGTGCGCGCACGGCCCGCACGGGATCGGCGTAGCTGGGTGGCTCGGCCACGACCACAGGGGCCTGCTGGCCGAGGGGGACGATCAGCAGCGGCGTGCCCACGGCCCGCGCGGCGACACCGGCCCTGGCGATGTCGCGGCCGGGGTCGCCGAGCGCGGTGGGCACGGTGATCGCCACCACGGCGTCGACCCCGGCGTCGGCGAGCAGGACGCCCGCGCACTCGGCGAAAACGGCGGGTGCGACGACGGCCGTGGTGTCGACCGGGTTGTGCAGCGCCGCGGTGGCGGGCAGCAGTTCGGCGAGCGAGCGCCGCGAGGCCTCGGACAGCTCCGCGACGGCGAGCCCCGCGCTCACGCAGGCGTCGGCGGCCAGCACGCCCGCGCCGCCCGCATTGGTGATGACCGCCGTGCGCCTGCCCCGCAGCGGTGGCGCGCCCGCGAACAGCGCGAGGGCGGCGACGGCGTCAGCGGTGGAGTCGACGGCGGTGACGCCGGCCTGCCGGTACAGCGCCTCCGCGGTGGCCGCCGGGGTGGCCGCGGCGGCGGTGTGCGAGCCCGCGGCGCGGCTGCCCGCCGCGGAGGTGCCCGCCCGGATGGCCACGACCGGCTGGCGCCTGCTCAGCGCCCGGGCCAGCCGGGCGAAGCGCCGCGGGTCGCCGAAGGATTCCAGGTAGAAGAGGGCGGCGTCGGTGCCGTCGTCGTCGAACCACCACTCCAGCAGGTCGTTCCCGCTGACGTCGGCCTTGTCCCCCAGCGAGACCAGGGCGGAGACGCCGAGCCCGGCCGCGGCGAGCGCGTCGGCGACGGCGATGGCCACGCCCCCGGACTGGCAGGCCAGGCCCACCCCGCCGGGCCGGGGGGCGCGCGCCATGAACGTGGCGTTGAGCCGCACCGCGGTGTTGGCCACCCCGAGGCAGTTCGGTCCGACCACCCGCATGCGGCCCGCCCGCGCGAGCGCCCGGATCTCGTCCACTTCGGACCGGGGTATCCCCGCGGTGACGATCACCGCGGAGGCCACGCCCGCGGCGGCGCACTCGCGCACCACGTCGAGCACCGCGCCGGCGGGAACGCACACCACAGCCAGGTCGGGGGGCTCGGCGAGGTCGCCGACGGAGGCCGCGCACGGCACACCCGCCACCGACCGGGCGTGCGGGTTCACGGCGGTGAGGGCTCCGGCGAAGCCGCCCCGCCGGATCGCGTCCAGGATCGCGTGCCCGACCGAGGTCGTGCGCCTGCTCGCGCCGACGACGGCGACGGATGTGGGGGCGAGCAGCGGACGCAGGCTCGCGCTCGTGGCGATCCTGGACCGGTGGTCCACGGCGGCCAAGTGCGCGTCGGCCTCGTCGAGGCGCAGGGTGACGTGGACGACATCGTCGTCGCGTTCGGTCAGCATCGGCCTGCCGAGGTCGGCCAGCAGGCGCAGCATGCGGTGGTTGCCCGCGAGGACGTCGGCGACCAGGGTGGTGATCCCGTCGGACTCGGCGACGGCGGCCAGGTCCTCCACCAGCAGCGTTCCCACGCCGCGGGCCTGGTCGCCGTGCGCGACGGCGACGGCGAACTCCGCGGTGCCGGGCCCGGTGCGGGCGTAGCTGGCGACGCCGAGCAGCCGGTCGCCGCCGAACGCGCCGACGGCGGGCCTGCGGTGCTCGGGATCGTGGACCAGGCTGCGCACGTACAGCTGGGCGTTGACGCCGCCGAGGGTGAAGAACCGCGAGTAGCGGTCCTCGGCGGGGAGGTCGGCGTGCAGGCGGGCGATGGCCTCGCCGTCGTCGGGGCCGAGCGGGCGGATCTCGACGGCGGCGCCGTCGGCGCGGCGGGCCCAGTGCGGCCGGGGCGGGGCGCTGGTCACCGGTTCCACCGCCAGCCGCTGATCTCCGGCAGGTCCTCACCGGTGCGCCGGATGTGGGCGGCGTGGGCGGCGAGGCGGTCGAGCAGGTCTTGGCGCAGGTGGCCGAGGCGGTCGCCGACCCTGGGCACCTGCCGCAGGACGGCGAGGGCGAGCCGGTAGCGGTCGATGCCGTTGAGCACGCACATGTCGAACGGGGTCGTGGTGGTGCCGTGGTCGTGGAAGCCGTGGACGTGGAGCTGGTCGTGGTTCGGGCGGTCGTAGGTGAGCTGGTGGACCAGCCACGGGTAGCCGTGGAAGGCGAAGACCACCGGCCGGTCGGTGAAGATCTCGGTGTACGCGCGGTCGGGCAGGCCGTGCGGGTGGCGGTGCGGGCGGAACAGCCGGGCGAGGTCGACCACGTTGACCACGCGCAGCCGCAGGTCGGGCACCAGGTCCAGCAGCACGTCGACGGCGGCGAGCGCCTCCTGCGTCGGCACGTCGCCCGCGCAGGCGATGACGGCGTCGGTGGCGCCCCCGGCGTCGGTGCTCGCCCACCGCCAGATGCCCAGGCCCTGCTCGACGTGGGCGCGGGCGGCCTCGGCGTCGAGGTACTGCGCGGCGGGCTGCTTGCCCGCGACGACCACGTTGACCAGGCCGCGGGAGCGCAGGCAGCGCTCGGCGACGGCCAGCAGGGTGTTCGCGTCCGGGGGCAGGTAGACCCGCGACACCTCGGGCCGCTTGGAGAGGACGTGGTCGACGAATCCCGGGTCCTGGTGGGACGCGCCGTTGTGGTCCTGGCGCCACACGTGCGAGGTCAGCAGATAGTTGAGGCTGGGCACGGGCCGACGCCACGGCTGGTCGGCGGCGGTGTGCAGCCACTTGGCGTGCTGGGCGACCATCGAGTCCACGACGTGGGCGAACGCCTCGTAGGTGGAGAGCAGGCCGTGGCGGCCGGTGAGCAGGTAGCCCTCCAGCCAGCCTTGGCACAGGTGTTCGGAGAGGACCTCGACCACGCGGCCGTCCGGTGCGAGGTCGGCGTCGGCGGGTGCGGTCGGCAGCCGCCAGCGCCTGCCGGTCACCTCCAGCACCGCGCCGAGCCGGTTGGAGGCGTGCTCGTCCGGGGCGAACAGCAGCAGGTCGCGGTGCTCGGCGTTGGCCGAGACGACCTCGCGCAGCCACCCGCCCAGCACCCGGGTCGCCTCGGCGGTGGTGTGGCCCGGCGCGCTCACCTCGACGGCGTGGCCCGCGGTGTCGGGCAGCCGCAGGTCCCGCTGGCGCTGCCCGTGGGCGCGCGGGTTGGCGCTCATCCGCAGGTCGCCGCCGGGATGCAGGTCGGCGATGGCGGCTGTCGGCGCGCCCTCGGCGGTGAACAGCTCGGCGGGCCGGTAGGAGGCCAGCCAGCGCTGGAGCGCGGCGACGCGGCGGGGGTCGGAGCGCACGTCGGCTATCGGCACCTGGTGCGAGCGCCAGCTGCCCTCGACCTCACGGGGGCCGGTCCAGCCCTTGGGTGTGCGCAGCACGACCATCGGCGCGCGGCCCCGACCGGTCCGGGCGCGCTCGGCGATGGCGGCGGTGACGTGGTCCAGCGCCGCCGCGTACGCCTCGTGGACCTCGCGTGGCTCGCTGCCCGCGACCTCCACCGGCTCCCAGCCGCACCCGCGCAGGTAGCCGTGCAGCTCATCGCGGTCGACGCGGGACAGCAGCGTCGGGTTGGCGATCTTGTAGCCGTTGAGGTGCAGGACGGGCAGCACCGCGCCGTCCTCGCGCGGGTGCAGGAACCTCGGGGCCTGCCAGCTCGCGGCCAGCGGGCCGGTCTCGGCCTCGCCGTCGCCGACCACGCACGCCACGAGCAGGCCCGGGTTGTCGAACGCCGCGCCGGTGGCGTGGGCGAGGCTGTAGCCCAGCTCGCCGCCTTCGTGGATGGAGCCTGGCAGGTGCGGGGAGGCGTGGCTGGGCACGCCGCCGGGGAAGGAGAACTCCCGGAACAGCGTCCGCATCCCGTCGGCGTCGCGCGTGAGGTGGGGGTGGTGCTCGGTGTAGCCGCCTTCCAGCCAGGCCGCCGCGTTCAGGGCGGCCGCGCCGTGGCCCGGCCCGCACACCAGCAGCGCCTCGATCCGCTCGCGGGCCAGCACCCGGTTGAGGTGGGCGTAGGTGAGGGTGATGCCGGGGACGGTGCCCCAGTGGCCGAGCAGCCGCGGCTTGACGTGCTCGGGCAGCAGTGGCTCGGCGAGCAGCGGGTTGTCCAGCAGGTAGATCTGCCCGACGGAGAGGTAGTTGGCCGCTCTCCACCACGCGTCGAGCCGCTCCAGCGGCGCGTCGGCGGGCGGGTGGTCGATCACGGGCTGCGCGGTGGCTGCGCTCATCAAGGGCTCCCGGGGCTGCGGTGGCACCTCGAAGCGTCGCGGCGCACGCGGCCCGGCGGCAGCGCCGGTGATCCCGTCCGCGCGGTGACCTTCGGCCCTGCGCGGCGGGGACTACGGCAGCGGCGCCCGCCAAGTGAGCCGCGTGCCGCGCGGGGACCCCGCCGCCACGGTGAGCGTGCCCGCGCAGGTCTCCGCCCGCCGTTCGAGGTTGGCCAGCCCGCTGCGGGCGATGTGCTCGGGCATGCCCGTGCCGTCGTCGACGACCTCGACGACCAGGTGCTCGCCCGCCTCGACGGTGACGACCACCTCGGTGGGGGCGGCGTGGCGGATGGCGTTGCTGACCGCTTCGCGCACGACGGCTTCGGCGTGCTCGGCGATGTCGGCCGGGACGAGGGTGTCGACCGCCCCGGACATGCGGACCGTCGGGGTGATGCCGCTGTCGGCGACGGTCTCGGTGACGGCGTCCATCAGCCGTCGACGCAGGCTGTGGCCGGTGTCGTCGCCCGCGGTGTGCAGGTCGAAGATCGTGGTGCGGATCTCGCGGACGGTGTCGTCGAGCTGTTGGACGACGCGGGTCAGGCGGGAGCGGACCTGCGGGTCGGTGACGCGGTTGAGGGTGCCCTGCAGGGTCATGCCGGAGGCGTAGAGCCGCTGGATGACGTGGTCGTGCAGGTCGTGGGCGATGCGGTCGCGGTCGGCGAGCACGTCGAGGAGCCTGCGGTCGCGCTGGGCCTCGGCGGCCTGCAGGGCGAGCCCGGCCTGGTCGGCGAAGGACGCCAGGATCGGCACGAGGTCGGGGTCGAAGGGCGCGCTGGCCTTGTCCCGCACCGCCAGCAGGATGCCGGTGACCCGGTCGTCGGTGCGCAGCGGCACCGCGAGCGCGGGACCGAACCAGTGCCCATCCTGGCCGACCAGGTCGCCGAGTGCCGCGGAGAGATCCGGAACCAGGTCGGCCGCGCCGCTGTCGAACAGGTCGCGCACCAGCGTCGACGCGGTGTGCACCGGGTTCCCGACCAGTTCGACGCCGTGCTCGCCCGCACCCGCGTGCACGCGCAGCTCGCCGTCGCGCCGCAGCAGCACCAGCACCCGGCCCGCGTCCGAGAGCTCCATGGCCCGGTGCACGACGAGTTCCATGGCGTCGTCGGCGCTGGCCCCGCCGAGCAGCTCGGCGCGGATCTCCGAGGAGGCCTCCAGCCAGCGCTGGCGCCTGCGGCTCTGCTCGAACAGGCGCGCGTTCTCGATGGCGACACCGGCCGCGGCGGCCAGCGCCTGCAGCACCACTTCGTCGTCGGCGGTGAACTCGCCGCCGCCGCGCTTCTCGGTCAGGTAGAGGTTGCCGAACACCTCGTCGCGGACGCGGACGGGGGCACCCATGAAGGAGCGCATCGGCGGGTGGTTGGGCGGGAAGCCGACGGAGGCGGGGTGGCTGCCCAGCTCCGGCACGCGGATGACCGCCGGGTGTTTGATCAGCAGGCCGAGCAGGCCGCGCCCCTCGGGCAGGTGGCCCATCCGGGCGCGCTCGTCGGGGGTGATGCCGACGTAGACGAACTCCTGCAGTCCGTCACCGCTGCCGAGCACGCCGAGCGCGCCATAGCGGGCGTCGACCAGGTCCACCGCGGACTGCACGATCCGCTGCAGCGTCGAGTCCAGCTCCAAGCCCGCGCCGACGGCCATGACCGCGTCCAGCAGGCCGTGCATGCGGTCGCGGGTGCGGACGAGTTCGCTGAGCCGGTCCTGCACCTCGTTCAGCAGCTCGTCCAGCCGCAGCTGGCCCAGCGCCGGTCGTGGCTGCACGCGGTCCTGGCTCCCTGGCATCCGCCCGTCCTTCCTCGTCCCCGCGCCGAGGCCATTGTTCTCCCGACTCCCGAGTAGTCCAACCACCCGATCGATCACATCGCGCGTCCCTGCCACGACGGGACCTTCGGCGCTGTGCCCGGCTCGCGATGGACCACATCGTGGGGATGTCTGATGAGAGAACGTGAGGTACCCCCATGAACCCCCTGCCACCAGCGCTCGGTCTGGCCCCCGAGCAGGTCGGTGCCGCGCTCTCCGCCGCGGCGACGGCGCCATCGCTGCACAACAGCCAGCCGTGGCGCTTCGCGGTGCACCCCGACCGCATCGAGCTGCTCGCGGCGTTGTCGGCGCGGCTGCCCGCGACCGACCCCGACGACCGGGAACTGCGGCTCGGCTGCGGCGCGGCGCTGTTCACCCTGCGGGTGGCACTGGAATCCCAGGGGGTGCGGCCCCTGGTCAGCATCTCCTTCGCGGAGTGGCCCGGCGACGATCCGGACCGCCCGCTGGCCGTGGTGCGCTACGGCGGGCGTGCCCGTCCGCGTCCCGAGATCACCGCCTTGGCGCAGGCCATACCCAGGCGCAGGACCGTGCGCTCCCCGTTCTCCGACGTGGCCGTGCCCAGTTCCCACCGGGCCCGCCTGCTGCGGGCCGCGGGCGACGAGCGCTGCTGGCTGCACACCCTCGACCTTCCCGCCGATCGCGATCGGCTGCGCGCCATGGTGGCGAAGGCGCACCGCCGCCAGAGCGACAACCCGGCATTCGCCGACGAGATGGCCGCGTGGACCGGGCACGACGGCGCCCGGGACGACGGTGTGCCGCTCACTGCGAGCGGACCGCGACCCGAGCCGCACGACGAGTGGACCCTGCGCGACTTCGGCGCGGGCCGCTCCCGGGTCCGCGTGCCCGGCAAGGACTTCGAGAGCAGCCCCCTGCTGCTGGTGCTCCAGTCCTACTCGGACGGTCCGGCCGAACAGATCCAGGCGGGTCAGGCCCTGCAACGGGTGCTGCTGACGGCCACCTCGCTCGGGCTGTCGGTGTCGCTGCTCTCGCAGCCGATCGAGGTTCCCGAGGTCCGCGGGGAGCTGCGCAGGCTCCTGGGCAACCGCCTGCACCCGCAGGCGATCGTCCGCGTCGGCTACGGCACCCCCGGCCGGGCCACCCCCCGCCGCCCGCTGAGCGACCTCGTCATCGTCCACCCGGTCATCGCCCACCCGGACATCGCCCACCCGGACATTCCGCAGGAGCCCGTCGAAGGAGAGATGCTGTGCTGACCAGAGAGCTGATGTCGACACCGGCGGTCACCGTGCGCCCGAGCACGCCCGCCAAGGCGGCGATCGCGCTGCTGGCCGCGCACGGGTTCACCGCCCTGCCCGTCGTGGAGGACGCGCGGCTGGTGGGTCTGGTGACCGAGTCGGACCTGCTGCGCGGCCGCGTCGTCACCGACGCCAGGACCTCCCACGCCCCCGCCCCCGCGCCGGAGCCCACCGTGGGCGCGGTGATGACCCGCGACCCGCGCACCGTCGCGCCGAACACCGATGTCGCCAGGGTCGCCCGGCTGATGCTCGACGAGCACCTGCGGTCAGTGCCAGTGCTGCGAGACGGTCTGGTGGTGGGCGTGGTGACCCGCCGCGACCTGCTGCGCGTCCTCGCCCGCGACGACTTGGAGATCCTCGCCGACGTGCGGCGCCGGTTGGCCGCCTACGGCGGTCGCGCCCGGTGGGCGGTCACCGTCGCCGACGGCGCGGTGACGGTGGTCGACGAGTTCGACGACGCCCCCGACCGGCACGTGGCGCGGGTGCTCGCCGAGTCGGTCCCGGGCGTGCAGACGGTCACCGTCACCGCCACAGCGCCCTGAGCGCACGGCAGATGGCCCCGCACCACGTGCGGGGCCATCTGCCGTGCGCGGGTCAGCCGCGTGGGCGCACGATCGCGACCGGGCAGCGGGCGTGGTGCAGCACACCCTGGCTGACCGACCCCAGCAGCAGGCCGCGGAAGCCGCCCGCGCCCCGCGAGCCAACCACCAGCATCGGGGCGTCCGCGGCCAGGTCGGTCAGCGTGCGAGCCGGGTTGCCCCGGGCGACGGCGCGGCGCACCGGCACCTCCGGGTACTTCTCGGCCCACCCCGCCATCGTTTCGGAGAGCGCCCTGGCGGGCTCGGGGTCGTCGTCATCGGCGAGCAGCACCCCGACCGGGACGGTGTCGACCATGCCGGGAGGGCTGACCGACACGGCCAGCAGGCCGGTGCCCAGGCGCTGGGCCTCGGCGAAGGCGAACGCCACCGCTTCAATCGAGCGGGCCGACCCGTCAACGCCCACCACGACATCTCCCCGAGCCGCCGCCCTGACTCCCGGCTCACCCTCGCGCACGATGACCACCGGCACGGGCGCGTGCGCCGCCAGCTGCACCGCGGTCGAGCCGAGCAGCAGCCCGCTGAACCCGCCGAGCCCGCGCGAGCCCACGACGACCAGCGACGCGTTCCCGCACTCCCGCAGCAGGGCGGGCACCGGCGCGGTCTCCGGCATCGCGCCGCTCACTTGCACCCCGCGCACGGCGTCGACCGCGCGGTGCACAGCCTCGGCCAGCACGCGGCGGGCGTCGTTGCGCAGGCCGCCACCTGAGTCGCCGTGGTCGGCGGGCCCGAGTGGCACGGCGAGCTGGGGCCAGATGAACGCGTGCACGATCCGCAGGTCGACGCGGCGCGCGCGCGCGTACCCGGCCGCCCACTCCACCGCCGCCAGGCTCGACTCCGACCCGTCCGCCCCGACCACCACGGGAGCGTTGTTGACCGACATGTGTCCTCCATTCCGTCGCTCCACCACCGTCGGGCTCGCGGCGGGGTCGGGAACAGTCACCGACAGCCCTGTCCGGGTGGGACCTTCGCCCGTCCCGCACGGTTGGGGACTTTGGTCCCGCCCCGGTGGGGTCGCGCGTCGCCTCCCGGGCGTCGTGGCCGGCCGTAGGCTGGGCCCGAACGCGAGGGAGGGCTGTTCGATGACGCGCATCTTCCTGGTGGACGACCACGAGATCGTCCGCAGGGGCATCGCCGACCTGTTCGAGGACGTGCCGGAGTTCGAGGTGGTCGGGCAGGCGGGCTCGGTGGGCGAGGCCCTGGTCCGGATACCGGTCAGCGGGGCCGAGGTCGCCGTGCTCGACGTGCGGCTGCCCGACGGCAGCGGGGTCGCGCTCTGCCGCGAACTGCGCTCGGCCGACCCGGACCTGCGCTGCCTGATGCTGACCTCGTTCGCCGACGACGAAGCCCTGTTCGAGGCCATCATGGCCGGCGCGTCCGGCTACGTGCTCAAGCAGGTGCTCGGCACCGACCTGGTCTCCGCCGTGCGCACCATCGCCGCGGGCGGCTCGCTGCTGGACACCCGCACGACCACCGCCCTGCTGGAGCGCATCCGCCGCGAGCGCACCGAGTCCGACCCGCTGGCCGACCTCACCGACCAGGAGCGCCGGGTGTTCGACCTGATCGGCGAGGGGCTGACCAACCGCCAGATCGGCGAGCGGCTGTTCCTGGCGGAGAAGACGGTCAAGAACTACGTGTCGAAGGTGCTGACCAAGCTACAGATGGAGCGCCGCACGCAGGCCGCCGTCCTGTCCAGCAAGCTCCGCAAGGGCACCGCGCCGACCCCGGAGTGAGCGGCCCTAGCCGGCGAGCGCGCGGACGATGTCGGTGCTGGTGAGGATGCCGACCAGCGCACCGTCCGCGGTCACCACGACCGCGTCCACACCGGAGGTGGCGATCGCCTTCGCCGCGGCCTCCAGAGACGCGTCCTGGTCGACCTGGGACGCCGGAGCGCGCATGCACGCGCCGATCCGATCGTCCCCGTGCCCGGCCCAGGCGTGCCACAGCGCCGCGGCCTCCGAGACGATCCCGAGGCAGCGGCCGTGGTCGATGACCGGCAGGTGCCGCACCCCGCTGCGCGCCATGACGGCGAGCGCGACCTGGACGCTCGTGCGGGGGTCCACGCCGAGCACGCGGGTCGACATCGCCGAGCGCACGGCCGTGGTCATCGCGGCCTCCTGATCGTCTCCACGGTTGCCAGCGCGACCTGTCGCCCGGCCATCCGGTCGGCGCGGCAGGCCCGGCGCGGAGACGGCGGCGGGGTGGGCTCGGCGGCGGGCTCGCGGCCTTCGGCGGCGGTGAGCCCCAGCATGTCCAGCAGGTCGGCGGCTTCGGCGGCGTCCACAGCGGACGCCGCCACCACCCTGGCGGCGCGGTGGCGTTCCCAGGCGATCATCGTAGGCTCCTGTCCCTGGTGGCGTGGCGGGCTTGGCGGGCGAGTTCGCGGTCCTCACGCGTGCGGACGGCGAACACGGGCGGGGCCCCCGCGGTGACCACGTCGTCGGCGTCGGTGTGTTCGGGTCCGCCCGCGACGCCGAGGAAGCGCAGTCCGGCGACGACGCGGGCGCGCAGGTCGGGGTTGTGGTCGGCGACTCCCCCGGTGAGGACCAGCGCGTCGAAGCGGGTCAGCGACGCGCGGGCGGCGGCGATCTCGCGGCGCACCCGGTGCAGGTAGAGGTCCACTGCCTCGGCGGCGTCGCGGGAGGGGTCGGCGAGCAGGGAGCGGGTGTCGCCGTCGGTGCCGCTGAGCCCGGCCAGACCGGAGCGGGTGGTGAGCGTGCGTTCGAGGTCGCCGGGGGACATGCCGCGGCGCAGCAGGTGGAAGAGGACGGCGGGATCCAGCGAGCCGCTGCGGGTGCGGCCGGGCAGTCCCTCCGAGGGACTGAACCCCATGCTGGTGTCGACGCTGACACCGCCCTCGACGGCGGTGACGGACGTGCCCGCCCCCAGGTGGGCGACGATGATCCCGGTGTGTTCCACCGGCCGCCGCAGCAGTTCGGCGGCGCGCCGGGTGGCGTGGGCCAGCGACAGCCCGTGGAACCCGAACCGGCGGATGCCGTGCTCGGCGGCGAGCCCGCGCGGGAGCGCGCACAGCCGGGCTCGGGGTGGGAGCCCGGAGTGGAAGGCGCTGTCGAAGCAGGCCACCGCCGCGGTCTCCGGCCAGCGCTGCCGCACGGCAGCGGCCAACCGCAGCGCGGGCGGCTGGTGCAGCGGGGCGAGCGGGGCGAGTGCGGCCAACTCGACGGTCACCGCGTCATCGAGGACGGCGGGCTCGGTGCGCTCACCGCCGTGGACGAACCGGATGGCGACGAGGTCGGGGCGCTGCCACAGGACCTCCGGCGGCACGGTACGGCCGTCCCATCCGTCGACGCGGATCGCGGTGACCGGGTCGTCGCCGTCGAACCACGTGGCTTTCAGGCTGGACGAGCCGGGGTTGAGGGCGAGCACGGTCGTCATCGCCGCCTCCTGATCGCCTTGGCGGTGAGGTCCGCGCCGAGCACCGCCGCGGGTGCGAGCGCGGCGAGCCCCCAGCCGAGCGCCGTGGGGCCGCTGCCGCCGAGCAGGGCGGGCAGGGGCGGGACGAACAGGAAGACCGCGAGCACGGCCAGTTCCGCCCCGACGGCGGCCAGCAGCGCGGGATTGCCGCGCCACCCGGCCCAGCGGGTCTGCGAACGGCAGGCGAAGGCGGTGCCGACCTGCCCGAGCACGATGGCGGCGAAGGCGGTGCCCGATGCGGCGGCCAGCAGGGCGGGGTCGGCCTGCGCGCCGAAGCTCCACCCGCCGTGGAGCAGGACGATGAGGAAAGCGGTGAGGGCGGCGAGCGCCTGCACCGGACCGAGCAGGGCGAACGCGCGCCGCAGCACCGGACCGTCGAGCAGCTCGCCGCGGCGGGCGGGGCCGCGGAGGGTGCGGGGGTTGGCGGGCTCGGCACCGAGCGCGAGGGCGGGCAGCAGGTCGGTCCCGATGTCGATGGCCAGCACCTGCAGGACGGTGATGGCCAGGGGGATCTGGCCGCCGGAGAGCGCCCACAGCACGAACGGCGCGAGTTCGGCGACGTTGTCGGTCAGGTGGTAGGTGAGGAACCGGCGGATGTTGGCGAAGGTCGCCCGCCCCAGTTCGACGGCGGCGACGATCGTGCCGAAGTGGTCGTCGAGCAGGACGAGGTCGGCGGCCTCGCGGGCCACGTCCGTGCCGGAGGCGCCCATGGCGACACCGATGTCGGCCGCGCGCAGGGCGGGGCCGTCGTTGACACCGTCGCCGGTCATGGCCACCACGTGCCCGCGCGCCTGCAGCGCCCGGGCGATGCGCAGCTTGTCCTCGGGCGCGACGCGCGCGATGACCACACCGTCGTGGTCGACCAGCTCGGCGAGCGCGCGGTCGTCGGAGGGCAGGTCCGCGCCGGTGAGCACGGGCGCGCCGGGGGTGCTCAGGCCGACCTCCCGGGCGATGGCGGCGGCGGTGCCGGGGTGGTCGCCGGTGACCATGCCGACGCCGATCCCGGCCCGCCTGCACGCCGCGATGGCCTCGGCGACGTCGTCGCGGGGCGGGTCCTGCAGGGCGAGCAGGCCCAGCAGGTCGAGGTCGCGCTCCCCCGCGTCCGGATCGGCGGTGCGGGCGACGGCCAGCAGCCGCAGACCGAGCGCGCTGAGGTCGGCGACCTGGCGGTGCGCCTCCTCGGGGACCACTCCGCACAGGGGCAGCACCGAGTCGGGAGCGCCGACGACGTGGCGGCCGTCCCGGTCGAGCACCGACGAGCGCCGTCTGCGCGGGTCGAAAGCGGCCCGCGAGCGCGGCGGGGGCGGGGTGGGAACGCCGAGCTTGGCGGCGAGGACGTGCAGCGCGACCTCCATGGGGTCCCCGACCGGGCGGAGATGCCCGTGGTGGGTCTGCACCCTGGCGTCGGGCGAGCAGCGGGACGCGGAGTCGGCGAGAGCGGACAGCCCCGCCTGCGCGGCGGGTGTCCCCTCGACACCGCCCTCGGCGCTGTAGCCGCTGCCGGTGATCACCGCTGGGCCCCCGGGTGTCCACGCCCGCACGACGGTCATCTCGTTGCGGGTGAGGGTGCCGGTCTTGTCGGTGCAGATGAAAGTCGTGGCACCGAGCGTCTCGACGGCTTCCAGCCTGCGCACGAGCGCCTTCCTCGCCGCCATCCTGCGGGCGGCCACCGCCAGCGACAAGGTGACCGTGGGCAGCAGGCCCTCCGGCACCAGGGCGACCGTGACCCCGATGGCGAACAGGAAGCTCTCGGTCAGCGGCAGGTCCAGCAGCAGCGCCACCCCGAAGAAGACCGCGCCGACGACTACCGCGACCCCGGCCACGACGAGGACGACCCGGTGCAGCCGGACCGCCAACGGGCTCGTGGGACGAGCCGCGCCCGCGGTGACCGCGGCGACCTGCGCCAGCCGGGTGGCCGCTCCGGTCGCGGTCACCTCTGCCCGGCACACTCCTTCGACGACGTGCGTGCCTGCGACGAGCCGATCGCCCTCCTGCTTGCGCACGGGCACGCTCTCCCCGGTGAGCGCGGACTCGTCCACAGCGACACCGCTGGCCGACCCCGCGGTCGCGTCCGCGCACACCCGGTCGCCCGCCTCCAGCACGAGCACATCGCCGACCACCAGCCGCTCAGCCTCGACCACCGCGACCCGGCCGTCGCGGACCACCCGCGCGCGGACCGGCATCAAGTCGCGCAGCCGCTGCGCGGCGCGGTCGGCCCGGTACTCCTGGGCGAAGGAGAACACCGCGTTGACCACGACCACCACGGCGATCGCGATGCCCAGCTCCGGCATGCCCGCGATGACCGCCAAGGCCGCGGCGGCCCAGAGCATGACAGCGAAGAAGTGCACGAGTTGGCCCGCGAAGGCGAGGACCGCCGGCTGCCTGCGGGGTTCGGGCAGCAGGTTCGCCCCGTCTCGGCGCAGCCGCGTGGCCGCTTCGGCCGTGGTGAGCCCGGCGGGCACGGTCGTGGTCATCGCAGCATCTCCCGCGCTCCGGTCATGCGAACACCATTCCCGCCCCCGGGTGCGCGCACCCAGTGCCGCAAGCGGCGCGTGACCGGGGACTTTCGGCCCCAGGAGCGAGGGACCGGCGGCGCGGCCGGCCGGCACCTCGGCACCTGGACCGCACCCATCCGGGGCGGAAGGCTTGAGCCATGACGCCGACCACCGTTGGGCTGTCCGAAGAGGACGCCGCGGCCGCCCTGGACGTCCACGGGCCCAACACCATCCCCGAGCCCCGCGGGCCCGGGGTCTTCTCGCGGGTGCTCGCGCAGCTGCGCGACCCGATGCTCCTGCTGCTGATCGCCGCGATCGCGGTGTCCAGCGCGCTCGGCGACCTGACCGACACCGCGGTCATCGCGGCGGTGATCGTGCTCAACACCGCCGTCGGCGTCGCGCAGGAGCTGCGCGCCGAGCGGGCGCTGGCGGCGCTGAGATCGATGTCGGCGCCCACCGCGCGGGTGCTGCGCGACGGCGTGGTCCGCCGGCGCCCCGCGGGCGAGGTCGTGCCGGGCGATGTGGTGCTGCTGGAAGCCGGGGACATCGTGCCCGCCGACGCCGACCTGCTCACCCACCACCTGCTCCAGGTCGACGAAGCCGCTCTGACCGGCGAGTCGGTCCCGGTGGACAAGGACGGCGGCGAGGTCCGCGCGGGCACCGTCGTCACCCGGGGGCGGGCGAGCGGGCTGGTCACCCGCACCGGGACCGACAGCTCGCTCGGACGCATCGCCGCCCTGCTGGGCGCGCAGAAGCGCCGACCGACCCCGTTGCAGCGCAGGCTCGCCGCCCTCGGCAAGCTCCTGGCGCTGGCGGCCGTCGGACTCTCGGCCCTGGTGGCGGTCATCGGGCTGGTCCAAGGCCGCGGCGCGGGTGAGGTCGCGCTGACCGGGATCAGCCTCGCCGTCGCGGCGGTCCCGGAGTCGCTGCCCGCCGTCGTCACCCTCGCCCTGGCCCTCGGCGCGCACCGCATGGCCCGCCGCGCGGCAGTGGTCCGTTCCCTGCCCGCTGTGGAAACTCTCGGGTCGGTGACCGTGCTCGCCGCCGACAAGACCGGCACGCTCACCCAGAACCGCATGGTCGTCGAACGGCTCTGGACCCCAGGCGGCGGCGAGGCCCGCCTCACCGGCAGCGGCTACGACCCCGCCGGTGAGATCACCGGAGCCGGCTACACCGAACTGCTGCGCGCCTTGGTGTTGTGCAACGACGCCGACCTGCGCCCACCGGACGACGGCGGCGACTGGCGTCCCCTCGGCGACCCCACAGAGGTCGCCCTCGTGGTCGCCGCCGCCAAAGCGGGAATGAGGTCCTCAGCCATCCGCGCGACCTACCCGCGCGTTGGGGAAATCCCGTTCGAGAGCGCCACCAAGCGCATGACGACCATCCACGGCGGCCCCGACGGCCGACGGCTGGAGATCACCAAAGGCGCACCGGAGGTTCTGCTGGCCGACGATGACCCGGCCCACGGCATCGTGAACTCGTGGACCGCGTCGGGTTACCGGGTGCTCGCCGCCGTCGAGGGGACCGACGGGCTCATCGGACTCGTGGCCATCACCGACCCACCCCGCCCGGACGCCGCGGCCACCGTCCAGACCTTCCGCGACGCGGGCATCCACCTCCTGATGATCACCGGCGACCACCCCGACACCGCCCGCGCGATCGCCGCCCGCGTCGGCATCGCCGACCACACCCCCGAGGTCAGCGCCGCTCCCGAACCTGACGACGCGGACCTGCCCACCGTGTACGCCCGCGTGCTCCCCGAGCAGAAGCTCGCCATCATCGCCGACTGGCAGGAGCGCGGCCACGTCGTCGCCATGACCGGCGACGGCGTCAACGACGCCCCCGCCCTGCGCCGCGCCGACATCGGCATCGCCATGGGCGGCGACGGCACCGAGGTCGCCCGCCAAGCCGCCGACCTCGTCCTCACCGACGACAACCTCAGCACCGTCGCCCACGCCATCGAAGAGGGCAGGCGCATCCACGCCAACGTCCGCACCTTCCTGCGCTACGCCCTCGCGGGCGGCGCCGCCGAAGTCGCCGTCATGCTCCTCGGCCCCCTCCTCGGCATGGCCGTCCCCCTGCTCCCCGCCCAGATCCTCTGGATCAACATGCTCACCCACGGCATCCCCGGCGTCGCCATCGGCGCCGAACCCCCCACCCCCGACCTCATGCGCCGCCGCCCCCTCTCCCCCGACACCGCCATCCTCACCGGCCTCTGGGGCAAAGTCGCCTGGACCGGCGCCCTCATCGCCGCCACCACCCTGCTCGCAGGGTGGTGGGCGCACACCACCGGCCGCCCCTGGCAAACCGCCGTCTTCCTCACCCTCGGCCTAGCCCAACTCGGCACAGCCCTCGCCCTCCGCGCCCCCTCCCCCGGACTCCGCTTCCTCGACACAGCCGCCGCCTGCGCGCTCCTGCTGCACCTCGCGGCCATCTACCTCCCCCCGCTGCGCGCCTTCCTCGGAACCCAGGCGCTCACGCCCCTCGACGCGGCCGTCATCACCCTGATGGCGACTGTTCCCGGCCTCGTCGTGTACCTGACCACCACCCGTGCCGGAGAGAACTCGGGGCACCAGCGGTGCAGGCCGGTGTCGACCACCTCGTACCCGAACGGCGTCCGCCCGCCCTGGTGACGTCCCTCGTTGGGCACCTGCGCCTCCATCGCCGCCCGTGGTGACGAGCCAGGACCAGGCCCGGTGGTGTTAACACGCCTGTGATCCGGTTGCGGCAGCCCCTGACCGGACGGCGGCACTAGAATGTCGGGCCAAGGTATCGCTCTCGACCGTGAACGGATCGCCGTGCACCTGACGCCGCATGAGCGGGACAAGTTGTTGGTTCATGTGGCCGCTGATGTGGCTCGGCGCAGGTTGGAGCGGGGGGTGTTGCTGAACTACCCGGAGGCGGTCGCGTTGATCACCTCGCATGTGGTGGAGGGTGCGCGCGATGGGCTGGCGGTCCGGGAGTTGATGGCCAGCGGGCGGGAAGTCCTGTCCCGGGAGCAGGTGCAGGACGGGGTTGCGGAGATGCTGGACTCCGTCCAGGTCGAGGCCACGTTCCCGGACGGGACCAAGCTGGTCACCGTGCATGATCCGATCCCGTGAGGAGCGCTGAGGATGCGGCCAGGCGAGGTGCTGTGCGGCGAGGAGCCGGTCGAGCTGAACCCGGGGCGGGCTCGGGTGCGGCTGGAGGTGGTGAATGTCGGGGATCGGCCGGTGCAGGTCGGGTCGCACTATCACTTCGCGGCGGTCAATCCGGGGTTGCGGTTCGATCGGGAGCGGGCGTGGGGGCATCGGTTGGACGTTGCTGCGGGGACGTCGGTGCGGTTTGAGCCGGGGGTCGAGCGGGAGGTCGACTTGGTGCCCATCGCGGGCCGTCGGGTTGTGCCGGGGCTGCGCGGCGATCGGGTCGGTGACTTGTGAGCCGGCTGTCGCGCCACCGCTATGCCGAGATGTACGGGCCGACTGTCGGTGACCGTGTCCGGCTCGCCGACACGGACCTGCTGATCGAGGTCACCGAGGACCGCAGTCGTGGTGCGGGCGCGGGCGACGAGGTGCTGTTCGGCGGTGGCAAGGTGATCCGCGAGTCGATGGGCCAGGGCATGGCCACCCGGGCACAGGGCGCGCCTGACCTTGTGATCACCGGGGCGGTGATCCTCGACCACTGGGGTGTGGTCAAGGCCGATGTCGGGGTTCGGGACGGGCGGATCTGCGGTATCGGCAAGGCGGGCAACCCCGACACCATGGACGGGGTCGATCCAGCGCTGGTGATCGGGCCGGCCACGGAGGTCATGGCGGGCAACGGGCGCATCCTCACCGCGGGGGGCATCGACTGCCACGTGCACTTCATCTGCCCGCAGATCACCGACCAGGCGCTGGCCTCCGGGGTCACCACGCTCATCGGCGGCGGCACCGGGCCTGCCGAGGGCTCCAAGGCCACCACCGTCACCCCGGGCGCGTGGAACCTGGGCCGGATGATGCAGGCGATGGACCACCAGCCGGTGAACGTCCTGTTCCTCGGCAAGGGCAACACGGTCAGCCGGGAAGGGCTGCTGGAGCAGGTCCGCGCGGGCGCGGGCGGGTTCAAGCTGCACGAGGACTGGGGCAGCACCCCGGCGGCCATCGACGCCTGCCTGCGGGTAGCCGACGAGACCGGCGTGCAGGTGGCCATCCACACCGACACGCTCAACGAGTCCGGGTTTGTCGAGTCCACTGTGGAGGCGATCGCCGGTCGCTCCGTCAACGCCTACCACACCGAGGGCGCCGGTGGCGGGCACGCGCCCGACATCATCACCGTGGTCGGGCTGCCCAACGTGCTGCCCTCCTCGACCAACCCGACCCGGCCGCACACCGTCAACACCATTGACGAGCACCTGGACATGCTCATCGTGTGCCATCACCTCAACCCGTCGGTGCCCGAGGACCTGGCCTTCGCCGAGAGCCGCATCCGGCCCAGCACCATCGCCGCCGAGGACGTGCTGCACGACCTGGGCGCGATCTCGATGATCGGGTCGGACTCCCAGGCCATGGGGCGCGTCGGCGAGGTCGTCATCCGCACGTGGCAGACCGCGCACGTGATGAAGCTGCGCCGCGGCGCGCTGCCCGGTGACGGCGCCGCCGACAACCTGCGGGCTCGCCGCTACGTCGCCAAGTACACGATCAACCCGGCCATCGCGCACGGCATCGCCCACGAGGTCGGCTCGGTCGAGGTCGGCAAGCTGGCCGACCTGGTGTTGTGGGAGCCGAAGTTCTTCGGCGTCCGCCCGCACGCGGTGCTCAAGGGCGGGTTCGTGGCGTGGGCGGCGATGGGCGACGCCAACGCCTCCATCCCCACCCCGCAGCCGGTGCTCGCCCGTCCCATGTACGGTGCCGCCCCGCCGGTGGCGGCGGCGAGCAGCCTGCTGTTCGTCGCGCCGTCGGCCGAGGGCGACCTGGCCGGGCGGTGGGGGTTGGCCCGCACCGTCGTCCCGGTGACCGACACCCGTTCGGTGTCCAAGGCCGACATGCTGCTCAACGACGCGTTGCCCGACGTCCGGGTCGACGCCGACAGCTTCGCCGTGACCATCGACGGCGACCTGGTGGAGTCCCGTCCTGTCGACGTGCTGCCCATGGCGCAGCGCTACTTCCTCTTCTAGCCGTGGACATCGCCGCGCTGCTGCTGGCCGACTCCCGCTTCCCCGGCGGCGGCCACGTCCACTCCGGCGGCCTGGAGGAGGCCGTGGCCCGCGGGCTGGTCGTCGACGTGCCGAGCCTGCGGGCGTTCCTCGCGGGCAGGCTGCGCACCGCGGGCGAGCTGGCCGCCGTGTTCGCCGCCGCGTCGGCCGCCCGGATGGGTGACTGGGCCCGGCTCGACGCCGAGCTCGACGCCCGCACCCCCTCCCCCGCCCAGCGCTCGGCCTCGCGGGCGCAGGGCCGGGCGACACTGCGCGCGGGCGCGGTGGCGTGGCCGTCCGAGGAACTGCGCGCACTGGCCGCGACGACCCCGCGCCCGCACCACCCGATCGTGTTGGGCGCGCTGGCGACCCTCGCGGGCGGGAGCCCAGCGGGAGCCGCCGCGGCGGCGGGATACCTGGCCGTCAGCGGCCCGGCGAGCGCGGCGATCCGACTGCTCGGGCTCGACCCGTTCGCGGTCAACGCCGCCGTCGCCGACCTCGCCCCGGCCCTGCGCGACCAGGCCGAGCGCGCGGCGGCGACCGCCCGCGACGACCCGGCCGCCCTGCCCGCCCCCGGGTCACCGGGCCTTGACCTGCTCGCGGAGTCCCAGCTCCGCAACCACCACGCGGAGGTGCGTCTCTTTGCCAGCTGATCACGGCCACAGCCACCCGGTCTCCTTCGACCCGACCGAAACCGAGCCCGACCGCCACTCCCCCGCCCCGGCCGCGGGCCGCGCGGTGCGCATCGGCATCGGCGGACCGGTCGGCAGCGGCAAGACCGCGCTGGTCGCGGCGCTGTGCCGGGCGCTGCGCGGGGAGGTCGACCTCGCCGTGGTGACCAACGACATCTACACCACCGAGGACGCCGACTTCCTGCGCCGAGCCGGGGTGCTCGCCGACGACCGGATCGAGGCGGTGCAGACCGGCGCCTGCCCGCACACCGCGATCCGCGACGACATCACCGCCAACCTCGACGCCGTCGACACCCTCACCGAGCGCTTCCCCGACGTCCGGCTGATCATCATCGAGAGCGGCGGCGACAACCTCACCGCCGTGTTCAGCCGCGGCCTGGTCGACGCCCAGGTCTTCGTGGTCGACGTCGCGGGCGGGGACAAGGTGCCCCGCAAGGGCGGCCCCGGTGTCACCACCGCCGACCTGCTGGTCATCAACAAGACCGACCTGGCCCCGCTCGTCGGCGCCGACCTCGACGTGATGACCTCCGACGCCCACCGGATGCGCGGGAACCTCCCGGTGATCAGCCAATCCCTGGTGGACACCCCGGACGCGCCCGACGTCGCGGCCTGGGTGCGGGGCCTGCTCGCGTGATCGCCAGGGCCCGGGTCGTGGCCGAGCGCGTCGGCGGGCGGACGGTGCTGCGTGCGCTGCAGTCCGCGGCCCCGCTGACCCTGGTGCCCCGCCGCGGCCCCGGTCCGGTCACCGTGCACCTGGTGGGCAGCGCCGCCTCGCCCCTCGGCGGCGACGACCTGCACCTGGCGGTCGAGGTCGGACCGGGCGCGGAACTGGTGCTCGCCGGGGTGGCGGCCACCGTCGTGCTGCCGGGTCCCCGCGCGGAACCCAGCCGCGCCGCCGTCGACATCCAGGTGGCCGACGGCGGCTCCCTGGACTACGCGCCGGAACCAACCGTGGTCACCACCCGCGCCCTGCACACCACCTCGCTGCACGCCACCCTGTCCGGCACGGCCCGCCTGCGCTGCCGGGAAACCCTGGTCCTGGGCCGCACCGACGAGCAGCCGGGCAGCCTGGTCAGCGACTGGACCGTCATCCGGGACGAGGTCGCACTGCTGCGCCAACGCCTCACCATCGGCGATCCCACCCTGGACGCCTCCCCGGCGGGCCTGGCAGGCCACCGCGTCCTCGCCACCGAACTACGCGTCGGCGAGCCGCACACCGCAGATCCCGTCAGCGGCGACTGGTGGTCCCTGATCCCCCTGGCCCATGGCGGAACCCTGGCGACCGCGCTGGCCCACGACGCCGTCACCGCCGGTCGCAGGCTCGCCGAGGCCCTTCCGTGAGGGGAACGGGGATCACCTGCACCACAACCGGGTGGACCGAGCAGTTCGGCAGTGACGTACGGCAAACGGTAAGAAATCACCAATCCCGTCCGTTACTTGTGTGCCCATGTCGTCACGGGGAAGGATCACACTTCGACACCTGCAACCCCGCCGACGGCGGGAGAGAAGAGCGCACGTGAGGTCATCAACCGCTTCAGCAGCGTTGCCCCGTAGGCGTGGTGCGGTCGCGACGGGCGTCGCCGCACTGGCCGCTCTCGGCCTGACGGGCGTCGCCCCGGCGCAGGCCGTCGAGGATTACGGGCAGGACGTCGGCATCATGGCGACGCACAGCAGTCCGTTCAACTGCGGGAAGACCTTCTACGCCAACAACTGGTCTCCCGGGCACTCCCCGTCGGGTTCCATCGACTGGCAGAGCTACGGCGGTGACGCCATCGGCGACGAACCGGTCCGGGCGACCGCCGCGGGCACGGCTCGGTTCTACTCGACCCTCTCGGCCGCGGACGGCGACGTCGGCGTCATGGCCTACGGCAGGTACGTGGTCGTCACCCACGGGGACGGCACCAGGACCCGCTACGCCCACCTCGCCACGATGGCGCGCAGTGCAGGCGAGTCGATGGCGGTGTCGAGGGGAACCAGGATCGGCACGGTCGGCGGTAGCGGCGGCGACTACGCGCCACACCTGCACTACGAGCAGATCACCGCGGGCGGCTCGATCGACACCAGCCCCACCGTCGAGGGCGTCACTGTCTCCCTTGGACAGAAGAAGGCGATCAGAAGCACCAACAGCTGCTGAGTTGTTCCCGGACCGCGCGTCGACAGTTCGCCGGCCCGCGGTCCGGGACCGCACCCGTGCCGCGCTCGTCAGCCGTGGCGGCGTCCGGCTGAACCGGCGTCCCGCGGCACAAGCCGCAGCCAGGCTCAGGAGCCACCTGACTTGCCGCCGGTGTGGCCGAGCCCACCGCGCACGATGGCCTGCATGGACCCCCCGGCCCGGGGCACGCCGGTGGCCAGGACTGATCCCCGCGACACCGTGCGCGTACCCGGTGTGGTCGAGGCATGATGACCGACCGCGGGCACGGTGCCGCGGTATCGGGTGGAGATCCAGAAGAAGTAGCCGCCGAACAGCGACCCGTTCCCGTATTCGTCGGGAGTGCCGCACCTGCCGTCGTCCAAGCGCACCTGGGTCACCGGATCGACGCAGATGCCCGCGTACTCCGGCTCGGGCGTGCTCCCGCAGCCCGCGGCGAGGAGCATAACGGCGACGGCGGGGACGGCACGCAGCGGCGGGGCGCAGCCTGCCAGCCGCCGAGTCGCGGGTTCAGGCACGGCCGAGTCACCCCATCCCGGCTCGACCCGACGCCGGACCGTCCCACAGGGTGAGCACCACTCAACGGAAAGTACTAGATCTTCCGGTCCGAGATGACCGAATGGCGGAATTGCTCAGCTCGGACGAGCGACGCGCCCCTGCGCAGGTCGCGTTCGGCGTACCGGAGAGGTCACTACCGAGTCGCCCCTTCCGTCGAAGTGCGTAACACCGCGGTCGCTATCCCGATGTGCTGGTGAGCGATCAAGCAGTGGAGTGAGGTGACGGAAAGCGCGCAGCTCAGCGGAACCGGGCGCGCGACTCCTCACCCGGCTGTGATAGCCCACCGCCGGAGCGTCGGGGGTTCCTCAGGAAAGGCTGGTTGTGGGCATCGAGCAGATGAGCCCGTATGAGCGCGCCGCGTGGGAAGACGTCGAGAGGTGGCGCGACGAGCGGCTCGCGGCCGCTGAGCGGCACGTGCTTGCGCAGCGTGTTCGCGACCGCATCGGCAAAGGGCGCGAGGTCGTCACGAGCCGGTTCGAGCAGGTCCCCGGGGCGGAGCGGATGGCTGTGATCGTCCGCGATTCGGTCGACGGGGTGCTGAAGCTGGTCACCAAGGCCAGCGACGCGTCGCTTCGGCGCAAGGCGGTCGTCGCGGCCTACACCAAGCGCGGGCACGCTGTCGGCGAGTTGGGCGACATCCACCGGCTCGACCTGCGCGACATCGATAAGGTGAAACCTCGGCTGGGGCTGGGCTACACCGCCTTCAGCACGATCGAGGGCGCCGCCGCCGGGCTGGCGGTTTCCGGGGGCGAGTTGCTGGCGACCGCGGGCGGCGTGTTCGGCGCGGGCGCCGCAGCGGCGCCGGGTGCGGGCACGGTCGCCGCGGCGATGGCCGCCGACACCGCACTCGTCCTGGCCGCGATGAGCAGGTCGATCGCGCACACCGCCGCCTACTACGGCTACGACACCGAACTGCCGCAGGAGCAGGTCTTCGCGCTCGCCGTCCTCAACTTCGGGATGGCCCAGCAAACAGGCAAGAGCGCCGCGTACTTTCACCTGAACAAGATCGTCAACGACCTCGCCCGCAACGCGACATGGTCACAGCTGAACAAGAACAGCATCACCCGCATCGTCAAGGCGTTCTACGACCGCACCGCCACCCGACTGACCAAGCAGAAACTCGGACAGGCGGTGCCGATCATCGGCATCGCTATCGGGGCAGGCCTCAACGCCCGCCTGCTGTCCAGCCTCACCAACGACGCCGAGCACCTCTACCGGGAGCGATTCCTGCGAGAGAAGCACAACCTGACGGCACTCGACCTCACCGCGGCAGGAGAAGACCAGGACGACGACGCGATCCTCCTCGCGCAGATCGTCGAGGAGGAGACCGTGGACGGGCAGCGCCTTCGTCAGGCGGACTGAACTGCGGACACTGAGGCTCGGCTGTGGTCGGGACAAGCATCACCTCGGCACACGGCCGACAGGGGTAACGGTGGGGGAGGTCGGCGCTATCTAACGTTCATGGCTGTCGGTTCCAGGGTTCGCGGGCGTGTCCTGTGGAGTGTTGTCGTACTCGTCGTCAGCCTTGTGGCGGGCGGGGTCGTGGCGGTGCGGGCGGGGTGGTTCGGTTCAGGGTCGGTCGGGGGTGTCGCCTCGGCCGGCCGGGGCGTGGGGGTGGTGGGTCCGGATGGGGTGGAGGTCGGCTGGGGCGGGGTGCGGGTGATCGGAGGTGCGGGGATGGCTCCGGTGGGCGCGGAGTTGACCGTCTCCGGTGGGACGGAGGGCGTGCCGGACCGGTTGCGGGGGTTGACGGTCGGGCGGGGAGAAGGAGTCACGATCAGCCTGTCCAGCGGCCAGCCCGCTCGACCGCTGGAGGTGACATTGCCGTTGGCGGGTCCCGCGCCGGAGGGCACGGTGCCGGTGGTGCTGACCCAGCCGTCTGATGGAGGCGAGCCACACCTGATCCCCGGGCGGCACGACCCCGCGGCGGGGACGATCACGGCGGCGGTCGACCATCTGAGCGGGTTCTGGCCCGGATTCCTCGACCTGGAAGCGTTCGGACGCGACGTCATGCGGGCCGTGACGGAAGCGACCGGGATCACCACGGCGCGGCCCGACTGCGCCGGACAGCCCGCAGAAGCCCCGGGAGGCGGGAAGATCACCGCCGACAAGGACTTCTCCCCGACCGCGAACCCACCGCTGTGGGCGTGCCTGAAAGCGGACGCCCAAGGCCTCGAAGTCGACCTGACGTCGAACTCTCCCCTCCCCTGGCGCACCCGCGCCAAACCGAACGCCGTGCTGGCACCGCAAGGTTCCCTTGACGCGACAGCAGGCTTCCTCCTCGCCGCCTACAACACCTTGGCGACCGAACGCCCCTACGCCGAGGGACTGCTGACGCCCGGCGGCACCGCGAACTACCGCTTCCCGCGCGGCGCGCTGCCCGCCACCATCGCCGCGAAGGTCGACGTCGGCACCTGGCTGGCCATGGACCTCCTCTTCGCCATCACCACCGCGGCCGCCCTGTTCAAGGTCGATCTCGGCGGTCTGGCCGACAGCGCGGAAGTGGTCTCATGCCTCGGCGACGCTGTCGAGGCTGCCGGGATCACCACGGTGGACGGTTCCGCCATCGCCGCGATGGCGAAAGCGGTCCTGTCCTGTGTAGAGCCTTTCGTCAAGGCGATGGGTGGCGTTCTCACCGGCTTGGCGGTCATGGTGCTCGCGGTCCTCGCGGAAGGCGCCGCCCTCGTCTTCGGCGGCCTGCAGGGGATCTACCTCTCCCTCACCGGCCAAGACACCTTCACCGTCACCGTCACCAGCGATCGGCCCACCACGACCACGGCCAACCCCGCCGACTACCGCTTCGTCGCGGCAGGCGACTGGGAGCGCTACTACTTCAGCTCACCGTCCGGCCGCTTCATCTGCGGCATCCTCGGCTCCGTCGCCGATGAGCCGCCCTCCGCCGGGTGCCACGGCGAGACCGACCCCATCCCGCCCCGACCTGCCGACTGCTCGGAGCACATCTCGTGGGGAGGCGGCCTGTTCGTCGACGCCACGGGCAACACCGACTTCATCTGCACCGGCGGGGTCATCTACGACAGCGGTTTCGGCGACCCCGGCCGCCCCCTCCCCTACGGCGCCTCGCTGACCGCGCTCGGTTTCACCTGCACCTCGGCCCAGACCGGCATCAGCTGCACCCACACCGACACCCGCCACGGCTTCCGCATCGCGACGACCTCCAACGAGCGCTTCTGACCCCGAGACAGCCAGATGGTCGCCCGAATGCGGTCTGGTGGCGGGATGCGCCGGCGACACAGCGGGTGTGGCAGCGACGCCCTCGTCGCCTGTCGCGGTGGAGGGCGATACCTGCGCCGGATTGGTCGATCGGTACCTCGACGTGCACGGAACCGCGCTGGTGGAGGCGGTCACCGCCGCCGAGACGGGTGCCGCTGACATCGGCGGCCCCGAGGCCACCGCTCCCGCCGATCGCGAGATCCAGGCGGGCCTCGACCGCCTGGGGTGCGGGGAGGAGGTCGCCCGCCTGGTGTGCGAGCGGATGCCCGGCCTGTACGCCGACGCCGGCGTGACCTGGACCGAGGAGATGGCGCTGAGGTGCGGACAGTGATCCGCCGGATCGCCGCCCTCGTGGCCGTGCTGCTGCTCCTGTCGCCGTGCGCTGTCGGAAGCGCGCAGACCACACCGGAGAAGTACGACTGGCACAAGGGCCGCGTCTACCTCTTCTCGATGCGGCCCGCGTGGCCGCTGACCCCGCAAGGCAACGCCTCGCCCGACGTCGAGTACTCCGACAAGTCCGAGAACACCTACGTCGACAGGGCCGGGGTGCCCTGGCGACTGCAGTCACCGTGCACATCGGCCTACCACCAGAGTTCCGGCACGCTCGTGTCCCTGGCGGCCTGCACGATCGGATTCCGCGCGGACAACAAGAAGTTCACCGCCAAGGACTCCCTGGGCGGGTCGTTCGAGGCGATCCTGATGCCGGACCACCACAACGGCACGCCGACGTACCAGAAGGCCAACTGGCTGACCGACAGCACCACGGTCGGCACCTACAACTACTTCGACCCGACCCCCGGCTGCCTGGTCTGCCAGTACGGCCACTGGTTGATGGACGTACGCCCCCACGACGGCTCCTACGCGTCGGCGTCCACATGGCTGGACCCCACCGACCCGCTCCTGGACTGGTACACCTACCGCGAACGCTTCGAGAGCCAGGTCCGCCCCATCCTGAGCGGCAAGGTCCAGATCGCTCGCGGCGACGGCCGCGTCTACCGGGTCACGGCGTCAACGCCGACGGCACGCCCATCCTCGGAGAGCCGATCGACCCGGACTTCACCGGCCTCGTCATCCGCGCGGCGGCGGACGTGGGCCTGCCTTTCCCCCTGGTCGCCGCTCATATCCGGCACCGACCCATCATCCTTGCGGGCCTCCTTCCACTTCTACGAGATCCTCACCAACCCGGGCGTCCCCACCGGCCGCTATCTCATGGAGGGCGCCCTGACCGGCGACTCCCTTGCCCTGAAGCAGACCCATTGGGTTCACCAGCCGCCCGGCTACGACATGGTCGACATTTCCGCAACCATCACCTCCACCGACCTGACCGGCACCATTTCTTCTCCCGGCTGCGGCGACATCACCCTGAAGAAGCAGTAACCATTCACCCTGACAGGCCACCGCGCGGCTTCGCGGATTCCGCGTGCCGTTGATACCGTGATCGAGAGCCCGGACAACGCTGAGGGGACCCCCATGCCCGAACCGTTCCTCATCTCCATCGCCGCCGCCCTGGCAGGTCGGGGCGCGAGTTCGCTCTACGAACTGGTCAAGACGAAGCTGGCCAACCGTCCGGCCGCGACGGCCGCTCTGGAAAGCGCGAAGGGCAAGCCCGCGGACTCTCCGGAGGTCGTCGTGCTCGCCGACCACCTCCAGCAGGCCACCGCCGAGGAGCCCGGTTTCCGGGATCAGCTCACCGCGACCTGGAACGCGAGCAAGGTCGATCAGACCGCGTCGAGCGGCGGGGTGACCAACACGATCTCCGGTGACATCTCGGGCAGCGCCCTGCAGACGAGGGACATCAACGGAAACGTTTCCTTCGGCGGCTGACCGCCTCAGCCGGGTTGGCGGGCGTGGAGGCGCTGGTCGTCAGAAGAAGGCCGCGCAGGTGAGGATCAGCAAGGCGGTCGCGGTCAGGGCGGACACGAGCAGGAACGCCGGGGGTGCCGACGGCGTTCACCACTCGTGGCAGACCACTCCTAGCGGGAACTGGACGGGCTGGACCACCTTCGGCGCCGGGGGCCACCGAATCGCCGCCAGGGTCAACGTCGACCGGCGGATCGAGGTGGTCGCCTCCACCGACACCGGCGTGTTCCACCGGTGGCAGAGCAGCCGCACCGCCTGGTCCGCGTGGACCGGGACGGACGGTCCGGCGAACTCGGAGTTGACCAGCGCCCGCACCATGGACGGCCGGGTGGAGGTCATCGCGATCAACGGCGTCACCGCCGCGCGCCGCTGGCAGACGAACCCGAACGCGCCCTCCTCGCAGTGGCAGCAGTTCGGCACCGTGGGCACGGAGATCAGCGCGGCCACCAACGCCGATGGCCGCATCGAGGTCTTCGGGGCCAGCCACGCGGGCGTCTACCACAGATGGCAGACCGGATTCTCCAGTTGGTCGGCCTGGTCCTGGCTGAACTCCACCGCCGGACCGGCGATCCCGTCCACATGAAGAACAGGGCGAGCCGCGACCCGGCACGCCTGGAACACACATCAGGAAGGCAGACGATGAAACGACGCGCCATGACGCTGGTCGCGATGATGGCCACAGCGATGGTCGCGGGAGGCGCACCGGCGACGGCCGCCCAAGCCCAGGCGTGCGCGGGTACCGCGGTCTTCCAGACCGACGGCTACGGCAACGGCGAGACACTCGCGAACTGGAACCGGTCCCGGTTCAACGCGGCCCCGCCCGCGGGCTGGCAGATCGTGCAGGTGCCGTACTACGCCGGGGTCTTCCCGATCGTGGACCGCAACGCGCTGGACGCCTCCGTCGCCGAGGGGACGGCGAAGCTGGAGCAGGCGGTCACCAGCTACCACCGCGCCTGCCCGGGGACCCGCTTGGTGCTGGCGGGCTACTCCGAGGGCGCTGTCGTGGCCGGGGACGTGCTGGAGAGGTTCGCCAGGACCTCGGTCGTCCCGCACCACCTGCTCAACGGCGTGCTCTACGGCAACCCCCGGCGCGACTTCGGATACGGCGGCGCGGGCGGGGTGGCAGGCGGCATCGAGACCAACGTGCCGACCATCCTGCCCGGCGTGACGATGAAGGGCGGACAGCGCTACGGCTCCCTGGCGGTGCGCAACATCTGCAACGAGAACGACGGCATCTGCAACTCCACCAACATGATCACCAACCTGGCCGCCTTCGCCAACGGCCTCGTCGGCTACGCCCAAGGCGACCACGGCTACGACCTCAACCCCCACCGCGACCTCGGCCGCGGCGACACCCTCCACCGCCAACCGCACCGCATCGCACACGGCGCACCACTCCCGCTGCCGATCGGCACCCCCTGGCAGATCCAGCAACTGCTGGGCGGCAACGCCGGACTGGCCCAGACCCGCGCGGCCCTGAACGGCCTCGCCGCCCTGATCGGCCAGCCGATGGTCGACCACCTGAGCGCCACCTCACCGTGGTTCATGGTGCTCAAGGCGGCGTGAGCCCGCCAGGCACGCGGCTCGGGTAGGTGGTGGCACGCCACCTACCCAAGCGCCTCCGGCTTCCGCGGAACTCGCCACCGGGGCTGGACGACGGCCTGTCGGTTCGGCCCGAGAACCACACCGAGCTGATCGTCTTCGGGGCGCGAGAACCTGAACATTACCCGCGGATTGCGGTGGTGTGACGCTTGTCGCACTAGTCCGTTCGAGGAGGGCTCGTCAGGCCGACCGGCTCGACTGATCACGGCAGCCGCGCGCCTGACATGCGAATCGGGCCCACACGATCGAGTGGGCCACGCCTACTCAGAGCGCGCGCTTTCTCGTAGGCGCTACTCCAAACGATGGGCGGCGCGGGCCGGACGGATGATCTTGAGGTTACCCGGTTAGCGGTTGTCCCCGTCCTACGACATTTGGTGGATGTTGCCCGTGGCGGCCTCCGTGGTTCCGTGCAACGGACATCGGACCAGGGGGGATGCGTGCGGGATATCAGGGTGGCGGTCGTGTCCTCGGGCGGACGGGCCAACCACGAGTTCGTCGACCACCTCGCGGAGTCAGGCGGTCTGCAGATCGTGCTGCACGCGACCGGTGAGCGGCTGGCGGAGTTGCGGCGCAGCCGACGTGATGTCGTGGTGGTGCGGATGGAGCAGTTGGACATCAGCGAACCGCTGCTGCAGGCGGTGATCGGCACCGACACGCGGGTGGTGCTGGTGGCCGGGAAGATGAGTGACGACCAGATCTACGCCGCCGCCAGGCACGGTGTGCGCGGCTTCGCCGTCGACGGCCCCGGCGGGCACTCGGCGGCGCAGGCGATCCTGGAGACCCATCGCAGCGGGTCCTGGCTGCCACCCAGCCTCGGCGGGGAGCTGGTGCGGTTCCTGGCCCGCTCGGGCGCGGCGAACCCGGAGCTGACCAGGACCGAACTGGACATCCTGCGGCAGGTCTGCGACGGCGCGCTGAACTCCGAGATCGCCCGCAGGCTGTGCTGCACCGCCGACAACGTCAAGTGGCACTTGAAGAACGTCTACCGCAAGCTGCACGTCCGCAACCGCGCGGAGGCCGCTGCGCACGCGGTGCGGACGGGCATCGTCGACATCTAGCCCGTGTTTCAGATGTGGGGCACGCGATAGCCGCGCCCCCATCCGAAACACGGCCTAAGGGATGTCTCGTAACTGATCTTGTGGGAGGTCGGTTCAGTTTGTGGGGCGTGGTCAGCCGGTGATGGTGAGGTTGTGCAGGAAGGCGATGCCCGCGGCGGTGACGGCGAGGGTGTGTCCCGCGCGGCGGTAGTCGCGCAGGATCTTCCAGTTCTTCATCCCGGCCAGGGCGTGTTCGACACGGGCCCGGACTGTGCGGTGGACGGCGTTGAGGTCCTCCTGCCAGTCGGGCAGTTCGCCGCCGTCGCGGGGTTTGCGGTAAGGCATGATCACGCCCTCGTTGCCCTGGTATCCGCCGTCGGCCATGACCGGGCGGCCCGCCAGTCGGTCAGCGATGCCGGAGTCCCGGTACACGGTGCAGTCGTTGCGGTTGCCCGGCTGCGGGTCGCCGGTGGCGATCACAAGTCGGGTGTCGGCGTCGATGGCGACTTGCAGGTTGGTGGAGTAGCGGTAGTTCTTCGACCGCTCCGCGACCCGGTGGTCCCGAGTCGGAACCAGGGTGCCGTCGACGATCGCGACCTGGTCCACGCGACGCTTGCGGACCGGGGCCAACGCCAGCAGCGGGCCGAGGGAGTCCACGACCCGGTGGGCGGCGGAGTGCGAGACCCCGAACAGCGGCCCGATCTGGCGCATGGTCAGGTTCGTGCGCCAGTACACCGCCACCAGCAGCACCCGGTCCGGCAACGTCAACCGCCACTGCCTGCCCGGGCGACCGTCGGTGACCGCCTCACCACCCCGAGCGGCAACCACCCGCACCAGCTTGCGGAACTGGCCGGGCTCCAACCCGGTGAACGGCGCTATCCACTCCGACCGCGACGACGAGATCACCTGCACCCACACATGATCAACCACCCACCCCGCAACCCCAACACCAGGTTACGAGACATCCCTTAGGGCTGCTCGGCCTTCGCGATCTTCTTGAGCACCAGCACCATGGAGATCACCGCGAAGACCAGTGCCACGTTGATCCACACCGACCACTGCATGGCCTCGGCGTGCGCCGCGCCGTCGCCGCGGGCGCCGACCACGCCGAAGTAGAGCGCGCCGATCACCGCGACGCCCGCGGAGATGGAGAACTGCTGGGAGGTGGTGAGCACTCCGGAGGCCACCCCGGCGGACTCGGGCCGGACCTTCATCAGCGACGCGCCCATCAGCGACGGCAGCACCGCGCCGTTGCCGAGGCCGATCAGCGCCAGGCAGAAGACCATCCACGCCACGCTCAGCTCCGGGCCGGACAGCGCGAGGCCGCCGCCGAAGAGCACCAGGCCGAGTGCGGTGACCAGGCTGCCGCCGATCAGCGAGTTCATGCCGAACCGCGCGGTGAGCTTGCCGCCGTACATCGCGCTGAGAGAGAAGAACACGCCCATCGGCGAGAACACGAGGCCCGCCTCGAACGGGGTCAGGTCGAGCCCGCTCTGCAGCAGCAGCGTCAGGGTGAACATCAGGCTGCCGAAGTACAGGTTGAAGGCGACACCGGCGATGATGCCCGCGCGGAAGGAGGACACCCGGAACAGCGCCAGGTCCAGCACCGGGCTGCCGTCGCGGCGGGCCAGCATCCGCTCCCAGTACAGGACGGCCACCGCCACCGGCACCGCGAGCACCATGCAGACCCAGGTCCAGGCGGGCCAGCCCGCGCTGTGGCCCAGGCCCAGCGGCACCAGCAGCAGCGCCAGCGCGGCGGACACGCCGACCGCGCCGATCGGGTCGAGGCCGGTGCGCGGGTTGTCCCTGCGGTCGGGCAGCACCCTGGCGGCGACGATCGCGGTGACGATCCCGATGGGCACGTTGATGAGGAAGATCAGCCGCCAGCCGAGGTCGAAGAGGTTGGCCTGCACCATCGCGCCGCCGAGCACCTGCCCGGCGATCGAGCCGAGGCCGGCGGCCATGCCGTACCCGGCGAACGCGCGCCCCTGGGACTCGGCCGGGAAGTCGGCGGTGATCACCGCGAGCACCTGCGGCACCATGATCGCGCCCGCGAGGCCCTGCGCCAGCCTGGCCAGCACCAGCTGTTCCGGGCTGCCCGCGATGCCGCACAGCAGCGAGGTGACGGTGAAGGCGAGCACGCCGATCACGAACAGCTTACGGTGCCCGTACATGTCGCCGAGCCTGCCGCCGGTGATCATGCCCGCGGCGTAGGCGAAGGCGTAGCCGCCGACGATCAGCTCCAGCGCGGCGGGGCCCGCGCCGAGGTCGCTCTCCAGGGACGGAGCCGCGACGTTCACCACGAAGAAGTCGAACTGCACGATGAACACGGCCGTGAGCAGAACGGCCAGCATGGCTCCCCTGCCGGTGGCCGTCCTGGCCACGTCGGGGGAGAGAGCCTTGGTCATGACACTCCTCGGAAGCGAACGGGCGCTGCTGTCCGGAGCATAAACGACATTAAATGTCGATGATAGGCCGGTCGAGTAGAGTGGTCGGCGTGAAGCTGTCGCGTGGAGTCGAGTGGTGCCTGCACTGCGCGGTCCTGCTGGCGGGCAGTCCGGACGGCCCCGCGCTGTCCAAGCAGGTGCTGGCCGCCGAGTACGACCTGCCTGAGGCGTACCTGGTCAAGCACCTGCACGCCATGGTGCGCAGCGGGATCTTGCAGTCCTCGACCGGCCCGCGGGGCGGGTTCCGGCTGGCCAGGGCCGCTGAGGACATCACGGTGCTGGACATCGTCGAGGCCGTCGAGGGCTCCGCGCCGCCGTTCACCTGCCAGGAGATCCGCCGCCGCGGCCGGGCCGCCGTCCCACCCGAGCAGTGCGGCGCCCCGTGCACGATCAAGACGGTGATGAGCACCGCGCACGAGGCCTGGCGCACGTCGCTGCGCGCGGTCACGGTCGCCAGCCTGCTCGCCAGCCTGCCCGAGGGCGTGCTGACGAGCAGGTGAGGCGCTACCGGCTCTTCGGCTGCACGGCGCAGGTGATGCGCGCGGTGCACACCCGGTCGCCGGCCTCGTCGGTGATCACCACTTCGTAGCTGGCGCTGGCGCGGCCGAGCATCAGCGCCGTGGCCGTCCCGGTGACCACGCCGTCGCGCACCGAGCGGTGGTGCGTCGCGTTGATGTCCACCCCGACGGCCAGCCTGCCGCGACCGGCGTGCAGGGCCGCGCCCAGCGATCCGAGCGACTCGGCCAGCGCGGCCGACGCGCCGCCGTGCAGCATGCCCTGGAGCTGCTCGTTCCCGGCCACCGGCATCGTGCCGACGACCTTCTCGGCGGACATGGACAGCAGGGTGATGCCGAGCCTGCCCGCCAGCGTGCGGGCGCTGGCCTCGGTGATCCAGGCCGTGTCCTCCCCGGCGGCCGGGGTCTCGGCGGCCACCGGGAGCGTGGTCGCGGTGACCTCGGCCAGGCGGCCGGGCAGGTAGGTCGCCAGGTCGGCGTACTTCTCCCTGAGCACCCGCTTGAGGATCTTGCCGGTGGCGCCCAGCGGGATGTCGGACTCGGCCCGCGCGATCTCCAGCACTGACAGCTCGGGCTGACCGGCCTCGGCGAGCACCTTGTTGACCCGGGGCAGCAGGTCGGCGGGATCGCCGCTCGCGTCCTCCCGCGGGCGCACGACGCCCACCGCCACGATCTCGCCGTCGTGCCTGCCAGCCACCATCGCGCAGTCGGCGATCTCCGGCAGGTGCAACAGGACCAGCTCCTCCATCAGGATGGAGTAGCCGTCGCCGCGGGCCGTGCGGATCGCGTCGACCGCCCGGTCCACCTGGTAGTAGTGCTCCTCGGCGTCGCGGTAGACCAGGTCCCCGGACAGGAAGTAGCCGGAGAGCTGGCTGCGGTAGGTGGTGTCGGAGTCGTTCCAGTACCCGTGCGCCAGCGAGGGACTGCGCACGCCGAGCAGGCCCACCTCGTCGGTGTCGGCCCTGGTGCCGTCCGGGCGCAGCACGGCGACCTCGGCGATCGGCACGACCGTGCCGAGGTGTCGCGGCTTCGGCGGGCTGTCCGCGCTGACCACGTGCCGCAGCGCCGCCCAGCCGAGTTCGGAGGAGCCGAGCCCGTCGTCCACGATGGAGCCGGGCACGCGCTCGCCGTCGACGGTGGCGCCGCCCAGCTTCACCAGCGCGCGGTTGTGCGCGTCGTGCGCGGAGTCGCCGATGCTGATCCACACCGCCACGCTGTCGAAGTCGGCGGGGTCGGCGCCCGCGTCGAGCATCTCCACCAGGGTCTGGTTGAACGACAGCACCGCGGTCGGCCGGTGGGTGGCGATGCCGCGGGCCAGGCCGGGGCCGGTGATGTCGCTGATCGCCACCAGCGGCACCCCGGCGAGCAGGACGTAGAAAGTGAAGGCGATCGCGCCGGAGTGCGAGTGCGGCGCCGCGGACAGCATGAGCGCGTCCGGCGGCTCGGGGTAGTTGGCCATCCGGTACTGCACGCCCGCCACGCTCTGCCGGTGCGCCCACACCACCGGCTTCGGGTTGCCGGTGGTGCCGGAGGTGTGGCAGATGGCCACCGGGTCGGTGTCCGCGTGCCGGTAGCGGTCCCGCTCGGCCAGCGAGCCGGTCAGCGCGCCGATGTCGGCGCGGGTCGTGGTCCAGCCGACGCCGAGGTCGTGGTGGCGGGCCAGCAGCTCGCGGTGCCGCTCGTCGGTGTAGATCCCCACCGGGGACGTCCGGCGGATCAGGCTGACCGCGGACTCGACGGGCAGCCTGCCGTTGATCAGCACCGCTATCGCGCCGAGCTGGGCCAGCGCGGTCAGGTGCACCTGGTCCTCGAACGTGTCGTCGAGCCAGACCGCCACCCGATCCCGCGGCCGGACCCCCCGCTCCCGATACCAGGCCGACCAGGCGTCGGCGAGCGCGACGAGTTGGCGAATGCTGAACTCCGCGCGCTCGCGGCCGTCGGCGTCGATCAGCGGCTGATCGGCGACGAGCAGCGGCGCGTCCGGCGCGGGACTGGTCAGCAACGCCGTCTGCCACGCGTTCCCGCCACCGAAATCGGCGCGCTCCGCGAGCGAATCACGCGTCCGCGCATTCACCATCGTGACGGAACTGAGAGCCATTGATTCCACCTTGTCACAACCCGGGCAATTAGCCCATTTGACAGTTCCAGTCCCGCAACGTACCAGGATCGGGATTACCGCGACCTACTCGGAGAGGTGGTCGATACCTACCCGTTCGAGTAGGGTCCAACGGTCTGTCAGCCGTGTAGCTTCGCGTTTTGTGTCGCCTGCTGACAGCTCACACATACGGGATCGGATCCAGGAAATCGTCGCCGAGATAGTGGAGATCGCGGCCGACGACTTCGGTGCCGACGATTCCTTCTACGACGACCTCGGCGCGACCTCGCTGGAAAAGGTCGCGATGATCACACATTTCGAGCGGGAATTCGGGATATCCATCGGTGATGCCGAGGCCGCCGCCGTGCGCAGTGTCGCCGACGCGGCCGCGCTGGTCGCCGAACGGGCCGAGCGAACCACGGTCGATCTGGTCGGCAGGCTGCTCGGCGACCGCGGCGAGCGGCGCGCCTACCTCGACCCGGACGTCGGCGAGGTCAGCTACGCGCGGCTGCGGGCCGCTGCCGCCGACTACGCCTCGGCGCTCGGCGCGGTCGAGCCGGGCACCCGGGCGCTGGTGGTCGCCGAGGACTCGGTCGCCACCGTGGTCGCGGTGCTCGGGCTCTGGTGGGCGGGCTGCGTCCCGGTGCTGGCCGGGCCGATGCTCACCGACGCCGACCTGCGGTACCTGGTCGACGACAGCCGACCGCCGCTGGCGCACCTCGACCTCCCGGAGGCCAGGCAGGAGACGCTGCGCGCGGCCTACGACTGGGCGGCGGTCAGCACCGGCGACGAGCTCCGCGCCCGGCTCCGCGCCGCGCCAGGCACCTCGGCGGGGTCCCCACACCAGTGGCTGACCAGCGGAGAAGCGCTGGTGCAGTACACCTCGGGCAGCACCGGCACCCCCAAGGGCGTGCGGCACTCCGCGGGCGGCATCACGGCCATGCTGGACGGGTTCGGCAGCGTCGCCCGGTTCACCCCCGACGACCTCGTGCTGTCCACCGCCCGGATGTCCTTCGGCTACGGCTTCGGCAGTTCCGTGCTGTGCGCGCTGGCCGCCGGGTCGGCGGTGGTGCTGCTGCGCGGCACCGTGGACCGCCACGCCGTGGCCGCCGCGCTGCGGGAGCACCGGCCGACCGTGTTCTGCTCGGTGCCCCGGCTCTACGCCGACCTGGTGCGGGCCGCCGACGGGTTCGACTCGCCCCGGCTGTGCGTCTCGGCAGGGGAGAGCTGCCCGCCCGCGCTCATCGAGCGGATCCGGGACGCCTTCGGCGCGGAGTTCATGAACTGCCTGGGCGCCACCGAGGTCATGCACGTGGTCCTGGCCACCCCGGCGCAGCGGCGCGCCGACGCGATGATCGGGGTCGCGGTGCCCGGGGTCACCGCCACCGTGCGCGACGAGCGCGGCGCGCAGGTCCGCGACGGCCTCCAAGGCAGGCTGCACATCGCGGGCCGGACGGTGGCGCTGGGCTACCTCGGCCGGTCCGGGGCCGCGACCTTCGCCGACGGCGGCGCCTACACCGGGGATCTGGTGCGGCGCACCGCGAACGGCGACTTCGAGTACCTGTGCCGCGCCGACGACATCCTCAACCTCGGCGGCTACAAGGTCGCCCCGGCGGAGATCGAGACCGTGGTCCGCGGCGCGGTCGGGGTGCGCGAGTGCGTGGTCGTCGGCGGCGCCGACGAGCACGGGCTGCAGCAGGCGATCGCCTACGTGGTCACCGACGGCACCCCCGAGGACGACGTCCGCCGCGCGGTGCGGGCCCGGTTGCGCACCGGGCTCGCCGCGTACAAGCGGCCCGCCAGGGTGCAGTTCCTGGACGCGCTGCCGACCACGACGACCGGAAAGGTCGCCAAATTCGCACTACGGGAACGGGTGGCGAGGTCGTGAGCTGGGACATCACTGGAATGGGTGCGGTGGCCGGAGTCGGCGCGGACCCCGAGGAGATCTACGCCGAGCTGTGCGCGGGCCGCGACGCCCGCTCCCCGCTGCGCGCGTTCGACCCGGCGAAGTACCGGATGCGGCACGCCTACGAGATCGATGACCGCCCCGGCCGCGACGACCGGCCGCTGCGGGCGACCGAGTGGCTGTGCGCCGCGGTGGAGCAGGCAGTGGCCCAGGCGGGACTGGACGACCTCACCGACGTGCCGGTGCTGGTCGGCACCACCCTGCGGGAGCAGCGCAGCGCCGAGCTGTGGTGGCGCGACGGCGTCGGGTTCGACCCGGTGGACCTGGACTTCGGCCGGGCGCTGCGCACCCGCTTCGGCATCACCCGCACCTACACCTTCGCCAACGCGTGCGCCGCCGGGCTCTACTCGCTGGCGATGGGGACGGACCTGATCGAACTGGGTCTGGCGGAGACGGTGATCGTGGCGGGCGCCGACTCGATCACCGAGAGCGCGTTCGGCACCCTGGACCGCACCCAGAACGAGACGCCGGAGGCGCTGCTGCCCTTCGACGAGGCGCACCGGGGCATGGTCATGGGCGAGGGCGCGGCCGCCATGGTGGTGCGGCGGGCCGGGGCCGACCCGGACCGGGTGCTCGCCAGGGTGCGCGGGGTCAGCGCCAACTGCGACGCCGCGCACCCCACCGCGCCGGACGCGGCCGGGGTCACCGCGGTCATCGAGGACGCCTACCGGCGGGCCGGTGTCGGCCCCGCCGACATCGACCTGGTGATGCTGCACGGCAGCGGGACCCCGCTCAACGACACGACCGAGGCGAGCGTGCTCAGCGCGCTGTTCGCCGACGTCGCCGACGGCCCGCTGCTCTCGGCGATCAAGTCCATGACCGGCCACACCCTGGGCGGTTCCGGCCTGCACAGCGCGCTGGTGGCGGTCCTGGCGATGCGCGATGGCTCGGTGCCCCCCGTGCGCGGCCTGCGCAACCCGATCGCCGAGGCCGATGGCCTGCGCCTGGTGCGCGACACCGCCGCCACCACCGCGGTGCGCACCGCCCAGATCGACGCGTTCGGCTTCGGCGGCATCAACGCCGTCGCGATCCTGGAGGCCGCCCGATGAGCGTGCTGGTGACCGGAGTCGGGCTCGCGGTGGCGGGCCTGAGCGACCACGACGAACTGCTGGGCGAGCGGCGCGGGGGCGGGTTCGACCCGCGGACCGCGCTGCTGGGCCGCGACCTGCGGCACAAGGACCGGGCCACCCGGCTGGCGCTGCGCGCCGCCGAGCCCGCCCTGCGCGACGCCGGGCTGCTGGCGGAGGCGGAGTTCGCCGGGGACGCCGACCGCACCGCCGTGGTGGTCAGCTCGAACCTGGGCAACCTCGACAGCGTCTGCCTGTTCACCGATCTGATCGCGCGGGAGACCGTGGAGGCGCTGACGCCGCTCGGGCTGCCCCAGACCTCCAGCAACGTCATCACCGGCGCCATCGCCATCAGGTGGCGGCTGCGCGGCCCGAACGTGACCCTGTGCAACGGCGAGACCAGCGGGCTGGACGCCGTGCACTGGGCCGCCACCCTGATCGCCGCCGGGCGCGCGGACACCGCCGTCGTGGTCGGGGTGGAGCCCGCGGGCGAGGTGGTCGACAAGCTCGTCGGCGCCGACGTCGTCGACGGCGCGGTCGCCCTCGTGCTGGAGTCCGCGGAGCGGGCCGCGGGCCGGGGCGCGGTCCCGCACGCCCGGATCGGCGACTACCGCTACGGGGTGGACCAGGCCGCCGTGCGCGCGGGCGCGGCCGGGAGCGCCGCCGATATGTCCATTATGGATGGAACCGAGTTGCAGGCCAGGCTGGGCCGCTGTTCCGGCGCGCTGGGCGTGTTCCAGTGCGCCGCCGCCCTCTCCCTGCTGCGCGACGGCGCCGCGCCGGTGCTGGCCAGCATCACCGGCGCCGACGAGACCGCCGCGCTCCTGCTCCTGCCCGCCTGACCAGTGCAACCCGAGAGGAACCCCGCCATGGCCGAGTTCGACGTCGAAGACCTGCGTCAGCTGGTCGCCACCAGTCTGGAGCTGCCGGTCGAAGAGGTCAGCGACGACGCCGACTTCGTCACCGACCTGGGAGTCGACTCGCTGGCCGCCATCGACATCCTGATCAACCTGGAGAAGCGCTTCGGCGTGAAGGTGACCGACGCGGAGTTCAAGCTGCTGGACACCTTCGCCGACGTCCGGGACCTGATGACCGCCAAGCTGGCCGGGGTCTGACGTGTGCGGCATCACCGGCTGGGTGAGCTACCGCGGTGACCTGAGAGCCGAGCCGGGCGCCGTCACCGCGATGACCGACACCATGGCCTGCCGCGGCCCGGACGCCGACGGAGCGTGGGTCCGCCGCGCCGTCGCGCTCGGACACCGCAGGCTCGCCGTGATCGACCTGCCCGGTGGCACCCAGCCGATGGAGTTCAGCACGCCGGACTACGAGGTCGCGCTGACCTACAGCGGCGAGGCGTACAACTTCGCCGAGCTGCGCGCCGAACTGCGAGCGCGCGGGCACGTGTTCCGCACCGACAGCGACACCGAGGTGGTGCTGCACGGCTACCTGGAGTGGGGCGCGGCCGTCGCCGAGCACCTCAACGGCATGTACGCCTTCGCCGTGTGGGACTCCCGCTCGGAGAGCCTGCTGCTGGTCCGCGACCGCATGGGCATCAAGCCGCTGTACTACCACCCCACTCCCGACGGCGTGCTGTTCGGGTCCGAGCCCAAGGCGATCCTGGCCAACCCGCTGGCAGGTCGCGCGGTCGACCTGGACGGGCTGCGCGGCCTGTTCGGCTGGGTCAAGACCCCCGGCTGGGCGCTCTGGCGCGGCATGCACGAGGTGCCGCCGGGCGCGGTGGTCACGGTGTCGCGCAACGGCATCCGCACCGACGTCTACTGGGCGCTGCGGACCGCCGAGCACACCGACGACCTGGACACCACGGTGGCCACGGTCGGCGAGCTGATGGACGACATCGTGGGCCGCCAGCTCGTCGCCGACGTGCCGCGCTGCGTGCTGCTCTCCGGCGGGCTGGACTCCAGCGTGCTCACCGGGCTGGCCGCCAAGCGCCTGGCCGAGCAGGGCGAGCGGGTGCGGACGTTCGCGGTGGACTTCGCCGGGCAGGAGGAGAACTTCCGCCCGGACGTCATGCGCGACACCCCGGACTCCCCCTACATCCGCGACGTCGCCGCGCACGTCGGCTCGGCGCACCGCGACATCGTGCTCGACGCCGCCGACCTGACCGACCCGGACGTGCGCCGCAGGATGCTCACCGCCCGGGACATCCCGGTCGGGCTCTCGGACATGGACGTCTCGCTGCACCTGCTGTTCAAGGCGGTCCGGACCGAGTCGACGGTCGCCCTCTCCGGCGAGTCGGCCGACGAGGTGTTCGGCGGCTACCGCTCCTTCCACACCGACGCCGTGCGCAACGCCCGCACCTTCCCGTGGGTGGCCGCGCCGAGCCCGCTCAACACCAAGCCCGACCACCTGCCCGCGGGCCTGGCGGCGGCGCTGGACATCGACGGCTACATCGCCGACCAGTACACGAGCGCGGTCGGCGAGATCGAGCACCGCGACGGCGACAGTGAGCTGGAACGCACCATGCGGGTCATGTCCTACCTGCACCTGCAGCGGTTCGTCCGGCTGATGCTCGACCGCAAGGACCGCGCGTCGATGTCGGTGGGCCTGGAAGTCAGGGTGCCGTTCTGCGACCACCGGCTGGTGGAGTACGTGTACAACACGCCGTGGGCGATGAAGTCCTTCGACGGCAGGGAGAAGTCGCTGCTGCGGGCCGCGACCGGGCACGTGCTGCCGCGCTCGGTGCTGGAGCGGACCAAGAGCCCGTATCCCTCCACTCAGGACGTCCGGTACGCCGCGACGCTCCAGCAGCAGGCCAAGGAGCTGCTGATCGCGCCGGACCGGCCGGTGTTCGCGCTGGTGGAGCGCTCCTGGCTGGAGGAGACCGTGCAACTCGACCCGCGGGCGATGGCGCCGACGCGGCGCACCAACCTGGACCGGGTTCTGGACTTCGACGCCTGGTTCGAGCTGTACCGCCCCGAACTGATCCTGGACTGATCTTCGAGTGAGGGAGCACGATGGACGGCAAGGTCGGCGTGGTCACCGGAGCCGCGGGCGGGATCGGCGCGGCGGTCGCCAGGGAGGTGGCCGAGTCCGGCGCGGTGGTCGCCGCGCTGGACCGTGACGCGGCGCTGCTGGCCGAGACGGTCGAGAAGCTGACCGCCGAGGGCCTGCGGGTGGTGGCGTTCCCGGTGGACGTGACCGACGCGGCCGAGGTCGAGTCCGTCGTGGACGCGGTCGAGGACGCGCTCGGGCCGGTGGAGTTCCTGGTCAACGCCGCCGGGGTGCTGCGGCTGGCCGAGGCGCGCGCGGTCAGCGACCAGGACTGGGCGGACACCTTCGCGGTCAACACCACCGGCGTGCTGCACCTGTGCCGGGCGGTGGTCAACCGGATGGTTCCGCGCGGCCGGGGCGCGGTGGTGACCGTGGCCTCCAACGCCGCGGGCACGCCGCGGGTGTCGATGGCCGCCTACGCCGCGTCCAAGGCGGCCACCGCCATGTACACCAAGTGCCTCGGCCTGGAGGTCGCCCGGTTCGGCATCCGCTGCAACGTGGTCGCCCCCGGCTCGACCGACACCGCCATGCTGCGGTCGATGTGGCGGGACGACACCGGGGCCGCGGCCACCGTCGCGGGCAGCCTGGAGACCTTCAAGAACGGCATCCCGCTCGGCAAGATCGGCCTGCCCGCCGACGTCGCGGCCGCGGTGTCCTTCCTGCTGTCCGACCGAGCCGGGCACATCACCATGCACGAACTGACTGTCGACGGCGGCGCCACCCTCGGTGTGTGAACGAGCCACGTCCCACCACGTAACCGAAAGGACCTGCCATGCCGGGCATCCCCGCGATCCAGGCGTATCCGCTGCCCTCTGCGGGCGACCTCCCCGTGAGCACCGCGCAGTGGTCCATCGACCCGAGCCGTGCGGTGCTGCTGGTACACGACATGCAGCGCTTCTTCCTGCGGCCGTTACCCGAGTCGCTGCGCGCCGAGCTGATCGGCAACTGCGCCACGCTGCACCGGCGGTGCCGGGAGGTGGGTATGCCCATCGCCTACACCGCGCAGCCCGGCGGCATGAGCGATGAGCAGCGCGGTCTGCTCAAGGACTTCTGGGGCCCCGGCATGCGGGTCGACCCGGTGGACCGGGAGATCGTCGACGAGGTCGCGCCGGACGAGGACTCGTGGCTGCTCACCAAGTGGCGCTATAGCGCCTTCATCCACTCCGACCTGCTGGCCCGGATGCGCGCCGCCGGGCGCGACCAGCTCGTGGTGTGCGGCGTGTACGCGCACGTCGGCATCCTGATGACCGCGGTCGACTCGTTCAGCCACGACATCGAGACCTTCCTGGCCGCGGACGCGGTCGCCGACTTCAGCCTGGCCTACCACCGGCTCGCGATGACCTACGCCGCCGAGCGGTGCGCCGTGGTGGACACGACCAAGGGGCTGCTGGCCGGATTGGACGCGTCCCTGTGACCCTGCTCGACCAGGTGCTCGGCGCGAACCCGCCGCCGTTCGCCTTGCTGCACCGACCCGAGTCCGCGGGCGCCGACGGCGTGGACCTGATCGTCGGTGAGATGTCCACACCGGACAGCGTGGCCGCGGCGCCCGTCAGCCGGTCCCACCGCGCCGGGCACCGGACGCTGCTGATGGTCCCGCACCGGCAGATCACCGAACTCGGCTACGACGCGATAGACGACGGCACTCCCCTGCTCGCGCTGAGCGTCACCGCGCAGCAGCGGGTGCCGCTGGCCGAGCTGGCGGCGGCGCTGCCCGACGTGCCCGTCCGGTTGAGCGGTGGGCGCTTCGACACCGACGACGCCGGGTACCGGGAGATCGTGCGCAGGGTGATCTCCGAGGAGATCGGCACCGGCGAGGGCGCGAACTTCGTGGTGAAGCGCACCTATCTGGCCGACATCACCGATTACGGCCCGCACCTCGCGTTGACGGTGTTCGGCAGGCTGCTGCGCCGCGAACAGGGCGCCTACTGGACGTTCCTGGTGCACACCGGGGACCGCGTCCTGGTCGGCGCCACCCCGGAGCGCCATGTCAGCCTGCGCGACGGGGTGGCGGTGATGAACCCCATCAGCGGCACCTACCGCTACCCGCCGACCGGACCGACCCTGCCCGGCGTGCTCGACTTCCTCGCCGACCGCAAGGAGACCGACGAGCTGTACATGGTGCTCGACGAGGAACTGAAGATGATGGCGCGGCTGTGCGCGGGCGGCGGCCGGGTGGTGGGACCGTTCCTCAAGGAGATGGCCCGGCTCGCCCACACCGAGTACCTGATCGAGGGCCGGGCCTGCCGGGGCGCGCTGGAGATCCTGCGGGAGAGCATGTTCGCGCCCACGGTGACCGGCAGCCCGCTGGAGAACGCCTGCCGGGTGATCGCCCGGCACGAGTCGTGCGGGCGCGGGTACTACGGCGGCGTGGTGGCGCTGATCGGCACCGACGAGGACGGGCACGAGACCATGGACTCGGCCATCGTCATCCGGGCCGCCGACATCGATCCGACCGGCAGGCTGGCCATCAGCGTCGGCGCGACCCTGGTCCGGCACTCCGACCCGGCCGCCGAGGTGCAGGAGACCACGGCGAAGGCGGCGGGTCTGCTGGCCGTCTTCGACACCGACGCCTCGGCCGCCCCGGCGCGGCCGCGCGGGCCCGCGCTGGCCGAGCACCCGGCGGTGCGGGCGGCGCTGGCCGACCGCAACACCTCGCTGGCCCGGTTCTGGGTGTCCGGCCCGGCGGAGGCGGGCGAGCAGGACCTGGCTGGCCGCCGGGTCCTGGTGCTGGACGCCGAGGACGCCTTCACCGCCATGATCGCCCACCAGCTGCGGTCCCTCGGCCTTGAGGTGAGCGTGCGCCGGGTGGGAGAACCGCGCACCTTCGACCCGTTCGATCTGGTGGTGCTCGGCCCTGGCCCCGGCGACCCCCGCTCGGACGGGCCGAGGGTGGTCGGCCTGCGCGCCGCCGCCGCGACTCTGCTGGCACAGCGCAAGCCGTTCCTGGCGGTGTGCCTGAGCCACCAGGTCCTGGCCGCCCACCTCGGCCTGGAACTGCGCAGGCGGGCGGTCCCGAACCAGGGGGTGCAGCGCGATGTCGCCCTCTTCGGCGCCACCGAGCGGGTCGGCTTCTACAACACCTTCGCCGCGCACTGCGACACCGACACGATCATCCACCGGGGCGAGACCGTGACGGTGGCCCGCGACCCGGCCTCCGGCGAGGTCCACGCCCTGCGCGCCCGGGAGTTCGCCTCGCTGCAGTTCCACGCCGAGTCCATCCTCACCGTCAACGGCGTCTCGATCCTGTCCGGCCTGCTCAGTGGCCTGCTGGCAGGCACGCCCGCCCGGCTGGACATGGCGGGGTGGCCCGCGCTGACCGCGTCCGAACACCGGGGGATCCCGTGATGAGCCCGACCACCCGCGAACCGGAAGCCGCGAGTCCCGACAGCGGCCTGCTCGCCCCGGTGTGGGCGGGCACCCCGGTGGCGGCGGTCACCGACGACCGCGCCTGGCTGGCCGCCATGGTGCGGTCCGAAGCCGCCCTGGCCACCGCCCAGGCCGCGCTCGGCGCCGTCCCGCCCGGGACGGCGCCGGCCATCCGCGCCGCCGCCGACGACCTGGACGTCGTCTCGATCGCCCGCCGGTCGCGGGAGTCGGCCAATCCGGTCGTCGCCTTCGTCGCGGACCTGACCGCGGCGGTGGCCCGCCGCGACCCGGCCGCCGCCGACCACGTGCACGCGGGGTGCACCAGCCAGGACATCCTCGACACCGCCGCGATGCTGGTCACCGCGGACGCCCTGGCCCTGCTGCACGCCGACCTGCTGCGCGTGGCGGAGGCGCTGGCCGGTCACGTGGAGCGGCACCGCGACACCCTCGCCGTCGCCCGCACGCTGACCCAGCACGCCCTGCCGACCACCTTCGGGCTCAAGGCCGCCACCTGGCTCGACCTCGTCCGCGCCGCCGCCGACCGGATCGGCGACGCGTCGGCCGGCCTGCCCGTGCAGCTCGGCGGGGCGGTCGGCACCCTCGCCGGGTACCGCGAGCACCTGGCCGCGACCGACGGCCCGGAGCGCGGGGCCCGCCCGGAACTGCGGCTCGTCGAACTCATGGCGGGCGAACTCGGCCTGCGTGCCCCCGCACTGCCCTGGCACACCGGGCGGACACCGCTGGCCGACGTCGCCGCCGCGCTGACGTTCGCCTCGGGGGCGCTGGGCAAGCTGGCCGCCGACGTGCTCGTCCTCAGCCGCACCGAGATCGCCGAGGTCAGCGAGCCCGCCGCCGACGGCCGGGGCGCGTCGTCGGCGATGCCGCAGAAGCGCAACCCGGTGCTGAGCACACTCATCGCCACCGCTGCCCGCCAAGTCCCGGTGTTCGCACTCGTGATCTCCCAGGCCGTGGTGGCCGAGGACGAGCGTCCCGCGGGCGCCTGGCACGCCGAGTGGTCCGCGCTGCGCGACTGCCTCCGCCTGACCGCCGGAGCGGCGCACACCGCGGCGGAACTGGTGGCGGGGCTGGTGGTCGACGCGGAGCGGATGGCGGCGAACGCGGCGGCGACCGGCGACGCGCTCACCACCGAGCGGGTCGTCGCGCACCTCGTCGCGCACCTGGGCCGGAGCCGGGCGAAACGCCTCGTCACCACCGCGCTGGGGCAGGCGCCCGAGGACGTCCGAGGCGCGCTCGCCAGTGCTCTGCGCCAGGAGGGGGTCGACATCGACGTGGACGCCCTGTTCACGCCCGAGGACTACCTGGGCGCCGCGCGCGACCTCGTGGACGGCGCGCTCTCCACGGCGCGGCGCCACCGCTCTGCGCCCTGATCGACCACCCACGCCGATCGTCCGGAGCCCCCGAACCGGTCGGCACGCCTGCCGTGCCGACCTCGTGACGCGGCTCGGCGGCCAGCGCCCTTCCGACAACGACGTCGCCGGGCGCTGGCCAGGCGCGCGCATACCCACGAAGTGACCCCTGTCGACGGCCCCAGGAGGACCACAGTGCCCGAGCCGGGCAAGACCATCGCCGTCGTCGGCGCGGGCCCACGCGGGCTGGCCGTGCTGGAACGGTTGTGCGCCAACCGCTCCGCCGGTCTCCGCGTCGACATCCACGTCGTCGACCCCTATCCGCCGGGACCCGGACGCGTCTGGCGCACCGACCAGCCCCCCGAGCTGCTGATGAACACGATCACCTCGCAGGTCAGCCAGTACACCGACGACAGCGTCCCGTGCGCGGGCCCGGTCGTCCCCGGTCCCAGCCTGCACGACTGGCTGCAAGGCCCGGAATCGGCGGGTATCGCCGGAGTCGCCGACGCGCGCCTCCTCGGCCCCGACGACTACCCCGGCCGAGCCGTCTGCGGCCACTACATGTCCTGGGTCTACGCACAGCTGCGCGCCGAGGACGAGGTCCGGTTCATCGAGCACCGCCAGGAGGCCACCGCCCTGCGTGACGGGCCGGGCGGCCAAGTGCTGACCCTGGCCGACGGCACCGAGATCGGCGGGCTCGACGCCGTCGTGCTGGCCCTCGGCCACACCGAGACCGCGTCGAGCGCGGAGGAGATCGCGTTCGCGGACTTCGCCGCCCGGTCGGGTCTGGGCTACCACCCACCGGGCAATCCCGCCGACGCCCGGCTCGACGCCGTCACACCGGGCGAGGCGGTCGGGCTGCGCGGGCTGGGCCTGGTGTTCTTCGACTACATGAGCCTGCTGACCGAGGGCCGCGGCGGGAAGTTCGTGCCGGCGGAGTCCGGGCTGCGCTATCTCCCCTCCGGCGAGGAGCCGCGCCTGTACGCCGGGTGCAGGCGCGGCATCCCGCACCACGCCCGGGGAGAGAACCAGAAGGGCGCCGCGGGCAGGCACCTGCCACGACGGCTCGACCCCGAGCGAATCGCCCGGCTCCGCCGCGGATCGGCCGTCGACTTCCGCCGCGAGATCTGGCCACTGGTCCAAGACGAGGTGGAGAGCACCTACTACCACGCGCTCGTCCGCCGCCGCTCCGGCGAGGACGCCGCGGCCATCTTCCTTGAGCGCTACCTGCGCGACGCCCCCGCGGCCCTGCGCGACGCCCAAGTCGACCCCGCCGACCTGTGGTCGTGGGAGCGGCTGGAGAACCCGTGCGCGGACCGGGCCTTCGCCACACCGGAGGAGTTCACGGCCTGGCTGGTCGAGCACCTCCGGGCAGATGTCCACCACGCGCGCGCAGGCAACGTGGACGACCCGCTCAAGGCCGCCCTCGACGTGCTCCGCGACCTACGCAACGAGATCCGCCAAGTGGTGGACCACGGCGGCGTGCGCGGCGCGTCCTACCGCGACGACCTGGTCCGCTGGTACAACCCGTTCAACGCCCACCTGTCCATCGGCCCGCCCGCGTCCCGGGTGGAGGAGATGCTGGCGCTCATCGAGGCGGGCGTCCTGCAGATCATGGGCCCGGGCACGACCGCCACCACCGTCGAGAACCCGGCCCGATTCCTGATCGGCGCGACCGGCGTACACGGCTCGGCGGTACCGGTCACCACCCTGGTGGAGGCGCGCATCAGCGACATCGACCTCCGCAGAACGACAAGCCCCCTGCTGCGCTACCTACTCGCCACCGCCCAATGCAGACCCCACAGCGTCCCAGACCCGTTGCAGCCCTACGAGTCCGGCGGCCTGGACGTCACCGAGCGCCCGTACCGCCTCCTCGACGCAGCGGGCCGAGCACACCCGAGGCGCTTCGCCTACGGGGTGCCCACGGAATCGGTGCACTGGGCCACGGCCGCGGGCATCCGCCCCGGCGTCGGCTCGGTCACCCTGGAGGACGCCGACGCCATCGCCCGGGCCGCGCTCGGGCTGGGGTGAGCAGGACGCCCGCCCCGGCTCGGCTGGCCCGCCGAAACATATCGGCGTTGCGGCAGCAGGAGAGATCCTCACACATCCATGGGGGCGCACGGACGGTGCCAGTCTGGCGCGGCAATCATCCGGTGGCCCCGCGAGCCGCGGGGCCACCGGATGCGGGGTGTCAGATGCGGCGCCACTTCTGGTTGGCAGTGCCCGCGCACGTCCACATCTGGAGGACGGCGTCGTTGTTCGGGTTCCACTCGGCGATGTCGACGCACTTGTTGGCCTGTGGGTTGACCAGGTCGCCCGCGGCGGTGAGGACGAACTGCTGGGCCGGGTTGCCGCTGCAGGTGGCGATCTGCACGGCGGCGCCGTCGGCGACGGAGCCCCAGGCGACGTCCATGCACTTGTTGTTCTCGGTGCGCAGGGTGCCGTTGGTGAACTGCCACTTCTGGTTCGTGCCGCCGGTGCAGTTCCACACGATGAGGCGTTGGCCGTCGGCGAAGTTCCAGTTCGGGACGTCGATGCACTTGTTGTGCCAGTTGCTGGCGATGGCGCTGCCGCCGGGCTGTGGGCCGGAGCCGCCGGAGCCGAACGGGGTCAGGATGATGGCCGCCGCGCGGGGGTCGCCGTCGTGGACCAGGGATTCCTGGGCCAGGACGTCGTCGAAGGCGAAGCCGTAGGCCTTGCCGTCGACCATGTTCTGGTGGATGAGGCGCGAGTAGTGGTTGGTCAGGGTGCCGCGGTAGAAGTCGCCGGGCCCGCCGCTGGGCTGGGTGTCGATCGTGCCGAGGGTGGAGCGGTGCAGGGCGGCGCACAGGGTGCGGGCGATCGGGCCGACCACGGTGTCGTTGGGGGCGTGCAGGGCGCCGTCGCAGCCCCAGACGTTCGAGGTGGAGGGCTTGGCGAAGGACGCGACGCGGCGGCCCGCGGAGTCGGTGAAGTGCATGGTGGTGCCGGAGGTGCGGCCGGTGTAGCGGATGCCGGGCTGGTCGGTGAACGGCACGACGGTGAGGTTCTTGCCCGTGTAGGCGTTCCACGCCTGGGTGATGTACGGGTCGAGGTAGGTGGGGCTGAACAGGCCCGCGTCGGCGGCCTTGCCGGGGGCCAGCACCCGCAGCACGGTGCCGTCGGACCTGGTGAGGATGGTGTTGGCCCAGCCGGGCTGGTTGCGGATGCCCGCGATCACGGTCTCGCGGCCGTTGTCGACCAGGTCGCCGGTGCGCTTGGTCTGGCCGTTCGCGCCGGTCACGCTGACCGCGTGCGGGACGGCGAACTGGTCGACCTGGGAGCTGTTGAGCCAGAGGCCCGCGTCGTTGTAGGTGAACTCGCTCCAGTCGAAGAGGATGTTGCGGTTCGGGTCGCCCGGTGACCAGGGGGCGGGTTGGACAAGGCCGTCGGGGGTCAGGAAGAACTTCAGCTTCTCACCGAAGGACATGTACACGCGGCCGGAGATGAAGCGCGGGACCTGCAGGGTGATGCTGCCGCCGTTGCCGGGCGCGGTGATGGAGACGTCGGGGGCGGGCACCGGCGGGTTGGCGCCTGCCGGCCAGCGGGTGAACGCACCCGCCCGGTTGACGTAGCCCAGGCCGCCGCCGGGCCGGATGTCGGTCCCGAGGACGTAGAGGTAGACCGCTTCGGACCGGCCACTGTTGTTGGTGACGGTGAGCGGTAGGAGGTTGGGGCCGATGGCCTCGGCGGGAACCACAGCCGGGACCGCGGCGGTCGCGGCGGCGACCAGGACGGCGCTGAGCGCGCCCCACCATCTGGATCGTGCGCCCATGATTCCTTCTCTCGCTCGTGGTAGCGCTTCCACGGTCACGTATGGACTGGACCAATGTCAAGGGCATCACTTTCCCACCGGGTGCCGGGGTGGAAAGTCGGAGTCGCGCGGGGTGGAGGAGTGGACCCACTCGCTGATCGAGCAGCTGAGGGGAGGACCGCCGCACGGGCTACGGCCTGGCAGGGAGCGCGGCGTGGTTCCACAGCCCGGCGTCGGACGCGTCGGCGACGTGGACCTACCACCCGCTGCTGCCGCCGTCGCGGAGCCGGATTCTCGCCGACCTCGACGCCGCGCCTCGGGAGCCGGGTGAGGTCAGGCCCCTCGCGATGGAGGCCGCCTTCCATCCGGACGGGAACGCCGAGGTCAGCCGTGCCAACGGGTGCGCCCACCGATCCCGGATCTGGCCGAAGGAGGCCGGTCGGGCACGCGTTTGCCGGATGACCTCCGCGCGCCGCACCGGGTGGTGGGCCATGACGACGAGACCGGGCTGCTCAACCAGTACAGCCTCGGCCCACTGTCTGGCCTCGGCGGCTGTCGGCGACGTCCGGGTGCTCACTCTGGGCCAAGCGCAGTGGGACCGGCTCCGGGCGGCGGGACCGGCACCGAAGCGGCTGGCCGCGGCCCGACGTCAGAAGTGTCGCCTGAACGCTGTGATTATCACCCAGACTGTCCCGTGATCGCGTGAGTCGATCACCTGGGGTCAGCCTCCGCTCCGTGTCCCGTCGGGTGCTCGGCGGCCGAAAGGCCTTCGTGTCCCTGTTTGGGCTGTCGTCCCGGTGACGTCCCGTGATCGCCGCCGCGGCCGGGGCGCGTTCGGTTCGTATGCTGCGCGACAAGGACGAATGCGACAGGAAGGACGCACATGAGGGGCAGGATCTCCCGGGCGCTGGCGCTTCTCGTGGCGGCGTTGTTCATGGCGACACTGGTCCAGGTGACGGCGGCACCTGCGGCTCACGCGTACAGCTGGACACGGACCTTGCAGCAGGGCTCGACCGGAGCCGACGTGCGCGAGCTGCAGATCCGCGTCGCGGGCTGGGCCGCCGACTCCCCCACACGCACCCACGTCGCCGTCGACGGCAACTTCGGACCCGGCACGCGCGCCGCCGTCATCCGCTTCCAACGCGCCTACGGCCTCGCCGCCGACGGCATAGCGGGCCCGGCCACCCACGCCGCGCTCAACGCGCTCGAAGACGCCGACGGCTCCACCCGCCACTTCACCTTCAGCGAGTTCCACTCCAAGGACGGCGCGGGCTTCAACGGCGGCAAAGTCAGCGCCGCCACCGTGAAGGAGAACATCCGCAGGCTGATGTACAAACTCGAAGCCGTCCGCAAGAAGGCCGGAAACGTCGCCATCACGATCAACAGCGGCTTCCGCAGCATCAACCACAACACCAACGTCGGCGGCGCCTCCAACAGCCAGCACATGTACGGCATCGCCGCCGACATCGTCCTCAGCGGACGCTCGGTCAGCCAGACCATCTCCTACGCGCAGACCTCCGGCTTCTCCGGCATCATCCGCTACGCCTCCTTCACCCACGTCGACAGCCGCGCCGAGTACAGCTACGGCAGCACGGCCTACTTCTGGGACATCTGAGCGCGAGACAGCCGGGCGGTAGGGTCCACCACGAGAAGACGTCCGCGAGGAGGCGCACGTGGTGGACCTTTCCCGATTCCCCCGCACCGCCCTGGGCGTCTGGCCCACGCCACTGGAGGACTGCGCGCGCCTGTCCGACGTGCTCGGTGGGCCGCGGATTCTGGCCAAGCGGGACGACGTCAACGGCCTGGGGGTCGGCGGGAACAAGCTGCGGAAGCTGGAGTTCCTCCTCGGCGCCGCGCTCGCCGACGGGGCCGACACGGTGATCACCTTCGGCGGTCTGCAGACCAACCACGGCAGGCAGACGGCTGCGGCGTGCGCGCGGTTGGGGCTGCGCTGCGAGTTGGTGCTCACCAGGCGGGTGACCGCGGCGGCAGGCTCCGGCGGGCTTGTCGCGCCGCGCGAGGGCGAGGCCTACGAGCGCTCGGGCAACGTCGCCCTCGACGTGCTGTACGGGGCGCACGTCCACTTCTGCGAGGACGACGCCGAGACGGCGGCCGTCTACACGCGGATCAGTGAGCGGGCGGCAGCGGAAGGCAGGTCGGCGGTCACGCTGCCGGTCGGCGGGTCCACCGCGGTCGGTGCGCTTGGCTACGTCGCCGCGACCGCCGAGCTGAAAGCGCAGCTGTCCGAGGTGGACCGGATCGTCTGCGCGTCCGGCAGCGCGGGCACGGCGGCGGGTCTCGCGCTCGGGGTCGCGCTGCTGGACTGGCCGGTCACCGTGGACGCGGTCTCCGTGTCCGGGTCGCGGTCGCACCTGACGGGCGAGATCGCCCGGCTGGTGGGTGAGGCGGCGGAGCTGCTGGGCGTCCCCACGCCGCCGCTCCCCCACGTCCGGGTGACCGATCGCGCGGTCGGGCCCGGCTACGGCATTCCCACCCCACAGGTGTGGGACGCCGTGCGCCTCTTCGGCCGGACGGAGGGCATCACCCTGGATCCGGTCTACACCGGCAAGGCCGCCGCCGCCCTCGTCGACGCCGTCCGCTCCGGCGAGATCGCCGACACCGAGACCGTGGTGTTCCTGCACACCGGCGGGCTGCCCGGCCTGTTCGGCTACGCACCCGAGCTGGTCGAGGAGACCGCGGTCTGATCCCCGCTAGCTGGAGCAGCAGGCGGAGGCCGTGTTGTCCACGTTCGGGGTCGTGATGTTGTGTGTGGCGTGGGGTTTGGTGGCGCGGATGATGGCTGAGTGCATGCCGTCGGCGACGTGGTGGGTGGGGGTGATGGTGATGTCGGTGAATCCGGCCGCCGCGAGCCCGTCGTGGTACTCGGTGAAGGAGAGGGCTCCGGCGATGCAACCGACGTGATCGCCGCGCTCGGCGCGCTGGGCAGGGGTGAGGGTGTCGTCGGCGACGACGTCGGAGACGCCGAGGAGGCCGCCGGGGCGCAGGACGCGGAAGGTCTCGGCGAAGACGGCGGGTTTGTCGGTGGAGAGGTTGATGACGCAGTTGGAGATGACGACGTCGATGGTGGCGGCGGGCAGGGGGATGGCCTCGATCGTGCCTTTGAGGAACTCGACGTTGGTGGCGTGGGCCTTGGCGGCGTTGGACAGGGCGAGGGCGAGCATCTCCTCGGTCATGTCCAGTCCGTAGGCCTTGCCGGTGGGGCCGACCCGGCGGGCGGAGAGCAGCACGTCGATGCCGCCGCCGGAGCCCAGGTCGAGCACCCGGTCGCCGGTGTGGAGGTCGGCGACGGCGGTGGGATTGCCGCAGTCCAGGGACGCGGCGACGGCGTCGACGGGCAGGGTGTCGCGCTCCTCGCCGGTGTAGAGGGTGGAGCCGAAGTTGGCGTCGACTTCGACCGGTTGCGGGCCGCAGCAGCGGTGCCGCCTGCGGTGACTTTGACCGCGGCGGCGGCGTAGCGCTCCCGCACGGTCTCACGCAGGCGGGTGGCCTCGTCGGACATGGGTTCCTCCCGGGGTGCCGCATGGGCGCGCTGACCGCCGGATCGCCGGCGTGAGGCAATCCTCAAGGCCAGCGGACTCGCCGCGGCACGGGTGGTCGCCTCCACCGACCACTGGCGTCTACTGGGCTGATCCTGCGAGCCGTCCACCGTCGGGAGAAGGACGCGGCTTCGCGAGCACGTCAGCGGCGGGTGGTGGCGAGGATGACGAGGAACTGGCCGCCGCCGGGTTCGATGGTGGTGGTCACCGGGAGGTCGGGGGTGAGGCGGGAGAAGCGGTCTTCGAGCCAGGTGGCGGTTTCCTCGGCGTCCTGCCTGGTTGGGCAGCGGGCGATCATCTCTCGGCCGCCCTTGCGCTCCAGGCGGGTGGCGACGGTGATCAGCGGGGCGGGGTCGGAGACGTGGAGGTGGTCGGGCCAGGGGATGACGACCTTGACGGCACCCTTGCGGGTGTTGCAGCCGCGGTGGGCCAGGCGCTCGGCGATCTTGGCTTTGCGGTCGGCGGTGCGGCTGTCGATGCTGGGGCCCCGGGGGTCGTTGACCGACATGTCGGGGTCTACCGGGGCGTCGCAGATCCAGCAGCGCCAGCCGTCGCGTTCGGCTACGTCGTCTAGGAGGGGCACTCGGTCAACGTAGCGGGTCGGGCGGGTGTGGGTGAGGACGGACGGGGCGGACAGGGTTGGGTGGGCGGGTGGCCGCTTGGCTGGCTGGTGCGTCTTGGGCTTTGCTCGGTGTTGTTTGTCTGGGCGGACGTCGTCGACCGTTACCCGCGCGGCGATCGGGTGGTGGTGGTGGTTTACGGCGGTTCCACCATCATTGACCCGACCTGGGAGTTGCGTCTGGTCTCGGGGACCGGCCTCGCGACGCGGGAATGGGATCTGGGCTGCATCAACCCGGACACCAGTTCATTCAGTGGGGTCGAGCGGGGTGGGCCGGACGGGTTGTGGGTCTCTGTGTCCGGGCAGGTGGTTGAGATTGGCTTGGACGGAGAGACCGGGCGGCCGGACAGCGTCATCTCGGCTGGCTGTTGACAGTCGGCTGGGTGGCGCCTCGGACGCCCGGCCGCACTGCCGGTCGTCGTGGTCCTAGTCGGAGTCGCGGTCGTCGGAGTCGCGGTCGGAGTCGTGATCGTCGTCGGAATCGTGATCGTCGTCGGAGTCTTGGCTGGTGTCGTCGGCCTCGACGCGGGTGATGGTGGCGCTGCGGGCGTCGATGTGGATGTCGTGGTGGGTGCCGTTGGGGGCGACTACCTCGACCTCCCACTCCGGCTTGCCGTGTTCGATCTCGCGCTCGACCTCTCGGACAGTGCCGGGAACGCGGTCCAGGGCGATGCGGGTCGCCTCCTCCTGGGTCACCTCGCCCTGTGCGGGGGTGTTCGCGGGGCGGGTGGAGGTGCTCGACGGGGAGCCGTTCGGGGGGGTGGTGGTCGGGGGGGTGGTGGTCGGGGGGGTGGTGGTCGGGGGGGTGGTGGTCGCGGGGGTGGTGGTGGACGTCAGCGCGATGGCGGTGCCCGCCGAGATCGTGAAGGCGCCGAGTGCGAGCGCGGCCACGATTGCTTTCCTGGTCATCGCCGGTCCTTTCCGGTGGTTCCTCATGGGGACCACGATGCCGCCGACCGGCCTATGGCCGCGCTGCCCGGCGGTTAAGGCCGCCCTAAGCCCAGATCGACCACCACGCGCAGCCCTCCCGCCGGGGACCTCTCCAGTCGGACCCCGCCGCCGGAGCGCTCGGCGGACGCGCGGGCGATGTCCAGCCCCAACCCGCTGGACCCGGACCCGCTGACGCCGCGCCGCAGCGCGCCCGGGTGCCGCGCGGCGGGCAAGCCGGGGCCCGCGTCGTCCACCACGAGCCGCGCGCCCCCGCCCGGCGCGGGGCGCAGCTCGACTCGCAGAGCCGTGCCGTGCGGGGTGTGGGCGAACACGTTGCCCAGCAGGGCGTCGATGACGGCTTCCAGGTCCGCCGCCGCGAGCACCACCGGGAGCGGGTCGGTCGGGACGTCGACTGTCAGCTCGCGGTCGGTGTCCTCGGCGAGCACCGCCCAGAAGGCGACTCTCCCGGCCACCACCCCGGCGGCGTCGGTGACCGGCACGCCGGGGGCGGTGTTGCGCCTGCGGGCCTGCTGGATCACCTCGGTGACGGCCCGGTTCACCGCTTCCACGCCCGTGCCGATGCGCCGGGCGGTGTCGGGGTCGGCGATCGCCTCGGCGTCCATCCGCAGCGAGGTCAGCGGTGTGCGCACCCGGTGCGAGAGGTCCGCGATGGTCTCCCGTTCCTCACGCAGCGTCTCCGCGATCCGTCCGGCGAGCCCGTTCAGCGCGGTCGCCACCACACCCAGCTCACCCGGCGCGGACGTGTCCGCCCGGGCCGCCAGATCACCGCGCCCCAACCGGTGCGACACCGCCGCCAGGTCCACTGTGGAGCGCACGAAGGCCCGCGCGAGGCGGTCGGCGACCAGCAGGCTCACCACCAGCAGCGCCACGCCGAGCGCGCCCAGCAACAGCCACGCGCGCCAGACCCCGGCGGCCAACCGGGCGTCGGAGACGAACGTGCTGATCACCGCCGCGGCGCGGCCGGGCCGAGCGACGGCGAACACGACCTGGCGGCCGCCGTCGACCACGCCGGAGGTGCTGGCGCCGCCTTCGGCGAGGCGCACGAGCGGCGTCCGGTCCGCCGGCGCGCCGAGCACCGCCCCGTCCACGAAGACCGACACCGCGTCCGCCGAGCGCGCGTCGACCTGGCGCACCGACGCCTCCAGCGCCGCGCGGTCGGCCACGGCGACCAGCGACGTGAGCTGCTGGGCCTCCACGGTCGCGCGCTGCACGGCCCGGTCGGCGGCGACGTCCTTCACCAGCAGCGCCAAGGGGACCAGGAACGCCACCAGCACGAGGGCCGTAGTCGCGCCCACGAGCAGCAGCACCCGCCTGCGCACGCTCAGAACCCCGGCGCGGCGAGCCGGACGCCGACCCCGCGCACCGCCCACAGGTAGCGGGGCTCCTGCGCGGTCTCGCCGAGCTTGCGGCGCAACCACGACAGGTGCACGTCGACCGTCTTGTCCGCGCCGCCGTAGGGCAGCTGCCAGACCTCGGTGAGCAGCTCCCGCTTGCCGACCACCTGACCGGCGCGGGCCGCGAGGTAGTGCAGCAGGTCGAACTCGCGCGGCGTCAGCTCCACCGCGCGCCCGTCGAGCACCACCCGGCGCGAACGCGGGTCCACCGACAGCCCGCCGACCACGACGGCCTGGCTCTGGGCGTCCTCGGCGCCGCGCCGCAGCACCGCCCGGATGCGGGCGTCGAGCTGGGCGACGCCGAAGGGCTTGACGACGTAGTCGTCGGCCCCGGCGTCGAGCACGGTGACGATCTCCGCCTCGTCGTCGCGGGCCGTCGCCACCACCACGGGCACCGCCGACACGCCGCGCAGCATCCGCAGCATGTCCACGCCGTCGAGGTCGGGAAGCCCTAGGTCCAGCACCACGACGTCCGGCTTGCCCGCCACCGCCTGCTTCAGCCCGGCCATCGCCGTCGGGGCCGAGTCCACCGCGTGTCCCCGCTCGGTGAGACCCCGGATGAGCGAGGACCGGATCGTCACGTCGTCCTCGACCACGAGCACCTGCGCCATGGCTGCACCGTAACCGGCGGGCGGCTCGCGCGCGCCGTCGATGGTGTAGGGATGGGGTGGCGTTAGGAGCGCCTTAACCATTCCCGCCGCATACTTCGACGGTGAAGACCGGACATGTGACGACGGGCGTCCTGCTGTGGTGCGCCGCCGCGGGGGCGGGCGTGCTGGTCGGCATCACCGCGGTCGACGCGATCGGCACCGACTTCCTGGGCGACGGCCGGGCGCCGCTCAGCGCGTCGGAGGTCGACGCCCTCCTCGCAGGCCGCTCCGCCCTCCCCCCGACCACCGACGCGACCGCCATGCCCAGCACGTCGGAGCCCCCGACCCCGCGCCAGCTCCAGACCGACACGCCCGGGGGGACCGTGATCTCCCTCTGCACCACCAGCGGCCAGGTCGACATCCTCTCGGCGACCCCAGCCCAGGGCTACCGCGTGGAATCCCAGGACTCCGATGACGACGATGGCCCCTCGGTCACCTTCACCGCGGACGACCAGGAAGCCGACGACCAGGACGTCGAGATCCGCCTGCGCTGCGCCGACGGCGTCCCCATCCCGGAGATTCGCACGGACGACTAGGGCCGGTGCGCCCGCCCGACACCATGGCGACGCGCGGCTGATCGGGCGGGCGACGGCCCTGGTGATCAGTCCGAGTCGATGGCGGGCTGCATGTGGCGGATGGTGTCGCCGCCCTTGTGGTCGTGCGCGCGGGAGTACTTGGTGTCCAACACCTTCTCCATCTTCTGCGCGGCTCCGCTGTACGCCTCGTCCACCGAGCCCGCGTGGTGGGTGACCGCGACCGGCTGGGCGCCCGCGGGGCGCGCCTCGATCACACAGCGCTTGTCCTCGGCTCGTCCGGCCGCGTCCACGCTGAGGTGCACCTCCACGCGGGTCAACCACTGCTCGAACCGCGACAGGCTGCTGGTCAGTTCTGCCTTCACGTAAGCAGCCAGCTTCTCGCCACCATGGATGTTGTGGTCGGTGTTGACCTGGATCTGCACGTGCACCCTCCAACCAACTACGGCATGTTGATCACGTCACAGTACGCGAGCGCCGGGCACCGTGCCTGTTCACGCGAGTCCGCGGTCACAGCGTCTTTACAGGACTACCCGGCGGGCTCGGTGTGACCGAGCGGCCGGTGCCCTCGCCCGCGGGGCTGTGTAGACTGATCTCAGTGGTCCGCCCAGTTCTGCCTCGGACCACCTCTCTTGTCGACCACCACGCGCCGCGATCCAGGTGGATCTGCGCCGGGCAGGACGACCCATCGACGTTTCGGAGCTACCTATGGCGGCCCGCCGCCCTCATCACCCCTCCCCGTCCGCGGACGGTCCGACCTTCGCCCAGCTGGGTGTGCCCGCCGACCTGGTGTCAGCGCTGGCCGCGCAGGGCATCAGCACCCCGTTCCCCATCCAGACCGCGACCCTGCCCGACTCGCTGGCGGGCCGCGACGTGCTCGGCCGCGGCCGGACCGGGTCGGGCAAGACCTACGCGTTCGCACTGCCCGTGCTCGCCAGGCTCGCCGCCGGCACCGGCAAGCGGCGTCCCGGCAGGCCGAGGGCGGTGATCCTGGCCCCGACCCGAGAGCTGGCCGACCAGATCGCGGCGTCCATCGCCCCGCTGGCCGAGGCGTTGTCCCTGCGCGCCATCACCGTCTACGGCGGTGTGCGACCCGGCCCGCAGATCGCGGGCCTGCGCGCCGGGGTCGACGTGCTCGTCGCCTGCCCCGGCAGACTGGCCGATCACGTCGCCTCCGGGCACGCCCGGCTCGACGCCGTGGAGATCACCGTGCTGGACGAGGCCGACCACATGGCCGACCTCGGCTTCCTGCCGCAGGTCACCCGGCTGCTGAACCAGACCCCCGCCGACGCCCAGCGCCTGCTCTTCTCGGCCACCCTCGACGCGGGCGTCGACGTGCTGGTCCGCCGCTTCCTGCGCGACCCGGTGACCCACAGCGTCGACTCCGCGTCCTCGCCGGTCGCCACGATGTCCCACCACGTGCTGCACGTGCAGCCCGCGGCCCGGCTGCCGGTGCTGGTCGACCTGACCGCGGCCCCGGGGCGGACCCTGGTGTTCACCCGCACCAAGCGCGGTGCGACCAGGCTGACCCGCCAGCTCATCGCCGAGGGGGTGCCCGCCGTCGAACTGCACGGCAACCTCGGCCAGTCCGCCCGCGCGCGCAACCTGCTCGCCTTCGCCGAGGGCAGCGCGGCCACCCTGGTCGCCACCGACATCGCCGCCCGCGGCATCCACGTCGACGACGTCACGCTGGTGATCCACGCCGACCCGCCCACCGAGCACAAGGCGTACCTGCACCGCTCCGGGCGCACCGCGCGCGCGGGAGCGTCCGGCACCGTCGTCACCCTGATGACCGACACGCAGGTCAGCGACGTCCGCGACCTCACCCGCAAGGCGGGCATCACCGCCACCGTCACCCGCCTGCGCCCCGGCCACCCGCTGCTCAGCCAACTCGCGCCCGGCGAGCGCAGCTTCACCGCACCGAGCGCGAAGCAGCCACCGCCCGCCCGGTCCGGCAGGCGGGCCGAGGCGAAACCGCAGCCCGCCAAGAACCCCCGCAGGCGGGGTCGACCGGCGACGACGGACACCGAGGCCACCGCCACCCCGAGATCGGGCGGAATCGCCGTGTTCTCCGCAGGAGCCCGCACGAGCAGGCGTCCCCGCCGCTAGGCCGTGTTTCCGATGTGGGGTGCGGGAGAGTCGTGATCAGTTCGCCCGCACGCGGTGCGGGCGGGCCGCCGCGGATACCGGAGTTGTATCCGGGCGTGTCCGCCCGTGCCGCGTGCGGGCGAACTGGCGCGGCTATCGCGTGCCCCACATCGGAAACACGGCCTAGGCCGTGTCGGTGCAAGGCGACCACGTCGGTGTCGAGGCAGACATGACGCCGACGCTCTCAGGCCGCGGTCCCTACCGGTTGCCGACGCGCGGCACTCCCACAACCCGTCCCGTCGCGCGGCACCCCCTCTTGAGCGACGACAGCTTCTTGGGCGGCCGGAGCCGGTACCGGCGGGGATGCCCACCGATCTCCGCCGCACCGTCGGGGGCATACCCCAACCGCAGCAGAGCGTGGGCGCTTCGCCGAGTGGTCGGAAGCAGAGCTGTCACGGACTCGGGCGCTATCGCGCCAAACACGCGGTGGAGCATCTCGCGGTGGATCAACTGCCCCCACCCCCACGCCCGCCGCCTGAGTAACAGCGCGATGTCGATGTCCCCGTCCTCGGGCTGAGGGCCGCCCCGGCCCATGAGACCGCCGTCGGCGACGGATGCCCACGGTCCGCGACCGTGCTCGATGACGTCAGCCGAGTCGACCTCAGGCAGCCGAACGAACTCGATACCCATGCCCCCATCCTCGTCCCGGAGCGCCGCCCGCACGAGCGATTTCCCACCCGCGGCCACGGGGCACGCCTGGGGCGACCCCGGCCCGCGGGAGGCCGCGGGCCGGGGTCGTCGGGGTTACAGGCCTGCCGTGAACAGCAGGCGGTTGGGGGTGCTGCCGGTGCCGCCGCCGGAGATCACGTTCGGGGTGGCGTTGGAGTTCAGCCAGTTGTGGACCGTCGCCGAGGAGACGTCGCCGTAGCGGGACTTGTAGAGCGCGGCCACGCCCGCCACGTGCGGGGCGGCCATGGAGGTGCCGCTCATCAGGCCGTCGCCGCCGGTGCGCAGCGTCGAGCGGATGGAGCCGCCGGGAGCGTAGATGTCGATGCAGGAACCGGTGCTGGAGAAGGAGGAGCGGGCGTCGTTGCGCTCCGAGGAGGCCACCACCGAGGCGGTCTCCACCTTGCGGGGCAGGCGGTCGCAGGAGTTGCCGCCGGTGTTGCCGCCCGAGGTCGCCAGGAAGACGCCGGAGGAGATCATGTTGCGGATCGCGGTCTCCACGCTCGTCGACGCGGTGAAGTTCCACGAGGTGTTGGCCACCGCGGGGCGCTGGGCGTTGGCGGTGACCCAGTTGATGGCGTTGAGGACGGCGGTGGTCGTGGCGCTGCCGGAGCAGTTCATCATCTTCACGCCGTGCAGCCGCACCGCCTTGGCCACGCCGTAGGTCGCCGAGCCGATCGTGCCCGCGACGTGTGTGCCGTGGCCCTGGCAGTCGGTGTTGTTGGAGTCGATGCCGTTGTAGTCGAAGGTGGCGCGACCGCCGTAGTCCGGGTGGCTCGGGGTGATTCCGGTGTCGATGATGTAGGCGTGCACGCCCGCGCCGGTCGAGTTGTAGGTGTAGCTGTTGGACAGCGGCAGGTTCCGCTGGTCGATCCGGTCGATCCCCCAGGCGGGCGGGTTGAGCTGGGTGGCATCGAGCGCGTCGGTCACCAGGACGTCCTGCTCGATGGCGACGACGGCGGGGTCGGAGCGCAGGGCCCGCAGCTGGCGCGGCGTGAGCTTGGCAGAGAACCCGCTCAACGCCGCGTCGTACACGCCCGCGGGTGTCACGCCCAGCGTGCTCGCCACCGACACCCCGCTGGCCTTGCGGTCCAGCGTGACGATGTAGCTGCCCTCGATCGGCTTCACGGTCGCCGTCTCCACGCCCATCGTCACCGGGACCCCGGTGTCGGCCACCGCCGACACCCCACCCGACACCGACACGGCCGCCACGGCGACCGCCAACCCTTTCAGCACAGTGCGCACGGTTCGTCTCCTCACCGCCCCGACCCCGCGCGCCCCGGCGCAGGGTCGACGGGGCGAACAGGCGCGTGGGTCAGGACCTCATCAGCAGCTTGACCAGCCATTACCCCATGGTCAACAGATCCATCCGAACGGCAGCGCGGCCGTCACGGTCGGTCGACAAAACAGACAACTGGCAAGGGCGGTTGCTCTCTTGTGGACCACGTACAGCCCTGCCGGACGACGGCGACGGTGACTGCCTCCGTCTGGCCGCCGTGCTCTGTTCGGCGCCACCGACAACGGAGGGTTCCGCCCGGCCGACACCGGCCCTCAGCGGACACGCGGCCTACCCGTGGGAACAACACCTTGGCGGGCAGTCGGGCGATACCAGCGCCGCCCACCTCGGGTCAGCGGCAGCCTCTTGGACGCGGGGTCCCGGAACGCCCGACGTGCCAGGCAGAAGGCTGCCAGCGCCAACGGGACGGAGATGCCGGTGTCACCAAGGTCGGCGACACCCCTGGCCCAGCACTCCACGCACTCTGGTGATCTCCTTGAGGAGATCCTCTCCGTGTCAAGCGCGACAGGTGGAAGTGCCGGTGCCGTTCAACTCGTTCAAGGCGATAGCGGCTGAACTCTGAAACCTCTATTCGCATGCTGCACGACCCCACGCAGGTCGGGTTCCCTGCCAAGCACGTCGGCCGCTTCCGCGGAACGGCCGAGGGACCGCGCGCGGCGGACGGCCGCCTGCCCGCGACGGAGTTCTTGGTCAACAACAGGAACCCGGCCGTCGGCGCGCCGATGACCGCGCCGTAGGCCCGGAGCCGGGCCGGTCTGCCGGGCTCCGGGTCGGTGGGCGTCGGGTGCCTCCGGGTGGTCAGCTCCGCTGCTCGGGGGGCGGGGACTGCTGCTGCCAGTGCGGCTGGGGCGCGGACTGGGCCTGGGGCGGCTGCTGGGCCGGGTTGTGCGGCTGGGCCGGATTGTGCGGCTGGTGCTGGGCCGGGCTCTGCGGCTGCTGCCAGTGCCGCGCGTCCGGCGCGGCGGTCTGAGCGGGCTGTGCCGGCTGTGCGGGCTTGAACAGCGAGGCGGCGAGCATCCACGCCACGCCGGCGATCGCCGAGACCTGCGCCATCGTCATCGTCGTGCTGAAGGTGAACGCGCTCAGATCGATCGCGGCGGCGCCTGCGGAGTTCAACCGGAGGCCGGTCGTCTCGGGGGTCGATGTGGACGGGCCGCTGCCGCTCTCCAACAGGTCCAGGAGGCCGAGGCCGAACCAGACGGCCGACATCACCAGGCACAGCGCGCCCAGGACGAATGAGGTGGTTCGCATGGCGACACTCTCACATGTCCACTGAGCCGCCGTGCGGAGAACCCCGCAACTCGGCGCTCCCGACCCGGGGTGGGCCGGGAGCGGCCCAGCCCGGGGCGGGGTCAGCCGTCGGCGGCCATCGCGGCGATGAGGCTGGCCGGGCGCATGTCGGTCCAGTTCTCCTCGACGTAGGCGAGGCAGGCGTCCCTGGTGTCCTCGCCATGGGCGATGGTCCAGCCCGCGGGCACGGTGGCGAAGGCGGGCCAGAGCGAGTGCTGCCCCTCGTCGTTGACCAGGACGAAGTAGGCGCCGTCGGCGTTCTCGAACGGGTTGGTCATCACGGGTTCCTCTCCGGTGGGGTGCTCATTCGGCCAGGACGGCCTGGGGGTGGGCGGGGATGCCGTAGATGTCCTCGACCCAGGTGGGCTGGTAGATGGAGTCCAGGTAGCGCTCCCCCAGGTCGGGGGCGATGGCGACGGCGCTGAGCTCGCGGTCGGCGGGGTGCAGCGCGAGCCAGCGGGCGGCTCCGCTGATGACGGTGCCGGTGGAGCCGCCGAACAGGAAGCCGCGCTCGGCCAGCCGCAGGCACACCCGGACGGCGTCGGCCTCGGGGACGTGGACGACGTCGGTGACCAGTGACTCGTCCAGGATGGCCGGGCGGACGCTGGTGCCGAGGCCGGGGATCATCCGCGGGCCGGGGGCGGCGCCGAAGGTGACCGAGCCGACGGTGTCGACGGCGACCACGCGGACCGCGGGGCGGTGGTCGCGGAACCACCGGGCGCAGCCCATCAGGGTGCCGGTGGTGCCCGCGCCGACGAAGAGCACGTCCAGGTCGGGGAAGCGCTCGCCGATGGCGGGGGCGGTGTCCTGGTAGTGGGCTTTCCAGTTGTGCTCGTTGGTGTACTGGTTGAGCCACACGTTGCGGGGGTCCTGGGCGCACAGCTCGCGGACGTGGTTGATGCGCGCGGCGAGGAAGCCGCCCTCGGCGTCCGGGGTGGTGATCGTGTGGACCTGGCCGCCGACGGACTCGATCATGCGGCGGGCGGCCAGGTTGGCCCGGGTGTCGGTGACGCAGAGGAAGCGGTAGCCCTTGCTGGCCGCCACGATCGCCAGGGCGATGCCGAGGTTGCCCGACGAGGACTCCACCAGCGTCGAGTCGGGGCCGAGCCTGCCCGCGCGCTCGGCGGCGGTGACCATCCGGACCGCGGCCTTGAGTTTGATGGACCCGGCCAGGTTCAGCCCCTCGCACTTGAGCAGCAGCGGGACGCCCATGGCCGAGCGCAGGTCGACATAGAGGTCGCCGTAGTTGAACTCGTACGGCGCGGAGATCACCGGCATGACGCGCCCCTTCCCGCACGGTCAGCCACGGCCGTACCTGTCGAGGTCGGAGAAGAAGTCGGGGATGACGGTCAGCTCGCCCGCGGCGCGGACGCGGTCGTGGACGTACTTGCCCACCGCGAGGTCCAGCACACCGAGCCCGAACGGGGAGAACAGCACCGGCCGGTCCTCGGGGACCTCGACGTCGCCGGTGATGACCTCGTACAGCGTGCCGTCGAGGAAGTCCCGGCCGCCGGTGGCCTGCTCGGCAAGGTGCACCGAGGTGTTGGCCTTGAGGCAGTGCTCGACGTCGTCGACGATGTTGCAGGAGGCCAGCACCACCTCGGTCGACACGTCGCGCAGCGACACGTTGAGCACCACGGGGTTGTGGTCGAACCAGGACGGGTCGTGCACGTGCGGCTCGGGGGCGACGGTGGCGAAGACGACCAGGTCGGACTCGCGGATGGCCGTCTCGGCGCAGGCGTGCACGGTCACCCCCGGGCCGCCGCCGAGCATGTCCCGGAAGGCGCGGGCGTTGTCGGCGGAGAGGTCGTGCACGGCGGTGCTCTCGAACTCCCACCCGGTGTTGGCCAGGTAGTCGGCGACGTAGCGGGCGATGAGGCCGGTCCCGATGTAGGCCACCGACCTCGGCCGGGCGCGTTTGGCGCTCAGCCGGTCGGCGGCGAGCGCGGCCGAGGCCGCGGTCCGGGTGGCGCTGATGACCGAGCTCTCCAGGCACGCGAACGGGTAGCCGGTGCGCTGGTCGTTGAGCACGAGCACGGCCGAGGCCCTGGGGATGCCCGTCGCGGTGTTCTCCGGGAAGCTGGAGATCCACTTGATCCCGTCGGCGCCGACGTCGCCGCCGATCGAGGCGGGCAGCGCGATGATCCGCGCCGATGGCCGGTCGGGGAAGCGCAGGAAGTAGGAGGGCGGGTTGACCGTGTCCCCGGCCCCGTGGGTGCGGTAGGCGGACTCGACCAGGTCGACGACTTCGCGGTGCCTGCCGTCGAGCACCCGCTGGACCTGGGCCCCCGGGATCACCGCGAACGGCATCGGCTCGGTAGGACCGTGCATTGTGGACTCCGTTGGTCGATGGGAGGGGCAGGCTCAGGGCGCGGGCCACACCGGGTCGCAGTCGGCGAGGCGGACCGGGCCCGCCATGGACACGATCACCTCCCGCTCGCCGGTGTAGGCCTCGCGGCTGTGCGCGGTGCGGATGTTGTCCACGATCAGCAGGTCACCGTCGCGCCAGGGGGTCCGGCGGGTCACCGAGGAGTAGGCGTCGTTGATCGCGGTGACGGTGTCGGGCCCGATGGGCGAGCCGTCGCCGTAGGCGGTGGTGAAGGGCAGGCCGTCGCGGCCGAACTCGGCGGTCAGGAACGCGCGGACGTCGGCGTCGATGGTCCACTCGTTGAGGAAGGCGGCCTGGTTGAACCAGCACCGCTCGCCGGTGACCGGGTGGCGGACGACGGCGGGCCTGCGCGCGGTGGTGCGCAGCTCGCGCCCGCGCCAGGTGTGCTCGACGCCGTTGGCCCGGCAGTACGCGGCGACCTCATCGGCGGTGGTGGCGCCGAACGCGTCCGCCCACGCGACGCCGACCAGGTCGTTGTAGTTGCGGGAGACGCTCCAGCCCCGGCGCTCGAAGTCGCCCAGGACCTCCGGCGGGAGGGCGTCGAGCACGGCCCGCGCGTCGGCGAGGGCGGTCGCGCCGCCGGTGCGCGGGGCGCGCACGCATCCAAAGATCATCAGGCTGGGGAACTCCAGCGCGTGGCTCAGCTCGTGGTGCATGCACATCGGCTGGTCGGCGGGCCACTCGGAGGAGGAGTACACGCCGTCGGCGTGCCGCAGGCGCGGGGCGAACCCCTCGCGTTCGATCACCGGCGGGGCCAGCGCCCGGCTCAGCTCGGCCACCTGGCCCGCGTCGGCGATCCCCAGGCCGCGCACGAGCACCGCGCCGTCGGCGGCGATGACCGCGCGCAGGTCCTCCACGTGGTCGGCGACCCACCGGGCGGCGCCCTCGGGCGCGGACGCCTCGATGACCGGCGGGCCGTCCCCCGGGGTCGTCGCGGCGGGCGCGGGGCCGACGGGCCGGGCGACCGCCACGGCGGCGCCCGGTCGGGCGTCGAGCAGTCCGGCCAGCTCGGCGAGCACCGGGTGGGTCTTGAGCTCCTCCAGGGAGAACCAGCGGTCCGCGGCGATCACCAGCCGCACGGCCGACAGCGAGGTGCCTCCCAGCCGGAAGAAGTCGTCGTCGCGGCCGATGCGCTCCACCGGCACACGCAGCGCCCCGGCCCAGGCGGCGGCGAGGCGGCGCTCGGTCGGGGTGGCGGGCGCGACCGCCGCCGCGGCGGGGTGGGCGCGGGCGACCAGCGCCGCCAGCGCCTTCCGGTCGGTCTTGCCGTTCGGGGTGAGCGGTAGGACGGGCAGCCTGCGGTAGCGGGCGGGCACCATGTAGTGCGGCAGGCCGCGGGCCAGCTCATCGCCGATCGCCGTCGCGGCGATCTCCTCGGCCGCGGCGTAGCAGGCGACGATCTCCTTCTCCCCGGCATCGTCCTCGACGACCACGACGGCGGCGTCGAGCACGGCCGGGACCTGGAGCAGGCGGTTCTCGATCTCGCCCAGTTCGATGCGGAAGCCGCGCACCTTCACCTGCGCGTCGCGCCGCCCGGCGAAGCCCAGGTCGCCGCCGGGAAGCCAGCGGCCGAAGTCGCCGGAGCGGTACAGCCGCGCGCCGGGGCGGTGCGGATCGGGCAGGAACGCCGCCCGGGTGCGCTCGGGGTCGTTGACGTAGCCGCGGCCGACGCAGACGCCGGAGAACACGATCTCCCCCGGGCTGCCCAGGGGCACCGGGCGCAGGTCCTCATCGACCACGTGGACCCGGGTGTTGCGGATCGCCCTGCCCAGCGGCACCACGTCGTCATCGGGCGCGGCGCGCAGCACGGCGTGGTTGGTGTCGTCGCTGGTCTCGGTGAGGCCGTAGGCGTTGACCAGGGCGATGTCGGGGTACTGGGCGAACCAGCGCCGCACGAGAGCGGGTTTGAGCGCCTCCCCTGTCACGGAGACGCAGTGCAGCCCGCCGAGGTCGCGCGGGGCGGCCTCCACCTGCGACAGGATGACCTCCAGGTAGGACGGGACCACTTGCAGCACGTGGACGCCCGCGCCGACGACGCGGTCGAGGTAGCGGCCGGGGTCGACAACCGCGTCCTGCTCCACGAGCACGGTGCGTCCGCCCACGAGCAGCGCGGCCAGGAGTTGCCACAGGGAGATGTCGAAGCACTGCGGCGCGGTCTGGGCGATCACGTCGCCCTCGCGGACGCCCAGGTCCTCGATCTTGGCCAGCAGGTGGTTGAGCATGCCGTCCTGCTCGCACATCGCGCCCTTGGGCGTGCCCGTGGAGCCGGAGGTGAAGTACAGGTAGGCCAGTTGGTCCGGCCGCACCGGCACGCCGGGGTTGGTGTCGTCGTCGCCTTCGGCGGCCAGGTCGGGCACCAGCAGCGCGGTGGCGTCCACGGCGCGGTCGGCCCCGGGGGCGCTCAGCACGAACCGCGCGCCCGCGGTGGCGAGCATGCCCGCGATCCGCTCGGGCGGGAAGCCGGGCTCCAGCGGCAGGTACGCGCCGCCCGCCTTGACGACGGCGAGCACGGCGACCAGCCAGTCCAGGTCGCGCTCGGTCACCACCGCGACGACGTCCTCGGCGGCGATTCCGCGTGCCAGCAGCGCCCTGGCGACCCGGTTGGCGCGCGAGTTCAGCTCGGCGTAGGTGAGCCGCTCGCCGCGGTGCTCGGCGGCGAACGCCCCGGGGTGCCGGGCGACGCGGCGCTCGAACAGCTCGTGGAAGCGCGCGTCCGGCAGCGGGCGCTCGGGTCCGGCCAGCCCGTTGAGCTGCAACTCCAGTTCCGCCGGGGAGAGCAGGGTGGTGGCGCGGTGCTCGGCGTCGGGGGCCTCGGCGAGTGCGCGCAGGGCGCTCAGGTGGTAGCCGAGCAGCCGGGAGGCGTGGGCGGGGCTGATTGCCGCGGTGTGGTGGCGCAGGGCCAGCCACGGCCCGCCGTCGCGCTGGTCGAGCCGCAGGGTCAGCGTCCGGCCGCGGTGCTCGCCACGGCCGGAGAGGTCGAGCACGACGTCGAAGGCCCCGGCCACCGCCTCGCCCACCACCGCGGCGGCGTCCGCGGCCAGTTCGCGCCAGGTTCCCGCGCCGACGCTCATCCGGTGCAGCCGCGGGCCGCCGGCCCCGCGCACCAGGCCGAAGACGACATCGGGGTCGCCGGTGACCGCGGCCAGGACCTTGGCGTGCGCGGCGAGGACGGCGGCGGGCAGGTCGGCAGCGTCGGGGACGCGCCGCGCGGTCTCGGCGGCGGACCCCGGCTCCCCGGGCGGCTCCTCGCACCAGAGCGGCACCGCCGCTCCCTTGTGGACGGCCTCCGGCGCGGTGCTGCCGAGCTGGACCGCGCCGATGTCCGGTCCGACTCGCGCGGTCACTCCGCTCTCCGTCCGCATGCGGTGTCCTCTCCGCCGCTCCGCCCGCTGTGACCGGGTGCGACATTCCATTCCGCTTGATTCCGAGCGTATCGGAAAGGGCAGTGACGAAAAGCCTTTCCGGCCACCAGTCAGAACTGGATCGAAGTTCCGCAACTGTGCTGGATAATCCGACTTCCAGTCCTGCTGGGACATTCCCTTCACATTTCTCGAATCGTTCTTGCCGGGTCGCCGCCGACCTGCTAGCGCCTCGACCCGGGACCTTCACCCTGTCTCGGCAAACGTTCTGGGTCGAGGCACTAGCCGAGCAGGCCGGACACGATCGCGCCGATCTCGGCGATCGGTCCGGTGGTGAAGAGCCTGCGGTGCTCGGCGGTGACCGGGTAGGTGTCGATCGGGCCGTCGACGTGACCGGCCCACGCCGCCCGGGAATCCGCGCACCGGGCGTCCGCCGCAGCGGGGTCCGGTGTGGACACGATCACGGACAACCGTCCCCGGAAGGCGCGGGGCGCGTAATTCACGGTGATCCGGTGGTTGTTCTCGGCCACCGCGCCCAGCCGCAGCACGTGCTCCTTCTCGAACCCGGCCAGCGCGCTCCCCCGCTCGCGCAGGACGTCCATCACCCGGGTGTACTCCAGCCGCTCGACGCCCAGTTCCTCGGCCGAGGAGCCGACCTGGTCGAGCAGCGCGCCGAGGACCGCCTGCTCGTCGGGCTCGTGGAAGGCGAGCGGGAGGTCGGCGGTCAGCGGGATCTGGTCTACGTTGACCAGCACCTCGATCTCCTCGCCCGCCTCCTGGAGCAGCACGGCCATCTCGTGGGCGATCAGCGCGCCGAAGGACCAGCCGAACAGCCGGTACGGGCCGTGGGCCTGCACCCGCCGGATCTGCTCGACGTAGTCGGCGGCCACCGCCGCGGCGTCGCGGGGCAGCGCGGCCTCCGCGCCGATCCCGCGCGCCTGCAGGGCGTACACGCCGATCTGCGGTCGGATGTGGCGCAGCAGCGGCGTGTAGCCCCACCCGAGGCCGCCGAGCGGGTGCACGCAGAACAGCGGCGGCTCCCCCGTCGTGCTCTCCCGCAGCGGGAGGAGCACGTCGAAGGCGTCGGCCCGCTCGGCCCCGCCGTCGAGCTGCTCGGCCAGCTCCGCCACGGTCTGCGCCTGGAAGATCACCCGGTTGGGCAACCGCACGCCGAGCACGGCGCGCACCCGGTTCATGAGCTGGATGGACACGATGCTGTCGCCGCCGAGGTCGAAGAAGTTGTCGTCGATGCCGACCCGCGCCACGCCCAGCACCTCCCCGAACAGCCCGCAGAGCAGCTCCTCCCTCGGGTCGCGCGGTCCGCGCGAGCGCTCGGTGGCGGCGAACTCGGGATCGGGCAGGGCGGCGCGGTCGAGCTTGCCGTTGGGGTTGAGCGGCAGCGCGTCCAGCACGACCACCGCGGCGGGGACCATGTACTCCGGCAGCGCCGAGGACACCCGGGAGCGCAGGTCGGCGGCCACCGGCCGCGCGCCCGGCCGCGGCACGGCGTAGGCGACGAGGCGCTGGTGGCCGCCGGGGTCCGCGCGGACCAGCGCGACCGCGTGGGCGATGTCCTCGCCGTCGGTGAGGACGGCCTCGATCTCGCCTAGCTCGATGCGGAACCCGCGCAGCTTCACCTGGTGGTCGGCCCGGCCGAGGTAGTCGATCTCGCCGTCGGCGGTGTGCCGGACCAGGTCTCCGGTGCGGTACATCCGCCCGCCCGGCGCACCGAACGGGTCGGCGACGAACCGCTCCGCGGTGAGGCCCTGCCTGCCGAGGTAGCCGCGGGCCAGACCGGGGCCCGCCAGGTACAGCTCGCCCGCCACCCCCGGGGGCACCGGCCGGAGCCGGTCGTCCAGGACGCGGGCGCCGGTGTTCCACACCGGGCGGCCGATGGTGGGCGCGCCGTCGCCGGCCCGCGAGTCGGCGGAGTACCAGGCGGTGGAGTACACCGTTGCCTCGGTGGGCCCGTAGATGTTGGCGATCCCGGCGCCGGGCACGGCGTCGCGGACGCGGTCGAGCAGCGCGGCGGGCAGCGCCTCGCCCGCCATCACCACCATGTCGGCGCGGACCCGGACGCCGTCCTGGGCGAACACCTGCGCCAGCGCCGAGGGGACGGCGCTGAGCAGGCTGCCCGACCACGGCCGCTCCAGCAGCGCCAGCACGTCGGCGACCACCTCGACCGATCCGCCGCAGGCCAGCGGGGACAGCAGCTCGAAGACGGACACGTCGAAGTTGAGCGAGGTGGAGAACAGCACCCGGGAGAGCCGGTCGCGTCCGATGTCGCCGACCGCCCAGGCGAGCAGGTCCACGACACTGGCGTGCTCGACCACGACGCCCTTGGGCCTGCCCGTCGACCCGGAGGTGTAGATGACGTAGGCGGGGTGCGCGGGCAGCAGCGGGGCGAGCCGGTCGGCGTCGGTGATCGGCGCGCCGGAGCCGTCGGGCACCTCGCGCATGTCGTGCGCGGCGCTCACGTCGATGGTGGGCACCGCGCCGACGACGTCCGCCGTGGTCTCGTCCACGATGGCCAGCGCGGGGCGCGCCTGGTCCATCATGTAGGCGACCCGGTCGGCCGGGTACTTCGGGTCGACCGGCACGTACGCAGCGCCGGACTTCAGCACCGCCAGCACCGCGACCACCAGCTCCGCCGAGCGGGGCAGCGCGAGCGCGACCAGACGCTCCGGGCCCGCCCCTCGGGCGATGAGCGCGCGGGCGAGCCGGTTGGCGCGCTCATCGAGTTCCCGGTAGGTCAGCGTCCGACCCGCGAACTCCACCGCGGGCGCGTCCGGCGTCGCGGCCACCTGGGCGGCGAGGACGTCGGGGACGGTGCTGGGCGCGGCCGGGCGGTCCTCGCCGTTGCAGTCCACCAGCACCCGGTGGCGCTCGTCGGCGGTCAGCACGTCGATGTCGGCGACGGGGGCGTCCGGGTCGGCGACGACCGCGGCCAGCAGACGCAGCAGCCGCTCGCCGAGAGCGCGCACCGTGCCCGGGTCGAACAGGTCCAGGCTGTACTCGATGGTGCACCGCAGGTCCCCGGCAGACTGCTCACCGCCCGCGGTCGTCTCCGGGCCGGACTCGGCGAAGGTGAACGACAGGTCGAACTTGGCGGGCGAGGGCGGCAGCGGCTGGGCGGCCACGGCCAGGCCCGCCAGGTCCAGGTCGATCGACCCGGTGTTCTGGAAGACCAGCAGCACCTGGAACAGCGGGTGCCTGCTCAGCGACCGCACGGGGTTGAGCACGTCGACCAGCCGCTCGAAAGGCACGTCCTGGTTGGCGTAGGCGGCGAGGTCGGCCGTGCGCACCCTGGACAGCAGTTCGCGGAAGCTGGGGTCGCCGGACAGGTCGGTGCGCAGGACCAGGGTGTTGACGAAGAAGCCGACGAGGTCGTCCAGCGCGGCGTCGGTGCGGCCCGCGATCACGGTGCCCAGCGGGATGTCGCGGCCCGCGCCCAAGCGCGAGAGCAGCGCGGCCACGGCCGCCTGGGCGACCATGAACAGGCTGCACCCCGACTCCTTCGCCAGCGTCCGCAGACCGGCGTGCAGCGCGGGGTCCGCGCGCACGCTCAGCGCCTCACCCCGGTAGCCCGCCACGGCCGGGCGCCGCCGGTCGGTGGGCAGCGCCAGCTCCTCCGGAGCGCCCGCCAGGGTGTCGCGCCAGAAGCGCAGCTGCGCGGAGATGGGGCTGGCCGGGTCGTCCTCCGAGCCCAGGACCTGCCGCTGCCACAGCGTGTAGTCGGCGTACTGGACAGGCAGCTGCTGTCCGGTGGGGGCCGCTCCGTCGCGGCGGGCGGCGTAGGCGTCGGCGAGGTCGGCCATCAGCGGGCGCATGGACCAGCCGTCGCCGGCGATGTGGTGGACCACGACCAGCAGCACGTGGTCGCCGTCGGCGAGGCGGAACAGCCGCGCGCGCAGCGGCAGCTTGCGGGCGAGGTCGAAGCCCGCGCCCGCCGCCGCGGCGATCTCGACGTCCACATCGGACTCCGACACCGCGGTCACCGGCAGCTCGACCGGGCGGGCGGGCAGCACCAGCTGCACCGGGCCGTCGTCGCCGTCGGGGAAGACGGTGCGCAGGCTCTCGTGCCGGGCGAGCACATCGGACAGGGCGGCGCGCATCGCCTCGACGTCCAGGGCGCCGATCAGGCGCAGGGCCACCGGGATGTTGTAGGCGCCGCCGTGATCGCCCAGCTTGTCGAGGAACCACAGCCGCCGCTGCGCGAAGGACATCGGGATGTGCTCGGGCCGCCGCGCGCGCCGCAGCGGGGCCCGGCCCGTGGCGGCGTCGGCGAGCAGCCGGGCGAGCGCCTCGGGGGTCGGGGCCTCGAACACCGAGCGGACGGCCAGCTCCCTGCCCAGCTCCGCGCGGACCCGCCCGACGAGCCGGGTGGCCAGCAGCGAGTGCCCGCCGAGGTCGAAGAAGTCCTGCTCGACCCCGACCTCGCCGCGGCCGAGGACCTCGGCGAACAGGGCGCAGAGCACGGTCTCGGCGTGGGTGGCGGGCGCCCGGCCCGCCACCGCCTCCTCGGCGGGGGCGGGGAGCGCGGCCCGGTCGACCTTGCCGTTGGCGTTGAGCGGCAGCGCCGCCAGCACCACGAACGCCGAGGGCACCAGGTGCGCGGGCACCGCGGCAGCGACCGCCGCCCGCACATCCGCGACATCCAGCGCCCCGTCTCGCCCCACCAGGTAGGCGACGAGGCGCTTGTCGCCGGGCTGGTCCTCGCGGACCACCGCGGCGGCCGCCGCGACGCCGGGCACGGCGCGCAGCACCGACTCGACCTCGCCCAGTTCGACCCGGATCCCGCGGACCTTGACCTGGTCGTCGGCGCGGCCGACGAACTCCAGCGTCCCGTCCGGGCGGCGGCGGGCCAGGTCGCCGGTGCGGTACAGGCGCGCGCCGGGCCCGCCGAACGGGTCGGCGACGAACCGCGCCGCGGTCCGCGCCGGGTCCCCCAGGTAGCCCCGGGCGACGCCGGAGCCGCCGACGTGGATCTCGCCGACCGCGCCCACGGGCACCGGCCGCAGCCAGTCGTCGAGCAGGTGCACCGCGGTGTCGGCCGCGGCCCTGCCGATGTCGGGGGTGCCCGCGCCGCTCAGCGGGGCGCTGGCGGTGGCGGTGCAGGTGACCTCGGTCGGGCCGTAGGCGTTGACGACCCGCCGCCCCGGCGACCAGCGGGCGACCACCTCGCCGGAGAGGGCCTCGCCGCCGCTGACCAGGCAGCGCAGGCTCGGCAGCTCCCGGTCCGGGAGGGTGGCGAGCACAGCGGCGGACAGCAGCACGTGGGTGGCGCCCGAGCGGTCGATCTCGTCGGCGAGGTCGTCGCCGACCAGTGGCCCGCCGTGCTCGGGCAGGACCAGCGCGGCGCCGTGCGGCAGGGCGGTCGCCAGGTCGGCGAGGGAGACGTCGAAGGTGATCGGCACCAGTTGCAGCACCCGGCTGTCCTCGGTCACCGCGCACCGCTCGGCGTGGGTGGCCGCCAGGGCGGCGATACCGCGGTGGGTCACCACCACGCCCTTGGGGACGCCGGTCGAGCCGGAGGTGTAGACGACGTAGGCCGGGTGGTCGGGCCGGGCTGCGGTGCGCGGGGCGGTGTCCGGCTGCCCGGCCGCCTGTCCGGTGTCCACGACGGCGTGCTCACCGGGTGTGTCGGTGGCGAGTTCCCCGGCGATGTCCCCGGCGATGTCGGTGTCGGCGACGACCAGGACGGGGCGCACGTCCGCCAGCAGCAGCGCGCGCCGCTCGCTCGGCCAGTCCGGGTCGATCGGGACGTAGGCCGCGCCCGACTTCAGCACCGCCCACACCGCCACCAGCCAGTCGACGGAGCGGCGCATGACCACGGCCACGAAGCGCTCCGGGGCCGCGCCGCGGGCGATCAGCAGGTGTGCCAGGCGGTTCGCCCGGGCGTCGAGTTCGGCGTAGGTCAGGGAGTCGCCGCCGTGCACGACCGCGGTGTGGTGCGGGGTCCGCGCCACCTGCCGCTCGAACAGCTCGCCGAACAGGCGCACGGGCACCTCTTGCGAGTTCACCTCCGAGTTCAGGTCGGTGCTCACGTCGAGAAGGGCGTCGCGTTCGGCGGGCGAGAGCGGGTCGAGGGCGCCGACGGTGCGCGTCGGGTCGGCGGCGAAGTCGCCGAGGAAGCCGCGCACCCAGGAGGTCAGCGACTCGGCCGTGGCGGGCTCGACCAGCTCGGGCCGGTAGGCCAGGCGCAGCGCGAGGCCGTCGGCGGTCTCGGCGGCCATGAGGCCCATGGGGTAGTGGATGGCGGTGCGGCCCGCGGTGTCGAGCACCCGCAGGTCGCCCGCCGACTCGCTCAGCTCATCGGTGTCGACCGGGTAGTTCTCCACCACGACCAGGGTGTCGAACAGGTCGCCGCCGCCCGCGGCGCGCTGGATGTCGGCGAGCCCGAGGTACTGGTGGGCGGAGAGTTCGGCCTGCTCGCGCTGCAACCGCAGCAGCGCGTCGACAAGGCGGGCCCCCGGGTCCAGCCGGACCCTGGTCGGGACGGTGTTGATGAACAGGCCCACCATGCGCTCGACGCCGGGGATCTCCGGCGGCCTGCCGGAGACCGTGCTGCCGAAGGTGATGTCGGCGCGGCCGGTGAGCCTGCCGAGCGCCACCGCCCACGCCGCCTGCACCAGGGTGTTCAGCGTCAGACCGTGCCTGCGCGCGGCCTTGTCCACCGCGCCCGAGAGTTCGGCCCCGAGGCGCAGGCGCACCTCCGCGGAGGTGCGCGCGCTGTCCTGACCGCCCCTCGGCGCGATGAGCGTCGCGGTGGCGTCGGCCAGGTGGGCGCGCCAGGCCGCCTCGGTGGCCGCGCGGTCCTGCCCGGCCAGCCAGACGAGGTATTCGCGGTAGGGCGTGGCCCTGCCCGGTCCGGGCGTTCCCGCGCGGTAGCCGCGGAAGAGGTCGGCGACGACCAGCGGGATCGACCACCCGTCGAGCAGGATGTGGTGGTGGGTGAAGACGAACCGGTGGGTCCGCTCGCCGGTGCGGATCACGGTGAACCGGATCAGCGGGGCGGTCGCCATGTCGAAGCGGGTCGCCGCGTCCGCGGCCATGAAGTCCGCCAGCGCCACCGGGTCCAGGATCTCCACTTCGGACCAGGGCGGCTCGGCCGAGCGGGGCACCAGCTGCACGGCCGCGCCGGTGCTGTCGTAGCGGAAGCAGGCGCGCAGGTTCGGGTACCGCACCAGCAGGGCCGCCGCGGCGGCGCGCAGGCGCGCGGTGTCGAGGTCGCCCTCGATGTCCAGGGCGAGCTGGACGGTGTAGGGGTCGGCGGCGTCCCGATCGGCGGTTGCGGCCTGGAACAGCAGGCCTTCCTGCAGGGGGGAGAGCGGCAGCACGTCGTCGAGGGCGGGCTGGGCGCGCTCCAGCCGCTCGATCTCGCTCTGGGAGATGTCGACCAGCGCGAGGTCGGACGGGGTCAGCCCGCCCGCGGCGCGCGCGGCGGCGACCAGCGCCCGCAGCGCGGCGAACCAGTGCTCGGCCAGCTCCACGACCTCGGTCCCGCCGAACAGCTCGGCGGGCCAGGTCCAGGTGGCGACCAGCCGCGGGCCGTCCTCGTGGTCGTGGGTGGCGGCGTTGACGTCGACGGCGTGGGTCAGCGGCATGGCCGCGTCGACCCCGCCGCCGAGACCGGTGCCCTCGGCGGCGGCGGCCCAGTCGGTCCCGCCCCCGTCCGGCCCGGCGGCGGCGAAGCGGCCGAGGTAGTTGAACCCGATCTGGGCGCCGTCGAGCGCGCCGAGCACGGGCCCGGTCTCCGGGTTGAGGTAGCGCAGGACGCCGTAGCCGAGGCCGCCGCCGGGGACGGCGCGCAGCTGCTCCTTCACGCGCTTGGCCGCCGCGGCCAGGGCCACCGGGTCGGCCGTGGTGTAGTCGCCGACGCCGGGGTCGACGCGGACGGGGTACAGCGCGGTGAACCAGCCGACCGAGCGGGCCAGGTCCAGCTCGGCGGTGAACTCCTCCCGGCCGTGGCCCTCCAGGTCGACCAGCACGCCGGTGCCCGTCCCCCGACGCCAGCGGGCCACGGCCAGGGCGAGCCCGGTCAGCAGGACCTCGTTGATCCGTGCGCGGAACGCGGGCGCGACCTCGGTCAGCAGCGGGGCGGTCAGCTCGGCGGGCAGCGTGGTGGTGTGGTGGGCCGCGGTGCCCATGGTGTCGCGCAGCGGGTCGACCGGGCGCGCGCCCAGCGGGCGCTCGCCGCGGGCGGACATCGCCGTCCACACCGCCATCTCGGCGAGCTGCGCCGGGTCGGCGGCGCGGGCGGTCAGGGCGTGCGACCACTCGCGCACCGAGGTGCCGGTCGGGTCGAGCACGGGCGGCCTGCCCGCGGCGACGGCCTCCCACGCGGTGCGCAGGTCCGGCAGCAGGACGCGCCAGGACACGCCGTCGACCACCAGGTGGTGGGCGATCACCAGGAGCCTGCCCGGCTGCTCGCCTGCGTCGAACCAGACCACCCGGAACACCGCGCCGGTCTCCGGGGACAGGGCGCGGCGGACCCGCTCCCCGTGCTCGGCCATCGTCGCGGCGAGCTGATCGGCGGGGACGCCGGTGACCTCGACCCGCTCGACCAGGTCGGCGGGGTCCACCGCGGCCGCCCCGACGACCTCCAGCTCCCAGCGCCCGGCCTCGCGGTGCAGCCGGGCGCGCAGCGCGTCGTGGGCGGTGACCACGGCGCGCACGGCGGCGGTGAGCCTGCCCTGGCCGAGGTCGGCGGGGACCCGCAGCAGCGTCATCTGGCTGAAGCCGTCCAGCGGGCCAGCCAGTTCCCGCCACCAGTGCATGATCGGCGTCGGCGCGAACCGGCCGGTGGGGTCGATCCGCTCGGCGGGCGCGTCCTGGCCCTGCGGCACGAGCTGGGCCAGCGCCTCGACCGTGCCGTGCAGGAAGACCTCGCGCGGGGTGAGCGCCAGCCCTTCCGCGCGGGCGCGGCTGACCAGCTGGATCGAGGTGATGCTGTTGCCGCCCAAGGCGATGAACGAGTCATCGATCCCCACCGACGGCAGGCCGAGCACCTCGGCGAACAGCTTGCACAGCGTGGTCTCCACCGGGGTGCGGGGACCGCGCTGCGACACCGAGACGACGGGGCCGGGGGCGGGCAGCGCCTTGCGGTCGAGCTTGCCGTTGGCGCTGAGCGGGAGGGCGTCGAGCACGACGAACGCGGTGGGCACCATGTGCTCGGGCAGCCACGCGCCGACCTGCTCGCGCACCGCGGCGATCAGCGCCCCGGCCTCGCGCGAGGCGACGGGGTCGTTGGCGTGGGCGCGCGGGTCGCCGTCACCGGCGGGCGGCGGGCAGAGCGGGGGGACGCTGGACCCGCGCGCGCCGAACACGGCGTCGAAGCGGCCGTCGTCGGCGCCCGCGGTCCAGGTCAGGGCGACTGGCCTGCCGAGCCCGGCGGCGTGGCGCAGCACCTCGGCCGGGTCGACCCCGGTCGGCGTGCGCAGGGCGGCGAGTGCGGCGTCGAGCGGACGCCCGTCGAACACCGCGCGGGCGGCGGCGGCCTCGTGCGCCAGGCGCGCGTTGGGCAGGCCGATCACGCGGACGTCGCCCGCGTCCGCCAGCGCGGCGTCGAGGTCGGCGAGGTCGTGCACGTCGCTCCCCCAGCGCACGACCCGCACCGGCGGCTGCTCCACGGGGGCCTTGTGCAGCACCACGTCGTAGCGGTACCGGGACAGCTCGTTGTGGTGTTCGGCGGTCTTGATGCGCACGTCCGCCGTGCCGAGGTCGGTGAGCGCGGCGAAGAACTCCGGCGCGATGAGCAGTTCGCGTTCGGTGGCCATGGCCTGCTCGACCGCGGCGCGCACCGCGGCGGCGTCGTCCGGGCGGCCGTCGGCCTCCCCGGACCGGCCGAGCGCCACGGCGGTCTCGAACGCCCGCACCAGCCGCCGGTCACGCAGGTCGCCGAGCACGACGCGCCCGGTGGGGGTCAGCAGCCGCTGGGCCTGGCGCAGCACCTCGATGAGGTAGTCGGCGTTCGGGAAGTACTGCGCCACCGAGTTGATCACCACGGTGTCGAAGGCGCCCTCGGGCAGCCCGTCGGCCACGTGCGCAGGCTGCGCGCGCAGCACCACCTTCGCGGCCAGCTCCGGCCTGGTCTCCAGCTGTGCGCCGAGGTTCGCGATGACCTGGCCGGAGAGGTCGGTGCCCCAGTACTCCGCGCAGCGCGGCGCGACGTGGGCCATGATCAGGCCGGTGCCGACGCCGATCTCCAGCACGCGCCGGGGACCGCCCTCCAGCACGCGCTCGACCACGGCGTCGCGCCACTCGCGCATCTGCGGCAGCGGGATCGGCGCGCCGTCGTAGGTGCTGTGCCAGCCCTCGAAGTCCTCGCCCAGCTCGGCCTGCTCCCCGCCCGCGTAGAGGGAGTCGTAGACCGTGGCCCACTCGGCGACCTGCTCGCCCTCGGCGGCCCGGTCGCGGGCGTCCGCGGCGCGGGCGGGCACCAGGTAGCCGACGATGCGGTCCTCGCGCACGAGCGCTGCGGCGGCGGTGACGTCGGGGTGGCGGGCCAGCGCGTCCTCGACCTCGCCCAGCTCGACGCGCTGGCCGCGGACCTTGACCTGATCGTCGGTGCGGCCGATGTACTCCACCACGCCGTCGGCGCGCCTGCGGGCCAGGTCGCCGGTGCGGTACAGGCGCGCGCCGGGCTCGCCGAACGGGTCGGCCACGAACCGCTGCGCGGTCAGGCCCGCGCGCCGCAGGTAGCCGCGGGCGAGCTGCGCGCCGGAGAGGTACAGCTCGCCGGGGGCGCCGGGCGGCACCGGGCGCAGGTCGGCGTCGAGCACGTGCAGGCCGGTGTTCCAGACCGGCGACCCGATCGGCACCGGGCCGCTGCCCTCGTCGCGCCCGCAGGCCCAGTGGCTGACGTCGACCGAGGCCTCGGTCGGGCCGTAGAGGTTGTGCAGGGGGACGTCCAGGGCGGCCTGGAAGCGGGACACCAGCTCGCGCGGCAGGGCCTCCCCGCTGCAGATCACCCGGCGCAGGCCCGTACAGCGCGCCGCGTCGGGGTCGGTGAGGAAGGCGGCCAGCATCGACGGCACGAAGTGGACGGTGGTGACGCGCTCGCGCCGGATCACCTCGGCCAGGTACGCCGGGTCGCGGTGGCCGTCCGGGGCGGCGACGACGAGGGCGGCCCCGGTGATCAGCGGCCAGAAGAACTCCCACACCGACACGTCGAAGCCCGCCGGAGTCTTCTGCAGGACCCGGTCGGTGGCGTCGATGCGGTACTCCTGCTGCATCCACAGCAGCCGGTTCACGATGCCCGAGTGGGGCACGACCACGCCCTTGGGGCGCCCGGTGGAGCCGGAGGTGTAGATCAGGTAGGCCGGGGACCCCGGCCGCGGGGCGGTGAGGTCCGCGGCGGGGGCGTCCTCGGGCGGGGCGTCCAGCAGCACGCGGGGGCCGGTCCAGGGCAGGGCGGGGGCCAGGTCGGCGACGGTGACCAGCAGGACGGGGTCGGCGTCGACCAGGGTGAAGGCGATCCGGTCGGCCGGGTGGTCGGGGTCGATCGGCACGTACGCCGCGCCCGCGCGCTGCACGGCGAGCAGGGCGATGACCAGCTCCAGCGAGCGGGGCACGCACACCGCGACGAACCGCTCCGGGCGCGCGCCGCGCGCGGCCAGGCTCCTGGCCAGCGTCTCGACCCGCTCATCCAGTTCGGCGTAGGTCAGCGCGTCGTCGCCGAAGACCAGCGCGGTCGCGGTCGGAGTGGCGGCGCACTGGGCGGAGAACAGCTCCGGCAGCGTCGTCGCGGGCACGTCCCGCCCGGTCGCGTTGACCGAGGCCAGCAGCTGCCTCTCCCCGTCGCCCAGGACGTCCACTGTGGATATCAGGCGGTCCGGGTCGGCGGTGAAGGCGGCCAGGACGCGGCCGAAGCGCTCGCCCAGCGCGACGACGGTGTCGGCGTCGAGCAGGTCGGGCCGGTGGCCGAGCTTGAGCCGCAGGCCGCCGTCCTCCAGGCTGACCACCGCGCTGAGCGGGTAGTGCGTGCCGTCGCTGTTGCCGACGTCCACGATGCCGACCGCGGACGCGGCCGTGCGCAGGTTCTCCTCGTCGACGGTGTAGTTCTCGAACACCACCAGGGTGTCGAAGAGCTCCGGCAGCCCGGCGAGGGACTGCACGTCGTGCAGGCCGAGGTACTGGCAGTCCATCAGCCGCGCCTGCTCGGCCTGCAGGCGGGTGAGCGCGGCGCGCACCGGCTCGGCCGGGTCGAGCCGCACCCGCACCGGCAGGGTGTTGACGAACAGGCCCGCCATGCCGCCGACGCCGGGCAGCTCCGGCGGCCTGCCCGAGACCGTCGCCCCGAACACCACGTCGCGGCGCAGCGTCAGGCGGGCCAGCAGCAGACCCCAGGCGAGCTGGACGACGGTGTTGACCGTGACCCCCAGCCGCCGGGCGAGGGCCACGACGTCGGCGGTGAGCGCGGGGGGCAGCGCGGTGAGCACCTCGGCGCTCGGCGCGGGCACCCGGTGCGGGTCGGCGGGGGTGAGCAGGGTCGGCTCGTCCAGCCCGGCGAGCGCGGAGCGCCACGCGTCCTCGGCCGCCGCGCGGTCCTGGCGGCCCAGCCAGGCCAGGTACTCCCGGAACTGGGTGACCGGCGGCAGCCCCGAGTCGTCGCCGCCCGCGGCGTGGATCGCGAACAGCTCGCCCAGCACGATCGGCTTGGACCAGCCGTCGAGCAGCAGGTGGTGGTTGGTCACCACCAGCTTGTGCGCGCCGCCGCCGAGGGCGACCAGGGTGAACCGCAGCAGCGGGGCCGTGGCGGTGTCGAACGCGCGGGCCTTGTCCTCGGCGAGCACGTCGGCCAGGGCGGCCGAGGCGGCGTCGGGGTCCAGGGCCGACAGGTCGACGTCGGTCCAGGGCAGCGCGACCTCGGAGAGCACGACCTGCACCGGCTCGCCGGACTTGCGGTGCCGGAACCCGGTGCGCAGGATCGCGTGCCGGGCCAGCACCCGGCGCGCCGACTCGCGCAGCAGCTCGGCGTCGATGCCGCCCTCGAAGTCCAGCACGAGCTGCATGTTGTAGGCGGCCGACTGCTCCGGGGAGTACATCGCGTGGAACAGCAGGCCCTGCTGCAGCGGTGACAGCGGCAGGACTTCCTCAAGCCGGGGCTGGCTCATCGTCTGGCTCCTGTTCACGACCTGAGGTCCTGTTCGAGTTCGTCGATCTCGTCCTGCGACAGCGCCACCAGCGGCATGTCCGACGGGGTGGCCCCACCGCCGCCCTCGGCGCCGCAGAGCGCGTCGAGGGCGCCCAGCCACGCCAGCACCAATTCGTCCACATCGGACCGGGACAGCGCGGTGCGCGCCCAGGTGCACTTGAGCACCAGGCACGGGCCGTCCTCGATCGCCGCGCCGATCTCCAGCGGGTGCGCCGGGCCCAGCGCGGCGTCGGCGCCGCCGCGCAGGCCGGTGAGCGGCGCCCAGTCGCCGCCCCGCGCGCCGGTCTGGGTGCGGCCGAGGTAGGTGAAGCCGATGTCGGGTCCGGGCAGGGCGGCCAGGACCGGCGCGGTCTCGGGGTTGGCGTAGCGCAGCAGGCCGTAGCCCGCCCCGCCGCCGGGCACCGCGCGCACCTGCTCCTTCACGGCCTTGATGGCGGCATCCGCGGCGCCCGCCACACCGCCGAGCACGGCCGCCGGGTCGGCCACGGCGACCCGCACGGGGTGCAGGGCGGTGAACCAGCCGACGGTGTCGGCGGTGTCGGCGTCGGTCCGGCCGTGGGTCTCGCGGTCCACGGTCAGCCCGCCCGGCCGCCCGGGGGCCAGCGCGATGGCGAGCCCGGCCAGCAGCACGTCCTCCACGCTTGCCCGGTAGGCCGCGGCGGCGGCCTCCACCGCGGCGGTGCGCTCGGCCGTCAGCTCGACCACGGTCCGCTCGACGCCCGCGGCGGTCACCTCGGCCGCGCGGCCGAGAAGCGGGTCGGTGCGCTCCAGCACGGCCTGCCAGTGGGGCAGTTCGGCGAGGGTGTCCGGGGCGGTCGCGAGCGCGTCCTGGCGCAGTGCCCACGCCAGGTAGGGCAGGCAGTCCGGCTGGGGCTCGGACGGGGGCGCGGCGAGGTCGGCGAGCAGGACCCGCCACGACACCGCGTCCACCGCCAGGTGGTGCACGAGCAGCGCGACGGCACTGCCATCGTCGCTGCCACCATGGCTGTCACCGTGGCTGTCACCGTCGCCGTCGTCGAACAGCACGGCCCGCACCACGATCCCCGAGCCGGGGGCGAGCAGGTCGCGCGCGGCGTCCACCTCGCGCTCGATGATCCGCTCCCGCGCCTCGCCCGAGGTCCCGGAGATGTCCACGCGGCGCACGAGGTCCTCCGCGCGCACCGCTCCGGCGGGCGGGATCTCCACGACCGCGCCCGGCAGCAGGCGCAGCCGCAGCGCGTCGTGGCGGTCGAGCAGGCCTTGCAGGACCTCGGCGAGACCGCCCGCCGTCAGGCCTTTCGGCGCCCGCAGCAGCATCGACTGGTGGAAACCGTCGGCCGGCCCGCCGAGGCCCGCCAACCAGCGCATGATCGGCGTCGCGGGGGCGGTCCCGGTGCGCGGCGCGGCGGGCTCGGGCACCACCGGGTCGGCCGCCTCGGCCACAGCCGCGACGGTGCGGCACTCGAACACCTGGCGGGTGGTGAGGACCAGGCCCGCCTTGCGCGCCCGGCCGACCAGCTGGATGGCGACGATGCTGTCGCCGCCCAGGTCGAAGAAGCTGTCGTCCGCGCCGACCCCCTCGACGCCGAGCACGTCCTGGAACAGGCCCGCGACCACCCGCTCGGCCTCGGTCGCCGGAGCGCGCCCGGAGCCGTCGGCGGCGAAGTCGGGGGCGGGCAGGGCGTTGCGGTCGAGCTTGCCGTTCGGCGTGCTGGGCAGGGCGGGCAGCACCACGATCGCGGCGGGGGCGAACCACGCGGGCAGCCGCTCGGCCACCAGTGCCCGCACCCCGGCCTCATCGATACCGCTCCCGGCCAGGTACGCCACGAGCAGGCGCGAGCCGGGGCGGTCCTCGCGCAGGACCGCGACCGCGTCCCGCACCCCGGGATGGGTGCGCAGCACGGCCTCCAGCTCACCGGGCTCGATCCGGTGCCCGCGCACCTTGATCTGGTCATCGACGCGGCCCAGGTGCTCCAGCTCGCCGTCGGCCGACCAGCGCACGAGGTCGCCGGTGCGGTACATCCGCTCCCCCGGCGCGCCGTACGGGCAGGCGGGGAACCGCTCGGCGGTGAGGCCGGGCCGGTCGAGGTAGCCGCGGGCGAGCTGCCTGCCCGCCAGGTACAGCTCGCCGGGGGTGCCCGGCGCGACCGGACGCAGCGCGCCGTCGAGCACGTAGGCGCGGGTGTTCCAGATGGGCTTGCCGATCGGCGGCGCGCCCGCGCGGCGGCCGTCGTCGTGCCACGCGGTGGCGTACACGGTGGCCTCGGTCGGGCCGTAGATGTTGGCCACCCCGGCCCCGGGGACCCGGGCGCGGACCTGCTCCAGCAGGTCGGCAGGCACGGCCTCGCCGCACAGCCAGACCGCGGGCGCGGACAGCACGGGCCCCTCGGCGAGCACCGAGCCCAGCGCCGAGGGGACCGCGCTGAGCAGCCGTCCCGACCACGCGCCCGGGTCGTCCACCAGAACCCGCAGGTCGGCCACGACGTCGATGTGCCCGCCGCTGATCAGCGGGGCGAACATCTCGAACACCGAGACGTCGAACCCGGCCGAGGTCGAGGCCAGCACCCGCGCGGGCCGCTCGCCCAGCTCGGCCACGGCCCAGCGGGCCAGGTTGGCCGCCGCGTCGTGCGGCACCAGCACGCCCTTGGGCCTGCCGGTGGAGCCGGAGGTGTAGATCAGGTACGCCGGGTGCTCGGGCCGCAGGCCGACCGGGCCGGGGTCGGTGGCGGGCCGCTCGGCGGTCGCGGCGGGGTCGAGGAGCAGCACGTCGTGGCCCGCCGCGAGGTGCGCGGTCGAGGCGTCGGCGACCACGGTGACCGCGTCCGCGTCGGCCAGGACGAACGCCACGCGCTCGGCCGGGTAGCCGGGGTCCACCGGCAGGTAGGCCGCGCCGGACTTGAGCGTGGCGAGGATGGCCACGACCAGGTCGGCGCCGCGCGGCAGGCAGAGCGCGACGTGGCGCTCGGGCTCGGCGCCGCGGCTGATCAGCAGGTGGGCCAGGCGGTTGGCCCGCCCGTTCAACTCGGCGTAGGTCAGCTCGACCCCGTCCGAGGTGACCGCGGGCGCGGTCGGGGTCGCCCGGACCTGCGCCTCGAACAGCTCCACCAGGGTCGCCGGGGCGAGCGCGCGGTGGGTGCGGTTCCAGGTGTCGAGCACCCGCGTCCGCTCGGGCCCGGTCAGCGGCGTGAGCGCGGCCACCGGCCTGCCGGGGTCGCGGGCCACGGCGGCCAGCAGGTCGAGCAGCCGCGCGCCGATGGTCCGCGCTTGAGCGGTGGTGAGGACGTCCGGGCGGTGGCTGAGGGTCAGCCGCATCCGCCGGGCGTTGGCCGCGGCGAGCAGGGTCAGCGGGTAGTGGGTTGCGTCGCGGCTGTCGGCGTTGACCACCCGGACCCCCCTGCCCCTGCCGCCAGTGCCATCGGTGCCGTCGGGGCCACCGGGGACGTCGAGGGTGTCGGAGTCCACGGGGTAGTTCTCGAACAGCAGCAGGGTGTCGAACAGCTCGCCGACTCCGGCCAGCCGCTGCACCTCGGCCAGGCCCAGGTGCTGGTGGGCGATCAGGTCGGCCTGGTCCTGCTGGAGCCGGGCCAGTGCGTCGCCCACCGGCTCGGCCGGGTCCAGCGCCAGCCGCACGGGCACGGTGTTGATCAGCAGGCCGATCATCCCGGCCACCCCGGGCAGGTCGGCGGGCCTGCCGGAGACGGTCGCGCCGAAGGTGACGTCGGCGCGGCCGGTGAGCCAGCCGAGCAGCACCGCCCACACGCCCTGCACGACGGTGTTGACCGTGAGGCTGCGGCCTCGGGCGAAGGCGTGCAGCGCGGTGACGAGGTCCTCGGGGACCTCCACGTCGACGGTCTCGGGCAGGGTGGGGTCGCCGCTCGCGCCGGGCGCGATCAGCGTCGGTCCCCCGACCCCGGCGAGCGCGGCCCGCCAGGCCGCCTCCGCAGCACCGCGGTCGCGGGCGCCCACCCACTCCAGGTAGTCCCGGTACGGCACGACCGGGGCGAGGTCGTCCGCGCCGCCGTAGAGGTCCAGCAGCTCCGAGACCAGCAGCGGGCGGGACCAGCCGTCGAGCAGGATGTGGTGGTTGGTCAGCACGAGCCGGTGCCGCTCCGGCGCGAGGCGGACCAGGATCGCCCGCAGCAGCGGCGGGGCGGCCAGGTCGAACGGCGCGAGCCGGTCGCGCTCCATGACCGCCTCGGCCTCGGCGACCGGGTCCTGGGCGGCGGACACGTCGAGTTCCGACCACGGCACTCCGACCTCGCCCATGACCACCTGGACGGCGGTGCTGACCCGGTCGAAGGCGAAGCCCGCGCGCAGGTTCTCGTGCCGGTCCACCACCGCCTCGACCGCGCGGCGCAGGGCGTCGGCGTCCAGCTCGCCCTCGAAGTCCAGCGCCATCTGGACGTTGTAGACATCGGTGCCGCCGTGGGCGGCGTGGAACAGCAGCCCCTGCTGAAGCGGTCCGAGCGGCAGGATGTCGGCCAGCGCCGGGTAGGCGGCGGTGAGGTGGTCGATGTCGTCCTGCGGCAGGCCCGCCAGCGCGAAGTCCGAGCCGCTGCGCCCGTCGGAGCCGCCGCGGCCCGCGTGCGCGACGATCTCGCGCAGCGCCGCCAGCCACGACTCGGCCAGCGCGTCGACCTCGCCGTCGGCGAAGAGGCCGTCCGGCCACGACCAGGTCGCGACCAGCACCGCGCCGTCTGGTCCATCCTGTGTGGACGCGGTGACCGAGAGCGCCTGGCGCACGGGCGTCTTGGGGTCGCGGTCGGCGGGCAGCTCGACGTTGAGGATGCCCCAGTCGGCGGCGTCGGACTCGGTCGAGACGGCGAAGCGGCCGAGGTAGTTGAACCCGATCTGCGGGGCGGGCAGGCCCGCCAGCACCGCCGCGGTCTGCGGGTTGAGGTGGCGCAGCATCCCGTAGCCGATCCCCTTGCCCGGGATCGCGCGCAGCTGTTCCTTGACCCGCTTGAGCGCCGCGCCGACGTCGCCGAGGTCCCCGTCGGCCCCGACGGGCCCCGGGTCGAGGCGGACGGGGTAGCGGGTGGTGAACCAGCCCACCGTGCGCGAGAGGTCCGCGCCGGTGCCGATGTCCTCGCGGCCGTGGCCCTCCAGCTCCACCAGGACCCCGGGGGCGGTGACGCCCTTGCCCGCGCGCATCTCGGCGACGGCGAGGGCCAGCGCGGTCAGCAGGACGTCGTCGACGCCCGCGTGCAGCGCGGCGGGCACCGCGCCCGCGAGGGGTTCCGCGTGCTCGGCGGGTAGCGACACGGTGACCGAGCGCAGGGTGCCCGCCTTGGCGGTGGCCGGGTCGACCGGCGTGCCCGCCAGCAGCGGGTCGGGCGCGGACAGCAGGTCCATCCAGCCGGACAGCTCGTCCAGCCGGTCGGGGGCCGTGGCCGCGGCGGACAGCTGCTCGGCCCACTCGCGGAACGTCGTGCCCACCGGGGCCAGGCGCGGCACGCGCCCGGCGGCGACGGCCTGCCACGCCTGGTCGAGGTCGGGCAGCAGCACGCGCCAGGAGATGCCGTCGACCACCAGGTGGTGGATGACGAGCAGCAGGCTGCCGGGCTCGGCGGGCCCGCGGTCGAACCAGACCGCGGCGACCATCCGCCCGGACTCCGGGGCCAGCCGGTTCTGCGCCGCGACGGCCTCAGCGTGCACCAGGGCGGGCAGGTCGTCGGCAGCGGTGGCGTCCACCGCGGTCAAGACATCGGTCGCCGGGACGGCGCCCCGCTCGGGCACCTCCAGGCTCCACACGTGGTTGCCGACCCTGCGCACCAGCTTCATGCGCAGCGCGTCGTGGTGGTCGAGGACGGCTTGCAGCACCGCGGCCAGCGACGATTCGTCGGCGCCCGCGGGGGTGCGCAGCACCAGCTGCTGGCAGTAGCGCCGGATCGGGCCGCCGCGCTCACGCGCCCAGTGCACGATCGGGGTCACCGGCACCTCGCCGATACCGGCGTCGGAACGGCCGTCGGACTCTTCCAGGTACTCCCCCGCGGCGGCGGCCAGGGCGGCCGGGGTCTTGTGCCGGAACACCTCGCCCGGGGTGAACACCAGGCCCGCGGAGCGCGCCCTGCTCACCAGCTGGATGGAGACGATGCTGTCCCCGCCCAGGGCGAAGAAGTCGTCGTCGGGGCCGACCTCGACGCCCAGCACCTCGGCGAACAGCGCGCACAGGCGCTCCTCGGCCGCGCCGATCGGCGCGCGCGCCGCCGGGGTGGCGACGCGCACCGGCTCGGGGAGGGCGGCCCGGTCGAGCTTGCCGTTGGGGGTCAGGGGCAGGCTGTCGAGCAGCACGATGTCGGCCGGGACCATGTAGTCGGGCAGCAGTTCGGCGAGGTGGGCCAGCAGGTCCGCCGGTGTGCCGTCGGTGACCGCGTAGCCGATGACCCGGGAGCCGTGCACCCGGACGCCCGCCTGCCGCACGGCGGGGTGGGTCAGCAGCGCGGACTCGATCTCGCCCAGCTCGATGCGGAACCCGCGCACCTTGACCTGCTCGTCCACGCGGCCGGCGTAGACGAGCCTGCCGTCGCGCGTCCACCGCGCGAGGTCGCCGGTTCGGTACATGCGCGCCCCGGCCGGGCCGTAGGGGTCGGCCACGAAGCGCTGCGCGGTCAGCGCGGGCTGGTTCAGGTAGCCGCGGGCGAGGCCGTCGCCTGCGATGTACAGCTCACCGACCACGCCCGGCGGGCGCAGGCCGAGCGCGGAGTCGAGCACGTAGAGCCGGGCGTTGGCCTGGGGCCTGCCGAACGGCACCGGGCCGGACTCGACCTCGTCGCCGGGCTCGATGACGAACTCGGCGCAGTTGACCGTGGCCTCGGTGGGGCCGTACACGTTGCGCACCCGGACGTCGGGGTGGCGGGCGCACCAGGCCGACAGCGCCTCGCTGGTCAGCGCCTCGCCGCCGAGCAGCAGCTCCCGGGTCGGGGAGAAGTCCTCCGGCAGCTGCGCCAGCAGCGGCAGGTGGCTGGGCGTGGCCTTGATGAAGTCCACACCGGACTCCACCAGTCGCCGCGCCGCGGGGGTGTCCTCCAGCGCCGAGAGCACGACCCGGCCGCCCACGACGAGGGGGGTGAACAGGGCGGTGACGGTGAGGTCGAAGGACAGCGAGGAGTGCACGAGCACCGATCCGGCCGCGGCGCGGTACTCCGCCGAGGTCCACACCAGGTAGTCCACCACGGACCGGTGCTCGACCACGACGCCCTTGGGCCTGCCGGTCGAGCCGGAGGTGTAGATGACGTAGGCGGCGTCGGCGGGGTCGGTCGCCCGACCGCGCTCGGCGTCGGTCACGTCGGTGGTGGCGTAGCGGCCGAGGTCCTGGCCGTCGAGCATCAGCACGGGCGCGCATCCCGGCGGGGTCGCGCCGCGGGAGGCGAGCACCAGGGCGGCTCCGCTGTCGGCGACCATGTGGGCCACCCGCTCGGCCGGGTACTCGGGGTCAACCGGCACGTAGGCCGCGCCCGCCTTGAGGACGGCGAAGATCGCCACCACGGCCTCGACGGAGCGCGGCAGCATCAGCGCCACGGTGTCGCCCGCGCGCACGCCGTGCGCGATGAGCAGCCGGGCGACCTGGTTGGCGCGGGCGTTGAAGTCCGCGTAGGACAGTTCGGCGTCCGCGTCGACAACGGCCGTGGCCGTCGGGTGGCGGCGGGTGGCGGCCTCGATCAGCCGCGGCACGGTGGTGGTCGGGACGGCCCATTCCGGGCCTGCCCAGTCACCGAGCAGCGCGCAGTGCTCCAGCGGCGTCAGCAGGTCCACCGAGGAGATGGCGGCGTCGGGGTCCTCGGCCATCCCGGCCAGGGTCAGGGCCAGCCGCTCCACCAGGCCCTCGACCGTGGCGCGGTCGAACAGGTCGGTGCTGTACTGCACGAGTCCGCGGATGCCCGCCGCGGAGCCGTCGTCGGCGAAGCGCTCGGTGACGTTGACCGACAGGTCGTACTTGGCCGCGCCGAGGCCGACGTCGAGGGGCTCGACGTCCACGCCGCCGAAGTCCAGCGCGGCGTCGGCGTTGTTGTCGAAGACCAGCGACACCTGGAACAGCGGGTGCCGGGCCAACGACCGGACCGGGTTCAGCGCCTCGACCAACCGCTCGAACGGCACATCCTGACGCGCGTAGGCGGCGAGGTCCACTTCCCGGACCCGGCCGACCAGCTCCCGGAAACTCGGGTCGCCGGAGGTGTCCACCCGCAGCACCAACGTGTTGACGAAGAACCCGACCAGGTCGTCGAGGGCCTCGTCCGTGCGGCCCGCGACCGGCGAGCCGATCGGGATGTCGGTGCCCGCGCCCAGCCGGGTCAGCAGCGCGCAGAGCGCGGCCTGCAGCACCATGAACGGGCTGGCCTGGCAGTCCCTGGCGACCTCGGTCAGCCGCTGGTGCAGCTCGGCGGGCAGCTCCAGCCACACCTCGTCGCCGCGGCGGCTCATCTCGGCCGGGCGCTGCCGGTCCACCGGCAGCGCCAGCTCCTGCGGCAACCCGGCCAGCTTCTCCTGCCAGTACGCCACCTGCTCGCCCAGCGCACCCCCATCACCGGAACCGAGCACCCGCCGCTGCCACAGCGCGAAATCCGCGTACTGCACCGGCAACGGCGACCACGCGGGCGCCCGGCCGCGGCTGCGCGCGGCGTAGGCGGTGGACAGGTCCCGGCCCAGCAGCGCCGATGACCACCCGTCGCCCGCGATGTGGTGCATGACCACCAGCAGCACGTGCTCGTCCGGGGCGAGCGCGAACAGCGACGCGCGCACCGGCAGGTCGACGGCGACGTCGAAGCCCCGGCCCGCGGCCTCGGCCAGGGTGGCCGCCAGCGCGCCGGGCTCGACCCGCGACTCGGTCCAGTCCAGCCGCACCTCGGCGGCCGGAACCACGTGCTGGCTCGGCGTGCCGTCGACCTCGGGGAAGACCGTGCGCAGGCTCTCGTGCCTGCCGACGACGTCGACCAGGGCGGCGTGCACCGCGGCGACGTCGACGCCGCCGGTGAGCCGCAGCGCGACCGGGATGTTGTAGGCGCCGGACGCGCCGTCGAACCGGTTGAGGAACCACACCCGCCGCTGCGCGAAGGACAGCGGAAGCACCTCCGGCCGCGGCCCGGCCACCAGTGGCGGCCGCGCCGTGCCGCCCGCGGCGCCGGCCACGAGCGGGAGCAGGCCTGCCACGGTCGGGTGCTCGAACAGGTCGCGCACGGCCAGCTCGGCCGCGAAGGCGCCGCGCACGCGGTTCACCAGGCGGGTGGCCAGCAGGGAGTGCCCGCCCAGGGCGAAGAAGTCCTCGTCCACGCCGACCGAGGGCAGGCCGAGCACCTCGGCGAAGAGCCCGCACAGGATCTCCTCCTGCGGGCCGCGCGGCGCCCGCGCCGTCCCCTGGGCGCGGGGCCGGGGGGCGGGCAGTGCCGCGCGGTCGAGCTTGCCGTTGGGGGTCACCGGGAGTTCGGCCAGGAGGACGACGTCGGAGGGGACCATGTAGTCCGGAAGCGTGCGGGCGACGTGCGCGCGCAGCTCGTCCGGGTGGACGTGCTCGCCCGCCACCGCGTAGCCGACGAGCCGGTCACCGCGCAGCGCGGCACCCGCCTGGCGAACCTCGGGGTGCGCGCGCAGCGCGGCCTCGACCTCGCCCAGCTCGATGCGGAACCCGCGCAGCTTGACCTGGTCGTCAGCGCGACCGGCGTAGACGAGCGCGCCGTCCGCCGTCCAGCGGGCGAGGTCCCCCGAGCGGTACATGCGCTGCCCGACCGGACCGTAGGGGTCGGCCACGAAGCGCTGCGCGGTCAGCGCGGGCTGGTTCAGGTAGCCGCGGGCGAGGCCGTCACCGGCGATGTACAGCTCGCCCACCACGCCCGGCGGCACCAGCCGCAGACCGGCGTCGAGCACGTAGAGCCGGGCGTTGGCCTGGGGCCTGCCGAACGGCACCGGGCCGGACTCGACCTCGTCGCCGGCCTCGATGACGAACTCGGCGCAGTTGACCGTGGCCTCGGTGGGGCCGTACACGTTGCGCACCCGCACGTCCGGGTGTGCGGCGCGCCAGGCGCGCAGCATCTCGCCGTTGAGGGCTTCCCCGCCGAGCAGCAGCTCCCGGGTCGGGGAGAGCGCCGCGGGCAGCTCCTCCAGCAGGGCGAGGTGGCTGGGGGTGCCCTTGAGGAAGTCCACACCGGACCCGACCAGCCCGGCGGCGGACTCCGCCAGCGGCGAGAGCACCACCCGGCCGCCCGAGACGAGCGGGGTGAACAGCGCGGTGACGGTCAGGTCGAACGACAGCGACGAGGCCACCAGCACCGACCCGGCGGCGGCCGGGTACTCGGCGGCGGTCCAGGCCAGGTAGTCCACGACCGAGCGGTGCTCGACCACGACACCCTTGGGCAGTCCGGTCGATCCGGAGGTGTAGATGACGTACGCGGCGTCGGCCCCGCTGATCGGGCGTCCGCGCTCCGCGTCGGTCAGGTCGCCCTCGGGCAGGCTGGCCTCCACCAGCGCGGCGTCGGGGAGCACGAGCGAGCAGGCGCTGTCGCCCAGGACGTGGGCGACGCGCTCGGCCGGATAGGCGGTGTCCACCGGCACGTAGGCCGCGCCCGCCTTCAGCACCGCGAGCATCGACACGACCGTGTCGACCGTCTGCGCTGCCATCAGCGCGACCGTGTCGCCGACGCGCACGCCGCGGGCCAGCAGTGCGCGGGCACGCCGGTTGGCGAGGGCGTTCACCTCGGCGTAGGTGAGGGTGCGGCGGCCGTCGGTGAGGGCGACCGCCAGCGGGGTGCGGGCGGCCTGGGCCTCGACCAGGGCGGGGACCGACTCCGCGGCCACCGGCCGCGACGGGCCCGCCCAGTCGTGCAGCAGCGCGCGGCGCTCCCCGAGGGACACCACCTCCACCTGGCCGATCAGGATGTCCGGGTCGGCGGCGACGGTCTCCAGCAGCGCGAGGAAGCGCCGCACGAGCGCGGCGGCGGTGGGGGCGTCGAAGAGGTCACAGCTGTACTGGACGAATCCGGACAGGCCCGCGGGCGCGCCGTCCTCGGCGTGCTCCTCCGCCAGGTGCAGCGCGAGGTCGTACTTGGCGGCGGAGACCTCGACCGGCTCGTCCGTCGCGGTCACGCCCGGCAGGTCCAGTGCGCTGTCGGGGTTGTTGTCGAAGACCAGCGACACCTGGAACAGCGGGTGCCGGGCCAACGAACGGACCGGGTTCAGCGCCTCGACCAACCGCTCGAACGGCACATCCTGACGCGCGTAAGCCGCCAGGTCGACCTCGCGGACCCGGCCGACCAACTCCCGGAAACTCGGGTCGCCGGAGGTGTCCACCCGCAGCACCAACGTGTTGACGAAGAACCCCACCAACTCGTCCAGCGCCTCGTCGGACCGACCCGCGACCGGCGAGCCGATCGGGATGTCGGTGCCCGCGCCCAGCCGGGTCAGCAGCGCGCTGAGACCGGCCTGCACGACCATGAACAGGCTGGACCGGCAGGCCCGCGCCACGGCCGCGAGCCGCTGGTGCAGCTCGGCGGAGACCCGCACCGGCACCTCCGCGCCCCGGCCGCTCATCACCGCGGGGCGGTGTCGGTCCACCGGCAGCGCCAGCTCCTGCGGCAACCCGGCCAGCTTCTCCTGCCAGTACGCCACCTGCTCGCCCAGCGCACCCCCGTCACCGGAACCAAGCACCCGCCGCTGCCACAGCGCGAAATCGGCGTACTGCACGGGCAACGGCGACCACGCGGGCGCCCGGCCCGCGCGGCGGGCGCGGTAGGCCTGCGACAGGTCCTTGCCCAGGACCGAGGAGGACCACCCGTCGCCCGCGATGTGGTGCAGCAGCACCAGCAGGACGCGGTCGTCGCCGACGGTCAGCAGCTCGGCGCGCACGGGCGCCTCGGCGGTCAGGTCGAACCCCCGGCCCGCCGACTCGGCCAGCGCCGCGCCGAGGTCGGCCTCGGCGACGGTGGAGGTCGACCAGTCGAGGGTGAACTCCGCCGCCGGGATCACCCGCTGGCAGGGGACGTCGCCCACCTCGGGGAACACCGTGCGCAGGCTCTCGTGGCGCGCCACGACGTCGTCCAGCGCGGCCTTGAGCGCGGTCTCGTCCACCTCGCCGGTGAGCCGCACGGCGACCGGGATGGTGTAGGCGCCGGACGCGCCGTCGAACCGGTTGAGGAACCACACCCGCCGCTGCGCGAAGGACAGCGGGATGAGCTCCGGGCGCGGCTGCGGGCGCACCGGTTCGCGGGTGGCCGCCCCGGCGACGACCTCGGCGGCCAGCCCGGCCACCGTCGGCGCCTCGAACAGCCTGCGCACCGACAGCTCGACGGAGAAGGTCGCGCGGATGCGGCTCAGCAGCCGGGTGGCGAGCAGCGAATGCCCGCCCAGGGCGAAGAAGTCCTCGTCCACGCCGACCGAGGGCAGGCCGAGCACCTCGGCGAAGAGCCCGCACAGGATCTCCTCCTGCGGGCCGCGCGGCGGGCGCGACCCGACCGCGGTCTCGCGGCCCGGCTCGGGCAGCGCGGCGCGGTCGAGCTTGCCGTTCGGGGTGCGCGGGAAGTCCTCGAGCACCACGACGTCGGCGGGCACCGCGTGCTCGGGCAGCCGCGCGGCGAGCGCCTCGCGCAGCGCCGCGGGGTCGACCCGGTGGCCCGCCACCGCGACGACGTAGCCGGTGAGCCGCTGGTCGCCGGGCCGGTCCTCGCGCACCACCGCCACCGCCCGCGCCACCGCGGGGTCGGCGGCGAGCGCGGACTCGACCTCGCCCAGCTCGACGCGGAACCCGCGCAGCTTGACCTGGTCGTCGGCGCGGCCGAGGAACTCCAGCTCGCCCGCGGGCGTCCAGCGCACCAGGTCGCCGGTGCGGTACATGCGCGACCCGGCCGGGCCGTGCGGGTCGGCGAGGAAGCGCTCGGCGCTGAGCCCCGGCCTGCGCAGGTATCCCCGCGCCACGCCCGTCCCGGCGACGTACAGCTCACCGGCGACGCCGGGCGGGGCGAGGCCGAGCGCGCCGTCGAGCACGTACGCCGCCGTGCCGTCGATGGCCCGCCCGATCGTCGGCACGCCCGAGGTCAGCGGGGCGCTGACGGTCGCGCAGACGGTGGTCTCGGTGGGGCCGTAGGCGTTGATCATCCGGCGGCCGGGTGCGAACCGGGCCACCAGCTCCGGCGGGCACGCCTCGCCCGCCACGACGAGGGTCATGCCCGCGGGCAGGCCGTCGTCGGGCAGCACGGCCAGCGCGGACGGGGTGAGGGTGGCGTGCGTGACGCCGTGCTCGGCCAGCAGGGCGACCAGCTCGGGACCGGGCGCGAGCCGCGCGGGCGGGCCGAGGACCAGCGCGCCGCCCGCCAGCAGCGCCATGATCGTCTCCCAGAACGCCGCGTCGAAGCTCGGCGAGGCGAACTGCAGCACCCGGCTCTGCCCGCTCAGGCCCAGGTGGCGGATCTGGGCGGCGGACAGGGCGGCGACGCCGCGGTGGGTGACGACAACGCCCTTGGGCTTGCCGGTCGAGCCGGAGGTGTAGATGACGTACGCGGGCGCGTCCGGCACCGCGTGCACCGGGAGCTGAGCAGCGTCGGCGGTGGAGTCGAGGGCGGCGCGGGTGGCCGGGTCGTCCAGGAGCACCTGCGGCGTGTCGTGGGCGGGGAGGGCGGCGGCGGCCTCGGCGGTGGTGAGCAGCAGCGCGGGGGCGGCGTCCGCCAGGATGTGGCGCACGCGCTCGGCCGGGTAGGCGGTGTCCACCGGCACGTAGGCCGCGCCCGCCTTGAGGACGGCGAGCATGGCCACCACCTGCTCGGGCGAGCGGGGCACGGCCAGGGCCACCAGGCGCTCCGGGCCGGTCCCCAGCCCGACGAGGTGGCGGGCCAGGCGCTCGGCGCGCGCGTCGAGTTCGCGGTAGGTCAGGCTCACGCCCTCGAACAGCACGGCGGTGCTGTCCGGGGCGGCGGCCACGCGGGCGGCGAAGAGGTCGGTGACGGTCGCCGCGCGCGGCGCGGCGGGGCCCTCGGCGACCAGCCGCCGCCGCTCGTCGGGCAGGACGACCTCCAGCGCGCCGAGCGGCAGACCAGGAGTGGTGACCATGGCGGAGAGGATGGCGAGCAGCCGGGCGCCCATCCTGGTGACCGTGTCGGCGTCGAGCACGTCGGAGCGGTAGTTCAGCAGCAGCCGGAGCCTGCCGTCGTGCAGGTGGGCGTTGAGGTTGAACGGGTAGTGGCCGCCGTCGCGGGACTCGACGTCGCCGAGGCGAAGCCCGCCGGGCAGCTCGGCCAGCCCCGCCGCGTCCACCGGGTAGTTCTCGAACACCACGGCGGTGTCGAACAGGGCGTCCGCGCCGACGACGCGCTGGATGTCGGTCAGGCCGAGGTACTGGTGCGGCAGCAGGTCCGCCTGCTCGGCCTGGACGCGGGCGAGGGTGTCCAGCAGGGACGCGGCCGGGTCGAGCCGCACCCGCACCGGCAGGGTGTTGATCAGCAGGCCGACCATGCGGTCGATGCCCGGGATCTCCGGCGGCCTGCCCGAGACGATGGTGCCGAAGACGACGTCGGCGCGGCCGGTGAGCCTGCCGAGCAGAATCGCCCACGCGGTCTGCACGAGGGTGTTGACGGTCAGCCCGTGCTCGCGGGCGAGGGCGCCCAGCGCCGTCGTGACGCTCGCGTCGACCTCCTCGACGACCTGCCGGGGCCGCAGCCCGTCGCCGACGGGCGCGGTCTCGGCCAGCAGCGTCGGTCCCTCCACACCCGACAGCGCGTGCCGCCAGGCGGCCTCGGCGGCGGGCCGGTCCTGGCGGTTCAGCCAGGCGAGGTAGGCGCGGTAGGGGACGGCCGGGGGCATGCCGGAGGTGTCGCCTCGGGTGCCGTACAGCTCGAACAGCTCGCTGATGAGCACCGGGGTGGACCAGCCGTCGAGCAGGATGTGCTGGTTGGTGAGCACCAGGCGGTGGTGTCCGGCGTCCAGGCGCACCAGCGCGAAGCGCAGCAGCGGCGGGCGGGACAGGTCGAACCTGCGGCTCTGCTCGTCGGCCTGCACCCTGGCCAGCTCGGCGGCCCGGTCGGACTCCGGCAGGGCGGCGAGGTCGATCTCGACCCACGGCAGGACCACGTCGCGGGCGACGACCTGCACCGGGGTGGCGACCTTCTCGTGGATGAAGCCGACGCGCAGGTTGGCGTGCCTGCGCAGCAGCGCGTCGGCGGCGGCGCGCAGGGCGGGGACGTCCAGCGGCCCGTGCAGATCGATGGCGAGCTGGACGGTGTAGACGTCGAGTTCGCGCTCGTCGTAGACCGCGTGGAACAGCAGGCCCTGCTGCAGCGGCGAGAGCGGCAGGATGTCCTCGGAGCCGGGCCTTGTCATCGCGTAGTCCTCCACTCGACTTCCACCAGGTCGATCTCGTCTTGCGATAGGGAGAGCAGCGCCAGGTCCGACGGGCTGTAGCCGCCCGCGTCCGGCGTGCTCGCGTGGTCGAGCAGGGCGTCCAGGGCGCGGAACCAGGTCCGGGCGAGGGCGTCGATCTCGGGCTCGGTCAGCAGACCGGCGGCGTAGGTCCAGTCGGCGGTCAGCCTGCCGTCGGCGCGCACCGCGGCGTTCAGCGTGATCGCGTGCGCCAGCGGGGCGGCCGGGTCGGTGCTGTCGGAGACCGCCGCCGCGCCGGGCGCGAGCGCCCAGTCCGCCGCGTCCGGGCCGCCGCGGCCGGGGTCGACCAGCTCCAGCCTGCCGAGGTAGTTCATGGCGATCTGCGGCCGGGCGCGCAGCTCGGGCGCGGTCACCGGGTTGAGGTAGCGGAGCAGGCCGTAGCCCAGTCCGTCGTCCGGCGCGGCGCGCAGCTGCTCCTTGACCCGCTTGAGCGCGTGGCCGACCGGGTCCCCGCCCGCCCAGAACGCGCGCCAGTCGTGCACCCGCGGGGTGAGCCGCACGGGGTGCACGGCGGTGAACCAGCCGACGGTGCGGGTCAGGTCCACGCCCTCGAACACCTCGGCGCGGCCGTGGCCCTCCAGGTCGATCAGGACCTCGCCCGAGTGTCCGCGACCGTGCCGTCCCCGCCAGTCGACGACGGCGACGGCGAGGGCGGTGAGCAGCAGGTCGTTGATGCCCGCGCGCAGCGATCCTGGCGCGGTGGTCAGCAGGGCGGTCGTGGTGTCCTCGGGCAGCGTCACCGTCAGGGTCGCGGCGGTGGCGACCACGTCGACGGCCGGGTCGAGCGGGCGCGCCCCCAGCGGTGGATCGGGTGGCCGCAGCACGTCGCGCCAGTGCGTCAGCTCTGCGGTGCGCGCCGGGCGGGCGGCTTCCTCGGCGAGCAGACCCGCCCAGGTGCGAAACGACGTGCCGACCGGGTCGAGCTCGCGCCCCTCCCCCGCCGCGGCGAGGTCGGGCAGCAGCACCCGCCAGGACACGCCGTCGACCACGAGGTGGTGCACGGCCAGCAGCAGCAGACCGCGCTCGGGTCCGCGGTCGAACCAGACCGCGCGCAGGACCGCACCCTCGGTCGGGTCCAGTTCGCCCCAGACCCGCCGCGCGTGCGCGGCGACCAGTTCGTCCACTTCGGACTGATCGAGGCCCGCGGCGTCGACCCGGCTGACCAGGTCCTCGACAGCGACCGTGCCGGGCGGGGCCACGACCAGCCGCCAGTCCTGGCCGTCCACCAGCCGCGCGCGGAGCATGTCGTGGCGGTCGAGCACCGCGCGCAGCACCTCGGCGAGCGATCCGGCCGAGAGGGTGGCGGGCGTGGTCACCAGGGCGGCCTGGGAGAAGCGGCCGAGCGGGCCGCCCAGCTCCCGCAGCCAGTGCATGACCGGGGTGGGCGCCAGCTCGCCGATGCCCGCGCCGTCGGCCTCCATCCGCGCGACCCCGGCCTCGGTGGCGACAGCCGCGAGCGCGGCGACCGTCTTGTGCTGGAACACGTCCCGCGCGGTGAACAGCAGCCCGGCCTTGCGCGCCTTGCTCACCAGCTGGATGGAGACGATGCTGTCGCCGCCGAGGGCGAAGAACCCGTCGTGCACGCCGACCGAGGGCAGGCCGAGCACCTCGGCGACCAGCCCGGCCAGCACCGCCTCGCGCGAGTCGCGCGGCGCGGTGCCGTCGGCGGCGGCGAAGACGGGGGCGGGCAGCGCGGTGTGGTCGAGCTTGCCGCTGGTGGTCAGCGGCAGCTCGGGGAGTTCGACGAAGGCCGACGGGACCATGTAGTCCGGCAGGACCCGGGCCGCGCGCTCGCGGACGTCGCCCAGGTCGAGTCCGCCGGAGCCGACGCCGGAACCAACGACGTAGCCGACGAGCCGCTTCGCGCCGGGCGCGTCCTCGCGGATCACCGCGGCGACGGCGGCCACCCCGGGCAGGCCGCCGACGACGGCCTCCACCTCGCCCAGCTCGATGCGGAAGCCGCGCAGCTTGACCTGCTGGTCGGCCCGGCCCTCGTAGCGCAGCTCACCGGAGGCGGTCCACCGCACGAGGTCGCCGGAGCGGTACATGCGCGAGCCCGCCGGGCCGAACGGGTCGGCGACGAAGCGGTGCGCGGTGAGCGCCGAGCGGCCGAGGTAGCCGCGCGCGACGCCGATCCCGGCGATGTACAGCTCGCCGGTCACCCCGGGCGGGGCCAGGCGCAGCCGGTGGTCGAGCACGTAGACGCGGGTGCCGCGGATGGGCGTGCCGATCGACGGCGCCTGCGGTCCCGGCGACAGCGGGCCGCTGGTGGTCGCGACCACTGTGGACTCGGTAGGCCCGTAGGCGTTGACCATCCTGCGTCCCGCCGACCAGCGCCGCACCAGTTCCACCGAGCACGCCTCGCCGCCGACGACCAGCGACCGGAACCGCGGCAGCTGCACCGGCGGGACGCTGGCCAGTGCGGCGGGCGGGACCAGCGCGTGGGTCACGCCGCGCCCGGCGAGCACGTCGGCCAGCACCTCGCCCGCCAGCGGGCCGCGCGGCGGGACCACGATCGCCGCGCCGGAGGGCAGCGCCATGCACAGTTCGAGCACGGAGGCGTCGAAGCTGGGTGAGGAGAACTGGAGGACGCGGCTGTCGGCGCGCACGTCGAAGCGCTCGACCTGCGACGCGGCGAAGGCGGCGAGACCGCGGTGGGAGACCGCGACGCCCTTGGGCACGCCGGTCGAGCCCGAGGTGAAGATGACGTAGGCCAGGTTGTCCGGGCCGAGCCCGGTGGCGGGCGGCGTGCCCGCTTCGGCGGCGACCTCGGCGACCACGGCGGCGTCATCCAGGGTGACGGCGCCTTCGGGCAGCCCCGCCCGGCACTCGGCGAGGGTGAGCACGCGGACCGGGGCGGCGTCGGCCAGCAGGGCGGCGATGCGCCCGGCGGGCTGGTGGGGGTCGATGGGCAGGTAGGCGGCGCCCGCCTTCATCACGGCGAGGGCGGCGACAACGGACTCCACCGACCGGGGCAGCACGAGCGCGACCACGTCCTCGACCCCGACGCCGCCGCGGCGCAGCCAGCGGGCCAAGCGGTTGGCGCGCGCGTCCAGGTCGGCATAGGCGACGACCTCGTTCTCGGCGAGCACCGCGGGCGCCTCCGGGGTGGCGCGCACCTGGTCGAGGACCAGTTCGGGGAACGTCTGCGGGGGCAGCTGCGCCGCCGCGCCGCCGCCGGCGGCCAGCAGGGCCCGCGCCTCGGCCGGGTCGAGCAGGTCGAGGTCGCCGACCGCGGTGTCCGGCCGCTCGGCGACCTGGGCCAGCACGAGGGCGAGCCGGCGCGCGATGGCCTCGGCGGTGGAGTGGTCGAACAGGTCGGTGCTGTAGTTCAGGACTCCGTCAACGCCGCCGCCGGGGCGCTCCTGCAGCAGGAACTCCAGGTCGAACTTGGCGATCCCGGTCTCGATCCCGTACGGCGCGGCGCTCAGCCCCGGCAGGCTCACCACGGCGTCCGGGCCGTTCTCCACGCTCACCACCACCTGGAACAGCGGGTGGCGGGCCAGCGACCGCTCGGGGCTCAGGACGTCGACCAGCCGCTCGAACGGGACGTCCTGGTTGGCCTGGGCGGCCAGGTTGACCTCGCGGACCCGGCGCAGCAGCTCGGTGAACGCCGGGTCGCCCGCGGTGTCGGTGCGCAGCACGACGGTGTTGACGAAGAACCCGACGAGGTCGTCGAGCGCGTCGTCGGTGCGGCCTGCGACCGGGCTGCCGAGCGGGATGTCCTCCCCCGCGCCGAGCCTGGTCAGCAGCGCCGCGACGGCGGCCTGCACCACCATGAACAGGCTCGCCCGGCCCGCCCGGGCCACCTCGGCCAGCCCGGCGTGCGTGGCCGCGTCGACGCCGAACCCGACCCGGCCGCCGCGGTGGCTCACCCGCGCGGGCCGGGGCCGGTCGACGGGCAGGGCCAGTTCCTCCGGCAGGTCGGCCAGCGCCGAGCGCCAGTACCCGATCTGGCGGGCGGCGATGCTGTCCGGGTCGTCCTCGGAGCCCAGCAGGTCCTGCTGCCACAGCGCGTAGTCCGCGTAGTGCAGGGGCAGTTCCGGCCAGTCCGGCGCGGCTCCCCCGCGGCGCGCGGCGTAGCCGGCGGACAGGTCGCGGGCCATCGGCCCCAGCGACCACCCGTCACTGGCGACGTGGTGGACGACGATCAGCAGCACGTGGTCGTCCTCGGAGACGGCGAACAGCGCCGCGCGCACCGGCAGCTCGGCGGCGAGGTCGAACCCGCGGCGGGCCCGCTGTTCCACGGCCGCGGCGAGGTCGTCCTCGGTCACCGCCACCACCGGCAGCGGCACCAGGGCTTCGGCGCTGGGCGTGACCCGCTGCCAGGGCGTGCCGTCGACCTCGGGGAAGACCGTGCGCAGCACCTCGTGCCTGCCGACCAGGTCGGTGACGGCCGCGGCCAGGGCGGCCCGGTCCAGCGGGCCGCGCAGGCGCAGCGCGAGACCGTGGTTGTAGGCCGCGCCCGCTTCCAGCTGGTTGACGAACCACAGCCTGCGCTGGGCGGAGGACAGCGGTGGGCGCTCGGGGCGCGGGCGCGCGCTCGGCCGGGGCCGTGCCCCGGCCGCCCCGTCGAGCAGGGCGGCGACGCCGACGGGCGTCGGCCGCTCGAACAGGTCGCGGATGCCCAGTTCGGCGGCGAACACCGTGCGGACGCGGCTCAGCAGCCGGATCGCCGACAGCGAGTGGCCGCCGACCTCGAAGAAGTTCTCCCCCGGCCCGACCGAATCGACACCGAGCACCTCGGCGAACAGTCCGCACAGGACGTCCACACGGGACGACCGGCCGGCCGCCTCCAGGCTGTCCTCGGCGGGGGTGTGGGGGGCGGTGTCCACCGCGACGAGTTCACCGGTCCAGGTCCACCTGGCCCGACCGCCGAGCGCGCGGGGCGGCGCGCCCGGCAGCAGCGCGTGCGGCTCACCGACGCAGCCGGGCGGCAGGAGCGCGCCGTCGGCGCCCAGGACGACGACGGTCTCCCCGTCCGAGCCCGCGGCGGCGCCCCACCGGTCCAGCCGCTCCCGGTCGGCGGGGGTCAGCGCGTCCAGCTCGGCCAGGGTCGTCTCGGGCGCGGCGGCGACCTGGGCCAGCAGCGCCAGCAGCCGCGCGGTCAGCGCCTCGGCGGTGGCGTGGTCGAACAGGTCGGTGGCGTACTCCACGATCCCGGTGACGCCCCCGGAACCGGGCAGCTCGTCCAGCATGAACTCCAGGTCGAACTTGGCCGCGCCCACCTCCACCTCGTGCGGGCGGACCGCGAGGCCGGGCACGTCCAGGGTGCCGTCCACGACATCCTGGAGGGCGACCATGACCTGGAACAGCGGGTTGCGGCCCAGCGAGCGCGCCGGGTTCAGCACCTCGACCAGCCGCTCGAAGGGGACGTCCTGGTTGGCCTGCGCGGCCAGGTCCACCTCGCGCACCCGGTGCAGCAGGTCGGCGAAGGAGGGATTGCCGGAGGTGTCGGTGCGCAGCACCAGGGTGTTGACGAAGAAGCCGACGACCTCGTCCAGGGCGTCGTCGGTGCGGCCGGCCACCGGGCTGCCCAGGGGGATGTCCTCGCCCGCGCCGTGCTTGGACAGCAGCACCGCCACCGCGGCCTGCACGAGCATGAACAGGCTCGCCTGCCCGGCGCGCGCGACCGCGGCCAGTCGGGCGTGCAGGTCCGCATCGATGGTGAAGCGCACCCGCGCGCCGCGGTGGCTCGCCCTGGCGGGCCGGGGCCGGTCCACGGGCAGCGCCAGCTCGTCGGGCAGGCCCGCCAGCGCCGAGCGCCAGTGCTGGAGCTGGCGGTGGGCGAGGCTGTGCTCGTCGTCCTCGGACCCGAGGAGTTCGCGCTGCCACAGGGCGTAGTCGGCGTACTGGACGGGCAGGGGCGGCCAGGTCGGCGCCTGGTCCGCGCGGCGCGCGGTGTAGGCCGCGGAGAGGTCGCGCGCCAGCGGGACCAGGGACCAGCCGTCGCTGGCGATGTGGTGGACCACCACCAGCAGCACGTGCTCCTCGGGCGTCACGGCGAACAGCGCCGCCCGGACCGGTTGCTCGGTGGCGAGGTCGAAGCCCTGGCCCGCGCGGGATTCCACCGCGCCGCCGAGGTCGGCCGCGGACACCTCGACCACCGGCAGCGGCACCCGCGCGCCCGCGACGACGCGCTGCCAGGCCACACCCCCGTCCTCGGGGAACACCGTCCGCAGCACCTCGTGCCGGTCGACGACGTCCTGCAGCGCCGCCGCCAGCGCCGTGCGGTCGAGCGCGCCGCTGAGGCGCAGGGACAGGCCGTGGTTGTAGACCGCGCCGCCGCCCTCCACCTGGTTGACGATGAGCAGGCGCTGCTGGGCAAAGGACAGCGGGACGCGGTCGGGCCGCTCCCGCCGGGTCAGCGCCCGCCGCGCGCCCGCGGCGCCGTCGAGCAGCGCGGCGATCGCGACCGGGGTAGGCGCCTCGAACACCTGGCGGATGCCCAGCTCGACGCCGAAGACGGACCGGACCCGGCTGAGCAGCCGGATCGCCGAGAGCGAGTGGCCGCCCGCGTCGAAGAAGCTCTCCCGGGGCCCGACCTCGTTGACGCCCAGGACCTCGGCGAACAGGCCCTCCAGGACGCGCACCCGCTCGGTACGCTCGTGCGGGCCGCGGTTCGGGGTCACCTCGGCGGGCTCGGCCTCCGGCTCGCACAGCCGCACCAGGCCGTCGACCGACCACGCGCCGAGTTCCCCGGTGGCGCTGAGGACTCCGTCGCCGTCAAGCGCGTGGACGTCACCGACGCGGCCGGGCAGCGCGGGCGCGCCCGCCGCGGTGAGCACCCGCACCGGGACCCCGGTCTCCGGGTGGCGCGGGAGCACGGCGCGTTCGGCCTCGGTGAGCACCTCGATCGCCCCGATCCGGCCGTCGAGGCCCGCGGCGGCCAAGTCGGCGAGGTAGCGCAGCATCCGGTCGCGGTGGTCGGCGACGGCGTCCGGGCCGTAGAGCGCGGCGTTGGCGTGGAAGTCGACGGCCAGCCCGTCGCCGCGCCCGTCCACCACCAGCGACAGGTCCTCCTCGGGGCCGATCGACACGCTGCGCACGGTCGCCGTCGCGTCGGTGAACGACAGGTCGTAGTCGTAGAGCACCAGGTTCAGCTCCGGGCCCCACACGCGGCGGCGGTCGCCGACCAGGCCGAGGTCGCGGTGCAGGTCCTCGTAGCGGTAGCGCTGGTGCCGCAGCGCGGCGCGCACCTCCCGGGCCGTCGCGCGCACCAGCTCGGCCACGGTCATCGACGGCGACAGCGCCAGGCGCAGCGGGATCGCGTTGGACACCATGCCGGGGGTGCGGCGCGCGATGTCGCTCTGGCGGGCCGCGACCGCCAGTCCGAGCACCACCTCGCGCGCCCCGCTGACCCGGTGCAGGTAGGCCGCCACGCAGGCGAACACGACCACCGGCCACGCGGCTCCGGCGTCCCGGGCCAGCCCGCGCAGTGCGCCCGCCTGGTCCGCCGACACCCGGCCTGCCACTCGTTCGTGTGCGGCGGGCACGGCGGGCGGTCCGCCCGCCAGGGTCACCGGCTCCGGCAGGTCGGCGAACCGCGCGGTCCAGTAGGCGCGGTCGTTCGCGGCGTCCTCGCCCGCGCGGTAGTCGGCGTCGTAGCCGACGAGTTCGGCGAGCGTCCCGAAGCCGCTGTCCGGAACCGGCTCCCCGGTGCTCAGGGCGGTGTACACCTCGGCCACCCGGCGGGTGATGAGCGATCCGCTGTAGCCGTCCAGGATGGCGTGGTGCACCCGCAGGAACCAGGTGTGCGCCAGCGGTCCCCGCTTGAGCAGGGCGAAGGTGAACAGCGGCCAGGACAGCAGGTCGACCGGCTCGCGCGCGCCGGAGCGGACCCACTCGTCCGCGGCGGCCTCCGGGTCCGGCCGGGCGCTCAGGTCCACAATGGTCAGCACGTGGTCGGGAACCGGCTCGACCGCCTGCCGCGGATCGCCGTCGACCTCGTCGAAGCGCAGCCGCAGCGCCTCGGCGTCGGCGACGACCGCGCGCACGGCCCGCTCGAACAGGACGGGGTCGAGCGCACCGGTGATGTCGACCCGCTCGGCGATGCTGTACACCGGGTTCGCCCGCTCGACCTGCTGGGCGAGCCACATGCCTGTCTGGGCGGCGGTCAACGGCAGCCACACGCGGGCGGGTTCGGGCATGCTCATTCCCCGATCGGATTCGGTGGACGCGGCGAACGCCGTGAGTCAAACAACGCCGCGACCAGCCGGGCAATGACAGATCAAAAGGTTGATTCCGGCCGGGAGAACGGGGTCGTATTCATTTCTTCGCACCAGCGTCCGCACTTTCCCCGGCGCCGGTAGCGTCGGGGGAACTGGCCCGCGAACCGGCAGGACGAGCCCATGACCGCGCTGATCGATGAGCTGTTGCCGGAGTGGCATTTCCACGAGGTGCACCGGGTGCGCATCGGCGCTCCCCGGGCCGTGGTCATGCGCGCGGCGATGGAGCTGACCTGGGACGAGGTTCCGGCCGCGCGCCTGCTGATGCGCTTGACCCGCAACGACATGACCACCTACCGGCGGGTGCTGGGCGACATCGCCAACCGCCTCGCCGAGGGCGATGAGGAGATCGTCTTCGGCGGGGTCGGCTCGCCGAGCGGTCCGCCGGAACTGGCCGAGCCGGTGGCCGAGTCCTTCCGCGCCTTCGCCGAGCCGGGCCACCGCAAGACCGTGATGAACATCAGCTACACCGGCGGCGTGCTCAGCACCGAGACCAGGGTCCTGGCCACCGACCCCGCCACCCGCCGCACCTTCCGCCTCTACTGGATCGTCATCCGGCTGGGCAGCGGCTTCATCCGCCGCGCCGTGCTCTCGGCCGTGCGCCGCCGGGTGCGCCGCGAACGGAGCCCGCGTTGACCCGCATGCTGTCCAAGTACTGGTTCTTCACCGACGAGTACACCCAGGACCCCTACCCGTTCCTCGCCCACGCGCGCCGCGAGCGCCCGGTGAGCCTGGTCGAGACCCCCAACGGGGTGCGCGCCTGGCTGGTGACCCGCTACGACGACGTGCGCGCCGTGCTCGCCGACGAGCGCGCCAGCCGTGACATCACCCGGCTCTACGCCGCGCTCGCCGCGCAGGTCGGCCAGGAGCTCACCCCCGCCCCGGAGATCAGCCACCACCTGGCCAACTCCGACCCGCCCCGGCACACGCCGCTGCGGCGGGCGATCAGCTTCGCCTTCACCACCCGCCGCGTCGAGCGGCTGCGGCCGCGGATCGCGGCCACCGTCGAGCAGATCCTCGACGCGGTCGAGGACGAGGGCGGCGCCGACCTGGTGCCCACCCTGGCCGAGCCGTTGCCGATCATCACCGTCGCCCAGCTGATGGGCGTGCCGGACGCGGACTGGCCGCGGTTCCTGCGGTGGTCCGACGTCGTGCAGCACACCGACCCGACCGACCCCAACGGCCTGCTGGACAAGAACACCCGCGAGCTCTCGGAGTACATGGCCGCGCTGATCGCGGCGCGGCGCGCCACCCCAGCCGACGACCTGCTCTCGGCGCTGGTCCATGCCGAGGAGGACAAGCGCCTCACCGACGCCGAGGTCCTGTCCACCACGTTCGCGCTGATGGTCGGCGGCAACGACACCACCAGGAACCTGCTGAGCGGCTCGGTCGCGGCGCTGCTGGCCCACCCCGGGCACGCCGCCCGGCTGGCCGCCGAGCCGGAGCTGGCCCCGCAGGCGGTCGAGGAGCTGGTGCGCTACCTGTCCCCGGTCAACAGCGCGCTGCAGCGGGTCACGACCGCCGAGCTGCCCGTCGGCGGCACGACCATCCCCGCCGGGGAGCTGGTGATCCTGTCGCTGGCCTCGGCCAACCGCGACGAGGAGCAGTTCCCCCAGTGCCCGCACGCGCTGGACTTCGACCGCCCCCGGACCCAGCACGTCAGCTGGGGGCACGGGGTGCACCGCTGCCTGGGCTCGCACCTGGCCAAGGCGCAGACCGAGATCGCGCTGACCGCGCTGTTCCGCCGGTTCCCCGACATCCGGCTGGCCGTGCCGCCGGAGAAGCTGCGCTACGCGCCGGGCATCAGCGTCCGGCCGCTGGTCTCCCTGCCCGTCACCGTCTGAGCGCCAGCGCCTGGACCTCGCCGCCTGGACCTCGCCGCCTGGATCTCGCCGCCTGGATCTCGCCGTCTGGGCGGCGTCGTCTGGGCTCGCCGGGTGAGCGCGCGCGGGCGGGGCCGCGACCGCCGGGGGTGGGCGGTCGCGGCCCCTGGGGGGGATGGCTCCTGCTCCGGCGCTACCGCGCCCGCAGTGGGCGGTAGAACGCGCGGATGTCCTCGACCAGCAGCTCAGGCTCCTCCACGGCGGCGAAGTGCCCGCCGCGGGGGAAGTCCGTCCACCGCTGGACGTCGTAGATCCGCTGCGCCCACTCGCGGGGCGGGGCGAACATCTCGGCCGGGAAGTTCGCGAAGGCGGTCGGGGTGGTGATGCGCGGGTAGCGCACGTCCTCGCGCTCGCCCTCGTAGTACAGGCGCATGGACGAGTTCACCGTGCCGGTCACCCAGTAGATCATCAGGTTGGTGATCAGCTCGTCCTTGGTGAACGCCTTGTCCAGGTCTCCCCCGCAGTCGCTGTAGGCGCGGAAGCCCTGCAGGAGCCAGCCCGCCAGTCCCGCCGGTGAGTCGTTGAGCCCCACGGCGAGCGCCTGCGGCTTGGTGTTCTGCACGGCCAGGTACGCGCCCTCGGTCGCCTGCCACTTCTGCAGGGCGGCGACGTGGCGGCGCTCGGCCGGGGTGAGGGGCGCGCTCGCGGGCCCGAGGTCGGGCATGAGCAGGCACAGGTTCAGGTGCAGGCCGACCGCGGCGTCCGGGTGGCGGTGGGCCAGGGTGCTGACCAGGCGCGAGCCCCAGTCCCCGCCCTGGAGACCGAAGCGCCGGTAGCCCAGCTGGTCGCGCATGAGCGAGGTGAACAGGTCGGCGGTGACCGCCCCGTTGATCCCCGCCCGGCCGGGGTCGCCGGAGAAGGCGAAGCCGGGCAGGCTCGGCGCGACGACGTGGAAGGCGTCGGCGGGGTCGCCGCCGTGCGCGGCGGGGTCCGACAGCGGACCGATGATCTTGTGGACGGACCAGAACGAGTCGGCCCAGCCGTGGCTGAACAGCAGCGGCAGCGGGGCGGGGCCCCGGCCCTCGGCGTGCACGAAGTGCAGCGGGACGCCGTCGACGGCGGTCATCCGCTGCGGCATCCGGTTCAGGTCGCGCTCGGCGGCCCGCCAGTCGTAGCGGTGCAGCCAGTGGTCCACCAGCTCGCGCAGGTACTCGACGTCGACGCCGTGTGCCCACCCCGAGCCGGGCACCGCGCTCGGGAGTCTGGTCCTGGCCAGGCGCTCGCGCAGGTCCTCCAGCACCGGTTCGGGGACGTCGATGGTGAAGGGGACGGGCTGGGAGGTGAGCATGACAGGGCTCCTCAGTCGGCGGGAGGGCGCTCGCCCGCGCAGCGCAGCAGCGCGCAGGCCACGACACCGCCCGGTTCGACGGCGGTGACCGCCGCGACCCGGCCGGCCGCGTCGGGGTCGGCGTCCGCGACGGCGAGCAGCGCGGCGAGCTGGAACGCCACGCTGGCCGAGGACAGGTCGCCGAGGCCGAGCGCGACGCGCCGGGCCCGGGGGAACAGCTCCGCCAGCACGGCGGCCTCGTCGGCGGCGGCGGGCCCGCGCGCGGTGCTGGGCGCCACCGCCCACACCTCCGACGGGGCCACGCCGGCCGCGGCGGTGGCGACCCGCAGCCGCTCGCGCAGCACCCCGGCGGTCGCCGGGCCCGTCGCCACCGCGGAGGTCACCGCGAGGACCTCGGCCAGCGCGCCGGGCGCGCCCGCCGGTTCGATGACCTGCACGGCGCAGCCCTCCCCCAGTGGGGCGTGCGCCCCGCTGGCGTGGCGCTCCAGGTCGCGGCGGGCCGCCGAGTGCTCCTCGACGCCGCCGCAGATCACGCGCCGGGCGCGGCCCCGGTCGAGCAGGCGCCGGGCGAAGGTCAGCGCGTGCAGCCCGGTGGCGTGCCCGCCCGCCAGGGTGGTGTTGGGCCCGCGGATGCCGTGCCAGATGGCGCACTGCCCGGCCGCGCAGTTCATCACCGTGTTCGGGAACCTGGCCGGGTCCACGTGGTAGGGGCGCTCGCCCTCCAGCGCGGAGCGGGTGAACTCCATCATGCTCTCGGCGCTTCCGGTGGTGGTGCCCAGCACGAGCGCGGTGTCGGTCGACCACGACGCGCCGCGCTCGGGGGCGTGCTCGGCGAGCAGGCCGCCGACGGTGTGCACGGCCAGGCCGGTCAGCCGGTCCATCGAGCGGGTCCCCTTGCGCCCCAGGGCTTCCCTGGCGTCGAAGTCGGCGAGGACGGCGCGGTCGTCGGCGACCGCGCTGCGGCGGCGGTTGACCGCCCCGGCGAAACCGGACTTGCCGCCGCTGTGGGCCGACTGCGCCGACCAGGCCGTGATGGCGACCCGCATCACCGCCTCCCGCTCAGCGCCAGGCCGCGGGCGGCGCGGCGCGCGCTGCCGCGCGAGACCCGCACCGGGTCCCAGTCCGCGGACCGCTCCGGCAGCAGCGCCGGGTCGCCGAAGACGGCCCCGGCGTGGGCCTGGGCCAGCAGCCGCCGGTCCAGGATCTGCGCGGCGCAGTTCACCCCGCCGGTCATCACCGCCATCACCCCGCAGCCGAACCGGGTGCCCTGCCCGACGACGTAGAGCCCGCGCACCGGGGTGCGGTGCTCCGGGCGCGACCCGGCCGCGCCCCACCGGGCGAGCCCGAACGGGGTGCCGCCGGTCGAGCGGGTGTAGCGCTCCTGGGTCAGCGGGGTGGCGGTCTCCAGGTGGACGATGCTCTCCCGGAACGGGCCGATCGCGTCCTCGGCCGCAGCGATGAGCAGGTCGGTGATCCGCCGCTTCTCGGCCTGGTAGGCCGGTTCGCGCCGGTAGCGGCCCCCTTCGGCGGGCGTGCGCTCGACGCCCCACCGGCCGGGCCCTGGCGGGACGAGGGTCATGATCTGGAAGTTGGTGTGCCCCGGCGGGCAGGTGAGCGGGTTGTCGGGGTCCTTCGTCGAGGCGAAGGAGAGGAAGGCGAACGGCACGTCCTCCACCGTGCCGTCGAGCAGGCCCTGGTAGGCGGCGTCGATGTCCTCGCCGCGGTGCCACCACACATTGGCGTTGGGCAGGTGGGTCACCGGGCGGTCGAGCACCACGTAGGCCACCACCATGGGCCAGCCCGGCTCGGCGGTGCGGGTCTTGGCGACGGTCTTGCGCGGGAAGTGCTCGGGCCCGACCAGCTCCAGCACGGTGCGGGAGTAGTCCGCGTTGGACACGACGAGGTCGGCGCGCACCTCGGTCCCGTCGCGCAGGCGCACACCGGTCACCGCCCCGTCCGCCACGGTGATCCGCTCCACGGTGGCCCGGGTGCGCAGCTCCCCGCCGTGCGCCTCGATCACCTCGACCAGGGACGCGGCCAGCACCTGGCCGCCGCCCTCGGGGTAGTAGGCGCCGCGCAGGTAGTGGTCGGTCACGGTGGCGTGGGTCGCCACCGTCGCCTGGCCGGGCGACATGCCGTAGTTCAGCGACTGCGCCGCCAGCAGGGTGCGCGCCTCGGCGGAGAAGCCGCACGCGGTGAACAGCTCGTCGAGCGTGCGGCGACCCCACTCCATGGTCACCGGGGCCAGGCGCAGCAGCTCCGGCACGGCGACCTCGTCGGGGGTGAGCAGCAGCGCGCGCATCTCCGCGCCGACCGCCGCGCAGACGCGGGCGAACTCGGCGAACCCGGCCGCCTCCTCGGGCAGCGCCGCGGTGAGGTTGGCCAGGTAGGCGTCCCACCCGACGGGCATGTCGCACACCAGGCCCGGCAGCACGATCCGGTCGAACCCGGCGCGGTCCATCTCCCGGAACCGCACCCGCTCGCGCAGGCCGAGCCCGGACAGGATCGCGGGCAGGACGCCGTCGGGCCCGCAGTCGCCGAGGTAGTGCACGCCCACGTCGAACTCGTAGGCGCGCTTCCTGCGGAAGACGTGGCTGTTGCCGCCCGCGATGTCGTGGTGCTCCAGCACGAGCACGCGCTTGCCGCCGACGGCGAGGTAGGCCGCGCAGGTCAGCCCGCCCAGCCCGGCGCCCACCACAACAGCGTCATAGGTGTCCCAGGCGTCCCGGGCATCCCGCGCATCCCGGGCATCCCGGGCCTCGTCCGATTCCTTCAGCACGATTCCTGCTCTCCGGTCGTGGGGTGGGACTCAGCCGCAGCCGCCCGCGTGGCCCGCGTCGCCGCCCGCGCGGACCAGCTCCGGCAGCTCGATCTGCTCGCCGCGCCACGGCACGCCGTCGACCTCGGCCACTGCGACGCCGCGGACGGCGGCGACAAACTCGCGCACCCGCTCGGTCCCCCAGAACTTGTCGAACCCGTGCACGAAGAACGGCACGCCGAACGCGCCGTCGCGGTAGCCGCGGCCCAGCACCTCGCGAGCGAGGGCCCGCCACCCGGGGTCGTCGTGGGCGCAGGCGACGCGCTCGCCGTCCAGGCCCACCGAGCGGGCGATCGCGGCGACCACGGCGGGGTCGGAGAGGTTCTCACCGCGCTCCCAGCGGGCCAGGTACGCCGCGTCGACGTACTCCCGGCCCCGGCCCTCGTCGGCGGCGACCAGGTAGCCGATGTGCGCGACCTCCCACACGGGGTCGACGTCGATGGGCCACGTCATGGTCCAGCCGCGCGCCTTGGCGACCCGGCGGGTGTCCTGCAGGATGTAGAAGTTCTTCGCCCGCGACATCGGCACCCCGGGCAGCTCGACGCCCTCGGCGGCCAGCTCGGCCTCGGTGCGCGGGTCCGGCTCCCAGTAGGGCAGCCACTCCACGGCGGCCAGGACGTCGGGGTAGTGCTCGGTGAGTTCGCGGTAGGCGAACCAGGAGTAGGGGCTGCGCAGGGAGAAGTACCAGCGGGGCTGCTTGGGCTTCCTGGCCATGGTGGGTCCTTCCTCGATCAGACGGTCATGCCGCCGTCGATCTGCATGATCGATCCGGTGATGTAGGACGCGCGGTCGGAGGCGAGGAAGCCGACCAGCTCGGCGACCTCGTCGGCTGAGCCGAAGCGGCGCAGCGGGATCGCCTGCACGGCGCGCTCGCGCAGCTTGTCGTCGAGCACGGCGGTCATGTCGGTGTCGATGAAGCCGGGGGCGACCGCGTTCACCGTGATCCCGAACCGGCCGACCTCCTTGGCCAGCGCCTTGGTGAAGCCGTTGATGCCCGCCTTGGCGGCGGAGTAGTTGGCCTGGGTGGCGTTGCCGTACACCCCGGCGATCGAGGAGATCAGCACGATGCGGCCGGACTTGCGCTTCATCATGTCGAAGACCACCGAGCGGGACAGGTGGAAGACGCCGTCGAGGTTGACCGCCATCACCTCCGACCAGTCCTCGGTGGTCATGGTCAGCAGCGGCTTGTCGCGGGTGATGCCCGCCGAGGACACCGCGAGGTCGGCGGGGCCCAGCTCCTCGCGGACCAGGTCGACCCAGGCCTTGACGGCCGCGCCGTCGGCGACGTCGGCGCGGTGGGCCAGCACCCGCCCGCCGTGCTCGCCTGCGATCTTCTCCAGCTCCAGCGCGGCCTGCTCGTCGCTGCGGTAGCAGAAGCTCACGTCGTAGCCGTCGGCGGCGAGGCGGAGCACGACCGCGCGGCCGATGCCGCGCGACCCCCCGCTGACCATCGCTACCGGGCGCTCTGCCATGTCGTGCTCCTCTCTGGACCGGGAACGGGCTCGGCGCGCAGGAGCGCGGCGGGCCGGAAAGCCATGATCATCCGTTCGACCTCGAACACGAGCGCGCCGTCCACGCGGGACTCGCCGGCGAAGACCAGCGTGTCGCTCAACGCGCGGGAGAGCCGCACATCGTGGACGAGGACGTCACCGGGGTGGACCGGGCGGTGGAACCGCACGCCCGCCGCACCGCCGAGGAGCATGACCCCGTCCAGGCCCGCGACCGTCTCCGGGCAGCTGGACCCGAGCAGCCCGGCCGCCTGGCCCCAGGACTCCAGCAGCAGCGCGTGCGGGTAGGCGAGGTCTTCCGGGGGAGTGTCCGCGCCTGCCCCGTCGTACCAGGGCTCGGCGAAGGTGACGGCCTTGACCGCCGTCAGTCGTTTGCCCGGTTCCACGGTGAGCACCCGGTCCACCATCAGCATCGGGTACCGGTGCGGCAGGGCGGCCAGGATCCGCGTCGGGTCGCCGCTCATGCCGCCACCCCGAACCGCAGCCGCACGCTCGCGGCCTTCCCGCGCCCGGTGGCGGCCGTCGCCGTGCAGGTCCACTCAGGACCGTTCGGGCGCCAGGCCAGGTCGATGTCGAGCCGGTCGCCGGGGTAGACCGCCCCGGAGAAGCGCGCCGAGTCGATGCCCGAGAGCGCCAGGTCCGGGCGGGGCGCGGTCATCAGCGCGCCGCTGACGGCGCAGTCCACCACGCAGACGCCCGGGAAGATCGGGAAGTCCGGGTAGTGCCCGGCGAACACCCACTCGTCCTCGTCCACCGGCAGCGACACCGCGGCCCGCACGCACCCGTCGGACTCCGCGGGCGCGCTGGTGAGCCTGGGCCGCGCCCGCACGGGGCTGCGCCTGCCCGCGCTCACGCCCGCACCGCCGCGGTCTTGCCGAGCAGCAGCTCGTAGGCCGAGCGCAGCGTGGTCACCGCGCGCATGTCATCCTCGGAGAACGAGACGCCGTAGCGCTTCTCCAGGACGACGACCACTTCCAGCGCGGTGAGCGAGTCCATGCCCAGCGCCTGCACCAGCGGCAGGTCCTCGCCCACCTGCTCGGGCTCCACCTCGATGATCTCGGCAAGGACGACGCGCAGGTCCTCCAGATCGACGGCGTGGGTCATCGCTGTCCTCCTCGCTGCTCGGCGGGCCCGCGCGTCCGCAGCAGCGCGCAGGCGAAAGCTCCGTGCTGGTCGGCCGAGGTGATCACCGCGTACCGGCCCGCGTGCTCGGGGCGGGCGGCGCCGAGCACCAGGGCGAGCTGGAAGGCGCCGCTCGCGGCGGCGGTGTCGCCCAGCAGGTCGACCGGGGGGACGGCGGCGACCGCGTCCGACCCGAAGATCTCCTCGTGCACCGCCGCCGCGGTCGCGGCGATCGCGCCGGACCCGCCGGGCGAGGCGCCCCAGACCTCGTCGGCGCGCACACCCGCGCGGGCCAGCGCGCCGCGCACCGTGCTCGCGAGGGCGGTGGCGAGTTCGCCCGCGCGGGCCACGCCGAACTCGACCGCCACCAGGTCGGCGAGCGCGGGCCGCTCGCCGTCGTCGTCCTCGACCACGACCATGGCGCACCCCTCGCCGATCACGGCGTCGGGATCGGCCAGGCTCTCCACCCAGTACCGCGCGGGCGAGAACTCCTCGACGCCGCCGCAGAGCACGCGCTCGGCGCGTCCGGCGACAACCAGCCGCCGGGCGTGGTTGAGCGCGGTCAGCCCGGTCGCGCCGCCCGCGGCCACGGTGGTGTTGGGCCCCTGCAGGCCGTGCCAGATGGCGCAGTGGCCCGCCGTGCCGTTCATGATCACGTACGGGATCTTGGCGGCGTCGATGTAGAAGGGCCGCTCCCCCACCAGCATGTCCTGGGTGGTCGTCCACGCGCTGTTCAGCCCGCCCGCCGTGGTGCCGATCACCAGGCCGGTGCCGGGGCCGTTCGGCACGCCGTCGGCGATGAGCATGCCCACGGTGGCCACCGCCAGCCCGGTGGCCCGGTCCATCGACCGGGTCCCCTTGCGGCCCAGCAGCGCGCGCGGGTCGAAGTCGGGCACCAGGCACGCCGCGCGCGCCTGGACGCCCCACTGCTCGGCCTCGACCGGGACGCGGGTGCCGCGGCGTTCCCGCGCGCCGTCGGAGAGCGTGTCCGCGCCCAGGCCATAGGGCGAGATCGAGGCCCAGCCGGTGATGACGGGTCTGCGCACCGGGGGCGCGGCGACGGTCACGGCCGCGGCTCCAGGGCCCGCAGGACGCGCTCGTCCATGGTCATCAGGGAGCCGTTGCGGGCGTTGGGCAGGTCGGCGTACCCGTGCTGGATCGTGCCGGTCGCGGTGCGCACCAGGTGGCCGTCGCGGACGACGTAGCAGTCCATGCGGGAGTTGTAGAGAAGGCCCTTGAGGACGTCCTCGACGGTGTAGACGGTGTAGAGGTCCTCCTCGATCAACACCTCGTCGAGCACATCGATGCGGGAGCGGGTCACCGCGGGAATCCAGTTGCGCTCGTGCAGCAGGGTGCGGATGGAGATGCCGCGCTCGGCGAGGAAGAGGTCCACGACCTCCTCCATCACACGCAGGTACCCCGACATCTGCAGGCGCTCGAAGAAGTGCACGTAGAAGTAGGGCACCCGCCACTTCCAGCCGTGGGCGTTGCTGTCGCCGATCAGCTGGGCGAGCACCGGGTCCTGCCCCTGCGTGCCCCGGTCCGCGGTGAGGTCGGTGGTGTCGGCGGCGGTCACGGCGGGCCCGCGGGGCGCGCCGCCGACGCGGGCCACGACGAAGGGCTCCAGCCCGGCGGGGACCGGGGCGCGGTCGGCCACCCGTTCGTCCAGGCGCAGGGCGGCGCGCACGGTCGAACTGGTGGACTTGACCGGCTCGCCGTCGCGCTGGACGGTCGCGGTCACGGCGAACACCAGCTCGCCGGAGCCCTCGCGGGTCTTCGGCGTCACCGTCAGCGAGGGGCGGTCGTCGACGTAGGTGGGGGCGGTCAGCCTGGTGTCCAACGAGGTCAGGTCGAACCCGAGGCCGTGGTCCTGGTAGAGCGCGCCGACCGGCAGCCCGGCGTTGGCGAAGTGCGCCACGACGGCCTGCTCCACCAGATAGTTGACGTGCTTGAAGCCCAGCGTGGTGTTGATGTTGGCGCCCTCGTAGCCCGGCATCAGCTCCACGGTGGTCGGGTTGGCGAGCAGTTCCTTCACTTCGGCTCCGGGGACGGCAGGCATCGGTCGGCGCTCCTCAGGTCGGCGGGGAAACGGTCAAGGGCGGCGGCGAACTCCGCGGGCCGCTCCAGCATCGGGAAGTGCGCGCACCCGGCCAGCTCCACCAGCTCGGCCGCGGGCAGGTCGGCGGCGAGGTGCCCGGCGTCGGTCCGCGCCGCGTCCGCGGCTCCGGCGATGACCAGGGCCGGGACCTCGGCCAGGTCCACGCGCAGCCACGGGGAGTTCAGGTAGACCTCCAGGAAGCGGCTCCAGCCGTAGGCGCCGACCCGCTCGCACACGCGCGCGGCCATGTCCGACTCCAGCGCGGACCCGATCCGGCCGCGGGAGCGCAGCCGGATCGCGGTGACGATGAGCGCGCGGAACCCGGCGGGCATGCCCGCGACGGCCTCCCAGGTGAAGTCGGCGGGGTCGCGGCGGTAGAACGGGGACACGAGCACGACGCCGCGCACGCCCCGCTCCCGCAGGAACGCCGCGCCGTCGGCGCGGCAGAGCACGTCGAGCACCAGGCTCGCGGCGAAGGAGTGCGCCACCAGCACGTCGGGCCGCTCGGGCGCGCCCGCGACGACCTCGCGCACCGCGGCGGCCAGGTCGCTCGGATGGCCCCACGACGGGTCCCCGTCGCCGCGCCACGGCAGGTCGAGCGCCCACGCCTCGACGTCGTCGGCCTTGCGCGCGGCGTAGTCGTCCCACAGGCTCGCGCTGTTGCCGAGGCCGTGCAGCAGCAGCATCCGGTGCCGCGGCTCGTCGCGGGCCGGGTGGTGGCGGTAGCCGGTCATGGCGCGCCCACGGCGGTGAGCGCCAGCCCCGCGTAGGCGTCCGACTCGTGCCCGCAGACGGCCCGCGCCGAGCGGCCCGCCCCGGAGCCGAGGTAGGCCGCCGCGGCGGCGCACTGCAACACGCCCAGCGCGCCCGAGGCCGACCCCCACCCCGCGGCGATGTCGTGCTCGGCGGCGCGGCGGGCGCCGCCCTCGGGCACCAGGACCAGGTCCGCCGGGCCGAGGCGGGCCGAGGCGGACGCCTGGTCGTGCCCGCGGGCGTACGGGCCGAGCGCGGCCAGTTCGGGGGCGCCGCGCTCGCGCGCGCTCTCCGCCGTTTCCACCACGACCGCCGCCGCGCCGTCCACGAGCCGTTCGGCCCCGGACAGCGCGCGGGCGTCCTCGGTGTCCGGCTCGACGCCGACGACCAGCACCGCCCCGGCCCGCCCGGCGCGCACCAGGACCGTGGCCCAGCGCACCGCGTCGAGCCCGCCGGAGTGGCCGTTGCAGACGGTCAGGTTGGGCCCCTTGAGCCCGAACCGCATCGCCAGGTCCGAGGCGATCACGTTGCTCGACAGGTTCGGCCCGTCCATCGGGCTCATGCCGCTGGAGGTCTCCGCGCGCAGCGTCCGCACCGCGCGGCACACGGTGTCGACGTTGCCGAAGTCGGAGCTGACGACCACGCCGACGTCCGCCTGCGGCAGCGCCAGGCCGTCGTCGGTCCACAGCCGCGCCGACCGCAGCGCCAGGAGCCCGGCGCACAGGCCCAGGCGTGTGGCGCGGTCCTTGTAGCGCAGTCCCTTGCGGCCCAGCAGGTCGGCGGGGTCGACCGGCCGCGCGTGCGGCTCCTGCGGGCCGAGCAGGTCGACGGCGGAGGCGGCGCCGGGCACGGCCACCCCGGTGCCGGTGATCACGACGGGGACGCTCACCGGGCCACCTCCACGATCCCGACGGCGTTGACGCCGCCGAAGCCGAACGCGTTGACCTGGGCGAGCGAGGCGGTGCACGGCATCGCCTCGCCGCGCACGACGGTGAAGCCGTCCACTTCCCCGATCGGGTCGCGCAGGCCGGTGATCGGCGGCACCCGGCCGGCCGCCATCGCCCGCAGCGCCACCACGAGGTTCAGCAGGCCCGCGGCGCCGGAGGTGTGGCCGGTCATGGACTTGATCCCGGTGAGCAGCGGTCGCCGCCCCGGCGCGAAGACCTCGGCGGTGACGCCTGCCTCCACGTGGTCGTTGAGCTGGGTCCCGGTGCCGTGCATCACGACGAGGTCGATGTCGTCGGGCTTGACGCCTGCGCGCCGGTGCGCCTCGTGCACGGCCGCGCGGATGCCCGCGGCGTCGGGCGCGGTGCTGTGGAAGGCGTCGCAGGTGACGCCGACGGAGCGCAGCCTGCCCACCGCCGGCGCGCGCGGGTCGCGGCTGAGCACCACCGCGACCGCGCCCTCGCCCAGGATCGTGCCCGCGCGGGCGCGGTCGAAGGGGCGGATCGCCTCGGGCGGGGTCATCTGCACCCGGTCGGAGACGCCGAACATCGTCTCGGTGATCACATCGACGCCCGCCACGACGACCGTGTCCGCGGCTCCGGCGTCCAGCAGGTCGGCCCCGAGGGCCAGCGCGTAGAGCGAGGCCGAGCAGGCGTTGGCGAAGGTGTGCGCGTCCCGGGCGCCGAAGCGCTCGCGCAGCGCGCCGCCGAAGTGCAGCGCCGAGGCGTCGAGCGCGGCCTCGCCGGTGGCCCAGAGCTCCACCGAGCGCAGCTCCCGCAGTCCGGTGCCGACGAGCACGGGCACCTCGGCGAGGTCATCGCCGATGCCCGCCTCGGCCACCGCCATGGCGACCGCGTCCAGCAGCAGTTCGGTCGCCCGGCGCGGCCGGTCGCCGTCGCCCCGGTTGTCCACTTCGTACAGTCGGTCGGCTTTGAACAGCGCCTGGTCGAAGCCGCGCAGGGCGCCGATGCCGGAGCGGCCCGCGCACAGGGCGTCGAAGACCTCCTCGGCCGTGCGCCCGATCCCGGCGAGCGCGCCGGTCCCGATGACACCCCAGCTCACCGCACTCCCCCGTCGTACTTGCCGAGGATGATGACGGCGTTGTTGCCGCCGAAGGCGAGCCCGTTGTTCTGCACGACGCGCAGGTCGGCGGGCACGGACTCGTTGGGGACGCAGTCGATGCCGCACTCCGGGTCGGTCACCCGGTGGTTGATCGTGGGCGGGATGAACCGGTCCCGGATGGCCAGCGAGCAGGCGATCGCGGCCAGCGCGCTGGCCGCGCCCATGGTGTGGCCGAGCATCGACTTCAGCGACACCGTGCGCGGCACGTGCTCGCCGTAGACCTGGCGGATCGCGCCGCTCTCGGTGACGTCGTTGGCCTTGGTCCCGGTGCCGTGGGCGGAGATCAGGTCGACCTCCTCGGGCTTCACCCCGGCGTTCTCCAGGGCCAGGCTCATGCACCGGGCGACGCTGTCGTGGTTGGGCGCCACCTGGTGGTAGGCGTCGCAGTTGAGCCCGTAGCCCAGGATCTCGGCGTAGATGCGCGCCCCGCGGGCCAGCGCGGACTCCAGCGGCTCCAGCATGAGCACGCCCGCGCCCTCGCCGGTGAGGATGCCGTCGCGGTCGATGTCGAAGGGCCTGCACACGTCCGCGGCGATCGTGCCGAGGCGGTAGAAGCCGGTGAAGGTCTTACGGCACATCGCGTCCGCGCCGCCGCACAGGGCGAAGTCCACCTCGCCGGAGCGCACGGCGTCGAAACCGCAGCCGATGGCGTAGTTGCCCGCCGCGCACGCGGTGCCGATGGTGAGGGCCTCCACGTTGGTCAGGCCCAGCTCGGCGGCCGCCGACACCGACAGCCGTCCAGCGCCGATCCGTCCGGCGATCACCGGGTCCATGTGCTCGGGCCCGTGGTCCAGCTGCGCCTGCACCAGGCGGTCGAGGTCCCAGGACTCGCCGTCGGTGGTGCCGATGGCGACCAGGCCCCGCTGTTCGGCGAGGTCCTCAGGGGACAGTCCGGCGTCCCGCACGGCCATCCTGGCCGCCGCCGCGGAGAACTGGCTGGCCCGGCCCATCCGCTCGACGGGCAGCCGGTGCACCCAGTCGCGCGGCTCGAAGCCCACTATCTCGCAGCCGTTGGCGCGGTCGAAGCCGGTGGTGTCGAAGGAGGTGATGGGTTTGACCCCGCTGCGCCCCTCCCGCAGCCCCCGGGAGAACTCCTCGGGACCGACGCCGATGCTGGAGAAGACGCCGAACCCGGTGAGCACCACGCGGCGTCCGCCGGGTTCGGCCACCGGTCGCGCTCCGGTCGCAGCATTCACGAGAACCGCCCCCATCTCACGCCATCGGATTTCACCGTTCGGCGCCGATGGTATGCACGCCGAGAGGCCTGCACAGGGCCGGATTCGGCGATGTCGATGTGGGGTTGCGACCGCGTCGAACCGCGTGCTAGCCGCGCTGGTTCGAGGTTTTCAAACAATGGTTCGCCGGCATCGCCCGCACTGTTAGAAACAGCCATTGCCAGGGTTCCCGGGCACCGTCGAGCAGAATTGAGAACACCATGACCGTCGCATCAGTGGAGTTCCAGGCGAAGATCAAGGAGATCGTCTGCGAGATCCTGGAGCTCGACGAGGACGAGGTGAGCGACACCAGCCTCTTCAAGGAGGACCACGACGCCGACTCGCTGCGCGCCATCGAGATCCTGGCGTCGCTGGAGAAGGAGTTCAAGGTCGTCATCGACCAGGCCGAGCTGGCCCGCATGGTCAACCTCGCGGGCGTCTACGAGGTCGTCGGCGAGGCCGCCTGCCGGTGACCCGGCTCGCCGAGGACGGGCGCTCCCGCGGGGGCGCCCGTCCTCCGCGCGGGCGCCCCCGACGGCGGCGACCGAGCAAAGGACCGGCAGTCCCGCCCGACAACACCCGCCTGGAGGCAGCCGTGGCACGCGCGACAACCCTCGGGCGAAGGCTCGTCCTTCCCCGGCCCAACCCCGACGCCACCCGCTCGCTGGTGTGCCTGAGCTACTGCGGCGGCGGGACCGCGCCCTTCCGGGCCTGGGCCGGGGTTCTGCCCGCCGACGTGGAGCTGGCCATCGTCTGCTACCCGGGCCGGGAGAGCCGCTACGGCGAGCCGTTCTGCCGGGACTGGTCGGCCCTGGCCGAGGACACCATGGCCGCCCTCGCCCTGCTGGGCCCGCGCCCGTACGCGCTGTTCGGGCACAGCATGGGTTCGGTGCTGGCCTTCGACGTGACCGCGGCGCTGGAGCAGCGCGGCGGCCACGCACCCGCCGCGCTGGTCGTCTCCGGCGGCGACGCGCCCAGCCGCTACGCCGCGCAGCGCGCCAAGCCGCCCACCGCGGCCGACAGCGACGAGCGGCTGGTGGCGTGGCTGCGCGACACCGGCCAGGTCGACGCCGAGGTGCTGGGCGATGCCGACCTGCGCTCGATCGCCGTCGACCTCCTGCGCGCCGACCTGGTGGCCGCGGAGACCTACCGGTACACCCCCGGCGTCACCGTCGCCGCCCCCGTCCACCTGCTCTACGGCGCCGACGAGGACGAGCCCGCCGCCGACGTGACCGCCCGGTGGCGGCTGCTGGCGCGCGGTGAGTTCCAGGCCGACGTGCTCGCGGGCGGGCACTTCTACACCCCCGCCGTCTGGGCCACGCTGCCTCAGCTCATGTCCGTGTCCTCCACCGTGTCCTCCACCGTGCCGTGGGCCGTGCCGCCCGCTGCCCGCTGAGCCGGGAATCTCCACCCAGCGAGGGATGGCCATGCCTCCTCGGCGTGATGGAATCCGCGCCCGCGACCGCCAGGCTTGGGTCAGCGGAAACCACCGTGCCCGGCAGCCACCGGGCGCCGATGACAAGGACAAGGTCATTGACTGACACGCAGACCGCCGCCTCCGCGCCCCGCGCGGAGGCCCCGTCCGGGGGCAAGGCGCGGACCTGGGCGGGCTGGGCGGGCATGATCTGGTCGCTCGTCTACATCCCGCCGCACCTCTGGGTCGCCTTCGGCGGCTCGGCGGACATCATGGGCATCCCCGACCCCGGCGCGACCGAGAAGGCGGCGAACTGGGGGGCGAGCGTGCTGTGCCTCGGCGCGGCGCTGGTGTCGTTGGCGCTGGTCAAGCCCTGGGGGCGGATCGCGCCGCGCTGGCTGCTGCTGGGCATCGCGTGGGGCGCGGCCGTGGTGGCGCTGCTGCACTGGGGTGTGCTGAGCGTGCTCATCGCGCTCAAGCTGAGCGGGGTCATCGCCTACGAGGCCCAGGACGAGTACTTCACCGTCGAGAAGCTGGCCAGCATCGACCGGTGGAACCTGTTCGTCTTCGAGCCGTGGTTCCTCGGCCTCGGCGTCTTCCTGATCATCGGCGCGGTGCAGTCGCGGCGGCTCGCCCAGCAGTGGAAGAGCGACTCGACGCCCGCGCTGCCCGGTTGGATGGTCGCGACTGGCTGGGCCAGGGCACTCGGCCTGCTCGGCATCGCCGCGACGCTGGTCATGCACGTGGTGTGGGCGACGGGCAGCAGGTTCCTGCTGGCCCCGCAGGCCAACACCGGCATCGGCAGGCTCAACGACTGGTGGGTCTACGACGGCGCGGTCGCCCTGCTCTGCCTGCCCGCCGCGGTCCTGCTGCACGCCCTCGGACGGCCGGGGGCAGGCCCGTCCGGCGCGGCGAAGGCGATCGCCGGGACGATCACCATGCTGGGCTTCCTGCAGGTGCTCTGGGGCGTGTTCACCTTCGACTGGTGGATCTACGCGGTGTACGGCCCGCTCCTGACCGGTGTCGGCCTGCTCTTCGAGCTGACGGTGCAGCGCGCCGCCCTGCTCGCCGAGCGTTCCCCGGCCACCGTCGGAGTCTCGGCCGAATAGAAGATCCGCGTATCGAGGAATTGAGAGCACCGTTTCCGGGCGAGACGGAAAGTAGTTTTACTGAGAACGGCCGGAGTCCGCACTCCGGCCGTTCTCCTTTCTGTCACCCAATTCGGACGGCGGTGCCCGCATGACTCCGACGACCCTCGAACGCGCCGTGTTCGGGATCTTCTCCACCCATTCGCTGCACCTGGCCGCCAAGCACGGGCTGTTCGCCGCGCTGGTCGCCCGACCCGACCGCACCCCCGCCGAGCTGGCCATCGACCTCGGGGTGGACGAGGCGACGCTGGAGCGGCTGGTGCTGGTGCTCACCTCAACCGGGGTCCTGTCGCAGAGCGGCGGCCGGGTCCGCGTCACCGACGACGCCGTGCCCTATGTGGACCCGGAGAGCCCGCGCTGCCTGCTGGGCTTCGTGGAGCACCTGGTCGCCGACACCGCCGAGCGCATGGGCCACCTGGACGACTACCTGCGCAAGGGGAAGGCCGCCGTGGACGCGGGCCTGCCCGCGCCGTTCGAGGTGATCTACCGCGACGAGGAGTCCACCCGGCGGTTCGTGACGGCCATGTGGCAGCTCAGCTTCCACGTCTCCGACGAGCTGGCCCGCCTCGCGGAACTGGGCGACGCGCGCCGCCTGGTGGACGTGGGCGGGGCCAACGGGCCGTTCTCGGCCGCCGCGCTGGGTGTCTACCCGCGCCTGCGGTCCACTGTGTTCGACCTGCCCGCGGTGGCGCCGCACCTGGCCGAGACCGCGCGGGCGCACGGGCTGGGCGAGCGGCTCTGCTTCCAGGCGGGCGACTTCTTCGCCGACCCCCTCCCGGAGGGCGACTGCGTGGCCTTCGGCTACATCCTGTCCGACTGGGACGACGAGACCTGCGCGATGCTGCTGCGCAAAGCCTACGACGCCCTCCCGCCGGGCGGCCGGGTCCTGGTGATGGACCGCCTGTTCGACGCCGACCGGTCCGGGCCGCAGGCGACCGCGGTGATGAACCTGTCGATGTACTTCGAGACCGAGGGCCGCCACCGCACCGAGGCCGAGCTGACCGGCCTGCTGCGGCGGGCCGGGTTCGACGGCTGCTCGGTGCGCAGGTCCTCGGCCGACAAGCACCTGGTCCTCGGCACCCGCGGAGCGCGGCGATGACCATCACCGACGTCCTGGTGCCCACGCTGCCCCCGCGCGTCGCGGCCATGGCCCGCAGGCTGGCGGCCACGCCGCTCGCCGACCTGGACCCCCGCACCCTGGCCGAACTGGACACCGTCCACGAGCGCGCCCGCACCGGACCCGACACCGAGGAGAACCGGCTGTTACGCCTGCTGACCCGCCAGTTCAGCACCCGGACGGCGATCCCCGACTACTACCGCTACACCGGAATGCACGTCTACGACTGGTTCCTCTCCCGGCGCGAGGACGTCTTCGGCGGCTGCGTGCTGGCCCTGCACGGGGCGCTGCTGGAACTGGCCAGGGTGGAGCGCACCGCCGCGCGCAGACCCTCGGCCCCCGAGCACGTCCTGGAGCGGCTGCGCCGGCTGGGCCCGCTCACCGACCAGGTGCTGGACCTGCCCCTCGCCCCGGACGGCCTCGCGCGGGCCAGGGACCTCGCCGAAAGCGGTGTCGACGACGCGCGGTTGGGCCACGACCTGCTGGTGCTGGCCGCCTGCACCGGGCACCGCCGCTCCGACAAGCACGACGAGCACGTCTTCCTGAGCGCGGTGTACGTGTGCGAGATCGTGTTCTTCCTGATCCGCTGGAGCGCCAGGCAGGCCGTGGACTCCACCGTCGACCGCCGCGTGTGCCGCTTCCACCTCGACCGCGCCACCGCCTGCGCCGAGCTGCTCAGCGCGACCTTCCACGTGCTGAAGACGCTGTCGCCGGCGATGTTCCTGTCCTTCCGCGACGCCACCGGCGACGCGAGCGCGGTCCAGTCGCTCAACTACCACCTGATGGAGCAGGTGCTCTACGGCTACGACGACCGCAAAGCCCCCATCTACCAGCGCCTCGCCCACCTCCGCCCGCTCGCCGAGGCGCCGCTGCGGGACTTCGCCTCGCTGCGGTCGGTCATCACCGCGACCGGGGACGACGTCCTGACCGAGGCCTACGGCAGGCTCGACCGCACCCTGCTCACCTGGCGCGGCAGGCACTACGGGTTCGGGCGCACCTACCTGCCGGACATGGAGGGATCAGGCGGCACGGAGGGCGCGAGCTACCTGAAGATGCACATCCACAAGGACGGCCTGGGCTCCGGTGACCGGGTCATCGACCCCGCCTCGGCCCTGTCGCGCTTCGCCTTCTCCTGACGCGCCGCGGCCCCGTCCACTCCCCCCAGGAGGTGGACGGGGCCGTTGTCCGTTCGCGGTCAGTTCCGCCGGAAGCTGCGCAGCGCGCACGGGATCGCGATGAGGGCGATCACCAGGCAGCTGCCCACCGCCGCGCCGAGCATGGCCAGGTCCGCGGTGCCCGTGGCCAGTCCGCGCGCCGCGGAGATGGCGTAGGACAGCGGGTTGACCGTGGCGAACGCCCGCAGCCACCCGGGCAGGTTCTCCACCGGCACGAAGGCGTTGGAGGCGAACATCAGCGGGAAGGTCGCCAGCGACCCGACGGTCTGCAGGATCTCCGGGGAGCGCAGCCACGAGGCGAACCACATGAACACCCAGCCCAGCGACCAGCACAGCACGGCGGCGACCAGCAGCGCGCCCACCACGCCCAGCACGCCGCCCGGCGGGGAGAAGCCGAACAGCAGCGCGGCGAGCACCGCCATCGCGGTCAGCTCCGAGGCGCTGCGCAGCACATCGGCGAAGCTGCGCGCGGCCAGCACCGACCCGGTCCTGATGGGCATCGACCGGAACCGGGGGATCAGCCCGTTGCGCAGCTCGGTGGTCACCGCGACCCCGGACTGCAGACCGGCGGTGAGCCCGGTGGTGACCAGCAGGGCGGGCAGGATGAAGTCGATGTAGTCCAGGCCCGGCGGGAATCCCGGCACCAGCGCGATGGCGCTGAACACCTGGCCGAACAGGATCAGCAGGACCAGCGGCTGGATCAGGCTGAGCACCACCAGCCGCGGGTCGCGGTACAGGGCGCGCAGCGACCGGCCGGTGAGCACCGCCACCTGGGTCAGCACGGAGCTGGGCGCCCACGACGGCCTGCTCAGCGGGGGGGTGGCGGCGGGCGCGGCCTCGATCGCGGTCATGGTGGCTCCTCGCTAGCGCCGCGCGTCGGCGGGGGTGAGGTGGAGGTAGACGTCGTCAAGGGAGGGTTCGGCGAACCGCACCGCGGTCACCTCGGCCCCGGCGGAGTCCAGCGCGCGCACGACGGCGGTGACGCCCGCCGAGGTGGCCACCGGGGTCATGATGGCCAGGGAGTCGGCGACCGGGCTCAGCCCGGCCCGGCGCAGCGCGCCCAGCGCGGCGTCCACATCCGAGCCCGACGCCAGTTCGGTGGTGACCGAGCACTGCCCCAGCTCGCGCTTGAGCTGCGCGGCGGAGCCCCGGGCCACGACCCGGCCGCCGGCGAGCACCACGATGGCGTCGGCGAGCCGGTCGGCCTCCTCCAGGTACTGGGTGGTCAGCAGGACGGTGGACCCGTGCGCGACCAGGCTTTCCACCATGGCCCACACCGCCCGCCTGCTGCCGGGGTCCAGACCGGTGGTCGGCTCGTCCAGGAAGATCACCTCGGGTCCGGCGACCAGGCACGCGGCCAGGTCGAGACGCCTGCGCATGCCGCCGGAGTAGCCGCGCGCGGGCCGGTCGGCGGCCTTGGTGAGGTCGAAGGCGGCCAGCAGCTCGGCGGCGCGCTCGGCGGCCTGCCTGCGGCTCGCCCCGTACAGCCGGGCCAGCAGCACCAGGTTGTCCCGGCCGGTGATGCCCTCGTCGAGGGTGGCGAACTGGCCGGTGAGCCCGATCCGCGCGCGGACCGCGGCGGCCTCGGTGACCACGTCGTGCCCGGCCACCGACGCGCTGCCCGATGTCGGCGGGGTCAGGGTGCTCAGGACGTTGACCAACGTCGTCTTGCCCGCGCCGTTGTGGCCGAGCAGACCGAGGACGGTCCCCCTCGGCACGGTGAGGTCGACCGCGTCGAGCGCGGTCACCAGCCCGGTCTTCGGCGACTCAAAGGTCTTGGTCAACCCCCGGACGTCGATCACCATCTCGACCACCACACCCTCCCGGCTCGACAGCGCGACGCTACGAGCGGCCCGCGAAGGGGGTCAAGCGATCGCGCCCGTGCGGCCAAACTTCTCGATATGGCACTGTTTCCGGCGCCGGTCCGCGAGACCATGACCGCGTTCGTCGCCGAGCCCACCGCGGAGGAGCACCATGACGTCCACGCCCGCCACCCCGCCCGCCGCGCGCGCACTTCCCTTCGTGGTCACCGTGGACCGGGAGCGGTGCAACGGCGTCGGCATCTGCGAGGGCTGCGCGCCCGAGGTGTTCGAGGTGGACGATCACGGCGAGCTGGTCATCAAGGCCGAGACGGTCCCCGACGACCTGCGCCCGGCCGTCGCCGACGCGGTGGTCAGCTGCCCGACCACCGCCCTGAGCCTCACGCCCGGCGCAGCAGCCCCACCGCCACCGCGGCGGTGAGCAGGGCGCACCCGGCGGCGAGCAGCACGACCTCCACGACCGGCAGCACGAACGGCGTGGAGGGGATGCCCGCGCGCACGACCACCCACATGACCAGGCTCGCGCCGATGGCGATGGCCCCGCCGATCACCGCGCCGATGAGGCCCAGCGCCAGTGACTCCCAGGTGACCATCCGGCGCAGTTGCGGGCGGGTCATCCCCACCCTGCGCAGCACGGCGAACTCCGCGCGCCGGGAGCCGAAGGAGATCGCGGCGGTGTTGGCCACCGCCAGCAGCAGGTACAGCAGCGCGGGCGCGCACAGCACCCAGGCCCCCAGGCGCAGCAGCCTGCCCTGCGCCCCGGCGGTCCGCTCCACCCACTCGGCGGTCGTCTGCCCGCCCAGCGCCGCCGCCACCCCCGCGGCGGACACCCCGTCGGCGACGGTCAGGTGGCGGGTCTCGGTGACCCCGTCGCCGCGGTGCCGGTCGAGCAGCCCGAAGGGCAGCAGCAGCTTCTGGTTCAGCGAGCCGCCGTCGAAGACCGCCACCAGGCGCACCTGGGTGGTGCTCCCGTCGGGCAGGGCGACCGGCAGGCGCGTTCCCAGCTTCCAGTTCACAGTGGACATGTAGTCCCGGCTGCCGACCGCCCCCGCGGCGCCGAAGGCGGCGAGGTCGCCGTCCACCCCGCGCAGCGACAGCACGGCGGACACCGCGGCGGGCTCGACCGCGACCGCGTCGACGTTCTGCGGCGGGGTGTCCGGCCCGACGGTCACCGCGACCGAGCCGTGCAGCACCCGGTCGTCGCGCACGACTCCCGGGGTCGACGCGGACGGGCGGCTGTCGGTGACCACGTCACCGGCGTAGTACTCCCGCGCCGCGGCGACGGTGCCCGCCGACAGCACCGCCGTGGCCCCCAGCAGCGAGCCGGTGACCCCGATGGCGAGCAGGATCGGCCCGGCCGTCGCCGCGCTCCTGCGCACCCCGGCGCGCAGGTTGCCGCCCGCCAGCGCCCCGCTGGCCGCGGTGAACCGGGCCAGCGGCGCGGTGACGAGCCTGCTGACCGGCCCGACGAACACCGGGGCCAGCAGCGCGCCCGCCACGACGAACGGGAACGCCAGCCCCATCGACAGCGGCATCCTGGCCTCGGCGTCGATCCCGGCCAGCCCGGCGACCATGGCGAGCCCGGCGGCGAGGGCGAGCAGGCCGAGCACCCAGCGCCGGCGGGTCATGACGCCGGACTCGACGTCGGCCTCCCGCAGCGCGGCGAGGGCGGGCAGCCTGCCCGCCGTGCGCGCCGCTCCCCGCGCGCCGAGCACGCACACGCCGGTCCCGACGAGCAGCGCCACCGGCAGCGACACCACCGCGCCCAGCGGGGTCAGGGCGAAGCCCGGCGGGACCGCCCCGGTCGCGGGCAGCAGCACCGTGAGCCCGACCGCGCCGAGCAGCCCGAGCAGGTACCCGCCGCCGGCCCCGAGCAGGCCGACCACCAGCGCCTCCGCGCGGACGACGGCGGCGATCTGGCGCCCGGTCGCGCCGACCAGCCGCAGCAGCGCCAGCTCCCGGGCGCGGCTCGCGACGGCGAAGTTGAGCGTCGCGGCGATGATGAACACCGACAGGAACGTGAACAGCACTGCGATGAACGCGAACACCGTGCCGACCGCGCGCATGCCCTCCTGGCCGTCGGCGGACTCCCCCGGCGACGCGGCCGAGACCAGCACGGCCACCGAGGCGGTCAGGGTCGCGACTCCCAGGGCGACGGCGAGGAAGGAGCCCGCGAACGCGCCGCGCCGCTCGGCGATGGTCCGGCGGGCGATGGCCAGCATCTCAGGCCACCGCCCCGGCAGCCGCTTCCAGCACGGCCATGCGCTTGGCCACCACGGCCGCCGTCGGCGCGGTCACCACGTCCACGATCCGCCCGTCGGCCAGCAGGATCACCTCGTCGGCGTGCGCGGCGGCCACCGGGTCGTGGGTGACCATGATCGTGGTCTGGCCGTGCTCGTCCACCATCCAGCGCAGCAGGGTCAGCACGGTGCGGGCGGTGGTCGAGTCGAGCGCGCCGGTCGGCTCGTCGCCGAAGAGCACGGCGGGCCGGGCCGCCAGCGCCCTGGCGATGGCCACCCGCTGCTGCTGGCCGCCGGAGAGCTGGGCGGGCATGCGCGCGCCGAGCCCGCCGAGCCCGATCGAGGCGAGCAGCTGCCGGGCCAGGTCCACCGGCGGCCTGGCGCCGGCCAGGGTCAGCGGCAGCAGCACGTTCTGCTCGGCGCTGAGCGACGGGACCAGGTTGAAGGACTGGAACACGAACCCGATGCTCTCGCGGCGCAGTTCGGTCAGGGCGTCGTCGCTCAGGCCGGAGAGCGCCCGCCCGTCGAGGCGGACCTCTCCCCCGCTGGGCCGGTCGAGGCCGGACGCGCAGTGCAGCAGTGTCGACTTGCCGGACCCCGAGGGCCCCATCACCGCGGTGAAGGTGCCCGCGGCGAAGTCGCGGCTGACGCCGCGCAGGGCGGCCACCATCGTGTCCCCTTCCCCGTAGGTCCGGCTGACGTTGTCCAAGCGCAGGACGGCGTCGTCCACCAGGGCCCCCTTCTCCTCTGGGCGTGGATATGCGTGCGAGAACGATTGTTTTGTGTGTCGAATCAGGAATGCGGCGTGATGAATCCCGACTCGTAGGCCACGATGACGGCCTGGGTCCGGTCCCGTGCGTCCAACTTGGACAGCACGCGGCCGACGTGCGTCTTGACCGTCTGCACGCCGAGGAACAGCTGGTCGGCGATCTCGGTGTTGGACAGCCCGTTGGCCATCAGCTTCAGCACCTCCGCCTCGCGGTCGGTCAGCCCGAAGTGCGCGCGCTCGGCGGGCGGTTGGGGCACGGCCCGCGCGGCGAGGCGCTGGATGCCCGCCGGGTAGAGCAGGTACTCCCCCGACACCACGGTCCGGATGGCGTGCACGATCTTCTCCGGCCGCGACCGCTTGAGCACGAAGCCGCTCGCCCCGGCCCGCAGCGCCTGGTAGACGTAGTCGTCGTTCTCGAAGGTGGTCACCACGATGACCTTCGGCGGATCCGCGGAGACCGACATCAGGTGTTCGGTGGCCCTGATCCCGTCGACCGAGGGCATCCTGATGTCCATCAGCACGACATCCGGGCGCAGCCGGGCCACCAGTCCGGGCACCTCGACGCCGTCGCCCGCCTCGCCGACCACCGAGAGGTCGGGCTGGGTGTCCACGATGGTGCGCAGACCCGCTCTGATCAACTCGTCGTCGTCGACGATCAGCACCTTCGTGCTCATGCCGTCCCGTCCCAGGACAACGACACAGCCACTCTCCATTCATCGCCCTCGCGGCCCGCGCTGAAGCGGCCGCCGAGGATGTCGACCCGCTCGGCCATCCCGCGCAGGCCCTGACCCCCGCCCGCGCGGGCCGCGCGTTCGGCGGCGCCCGGTCCGACCGGGTTGACCACGTCCAGCTCCACCCGCCGGTCGCTGACCGCCAGCCGCACCGCCACGGGAACCTCCCCGGCGTGCCGCAGGACGTTGGTCAGGCACTCCTGCACGATGCGGTAAGCCTGCCGGGACACCGTCGCGGGCAGCGCGGCGGGGTCGCCGCTCACCTCGGCGGCGACCTCGGCCCCCGCCAGGCGGGTCGTCTCCAGCAGGTCGGGGAGCTGCGTCAACGTCGCCTGCGGGTTGTGCTCGGCCGGTTCGTCGCGCAGCAGCCCCAGCACGTAGTCGAGGTCGTCCATCGCCGCCAGGCACGAGCCCTCGATGGCCCGCAGCGACTTCTCCAGCGCGGGCGCCTCACCCACCTGGGCGCTGAGGGACATGCGCGCCGCGCCCGCCTGCAGGTTGATGACGCTGAGCGCGTGCCCGACCGAGTCGTGCAGTTCCCTGGCCAGCCGGTTGCGCTGCTCCAGCCGCTCGGCCTTGCGCTCCAGCTGCGCCAGCCGCTCGGACATCGGCACCCCGAGCAGGACCACGGCCGCGCGGCGCAGCAGCCCGCCCGCCACCCGGACCATGACCACCAGCACCAGCAGCGCGGCCACCGGCACCAGCGCGATCCAGGCGCTGGCCCAGCCGAGCGGCACCCGGATCGGGTCGCCCGCCAGGCCGATGGCGCCGGTGAACGGCGCGGCGACACCGGAGACGATGACGACCGGCAGCATCAGGGTGCAGGCGCTGACCACCGCGCCCAGCGCCACGTGCAGCAGGAACATGGCGCTGGCGCGCAGGCGGGTCGGCCAGTGCCGGGTGGCGGTGTAGCTCGCCCCGGGCACCGGGTCGTCGAGCAGCGCCCGCACGGCGGCGCCCTCCAGCACCCGGATCGAGGGCAGGACCGTGGCCGCCACCGTGACCAGGAGGCCGAAAGCCAGCCCGATCAGCACCGTCGCGGCGGTGCTGCCGATGTCGGGGAAGACCGCGGGCACGACGATGAAGGTGAACAGGACCGAGGGGAAGGACAGGGCGCCGCCCAGCACCAGGTACACCCAGCGCTGGTAGGTCGTGCGGTCGAACACCCGCCCCCACATGCCCCTCATGACCTAGATCGTCGCAGATGGCCCCGAGGGCCGCGTCCCTCTGAGGTGGGAACGGGAGTGTCGAGGAGCTCCCGGCTTCCCTCCCCGGAGTGACCCGGTCGGACTACTTCGCCGCGATGGCGCGCCCCGGCACGGCCTGCGACGGGACCGGGTGCTCCGGGGCGGCCTTCGCGGGCGCGGAGACCTCCTTCATCCCGTCGAGCAGGGCGAGCACGGCCTTGACCGAGGGCAGGATCATCCGGCCCTCGGGGGTCAGCCGGGCGCCCAGGGTGTTGCGGATGAGGAGCTTGGCGCGCAGCGACTGCTCCAAGCACTTGATCTGGTAGCTGATGGCCGGTTGGGAGTAGCCGAGGTGCTTGGCCGCCATGTCCATCCGGCCGATCTCGGCGATTAAGGCGAATGCCCTCAGTTCACGCTCATGCATCATGACCCCCAGGTTGTGGTGCGGTTTCTCGTGTGGTGGAAGCGGTGGCCGCCATCGGCGTCATCGCGGGGACGACGGGTTCGGCGAGGTCAGGGTGGGCGTCCATCAGGCCGCGGCGGGCACGCCGCCCGCGATGCGTTCGAGGATGCCCACGGCGGTGGCGGTGCCGGACTCGGCGCGCACGCGGGCGCCGATCGCGGCGGAGGCCGCGCCGTAGGACGGCGTGGCGAGGACCCGGGTGATGGCCGCGCTCAGGCGGGCCGGGTCGAGGTCGCGCTGGCGGATCGGCTCGGGAGCGGCCCCGTGCCGGTGCAGCAGGTGGCTCCAGCCTGCCTGCTCGGGGTGGAACGGGCACGCGACCTGGGCGATGCCCGCCACCAGGGCGGCGCTGATGGTGCCGATGCCGCCCGCGTGCACGGCGGCCCGCACACGGGGGAACAGCCAGTCGTAGGGGGCCTGCTCGATCACGAGCAGATCGTCGCCGGGGTCTTCGACGCGGATGCCGCCCCATCCGGTGACGATGACCGCCCGCACCCCGGCGGCGCGGACCGCCTCGGCCACGACGCGGCCCGAGAGCGCGGCGTCCGGGCCGACCAGGCTGCCGAAGCCGACGGCGATGGGCGGCTCGCCCTCGGCGAGGAACCGGGCCAGCTCCGGCGGGGGCGTCCAGTCCGGGGAACCGGGCAGGAACCAGAACCCGGTGGTGTGCACGGTTTCCGGCCAGTCCGGCGCCGGGGGGACGAAATGCTCGCTGAAGGCGTGGAGCACGGGAACCGCGGACCCGTCGGGGCGTCTCAGCCGGTTGTGGTGTCCTCTTCTGGCGGGTAGGCCGAGGCGGTTGACCCGCCAGTCGTCCACCATCCTCTTCGCCTCACCGGAGATCGCGTCCCTGGTCGGCAGGTGGCTGAGCCGGTTGAGCAGCCGGGGCAGGCGCGCCCCCGGCTTGGCCGCGACGCTCGGGTAGTGCCACGAGGGCACGAAGTTGGGGTGCTGCACCGCCAGCACCGAGGGGACGTCGAGGCGCTCGGCGACGTGGTGGGCCTGGTCGATCCCGCTGTACTGGTGCACGACCAGGTCGGCCCCGTCGGCGGCGTCCGCGAGGTCGTCGAGCATGACCGGGTAGGCGCGGCGCACGATCTCGTTCTTGCGGGCCCGGACCCGGTCGACCTTCTCCTGCAGTTCCTTGTCGTTGCCCTTGGCCCGGTCGGCGCGCTGCTGGACCTCCCGCACCTCCGGGTCGTCCAGCAGCCGCAGGTACTCGTCGTCGCGCGGGGAGAAGGCGACCCCGTGCTCGGCGGCGAACGACTCGTAGGTCTTCGGCGCGCTCAGCACGGCGTCGTGGCCCGCGTGGACCAGCGCCCTCGCCAGCGCGAGGTAGGGCTGCACATCACCGCGACTTCCGTAGGCGTAAATCACCGTCTTCAATGTTGCTCCCTTCACCGCCACCACCCCCACGGGCACGGCGAAGCCACAGCCGTCACGAAAGGAAGCCCACCCCTCGGGCAATAAGCACATTCGCGAAGCCGCCCAATCGGGCCGCTATCCGGGTGACTTATAACATCCCCCAAGCTAGCGACGACCATCACGGAGGGCAAGGCGTCACCCCAGCGTGGACCCCACGATGCTACCCCCGAGTTACTCCGTTCGGGTCGAAATCGTAGTCCGTTCACGGAAAGATGAAGCTCGTTCGGGGACGAACCGGACGAACGGCCTCCCCGGGATCGTCGTGACCACAAACGGACTCGTTCGCCGATCACACCATCAAAAGTTCAATTCACCCGTCGGCGGGACCGCCCGCTCCGGTGTAATGGCGGACGCGTACGCCACTGGGGAGGACAGGCTCAATGACAATGCTCGACGCCGAAACCGCTGTGGACTTCTCCGATCCCGACCTCTACCGCGGCGGCGGCGCGGAACGGGCGTGGGCGCGGGCCCTGGCGCTCTCCCCGGTGCACCGGGTGCGCCGGCCCGCGGGGGACTTCTGGGCCGTGCTCGGCCACCAGGAGATCGTGGCCGTCCTCAAGGACTCCGCGGGCTACGGCTCCGAGCAGGGCATGCGCCTGGACCACGACCCCAGGGCCACCGCCATGTCCGCGGGCCGGATGCTGATCGTCACCGACCCGCCCCGGCACGGCGCGCTGCGCCGGATCATCAACTCCGCCTTCACCCCGCGCATGGTGCACCGGCTGGAGAACACCATGCGCGCCACCGTCGCCGACCTGCTCGACCGCGCGATCGGCGACGAACCGTGCGAGTTCACCGAGATCGCCTCGTGGCTGCCGGTGTCGGTCATCTGCGACATGCTCGGCGTGCCGCGCCAGGACTGGGCGTTCATGCTCGACCGCACCCGCACCGCCTTCGGCGCCGCCAGCGAGCCCGCCGACCCGCTCGCGGTGGCCGAGGCGCACGTGGACCTGCTGAGCTACTACGAGGAGCTGGCGGCCCGGCGCAGGCGCGAACCCGGCGACGACATCGTCACCGCGCTGGTCAAAGGCCGGGTCGACGGCGTCCCGCTGAGCGATGAGGAGATCTACCTCAACTGCGACGGCCTGATCTCCGGCGGCAACGAGACCACCCGGCACGCCACCGTCGGCGGGATGCTCGCCTTCATCGACCACCCCGAGCAGTGGGACCTGCTGCGACAGCGGCCGGAGCTGCTCGGCTCGGCCGTGCAGGAGATCCTGCGCCACAGCAGCCCCGCGCTGCACGTGCTGCGCACCGCGACCGCCGCGGGCGAACTGGCCGGGCAGCGGATCGAGCCAGGAGAGCAGGTCGCGCTGTTCCTGGCGGCGGGCAACCGCGACGAGCGGGTCTTCACCGACCCGGACTCCTTCGACATCACCAGGTTCGAGACCGCCACGGCGTCGGCCAAGCACCTCGCCTTCGCCCAGGGCGCGCACTTCTGCCTGGGCGCGGCGCTGGCGGGCAAGGAGCTGGAGGTCATGTTCAGCGCCCTGGTACAGCGTGTGGAGCGGGCCGAAGCGGTGGCCCCGCCGAAGCGGATGCGGTCGAACCTGATCTGGGGCTTCGAGTCGGCCCGGCTGCACCTGCCGCCGCGCCGCTGATCCGACCCCCGGTACCGAACCTCGCGGGCCGAACTCCCTCCCGGGAGGGACGAACGGGAGACCGGCGCGTGAGGCGTCGCGCCGCGGCGATGGAGATCCTGGACACATGGACCTGACGAGCACGGCGGCGATCGTGTCGGTCGGCGTCGTGGCCAGCGCGGCGGGGCTGACCGCGACCGCGCGCCTCCTGCTGGGGGCCGGGGTCGGGTTCGCCCGCACCGCCTTGGCCGCCATCGCGGCGATGATCGCCGTGCGCGCGGTCGCCACCGCGGGCGGCGACGACGGGGCCGCGATCACCGCGGCCCAGGTGGCGGGCTCGCTGGTGCTGACGATGGCGCTGCTCGCCTGCGCCGAACTGCTCGTGCCGAGCAGGCGGACCAGGGTCCGGGCGCGCGGCAGGCTGCGCAGGCTGCGCCGGTACGCCCAGATCGCGGGCATCGCGGCCCGGCGGGCCGTCGGCGCGCTGCTCACCCGGAAGGAAGCCGGGATCGGGGTTCGGGCGTCGCGCCGCGCCCGGCTGGCCCGGTCGCTGCGGCTGGCCCTGGAGGAGAGCGGGCCGACCTTCGTCAAGCTCGGGCAGGTGCCGTCGGTGCGCAACCGGCTGCTGCCCGCGGAGTTCATCGCCGAACTGGACCGCCTGCAGTACCGGGTGACGCCCGCGCCGTGGGCCACGGTGCAGCGGCTGCTGGCCGAGCAGCTGGGCGCTCCGCTCGCGGAGGTGTTCGCCGAGTTCGACCCGGAGCCGATGGCCGCGGCTTCCATCGCCCAGGTGCACCGGGCGCGGCTGCGCGACGGGACGGAGGTCGCCGTCAAGGTGCAGCGGCCCGGCATCCAGCCCACCATCGAGCGGGACCTGGAGATCATCGGCGAGCTGGCCGGTGTGCTGCAGTCGCGCACCAGGTTCGGCCACTCGCTGCGCCTGGTCGACATGGCCGCCGGGTTCGCCCAGGCCATGCACGACGAGCTGGACTTCCGGGTCGAGGCCCGCAACATGGCCGCCATCGGCGCCCGCGAGCGCGAGCTGCGCGTCCCGCGGGCGCACCCGGCGCTGTGCGCCCGGCGGGTGCTGGTGATGGAGCTGCTCGACGGCGTTCCGCTGGGCGCGGCCGACGCCGAGCTGGACCGGCGCGGGATCGACCGCACCGAGCTGGGCCGCACCCTGCTGCGCAGCGTCCTGCGGCAGATGCTGGTCGAGGGCGTCTTCCACGTCGACCCGCACCCCGGCAACATCCTGCTGCTGCGCGATAGCTCCCTCGCCATCGTGGACTTCGGCTGCGTCGGCAGGCTGGGAAGGTCGGCCCGCGCCGCGCTGGCCAGGGCGCTGCAGGCCGTCGAACGCCAGGACGCCGCCGCTCTGCGCGTGGCCATGCTGCGCTGCACCGCCGCCTCCCAGGACGTCGACGAAGCCCTGTTCGACCGCGAACTGGAGCAGTTCCTCGCCCACCACTGCGCGCCAGGCACCCGCTTCGGCGCGAGCGCCTTCGCCGAGCTGCTGCGCCTGGCCGTCCGCGTCGGCCTGCCCACCACCACCGAGCTGGGCGCGGTGTTCCGCGCGATGGCGACCCTGTGCGGAACCCTGGAGCAGCTGGACCCCGAGTTCGACATGATGGCCCAGGCGCGTGCGGCGGTCTGCCGCGACCTGCGGTGGCACCTGGGCATGGAGTCCGTCCGCGACCTGCTCGCCCTGGTGCCCGCCATGACCCGGGTGCCCGGCCAGGTCCTGCGCGCCATGACCGATCCGGCGCCACGACCCGCCCCACCGCCGGAACCCGCCACCCCGAAACGCCGGTTCGGCGGCCAGGCCGCCGCGGTCCTGCTCGCCGCCGCCACTGGCGGCGGCGCCCTGCTGCTCGACTACGGCGGCGGCCCCGCCACCGGCCCCCACCTGGTCATCATCACCAGCGTCGCCGTCCTGGCCACCTGTGCCTTCCTCGCCCTCCGCGCCCGGTTCCTGCCTGCCAGGGCGAAGCACTGACCAGCGAGTCAGCGACGGCTGCGCTGACGGCTGCTGAGGGTCTCCGCGACCCCGATCAGCAGCACCGACGCCACCACGGCGAGGATGAAGCCCAGGACGTTGAGTTCCATGATGTCCCCGGTGCCCAGCAGGTTGGCGATGGTGCCGCCGATCACCGAGCCCACCAGGCCCAGGAGCAGGGTGGCGACCAGGCCAAGGTTCTGCTTGCCGGGCTTGATGAGCCGGGCAAGCGCCCCAATGATGAGTCCGGCGACGATGAAGCCGATCACGGTGATCCCCTTACGGAACGGGTCGTGCGGATCGATCCGCGCGAGCACGGACCCTGTCGCCACCAAAGTACCCATTTCGGGCGTCACCCACGCGCCCTCCCTGCCGAGTCGGGCGTCAGCGCCCGCCGAGTGCGGTGATCACCCGCTCCACCATCTCCCGGTCACGCAGCAGCGCGACGGTGGGGCGCCCGTCGGCGAGCTTGCCCAAACCAGGCTCGTCCACGGCCGCGAATTTCATCGACCACTCGTGGAAGCGGGCGACCTCAAGCGGGGAACGGGTCAGCACGGTCACGTCCTCGTGCAGCTCGTCGCGCTCGATCCGGGCGAAGGTGCTCTCCACCGCTTCCCGCCGCCCTTCCAGCACCTGGATGAACGCCGCCCGGTCGCGGCCGAGCCTGACGTGCACGAGCAGCCCGGTCACCCCGTCGGCGGCGTTGCGCTCCTGGCAGCGGCCCAGCAGGACCTCCACCTCGTCGTCGTCCATCGGGACAGCGGCCACACTGGAGTAGATCAAGGTGTAGAGCACAACGGTCCTTCGTGGATCGGCGAGCCCCCGACAGCGGAGCCGCCGCGACCGCCCGCACCGACGACCCGTGCTCCCCCGTGCGGCAAGCAGTTCGACGCGGATCTTAGTCCCCGCCCACATGAACCGCACAGCGAAGTCCTCGAACAGTCAGGCTCCAGGCGGGAAGTCGCCTATGTCGTCCATCGCCTCGCCCAGGGTGGACACGAGGTCCGCGACCGGGTCGTCGAGCCGGGGGTCGCGGGCGGCGGAGATGAGTTCCACCACGTGGTCGGCGTCAGCGCTGCCGAACACCGCCACGATGGCGGGTCGGGTGCTCATCCAGCGAGCCAGGACGGCCGTAGGCGAGGCGCCGTGGCGCTCGGCCACCGATCGCAGGACATCGCGCCGGGCGGCGTTGGCGGCGGACTCGAAGATCGCCGCCCGGCGCCCGTCGAAGTAGCCGGACGACAGCCCGCTCCAAGCCAGGACCGGGAAGCCCGACCGCCGGGCGAGGTCGACCAGGGACGGGACGGCCGACCGGACACCGGGGTAGGGCGAGGGCGCGGCCACGGTGGCGAGGCCGAAGTAGTTGCTGACCCAGGAGACCGGTGGCCCACCGTTTCGGGCCAAGGCGTCCAAGAGCAGCTCAACCCGCTCAGAGCTCCAGTTCGACACCCCGACCGCCCGCGCGATCCCGGACTCCACCAGCTCGGTCAGCACCGCGGCGATGGCGTCGACGGGCTGTCCGGGGTCGTCGCGGTGCAGCAGGTAGGAGTCGACCGAGTCGACCCCGAGGTCATCGAGGCTGGCCCGCGCGTCATCGAACACCGCGGCCCGGCTCAGCCGAGGTCGCCACCGGGAGTCCGGATGCCCGCCTTTGACGAGCAGCACGACATCACCGCGCACACCGCGATCGGCCAGCCAGGAACCGACTACGGCCTCGGCCCGCCCGTAGACCCGGGCCGTGTCCAGGTAGCGCCCGCCCGCGGCGAAGTACGCGTCGAGCACGGCGTAGGCGTCCTCGTTCTCGACAGATCCGGTCCCCAGGACGAAAGGAACGTCCTGCCCGCTGCTCAAGCCCGTCACATGACTCCGATCGAAAGCGGGGAAGGCGAGGTGGGCGCCCGCCACTCCGGGTCAAGGCCCGTGGCGCGGCACGACGAGCGCGGCAACGCTCGCGGCGCCGGGGGCCAGATCGGCCCAGGCGGTGGCGACGGACAGCACAGCGATCGCCGAGGTCTTGAGCTGGCGGGGCGCCCCGGTCGCCAGCGACACGAAGTCCTCCAGCTCGGGATTGTGCCCGATCAGGGCCACCGCCCTGGCGGATCGAGGAAGTGTCCGGGCGAGATCCCACAGCGCTTCCTGGGAGTTGGAGTAGAGGCGCCGGTCGTAGGACACGTGGGGGGGTTCGGCCAGTTCGAGCGCCGCCCGCTCCCACGTCTGCCGCGCCCGCACCGCGGGCGAGCAGACAGCGAGGTCGAGGGTGCTCGCGTTCTGCTGGAGCCACCGCCCGGCCACGGCGGCGTCGCGCTCTCCTCGTTCGGCCAGTGGCCGCACACCGTCTTCGGCCAGTTCCGGTCGCGTCGATTTGGCGTGCCGGACAATGACGAGCCAGCGCGCTGAATCGTCCATAAAGGACCGCCTTGGGGAAAGGTTCAATTCCGGCCAGCAATCATCCCTATGTCTTCGACCGTAGCACCGCGACGGAGACGGCGCGGTTCGCCGGACGCGGGGAGACCGGTCTGAATCCAGAGCCGCGGATCAGGCCAGCTTCGCCCGTTGTCGCACGTGAGAGGCTTCGGATAGCCGTTCTCCGCAGCGCGCGCCACGCGCTGCGGGATGGTCGAGTTTCACCCGATCTTCCCATTCGACGGAAGTCGCGGGCCGATCAGGTGAACGCGTTCTCCGATCCATCGGTGTCGCAGTGGATGACGCCTTCTACTTGCCGCAACGCCATCTCATTGTCATGATGGTCGATGCGAGGATCTACTGGGGCTCCGAAACATCAACCGCGCTCAGCCGCGACGAGCAGTGTCCGATCCGTCCGGATCACGAATCCACCGCTACCACCAGGAGGCCGTGCGCATGTCGAAGGAGCAGTCGGATGACCGCGAACGGGAGTTCAAGTTCGCGACCGACAGGGACTTGGAGGACGTGCTCGACGTGTGCAGGCGCGAGGTGCGGCAGGGATGGCACCTCGTGCAGTTCCAGCCGCGGACCGTGCAGGACATCTACTTCGACACACCCGACCTCGCCCTCGCCAGAACGGGCTCCTGCCTCCGTTTCCGCAAGCGCCGGGTCAACAAGGGCTGGACGGCCAACTACAAGGACGGGGAAGTAGAGTCCGAAAAGGACTTCGTCGACCGCCGCGAGGTGATCACCCAGGTGTCCGTCGAGGAGGCGCAGCGCTTCGCTACCGGGGTGGTGCCCGGGCTGGCCTGGTCACTCGCGGTGGAGGCGCTCGGCGGCGGAGCCGACCTGCGGCTCGTGCCCATCGTGCAGATCGAGACGTCCCGCCGGGGTTGGTCGGTGCGGGCGGGCAGGCTGGACGACCGCCAGAACAACTACGTCGGCCTGGTCTGGGACCGCGGTCTGGCCAGCGCGTGCGACACCGATGGAGCCCTGTTCCTGTTGGCCAACGGCGGGGCGGACTGGACGGCACGCAGGCAAGCCGAGTTCGCCATCGACAACTACGAGCTTGAGTCCGATGGGCGCAGCGTGGACGACGAGGCGGGTTCGGTGGAGGCGGTGCGGCGCTTGGCGGCGGTGCTCACCGACGAACTCGGCGTCGAGGTGCTGCGGCGCAGCAAGTACCAGGCGGCGCTCGACGGGTTGCGCATCGGAGCGGGACGATAGCGGCCAAGCTCGATGTGGCGCTGAGCTTCGACCGCGGGTACTCCACGCCCGCGGCGGTCGTGGTGCGGTCACTGGCGAAGACCCTCGCGCGGGACACGGCGGTCACATTCTGGATCATGTGCCCAGGCCCGCGGGATCGGGTGCACGACCTCGTCACGGCCGCCTGCGCCGATGTCGCGGGGTGCGAGGTCGTCTTCCTGGAGGTCCCGGACTGGATCTTGGAACTGCCTGCGCAGCGCTACATCTCCAGTTCCGCGTACGGCAGGCTGGCCCTGCCCCACCTGGTTGACGAATCGGTCGAGCGGCTGCTCTACCTGGACGCGGACACCGTGGTCGTCGGCGACCTCACGCCGGTGGCGACGCTGGACCTGGGCGGCCGCCCGCTCGGCGCGGTCGTGGAACCCACCGATCCCTTCCACTGGTGCCGCAAGGGCCTCGACGGCGGACCGTGGGACTTCTCCTACGACACGCTGTACTTCAACTCCGGTGTCCTGGTCATGGAGCTCCCCGCGCTGCGGCGCCTGCGGTTCACCGAGGCCTGCGTGGCCTACGTCCAGCGATGGCGATCCGAGCGTCAGGACCAGGACGCCATCAACGCGGTCATGGCCGACAGGATCACCCCGATCCCGGTCGTATACAACGTGGAGACGTACTTCTTCCGCTCACCGTCGCGACGCGAGCGGTATGCGGAGATGTTGCGGCAGGCCAAGGTTCTGCACTGGGCGGGCAGCAAGAAGCCCTGGAACACCGCGGACATCTGGTGCGGGGAAGCGTGGCACGGAATCCGGGGTGAGCTGCCCGACCTGGGCCAAGACCGGTAAGCACGCGAGCGGCGCGGGGGTAGCGATGTTGGCGGTAGTCGGATCGGGGCTCAGCGGCGCGGCGGCGGCGCGACTGCTCCAGCTCCACGGTGTCGAGCACGTCCTGGTCGAACGCGGGCCGAACCTGGGGGTGCGACACGTCGGCTCCGACGAGCGCACCGCGCACCTGGAGAACCCGCGCGAAGACCCGTCCTTCCGCGCCTTCGACATCGGCGCGTCGTCGCCCTACGCCCCCACCGCCGGATACCGGTCGAGGGTCGGCGGTCGTGGGCTGTACTGGCGCGGGATCTGCCTGCGGATCGAGCCCGAAGCACTCGCGTCCTGGCCGGACGGTCCGCGGGAGGCACTGCTGTCAGAGCACTACGGAGCGGCCGAGGAGACCCTGGCCCGGTGGGTCGGCCGCCCGCTGGCCGCGGCCAGGTCGGCCACGGAGCAGCGCTTGGTGCAGACCCTTTCCGCGGCGGGCTACTCAGCCACCGCGACGCCGCGAGCGGTGCGCTTCTCCGACGGCGGGTGGTCGGCCTACTCCCCGATCGCCGAGCTGTCCGCCGCTCGGATCCGCCCGGACCGCCAGGTGACCTCGGTCGTGCGGAGACCGGGCCGCGGGTTCGTGCTGCGCGGCCCGGCGCACGAGCTGGTGGTCGACGGCGTCATCTTCGCCGCGGGTGTCTTCGAGAACGTCCGGCTGGTGGCCGGATTGACCGGCGCGGACCAGGCCGCGAAGATCGTCGACCACGTCGCATCGGGCTTCCTGGTGTTCGGCCCCGGCGGCGAGCACGACACCGTCGACGCTTCGGCGTACGCGGGCTTCCACAGGTCGGCGGGGTCGAACCTGTTCGTGGAGTCCGGCGCCGTCGACGGTGGGACGATGATCGACGCGTGGGCGATGGGCGAGCAGCCCCCGGACGCGGCCAGCGTGCTCAGCGGCGGGGCCGTGGCGCTCGACGCGCGGGCCCGCCACCGGCTCGACGACGTCGAAGCGCGGCAGCGACGCCTGCTCGACGACGCGGCGGCGCGGCTGGGCTTCTCCGCACCGCGGTGGGCCGGTCTCGACTTCGACGCCGCATCGCGGCGGGCTCGGCGCGAACCAGGCGTCGCGATCGGCTACCGCGCCGGGATCGGTGAGCTCGACCACGAGAGCTGCGGCCTGCCGGTGGGCGGGGAGCTGGTGGACGACGACGGCAGGCTTCGCGCGGCGCCCGACGCCTATGTGGTCGGGCCCTGCCTGTTCCCGCGCGCGGGGGCGGCCAATCCGACCCTGACCACACTCGCGCTGACCCATCACGTCATCGGCGCGGTGCTCGCGGACCAGCTGTGACCGGGCGCGGCTCGCGCTGCGAGGAGGCTGTCAAGCAAGTCCACCACACGTCGCGACGCCGTGCCGTCGCCGAACGGGCTCGGCAGCGACCGCAGTTCGGCGCGACGCCGCTTGGCATCGGCCAGCCACCGGCGCGCCACCGGCGCCAGTTCCGCCGCTGTGGGCACCCGCACCCCGAACGTGCCCTCGCTCTCCGGGCGCTCGGTGCTGCGCCGCACCACAACGAACGGGCACCGCAGCACCGTGGCTTCCTCTTGCAGACCGCCGGAGTCGGTCAGCAGCAACGCGCACTCCTTGGCCATGGCCAGCATCTCCCGGTACTCAAGAGGGTTCGTCACGCGCAGCGGGCCGAGCAGCGGGGTGAGCCCGTGCTGCTCCACCCGGGCCGCCGTCCTTGGGTGCAGGGGCAGCACCACGGGCGCGGGCAGGCTGCCCAGCGCGGTCAGGACGCCCCTAAGCGCCGTGGGGTCATCGACGTTCTCCGGTCGGTGCAAGGTGGCCAGGACGTAGTCGCCGGGCACCACTCCCCTCGCACGGACCAGGTCGTGGCGCTCGGGCCGCGGCGGCAGCATCGACAGCACCGCCTCCACGACCGTGTTGCCGGTCACCGCTATACGCGCCGGGTCGATGCCCTCGCGCACCAGGTTCTGCCGGTTGAGCGGTGTCGGCGCGCAGCACAGGTCGGCCAAGTGGTCGATGACCACCCTGTTGTGTTCTTCGGGCATCCGGCGGTCGAAACTGCGCAGTCCCGCCTCGACGTGGACCAGTGGCAGGTCGTTGGCGTTGGCCGCCAGTGCCCCGGCCACCGCGGAGGTCGTGTCCCCTTGGACGATGACCGACCAGGGCCGGGTCGTGGTGAACACCCGGTCCAGTGCCGCCACGGCCCTGCCGAGTTGCGCTCCGCGCCGGTCGTCGACGATTCCCAGGTGCTCCCACTGGGCATCGCGCAGACCGAGCGTGCGGTGCACTTCCCCCGACAGGGACCGGTGATGGTGCTGACTGGTGTGCACCACCACCGCGCCTGGCCCCAAGAGTTTGATCACACCAGCGAGTTTGATCGACTCCGGCCGGGTGCCCAGCACGATGGCCACTCGCCGGTGGTCGCCGCCAACTGTAATAGCCACTGTGGACATATCCATTCCTCATGGCGGCCTTTGCCGCGCCCCAGATCGGTGCCCCAGACGGTGTTCGATCCCCGTCGACCGAGACCCCGATTGGCCATTGCGATCCGGTTGCCGGTCGCCAATCGCCTGTGTATAAAGGTAACAGGTGACGAGCGATAGCGCCGGAACACCAACTCTCCGGGACAGGCATGGAAACCATGAGCGTAACCGGGCACAGAGAAAACGTCGACGTCGCAGTGGTCGGCAATGGACTAATTGGACTCTCGACAGCGGCGCACCTCATTCGTGCGGGTATGTCGGTTTCCGTCGCGCAGGGCGGCGAAACGGGGCGGGCATCCCTCGCGGCGGCCGGAATGCTCACACCGGCCTGCGAGTACGACGAATGGATGCCTCTCGCTTTCCTGCACCTGCTGCAAACGGGTCTCGACTATTACCCAGAGTTCCTGCGTTCGGCCGACAGGGGGAACGAGGAGGTCGGTTTCCGGCAGTGTGACTTCACGCTGCTCGATCTCCACGAGCGCGACGAGTCGCTCAAGGAGCGAATGGGGTGGATGCCGGGACTCGGCTTCGACTGCGTGTGGCTGGACGCGCACGAGGTGATCCCCCTCGAACCGCATCTCTCCCCCGCCGCGTTCCGCGGCGGCATCCGGATTCGCGACCAGGCGGTGGTAGACCCCATCGCCCTCTGGGAGCTCCTCTCGGCCGAGGTCGGGTTCGGCGCGCGGACCATCCACAGTGGAGGCGTCGTCGGGATCGATGAGCGCGGTGAACGGCTGGTCGTGGCCACCGGTGACGGCGGGCGGATCGCGGCGGACCGCGTCGTGCTGGCCGCCGGTTCCTGGTCCGCCCAGGTGGCGGCGCTCATCGGGCTCGACCTCCCGGTCGTGCCGGTGAAGGGGCAGATGGTCCAGTTGGCGGGCCCACCGGGCATGGTCAACAGCGTCGTCTTCATGCCGAGCGGGGGGTGCGGCTCGATCGTGGAGCGCCGACCCGGCAGCTACGTCGTCGGGACCAGCGAGGAGTACCTGGCGCCGACCCCGGACAACACCGCCGGGGTCATCGGCGCCATCCTCTCCCGGCTCACGGCGGTGAGCCCAGCCGCGAGCGACTGGGTGATCGAGCGGACGTGGTCGGGGTTCCGGCCGATGACCTCCGACGAGCTGCCGATCATCGGCCAGACCGCCGACGCGCGGGTCGTCGCCGCCACCGGTCACCACCGCAACGGCGTCCTGCTCGCACCGCTGACCGGAAAGCTGGTCCTCGACCTGCTGCGCGACGCGCCACCTGCCCGCGGGCTGGACCTGCACCTGTACCGCTACGGCCGCCCGCTGCGGCCACCGACCCGATTCGCCTCGAAGTACTGAGGAGGTGCCGTGGCGACCCAGACGCGGATCCCGATCCAGCTCACCACCCCCCTGGCGGACGACGAGACGACCCTGAGGCGCTGGAGCGCGGCGCACCTGCGCGACTGCGAGAACTGGCTGGTGCGGCGCGGCCTGCTGGCCGGCGGCGTCCTGGGGCAGGTCCCGCCCGCGGTGCTGCACGCCGCGCGCACGGCCGACCCGTCCTCGTCGCGGGCGTCCCTCATCGCCGAACTGGCGCTCATGCGCTCACGACACGACCCCGAGGCGGCCGCAGCGCCCTCCGACGGCCGACCGCCGCGCACGGCCCTGGCCGAGCGGCTCTCCACCGATCTGGGCCGCTACGCCCCCTCGATGCACGCGGGAGCCGTCAGGCACCTGGTGCTGACGGTGGTCGAAGGAACGCTCACGCCCCTGTACCTCACCACGCACTACCAGCTGTTCCTGCCGGACTGGTTGGTCGACCACGTGCCCGAGCCCTTGTTCGCGCCGAACGACCTGTTCCCCCGACCACCCACGGCGACGCTGTCCTGGCTGTTCTTCCAGAGCCTGCCGCTGGTTCTCGACCACCGCCAGGTGCCCACCACCGCGGCATACCTCGGCATCCGCGAGTCGGACTGAGTCCCCGGTCAAAGGAGGCCACCGATAGTGCAGCACTCCTCAGCGATAGCCGTCGCGGAGTCCACCGGGTTGACACTCCCCTTCGGCCGCCCGTGCTTCGACGAGCGCGAAGTGGAAGCCGTCGCCTCCGCCATCCGGCGCGGGGACCTCGCCACCGGACGGGAGGTCGCGGCGTTCGAGGCGGAGTTCGCCGAACTGGCGGGCTTCGCCCACGCCGTGGCCGTCAGCTCCGGGAGCATGGCCAACCTGCTGGCCCTCGCGATGCTGGTCGAGCGCCACCACCTGGTACCCGGCGACCGAGTGGTCGTCGCCGGGTGCACGTTCGTCAGCGCGGTGACCCCCGTCGTGCAGCTCGGGCTGGTCCCGGTCTTCGTCGATGTGCGGGCCAACGGGGTCAACGTCGACCTCGACCTGGTGGACCGGGCCGTGGTCCAGCACGGCGCGCGAGCGGCGCTGCTGCCGCACACCCTCGGCCAAGCGCTGCCGGTCGACCAGTTGGCCGACCTGCGCGCGCGGCGCGACCTCGCCTTGGTCGAGGACTGCTGCGAATCACTCGGCGCCCGCCACGGCGATGTCCTGGTCGGCGCCGTCGGCGACGCCGCGACGTTCAGCTTCTACGCAGGCCACCACCTGACGATGGGCGAGGGCGGTGTCGTCGCCTGCGACGACGAGGCCGTCGCCTGGCTCCTGCGCAGCCTGCGCAGCTTCGGCCGGGACGCGGGCTACGCGGGCCGCCGCTTCGACTACCCGGTCGGTGATCGCGCCATCGCCGCCGAGGAGCGCTACGTCCACCTGCGCGTCGGGTGGAACGCCAAGCTCACCGACCTGCAAGCGGCCTTCGGACGGGTGCAGCTGCGCCGGGCGTCCGAACTGGCCGAACAGCGCAGGAAACTGGCCCGGGCACTGGCCGAGGCGCTGCGGGAGGCTCCTGGCTGGTCGGTGCTCGGCTCTCCGGAGGACCGGGGCGCCTCCCCCTTCGCGGTGGCGCTGTTGGTCCCACCCGGCCGCGACCTCGCCGACGTGGCGGCCACCTTCGCCGCCCACGGCATCGAGTCGCGGGGGATGCTCGGCGCGTCGTTGCCGGATCAGCCGTGCTTCGATCAGGTGCCGCACATCGTGCACCAGCCCTACGCACGCTCGGTCGAGTACGCGCGACGCGCGCTTCTGATCGGCAGTCCACCGGGCATCGACCCGGTGGAGGCCGTCACGGCGCTGCGCGCGGCGTTAGGGGCGTTGTCATGAGAGTCCTCCTGATCGCGGAAAAGTACCCGCCGGTGGTCGGCGGCGGCGAGACCCACCTGCACCAGCTCGCCGAAGGGCTGGTCGCCCAGGGCAACGACGTCGTCGTGCTGACCGAGGCTGTCGATCCGGGGCTCGACTCCGCGGGCTACCGCCGCGGTGCTGTCGAGGTGCGCGAGATCGCCGGTCTCGTCGCGGCGTGCACGCGGCTGGACTGCAAGGACGCCGTTGAGCACCTGCACCAGGAACTCACCACTACCGACGCCGACGTGGTCCACGTCTTCAACTACGTGCCCGCGCTGCTGGTCAGCTGGCTCCGCACCACGGTGCGGCAGCCGCTGGTCGTCTCGCTGTTCGAGACCTTCGTTCCCGGAGGCCGGGTGTTCGACCTGTGGGGCGACTGGGACCTCGAACGCGCGCTGCAGCGGGGGCTGGTCGCCAACCTGCGGCCGGACCTGCACCTGTGCGGTTCCCGCGCCTATGAGAAGTGGGCTCGCGAAGCGGGATTCACCGAGCCGGCCTCGGTGGTCGAGTTCGGCACGGACCTCGCGGCGTTCACCGCCGAGACCGCCCACCGCGACGCGTGGCGCGGCGCCCGCGGCCTCACCGACGAGTTCCTGTTCCTCATCCCGGCGCGACCGGTCCCGCGCAAGCGGATCGAGGACGCCATCGCGGCGCTGGCCGAGATCGCGGGCGCGCACCCGCGGGCCCGGTTGGTCCTCACCAGTCCGACCGGCCGCACCCAGGCCTCCTACGCGGCGTGGCTGTCCGAGGAAGCCGAGCGGCGCGGGGTGAGCGACCGCCTCCGCTGGGAGGACGGCCTGAGCTGGCGGGACATGCCCGCGCTCTACGCGGGCACCGACGCGGTGGTGCTGCCCTCCTCGCACGAGGGGTGGGGGATCGCGCTCACCGAGGGCATGGCCAGCAGGCGACCCGTGATCACCACCGACGTCGAGGCCCACCAAGAGGTCGTCACCGACGAGGAGACCGGGCTGCTGTACCCGGCGGGTGACACCGCGGCGCTGGCCCAGCAGATGCGGCGGGTCCTCTCCGACGACCTGTCGGGCCTGGTGGAGCGGGCCCACCGCGAGGCCCACCGCCGGTTCAGCGCGGAGGCCGTCGTCGACGGGCACATCGCCGCCTACCGCTCGCTCGTGGCCCGATGACCCGCGGGACGAGCGACCGGGGGGCCATCACCCGGACAGCGGACCAGAGCACGCCCACCACCTCCCCGCCCGATGGCATCCTGGATCACGGCGTCCTCGCGGCCGCCTTGACGAGGTGGCTGGCCACCGACGGCCCGCGGTCCCGCGCGGGCGCGTACTGCGGCTGGCTGGACCTGGCGAGCGGGACACCGTCGGACCCCTATCCCGAGATCACCGGCTACGCGCTGACATTCCTGAGCCACGACCCGGCCTTCGCACGGTGTTCCTCCGCGCGGGCGGCCGGTCGCTGGCTGACCGAGCGGGTGGAGCGAGGCGACCTGTCGGCCCGCCCGCGGCTGACCGGCGACGCGGCCTTCTCCTTCGACATCGGCATGGTCGCCCACGGGCTGATCCGCCACGGCCGCGCCGCGGGTGACCACCGCGCGCTCGCCGCGGGCGTCCGCGCCGCCGAGGTGCTGATCACCCACCGCGCGGGCGGCCCGCTGCCGACCGTCCTGCCGGGCACCGCGGCCACCCCCTTGCCGATCAGGTGGTCCACCGTGGGCCGCCCGCACCTGGTGAAGGTGGTGCAGTCGCTGATCGCCGCCGCCGACCTCGGCGTGCCCGACGCCGAGGCCGCCGCGTACGACCTGGTCAGGGAGCGCGTGCGGGAGACCAGCAGCCCACCGCCCACCGCCCGCACGTCCGACGCGGTCTGGCTGCACCCGCTCGCCTACGCCGCCGAGGGGCTGTGGATGTGGAGCACGCGCCATGACGACTCGGCGGCGTCGCGCCGCTCGCGCGAGCTCACCGAGTGGCTGTGGCGGCAGCGGCTCGCCGATGGGGGGTTCGCCCGGTACGCCGAGCGCTCGGGTCGTCCAGGCGGCCACCCGGGCACCCTGGACGTGCTCGCGCAGGCCATCCGGTTGGCGATGCTGCACGACATCCACACCGAGGCCGCCCTGCGGGAAGCCGAGCGCCTGGCCGCGCTCTGCCACCGTGAAGCCGACCGCACCGCCGTTCCCTACCGGGTGGGCACCGCGGATCTGCACCTCAACTCCTGGTGCTCGATGTTCGCCGCGCAGGCGCTGTGGTTGTGCGCGAGCCCAGGGCGGTCGCTGGGCTGGGGAGAGCTCGTATGACCGGTCCCGGTCGGCCGCAGCGGCTGCTGGCGGCCCGGCAACGGCTGGCGCCGATCGCCTTCGACCGCGCCGAGGGGAGCTGGGTGCACGCGCCGGACGGGCGCCGGTACCTCGACGCCAGCAGCGGTCTGGTGTGCGTCAACATCGGTCACGCCCACCCCGCCGTGGTCTCCGCGCTCACGCGCCAGGCCCAGGTCGGCTCCTTCGCCTCGCCCGGGACGTTCCGGGCGGACCCGCAGGAGCGATTGGCCGCCGAGACCGCACGAGCCGCCCACCGGCCGGACGACGCGGTGGTGTTCACCTCCACCGGCACGGCCGGGGTGGAGATGGCCATCGCGCTGGCCCGGCTCGTGCACCGCGCGCGCGGCGACTCCGGCAGGCACCGCGTGCTGACCTCGTCGCTCGGCTACCACGGCAACAGCGCGCTGACCCTCGCGCTGTCCGGGCACCGGCGGCGCAGACCGCACCCGGACGACGCCTTCGGGCTCGCACCCGCGTTCGACCCGCCCTACCCCGAGCTGCACCGGCGCTGCCGGCTCGCCGCCTGCGACGCGGGCTGCGCCGACGAGGTCGCCGAGGCCATCGATGCCGCGGGGGTGGAGCAGGTGGCCGCCGTCCTCGTGGAGCCGGTGAACGGGACGACCGGCGGTGGGTTCCGCCCACCCCCGGGCTACCTGGCCAGGCTGGAACGGCTCTGCGCGCGGCGCGGTGTCCTGGTGATCCACGACGAGGTGCTGACCGGCCTCGGCCGCACCGGCCTCCCGCTGGGCGCCCACCACGACGCCGGGTCCGACGCCGACATCGTGGTGCTGTCCAAGGGGCTCGGCGCGGGCTACGTGCCGCTCTCGGCAGTGCTGCTGGCGCCCGGGCACGCCGAGGCGATAGCGCGCGGCGGGCTGCCGCTGCCGCTGATGGGCACGATGTCGGCCACACCGCTGCAGGCCGCCGTGGGCTCGGCGGTCCTCGGTGTGCTCGGCGGGCTCGGTGCGCTCGACCCGGACGTCCCGCGCGGCCTGGACGTGGAGGCCGCGGTCCGCGCGGCGACCACGGGCCTGGCCGCGGTGACCGACGTGCGCGGCTGCGGCTACTTCTTCGGCATCGAGGTCACCGACGGCACGCAGTCCGACCTCATCGCCGCGGCGCGGGACAACGACCTGCTGCTCTACCCGTTCAACGGCTTCCGCGACGACGGGAGCGGTGAGGGGGTCATCGTCGCACCACCGTTGACGATCACCCCCGCGGAGACGGACTTCCTGGCCGCCGCGCTGCGCACCTCCTTGGAGAAGTGGTCATGACCGGCCGTACCCACCTCGTGACCGGCGCCGACGGGTTCGTCGGCTCGCACCTCGTCGACGAGCTGGTCCGTCGCGGCGAGCGCGTCGTCGCCGTCGTCCGCCGCACTTCCCGGTCGCAGGCGACCCGGCGCTTCCGCAACCTCGAACCGGCGACGGTGGAGCGGTTGGCGGGTCTGGTGCACGTCGACCTGGCCGGGCCCGACGCGGTTTCGGCGCTGGTCGCCGCGGACGCCGACGTCTGGTTCCACCTGGCCGCGGACGCCTACGTGCCCGCCTCGCTCGATCAGCCCGCCAGTGTGTCGCTGGCGAACGTCGCCTCCACGGTGGCGGTGCTGGAAGCGGCCCGCGCCGCGCGCCCCGAACACCTGCTGGTGACCAGTTCGAGCGAGGTCTACGGCTCGCACCCGCGTGCCATCACGGAAGAGGACGCGCTGCACCCGTCCACTCCGTACGCGGCGTCCAAGGTGGCGTGCGACCGACTGGCCTGGTCCTACCGCAACAGCTTCGACCTTCCCGTCACCATCGTGCGACCGTTCAACTGCTACGGCCCGCGGCACGTCTACGACGTCATCCCCATCTTCCTGGTCAAGGCGCTGCGCGGCGAACCCCTCACGATCAACGGGACAGGTCGGCAGACACGCGACTTCACCTATGTGTCCGACACCGTCGACGCTTTCCTCCGGCTGGCCGGGCTCGCACCCGCCGGAAAGGTCTACAACATCGGCACGGGCGTCGACCACGAGGTCGGCGAAGTCGCCGCGGCGGTGGTGGAGCTGACCGGGTCGCGGAGCGACATCCGCCACGGGCCCGCCCGCGCGGGCGAGGTGCTCAAGCTGCTGTGCGACGCGACGGCTCTGCGCGCGGCGACCGGGTGGACACCTCGGCACGACCTGCGCGAAGGCCTGCGGCACAACATCGCCTGGCTGAGGGAGAGGGGAACCGAGTGGTGATCCGCGTGGTGCTGCTGGACGCCGGTGGGATACTGTTCTCGAACGTGACCGAGGAGAGCGACTTCCTCGTGGAACTCGCCGAGCGCCACGGCGCCGACCTGGACCGCCTGGCCGCTCGGCTCGACGCCCGCGACGGTGAGTACGAAGTAGACAGACGGCACGTGCACGACGTGCTCATCGACTGCATCGCCGAGGCCGGTGGGTCCCGGGAGCGCTGGGATGCGGATTGGGTCGACGCGCGCTACCGGGCCAACGTGCGCGCCCACCCCGTCGCGTTCGCCGCCCTGGGCCGGTTCCGCGACCGCCACCCCGGGGTGCTGCTGGCGCTGGCCAACAACGAGGCGGCGCACTGGGACCGGCTCAAGGACCGCGACCACCACCACCTCGACCGTTTCGACGTGATCGGTTCGTCGTGGGCGCTGGCCGCCGTGAAACCCGGCGAGGACTACTTCGACCGCCTGCTCGCCGCGTGCGGCCGCAAGGCGGAGGAGGCGCTGTTCATCGACGACAACGCCGACAACGTCACCGCCGCGACCAGGTACGGAATCCACTCGGTGCTCGCCACGGACCCCGAGATCGCCGCGGGTGCGCTGTCGGGGCTGGGTTCCGGCTGGGGCGGCGCGTGATCCCGACGCACGGCCCGTCGATGCGGGTGATGAGCCCCTTGAGCGATGGCGCCACCGCCCGCCGATCTCGTAGGGTCGATGATCATGCGTGACTTCCCGACAGACGTCTCGGACTTCCCCGGCGGGCCGCCGACGGGCATCAGGTCGCCCTCGATGCTGTTGGGCTGGCTGATCCGCCGCCAGGTCGGTGTCCTCGCCGCGACCGCCGGGGCGGGGATGCTCTGGCAGCTGCCCACCGCCGTCGGGCCGTTCGTCGTCGGTCGCGCGATCGATGAGGGGATCGTCGGCGGTTCCGCGCAGCGGCTGCTGTCCTGGCTCGCCGTGCTGCTGGGCGTCATCCTGGTCGGCGGCGCCGGAGTGGCGTTGTGGCACTCGCTCATCGTGCGCAGCCAGCTGATCACCATCTACAGCGTCACCAAACTGGTCACGCGCAAGAGCACCCAGTTGGGCCACGTGCTGAACCAGCGGGTGCCCACCGGCGAGGTGGTCAACGTGTCCTCCTCGGACGCCAGCCGCTACGGCTCGCTGATGGACGTGGTCGCCAGGGCCGTGGTGGCGGCGGGTGTGTACGCGGTCGTCTCCGTGATCATGCTCAGCGCCTCGGTGACGTTGGGTCTGCTCGCCCTCGTGGCCGCGCCGCTGCTGCTGGTCTTCGGACTGCCCCTGCTGCGCCCGCTGCACCGCGCGCAAACCGTTGAGCGGGAACAGGAATCGGTGTTGACCACCACCGCGACGGACATCGTCGGCGGACTGCGGGTCCTGCGCGGCATCGGCGGCGAGGACGCTTTCGCGCGGCGCTACGCCGAGCAGTCCCAGCGCGTGGGCCGCTCCGGTGTGGTCGCGGGCACCTGGCAGGTCGCCGTCGACGCGATCGGCGTTCTGTTGTCGGGCGCTTTCCTCGTCGCGATGGCGTGGGTGGGGGTGCACGAGGTGCGGGCGGGCCGGGTGTCCATCGGACAGCTGGTCAGCTTCCTCGGGTACGGCCTGCTGATGGTCACGCCGATCCGCACGTTCTTCGAGCTGGCCCAGACCTGGGTCGGCTGCGTCGTCTCAGCGCGCAAGACGCTCGACATCCTCGCGCAGGAGCCCCCGTGGGCCGACGTGGCCGAGCCGAAGGAGCTGCCCGCCCGCGCGGACGTCCACGACGAGAGGACCGGGTTCACCGCCCCGGCGGGCGCTTTGACCGTCGTCGTCGACGCGCATCCCGCTGACGCGATCGCACTCGCCGACAGGCTCGGCAAGTACCTGCCCGCCGACAGCGGCCAGGACCCCGGTGAGCCCTCCGCCACCAACGGCGCCTGGGGCGCGCGCGTCGGCTCGGTCGACCTGTCGGAGACGGCGTTGACGGAGGTGCGGCGCACCGTCCTGGTCAATGACACGGCCAGTGCCGTCCTGTCCGGCACGCTGCAGGAGGTGATCGACCCGCACGGCGCGCTGCCCCGGACGCGGGCCGAGGCCGCCCTGCACGCCGCGGCCGCCGACGACGTCTACCGGTCGCTGCCCGGCGGGTGGCAGGGTCTGGTCGACGAGCGCGGGCGCTCGCTGTCCGGGGGCCAACGGCAGCGGCTGGTCCTGGCCCGCGCGCTCGCCGAGGACCCGGAGGTCCTCGTGCTGGTGGAGCCCACCTCATCGGTCGACGCGCACACCGAGGCGGTGATGGCGCGGCGGCTGGCGCTGTGGCGGCGGGGTCGGACCACCGTCGTCATGGCCTCCTCTCCCCTGGTCCTGCACCACGCCGACCACGTCGTGTTCATGGCGGGCGGTCGGGTGGTCGCCGCGGGCACCCACGACGAACTGGTGGCCACCAGCGGCCCATACCGCGACGTGGTCGCCCGCACGGCTGGAGAAGACGGTGCCTGACCCGTTCACGCCCCTTCCCGGTTCGGCGGAGACGTGGCGCACCCCGGGCGGGGACGACCAGCGCGCGAGCGGAGCGGCGGCCATGCCCCGCGGTCTCCGGCCCCACCTGGCCGGTCTCCGCCTCCGCCACGACGCTCGACGGGCGAGCGCGGAGCGGTACTTCGCGGGCTCGCTGCGCCCCGACCGCGGGCTGCCGGTCGCCGACATGCGGGCGGTCCGCGCGTTCTTCGTCGGGCTGGCCAGGGACCGGCGCGGGCTGCTGCTCGCGCTGATCCTCCTCAACGGACTCGCCGCGGCGGCGGCGCTCGCGGTTCCCCGGCTCCTCGGCGCCTTCGTGGACATCGCGGGCAGCGGGACCGGGCGGGCGTTCGCGATGCTCACCGCCGCGGTCGCCGCCGTCGTGGTGGCGCAGGCGGTCCTGAGCTTCTTCGCGGCGCGCACGTCCGTCGTGTTCGGACAGCGGTTGCTGACCGCGGCCCGGGAGCAGGTCGTCCGGACCGTGCTCCGGTTGCCGATGAGCAAGGTCGAGAGCGCGGGCAGCGGCGACCTGGTGACAAGGGTGACCAGGGACGTGCGCGCGATGAGCGACGCGGTCCGGCTCGCCGTGCCCGAGGTCGTCATCGCGACGGTGACCATCGTGCTGCTCGTGGTCGCCATGGTCGCCAACTCCCCGGTGCTGGCACTGTGCTTCCTGGTCTCCTCTCCCGCGCTGTGGTGGACGATCCGCAACTACCTGCGCCGCTCCCAGGCCGCGTTCATCACCGAGGGCGCCACCTACTCCACGATCAACACGTCGCTGGTCGAAACCGTCGAGGGCGCGCGGACGGTCGAGGCGTTCGGGCTGCAGCGGCGGCGGCAGCGGATCGGCGACGCGGACATCGACACCTCCGCCGAGGCCGAGCGCTACACGAGGACCATCCGCAACATCCTCTTCGTCGCGCTCGATCTCTGCTTCAACGTCCCGCTGCTGCTGACCGTCGGTGTCGGCGCCGCCGCCTACTCGTGGGGGTGGGTCAGCCTCGGCCAGATCGCCGCCGCGATCCTGTACATCCAGTTCGTCAACCAGCCGCTCGACCGCCTCATCTCCAACATCGACCGGCTCCAGGTCGGCGCCACCTCGACAGCGCGCCTGCTCGGCATCGCGGCGGTGCCCGCGGACCGGACACCCACCGGCGCCCTGCCCGCGGGCGACGAGATCGAGTGCAGCGGGGTGCGCTTCGCCTACCGGCGGGGCCAGGACGTGCTGCGGGACATCGACCTGCGCCTGCGCCCGGGTGAGCGGCTCGCCATCGTCGGCCCCAGCGGGTCCGGGAAATCGACCCTCGGCAGGCTCCTGGCGGGCATCCTCACCCCCGGCGCGGGTTCGGTCCGCATGGGCGGCGTCGCCCTGGTCGACCTCCCGCACGAGGTGCTGCGCGAACAGGTCGCGCTGGTCACACAGGAGCACTACGTCTTCTCGGCGTCGGTCCGCGCCAACGTCGCACTCGCGGGCGGTGGAGCCGGGGACAGCGGAGTCCAGGACAGCGGAGTCCAGGACAGCGGAGTGGAGGACAGCACCGTCATCGACGCCTTGCGGGCGGTCGGCGCGTGGGAGTGGGTGGCGCAGCTGCCGGCGGGCCTGGAGACCGAGGTCGGCGCCGGGTGCGAGCCGCTGACCCCGGCGCAGGCGCAGCAACTCGCCCTCGCCCGACTGATCATCGCCAACCCGCACACCCTGGTGCTCGACGAGGCGACCTCCCTCATCGACGCGAACGCCGCCCGAGCACTGGAACGCTCGATGGCCTCGCTGATGACGGGCCGCACCGTCGTCGCCATCGCCCACCGCCTGCACACCGCGCACGACGCGGACCGCATCGCCGTCCTGATCGAGGGCCGGATCGTTGAGCTGGGCAGCCACGACCAACTGCTGGCCGCCGACGGCGAGTACGCCCGACTGTGGCGCACGTGGACGTCCGCGGGAGCCGAAGCGCAGTCGGCCGGTCGTCAGCCGGTGCCAGAGCCGGGGACCGAGAAGTAGCCGCCGCCCACGGCGAGCAGGTAGGGATTCAGCGCGTCCTTGGGAAGGCGGGACTGGGCCACGGCGAAGCCCGCGGCGAAGTCGTTCTGGAACGCCATGAACAAGACGCCATCGGCGGTGTCGTCAGGGTAGGTCCACGAGCGGCGCAGCATTCGCGGGGACGGCGAGTCGGCGGTGCGCGGGTTCATGGCCCTGGCGTGGGAGTCCAGGGCGATGACCACGCCGTCGGGATCGTCCGGGTAGCGGGGGGCCTCGGTGGGCGGGGTGCCGTCCAGCCAGGTTCCGTCCGGGCGGCGGCCGATGATGCGGTCGCGCAGTTGCGGGCTGTCGGCGTCCCACAGCGGGTGCGCCAGCCGGATCACCCGGACGGCGGCGAGCGAGGAGCCGTCCGGGAGCAGCACCGCCGCCGGGTCGACCGGGTTGGTCTGTCCTTCCACGTGGCCGAAGGGGTTGCGCTGGAGGGGACGGCTCCCGGCGACCACGTCGCGGTGGACGGGTGTCCGCCAGGCGGTGGTGAACGGCAGCCCGGCCAGCAGGGCGTCCAGTCGCTCGCCGCTGTCGGCGTCGTCGGTTTCGAGCTGGACGAAGGCGGAGGGGTTGCTGCGCGCCGGGATGAGGACGTCGCCGGGGAAGGCGGGCATCGTCGGCAGACCGGGGCTCAGCGGCGGGCCGAGGCCGACCATGACGTCGTCGCCCGACAAGGCGCGCAGCGCCCGTGCGGCCTCGGCAGGGTCGCCGGTGTGGGTGAGGAAGGCGAACTGGCCGGCCGGACGGGGCACGCGCAGCGCCGGGTGCGGGGCCGGGTCGGCGGGCACGCCGCAGGCCGCCGCCCAGCCCGCGAGGCCGCCGAGCAGGAGGGTGCGGCGCGGCAGTCCGCCGGTCACCGGGCCTGCCCGCGCACGCCGACCTCGAAGGTGAGGTGCCCGAGTTCGGCGTGCTCGGCCAGGTAGGCGGCGACGGAGTCGGCCAGCTCCGGGGTCGCCGCGTCCACCGCGAGCAGGTTGGCCGACGACCGCTCCACCAGCGCTCCGGCCTCGGCCAGGTCGGCGGCGACGCGGTCCCGGTCGGTGGTGGACAGCGGGGAGTCGCCGAACCACACGCGGAACACCGACCGGCCGGACCGGCGGGCGACCCGGCGCAGTTCGTACCCGGTGTCGGTCTCGACCACGTCGCCCAGCGCGAGGCCGTAGACGAAGAAGGGGACGCAGCACAGCTCGAACACGTGCTCGCCGAGCTGCTTGGCCCACAGCTGCTCGGACCCCTCCGGCAGCCGCGCGCCGATGACGAAGTCGGCGCGCGAGCGCCAGACCGGATCGGGGTGGACGGCCTCGGTCACCGGCTCACCACCACGACGGCGGCCACTTGCCGCGATAGCCGGGCGGCGGGTTCACCGGGTGACTGCGCGCGCCCTTGGACGCGTTGCAGTGCGGACAGGTCGTCTGGGCGTTGTCCAAGGTCGCGTTTCCGCCGTTCTTACGCGCGATGGAGTGGTCAACCTGGGGCTTGTTGGTGTGCATCCGACAGTACACGCAGGTGTTCGGGTTCTCCTTCAGCGCCGCGTCGCGCACGCTCGGCGGGAACGGCTTGCCCGCCGTCGGCCCGTTGGCCGAGCCCGGCTTGATCTTCGGCCAGGCCTTGCCCGCGCCGCCGAACGCCCCGCCCAGCGCGCCCCCGGCGCAGCCCGCGGCGGCGGCCCCGCCGACGCCGCCCCAGCCCCAGTCGACCTTGCGACCGGAGAGGCGCTGGCCCGCGTAGTCCAGCGCGCCGCCGAGGGCGCCGCCCACCAGGCAGCCGACCACCATCGGGTGGTGCCCGGTCGGGTCGACCAGGTTGGTCGGGGAGTTCTCGACGTAGGCGTACAGGTTGACGCCGCCCGCGAGGCCGATCGGGTCCTCGGAGACGAACCGCTGCTGCGCCGGGCTGTAATAGCGGTCGCGCAGGTGCAGCAGGCCGGTGCCGTCGTCCTGGCGTCCGGTGAAGGACAGGTCCGCCCCGCGCCGGTCGCCGGTCGCGGTCGGCGCGCCGAACGGGTCGTAGGCCAGGGTGGCCGCCGTGCTGCCGTCGGCGCGGCCCAGCGCCACCGGCGAGCCGAGGGCGTCGGTCAGCACGGAGTCGGCCACCCCGCCCGCCGTCCTGGCGAACCACTGGTCGACGCCGCCGCTGAGCAGCCCCGCGGTGACCGCGCCCGCGCCGTCGAGTTCGGCGGCCGGGTTCATCCCGTCGTTGAGGAACCGCGTCGTCGTCCCGCCTGCGGTCCTGCCCGTGCGCTCACCGGTGGCCGCATAGGTGTAGCTCGCCGACGTGCCCGCCCCGCTGGTGGCGGTGAGCTGGCCGCGCGCGTCCCAGCTGTAGTCGGTGGCGCCGTCGTCGAGCAGGTTGCCGTCGTGGTCGTAGGCCAGCGCGGTCCCGTCGGCCGTGACGAGTCGGTTGGCGTCGTCGTAGCCCAGCCCGGATCGGGCCTGGGGCAGGGTGACCCCGGCCAGGCTGCCGGTCTGCGACAACCGCCTGCCCGCCGCGTCGTAGGTGTAGGCGAGGTCGCCCTTGGGCACGCCGTTGTGCGCGTAGGCGATGGCGGTGACCTGCCCGGCCGCGTCGCGGGTGTAGGTCTGGGTCCACCCGCCCGGCAGCGTGACCACGCTCGGCCTGGCCGCGGCGTCCCTGGTGATGCCCGCGCTCTGCGCGCCGCGGGTGACGCCGGTCAGCTGGTCCCCCGCGTCGTAGGTGAACAGCGTGTCCGGCAGGCCGGGGATTCCGGTGCTGCTCTGCCTCCCGGCCGCGTCGTAGCCGTAGCTCACGGGGCCGTTCGGGCCGGTGACGCCGGTGACCCGGTCGCGGCTGTCGTAGGTGAAGGTGGTGGAGCCGCCCGCCGTGTCGGTCAGCGCGGTGAGCAGGTCCGCGTCCCCGTAGCCGTAGGTCACCGTGGACTGCTGGCTGGTGGGCCCGGTGACGCCGAACCGGCTGATCGTCGGGCGGTCGAGCAGGTCGTAGCCGGTCTCGGTGCGCACGGCCGCCCGGCTGACGGCGGCGGTCGGCCTGCCCGCCGGGTCGTAGGTCGTGGTGCTGGTCCGGCCCAGCGGGTCGGTCCTGCTGGTCGGGCGGTCCTGGTCGTCGTAGGTCCAGGTCGTGCGCTTGCCCCGGGCGTCGGTGAACGAGGTCAGGTTGCCGTTGGGGTCGTAGCCGAGGGTGTTGACGCCGCCGAGCGGGTCGGTCACCCGGACGGGGTTGTCCATCACGTCGTAGGCGGTGAGCGTGGCCGCGCCCGCCGGGTCGGTCTGCTGCACCGGGCGTCCCGCCGCGTCCACGAACATCGTGGTGGTCCGGCCGAGCGGGTCCTCGACCGAGACGGGCAGGCCGGCCTCGTAGCGGTAGGTGGTCCGCGCGCCCGCCGAGTCGGTCACGGTCGACACCTGGCCGGACGACGTCCAGGTCAGGGTGGTGCTCCGGTTGTCCGGGGCGGTGATGGTGAGCGGGTTGCCCTTGGCGTCGTAGGTGTAGGTGGTGGTGCGGCCCGCTTCATCGGTGGTGCTGGCGGGCTGGTTGAGCGGGCCGTAGGTGACCGAGGCCTCGGCGGCGTCCGGGGTGCCCGCCAGGCTGGTCGTCGTGAGCGGGCGGCCCTGGGCGTCGTAGGTGTGCTCGAACCGCCTGCCGTGCGGGTCCACGACGGCATCGATCCGGTTGTCCGGTCCGCGCTCGTAGGTCGTGGTCCTGGCCAGGGCGGTGCCGTGCGCCTGGGTGTCGCCCGCGACCATGCCGTTGGCGTCGAACACCACGCGGCGGACCGCGCCGTTGGGCTGGGTCACCCGGGTCTCGGTGATCCGCCCGGCCTCGTCCAGGGTGTAGGCGAAGTGGTAGCTGCCGCCGTCGGCGAGGTCCTGCCGGGCGACGCGGCCGTTGGCGTCATAGGCGACGTCGAGGTAGGCCACGCCGCGGGCGTCGGTGATGCGGGTGATGCGGTCCTGCGCGTCGTAGGTGTAGGTGGTGACGCCGCCCGCGACGTCGGTGACGGTGGCCAGCCTGCCGCCGGCGTCGTAGGTGTAGCGGACCTCGCGGCCGATGTTGTCGTAGGCGCGGGTCACCCGGGCCGAGCCATCGTGGTCGAAGGCGATCCAACGCCCGTTGGGCGAGGTGATCTGGGAGACCTCGCCGTTGTCGCCGCCGGTGCGCTGGAAGGTGACCCGGTTGCCGTTGCGGTCCTCCATCGCGCGGACGCGCGCGTACCAGGGGAAGAAGTACTTGGTGCCATCCCGCATGGTCAGCACCCAGTCGCCGTCCTTCTGGGCGATGGTGGAGCCGGTGAAGCGCCCCGGTGAGCCGACCGCGGCGAACACCGCGTCGCTGTAGCCGGTGCCCGGCGAGGTCCGCACGAAGTTCGCGCGCCCGCCGCCGGGGGTGTAGACGTCGACTTCCTGGTACTGGTTCTCCGAGGCGAGGAACATGTTGAAGTCCGCGCCGGAGTTGAGCCCGAACTCGCGCTCGTTGCCGTCGCCCTGCCAGTACTGCCGGTTGAGCGCGATCGGCATGACGTCGGCGAGGCCGAGGTCGGTGCGGGTGTCGGTGAGCAGGCCGGTCGAGAGGTCCACGGGGTCGCCGGAGAGCTTGTCGGCCAGGTCTTCCCACCACGGCTTGTCCGGCTTGGGGTTGCCGGGGGTGTTGAACATCGACCCGTCCAGCGCCCAGAGCCGGGTGGCCGCGTCGGGCACGACGCGGGTTCCGCCCTCGTCCACCCGCCCCGTGCCGTAGACGTGCCAGCCCTTGGCGGGGTCGTAGTTCCAGAACTCCACTTCGGACCCGGCGGGCAGGTCGGTGTAGTTCGGGTAGACGACGCTGGCGCCCTCGGGGAACACCACCGCGCCGCCGGGCTGCACCGTGAAGTACACCGGCACGATCCCGTTGCGCGGCAGCGGGTACGGCGCCCGGTCGAGCGGGATGGCGGTGATGCCCAGCTCCCGCACGACGTTGCCGTCGAGGTCGCGCACCACGGTGCCCGCAGGCAGCCGCACCTCCAGGCCCGGCACGGCGGGCGTGGTGAGCACGACCTCCTCGGTCGTCGGGGCCGCGATCGGCCGCATGCTCGACCGGTCCAGCCTGGGCAGCCAGACGGTGGCCTCCAGCGGGGTGGTCTTCCCCGCGGCCACCTTGGCGTGGATGCGGAAGGTGCCGTAGCGGCCCTTGGCCGCGTACCCGTCCACAATGACCGTGGTGGCGTTGGCGCGCACGTTCCGCAGCAGGAACCGGCCCTGGCGGTCGGTCGTGGCGCGGACGGCGTCCATCCGCACGGGGATGCCCGCGAGCGGGCGGCCGTTGAGGTCGCGGACGTGGCCGCTGACGGCGGTGGTTCCGGCGGGTGCGGTCAGGTCGGTGGTGCGCTTGGGTGCGGCCCTGCGGGTCAGCCAGTCCCGGCCCGCCAGGTTTCCGGCGTCGGGAGTCCAGTCCGCGCGGTGGCCGGGGGCGGGACCCGCGACGGGCGTGGCGGCGTCGGGGGCGTCGAGGTCGGCGGTGACGTGCTCGTCGCGCTGCGGCGGGGCCGTCACCCGGGCGGGCAGATGGCTCCGCAGCACTTGGGCCTCGTCGAGCAGCGACGGCGTCGGCCGCGGGGTCGTCTGCGGGGTCGGCTGCGGGGCGGCCTTCGCCGGGGCCGAGGTGACGGCCGCGGTGCCCACGATGGTGGCGGTGTAGGTGCTGGAGCCGACCAGGGCGAGGTCGGGGTTGAACAGCAGCCGGTACGCCCCGGTGGTCGGGAGCGTGACCTCCACGGTGGAGTTGGCCCTGCCCACGCTGCCGACCCGGGTGCCGGTCGGGCCGTTGACCTGCCAGGAGAGCGCGCAGCAGCCGAACACCGACGACGAGGCCGATGACTGGATGCGGACGCGCTGGCCCGAGGTGCCGCTGAAGCCCGCGGTGGCGCTCTGGCCCGGGTGCTCGACGGTGATCACCTTGGGCGTCGCGGTCAGCGGGAGCGTGCCCGCGTCGAGGTCGGCGGGGACGTCCCAGGCGCGGAGCGTGATCGCGCCGGTGAGAATGTGGTCGGGGTTGACGATGATCCGGTACGTGCCGGTCTGCGGCAGCGCGATCGTGTCCAGGGTGCCGTTGGGGTTCTGGGCGCTGCCGACCCGGGTGCCGTTCGGGGCGGCCAGCCACCAGGACAGGGCGCAGCAGCCGAACGACGACGACGCAGCGCTCGACTGGACGATGACCCGTTGGCCGGTGGTGCCCTCGAAGGTGGTGTGCGCGCTGCGACCCGGGTTGTCGATGGCGACGACCGTCGGGGTGCCGTCCAGCGCCTGCGCGCCCGCGTCCAGGTCGGCAGGCACCGTCCAGGCGCGGAAGGTCATGGCCCCGGTGCGGATGGCGTCCGGATTCATGATGAGCCGGTACGTGCCGTCCTGGGGCAGCGTGATCGTGTCCAGCGTGGCGTTGGGGTTCTGGGCGCTGCCGACCCGCGTGCCGTTCGGGGCGGCCAGCCACCAGGACAGGTAGCAGCAGCCGAACGACGAGGAGGCCGCGCTGGTCTGGACGATGACCCGCTGACCCGTCGTGCCCTCGAACGTGGTGTAGGCGCTGCGGCCGGGGTTGTCGATCGTGACGACTGTCGGGGTGCCGTCCAGCGCCTGCGCACCCGCGTCCAGGTCCGCGGGCACCGCCCATGCCTGGAACGTCATGCCGCCGGTCCGGACCGCGTCCGGATTCATCCAGATCCGGTACGTGCCCGTCTGCGGGAGGGTGATCGTGTCGAGGGTCGCGTTGGGGTTCTGCGCGCTGCCCACCCGCGTGCCGTTCGGGGCGGCCAGCCACCAGGACAGGTAGCAGCAGCCGAACGACGACGACGCCGCGCTGGTCTGGATGATGACCCGCTGATCCTGAACGCCCTCGAACGTGGTGTAGGCGCTGCGGCCGGGGTTGTCGATCGTGACGACCGTCGGGGTGCCGTCCAGCGCCTGCGCCCCCGCGTCCAGGTCGGCGGGCACGGTCCACGCCTGGAACGTCATGCTGCCCGTGCGAACCGCGTCCGGGTTCATCCAGATCCGGTACGTGCCGTCCTGCGGCAGCGCGATCGTGTCCAGGGTGGCGTTGGGGTTCTGCGCGCTGCCCACCCGCGTGCCGTCCGGGGCGGCCAGCCACCAGGACAGGTAGCAGCAGCCGAACGACGACGACGCCGCGCTCGACTGGACGATCACCCGCTGACCCGTCGTGCCCTCGAAGCTGGTGAACGCGCCGCGACCCGGGTTGTCGATCGTGACGACCTTCGCCGTGCCGTCCAGCGCCTGCGCGCCCGCGTCCAGCTCGGCCGGCACCGTCCACGCCTGGAACGTCATACTGCCGACGAGAACGCCGTCCGGGTTGACGATGAGCCGGTAGGTTCCGCTCTGCGGCAGGGCGATGGTGTCCAGCGTGGCGTTGGGGTTCTGCGCGCTGCCCACCCGCGTGCCGTCCGGAGCGGCCAGCCACCAGGACAGGGCGCAGCAGCCGAACGACGACGACGCCGCGCTGCTCTGGACGATCACCCGCTGCCCTGCGGCGCCCTCGAAGGTGGTGAAGGCGTTGCTGCCCGGGGAAGCCACCGTGACGACCAGCGGGGTGCCGTCCAGCGCCTGGGTTCCGGCGTTGACATCGGACGGGACGTCCCACGCGGCGAAGGTCATCGAGCCGACACCGCCGCCGTCCGGGTTCATCCAGACCCGGTAGGTGCCGTCCTGGGGCAGAGCGATGGTGTCCAGCGTGCCGTTGGGGTTCTGCGCGCTGCCCACCCGCGTGCCGTCCGGAGCGGCCAGCCACCAGGACAGGGCGCAGCAGCCGAACGACGACGACGCGCCGCTGGTCTTGATGATCACCCGCTGGCCCGCGGTCCCGGTGAAGGTCAGGAACGCGTTCTGGCCGGGAGCGGCGATGGTCACCGGCTTCGCGGTGCCGTCCAGCGCGATCGCGCCCGCGTTCAGGTCGGCGGGCACCCGGTGCACGGTGACCGAGGTGGAGCCCGCCGAGGCGGTGGTGTTGCGCAGCACGATCGTCCGGGTGCCGGGGCCGCTCACCGGTCCGGTCTCCACCCATGCCGACCCGCCCGCGCAGGTGTTCGCACCCGATTGGCGGTTGCGCTCGTCGTACATCCGCGCGGCGAGGCCGCAGGAGCCGAAGGTGCCGCCGGTCAGGGACGCGGCGAAGCGTTCGTTGTCGGCCGCCGGGAAGTGGCGGATGGCGTACTTGCCCGCGGCCACCGGGACCGAGGTCGCCGTGCCCACCGGGATGGCGCCGACGCTGTCCACATCCGACGGGTTGACTCCCGCGGGCGGCACCGCCACGGGCGTGGCGCTGGTCGCGGTGCCCGCCGGGGTGCTCAGCGTCACCGGCCCGGTGCTCGCCATCGGCGGGACGGTGACGGTCAGGGTGGTGGCGGTGCGGTCCGTCACGCCTGCCAGCAGTCCGTTCACCCGCACCAGGTTGTTGGCGGGCTCCGGGTCGGTGTTCCCGACGGTCAGCGTCAGCGGCGACCCCGGCGCCGCGACGGCGGGTGTGAATCCGGTGATGACCGGCTGGTCACCGCGGATCACGGTGAGCCCGGCCAGCGACGCGGTGCCAGCGGCGGTGGTCACCACGACCGGCCCACTCGTGCTGGCCGCCCCGACGGTGACGGTCAGCTGCTCGGCCGTGGCCGAGGCCACCGCCGCTGCCGTGCCGTTGATCGTCACCGCGTTGCCTGCCGGGGTGGCGGCGAACCCCTTGCCGGAGAGCGTCAGCCGGTCCCCCGGGCGCACCCGCGCGGGCACCGCCGACAGCACGGCGACAGCCGGACTGCCCAGGTGCTCGACCCCGGTGATGTTGCCCGCCGGGTCGTAGGCGTAGCGGGCGATGGCCCCGTCCGCCGCGGTGACCGCCACCAGCCGCCCACTGGCGTCGTAGGCGTAGCGCGCGGGTCCGGGCGTCGCGGTCACCGCGGGCGGGTCACCGCTCGGCCGCACCGCCGGCGGCCCCACCGGCGCCGCGGCGCGCACCCCATCGACGGGAGCGGGCGGGGCCGCCGCGGCCGGAACCCCGGCGAGCACGGACGCCAGCACGGCGACGGCGGCGGAAATCGCGGACAGGCGTTGTCTGCTGCGCAACGTCGTCTCCCGGAGGGCAGGGCCGACACAAACGTCGGACCAAGCGTTCGTACCGCACAATCCGCCCAATCCGAAAGGCGCTCACGTGGCCCGGCACCTTATTGAGGCGAATGCATCCCGCCATCCGACCATCTGCCCCACGCGCCCGCACCCTGACGGCCGCAGCGACGGGGAAACGTTGACGCACAAGGGAAATGGTCTCGCTCTGAACGCAGGCCGCGTTACTGCGCCATTCGGGTGGAACGCGGGCGACCACGGCCGGGCAGAAGTCGCCGATGGGACCTCTGTGCGGGTCGACATCCGTCCACCGTGAACAGACCCGAGCCCGCTGAATCACGTCAGTCCATCGGCACGTTCCCGACGCCCGGCCCGCCAGACTCCCCGAACCCGAACGGCCATTCGGATGCGTCGGATCGCCGCCACCCCTCGCGACGACGATCCGGGGCTTACATCGTAAGCCAGTGCCCGTCACGCTACGCTTACGCCGTAAGTCCTGTCAACGGCGAGGAGCTGGGGAACCGTGAAGCGGGCGCGATTGACGCGGAACCGGGTGCTGGTCGCCGCGATTCGCCTCGCCGATGAGGCGGGCCTGGCGACGCTGTCCATGCGCAGGCTCGCCGGGGAACTGGGCGTGGAGGCGATGTCGCTCTACAACCACGTCACGAGCAAAGAAGACCTGTTCGACGGGGTGGCCGACCTGGTGATCGGCGAGATCGAGTCACCCGTCGTTGGCGAGCCCTGGCGCGCGGGCATGCGGCGCCGGGCCGTCTCGGCGTACCAGGTGTTGCGCAGCCACCCCTGGGGGGTCGGTCTGATCGCGTCCCGAGATGCCGTGGGGCCATTGCAGTTGGCGCACTACGACGCCACTCTGGGCTGCCTGCACGCGGCGGGCTTTCCCTACCGGCTGGCGGGCCACTCCTGCGCCCTGATCGACAGCCACGTGTTCGGCTATGTCGTCCGCAGGCTCGACCTGCCCTTCGATCCGGAGAACCTGGCCGAGTGGGCCGAGCACAACCTCCCCCAGATCCCCGCCGAGCGCTACCCGCACGTGCACGCCATCGCCCAGCGGATCGTCGCCGCCGAGTACCGCGACGCCGACTTCGAGTTCGGTCTGGAGATCATCCTGGACGGGCTGGAGAGGCTGCTCGCCTCCGCCGCGCCGGAGTGACCGGAGATCCCGGTTGGGCGAGTCCGGTGAGCGGACCCGCCCAGCCGTGCGGGTCACTCGCCCGGGTCGGGAACGGCCTCGATCAGGGAGAACGCCATCGGGGCGGGCAGCAGGCGGAAGCCGGTCACGGTGAACCCGCCTCGGGCGCACAGGTCCTCGAACGCGGCCTGGGTCCGACCTCGGCCGCCGCCGATCATCCGCATGTGCAGGTCGCTCAGGTACATCGTGTCCGGGAGCGAGCCGTCGACGGTGTCCGGCAGCGCCGGGTCCACGATGAGGAGCCTGCCGCCCCGCGAGACCGCCGCGCGGATCGCGCTGAGCACCGCGACGGCGCGCTCGTCCGGCGCGTGGTGCAGGACGTTCCTGATCAGGTACAGGTCGGCGCCCGGCGGGACCTCGGCGGTGATGTCGCCGGGGATCACGGCGCAGCGGTCCGCGACACCGGCCGCGGCCAGGGTGGCGGGCGCGGCGGCGAGGGCGGGGGGCGCGTCGATCAGGATGCCGCGCAGGCGCGGGGTGGCGGCCAGGATGGCGGCGAGCACCGTGCCGTCGCCGCCGCCGAGGTCGGCGACGGTGCCGTACGGGGCGAAGTCGTAGTGGGCGGGCAGCGCCTCGGCGGTCTGCGCGGCGCTCTGCCGCAGGGCGGCGGGGAAGTGCGTCGACAGCTGCGGGTCGGCGGCGACGTGCTCGAAGAACGACTTGCCGAACAGCGCGCCGAACGAGCCCTGGCCGGTGCGCACGACGGAGTCCAGCTCGCGCCAGGTCGCCTGGATCGCCGGATCGGCGAAGACCCTGGCGAAGGGGGCCAGCGAGTCGGGCCGGTCGGTGCGCAGCAGCGCGCCGGTCTCGGTCAGCCGGAACCACCCGGCCTTCGTCTCGGAGAGCACCCCGAGGGCGGCGAGCGCGCGGCACAGCTGGTTCGTGGTCTCCGGGTCCGTGCCGATCCCGGCGGCGAGGTCCGCGCCGTGGCGCCCGTCGTCGCCGATCGCGTCCGCGACCCCCAGGCGCACGGCGGTGGCCACCACCTGGGTGGCCATGTGCCCGAACACCAGACCGAACAGGTGTTGCTTGTGCTTCGCTTCTGTCATCGACTCTTTCCGTCTCGGATGAACCGGCTCCCGGGGCGGCGCGCGCGTCGCCCCGGGAGCCGGGATCGCTGTGCTGTCAGCCCTTGCCCGTCTCCGTGCCCTCCGGGCGCGGCTGCGACCAGTCCCGCAGGACCTGCGGCCACACCTTGCGGATCGCCCGGAACTGCAGCGGATACACCACCAGGTAGCGGAACGGCTGGATCGAGGCCATGTACATCTTCCCGAAGGTCCCATACGTCTTCACCAGGGACGTCATCTGCGAGTAGTACCTGCCGTCCTCGTCCTGGACCCAGCCGTGGTGCATGACGATGTGCCCCATGGACGCGGAGAACTCCGAGATCCATTCGGTGTCGGTCAGGAACACCGACTTGAACGGGGTCAGCGCCATGTCCGGTCCGCGCTCGACGGCGAGCAGGTCCGCGGGCAGGTCGTCGCGCAGCGAGGCCACGCGCTTGCCGACCTTCTGCTTCTCGTCGTCCCAGCCGAGCACCTCGCCGATCTTCCAGCGTGCCTTGAACAGGCCGCGGATGACCGGGTTGGACGTCAGCGTCGAGTTCTCCGCGGACGCGGCGAAGCGCGCCAGGGCGGCCAGGTCACCGGGTCCGCCGGGGGTCGGCAGCCGCCACACGTCCTCCACCCGGAACCCGTCGAGCACCTCGTGGGCGCGCCACGGCCGCGAGGTGAACTCCGAATTCGGGATGCGCAGGGAGAAGAAGCCCCGCACGGCCTCGGTGACCTTGGTGAACATGTCGTTTCCTCCCCGTTGAAACACTGACGTAGAGCCGTTCTCCGGAGAGCGTACCGGCCGGACGGTGACTGCCCGCATGAGGCTCGTCACGCCGCTTTCCTTTCGCCTGCAACGATTTCCGGGCCCGCCTGGAGCACTCGAACGCTGCCGGGTTCACTGCGGGCGGGCGGGCAGGGAGGTGAATCCGCGCATGAAACCGAGCCGCCACTCGGGAAAGAACCCGGGGTCGGCCAGCCGCAGGTCCCCGAAGCGCTGCAAGAGCTGGGTGAACGCCACATTGGCCTCCAGCCTGCCCAGCGCCGCGCCGAGGCAGAAGTGGATGCCGTGGCCGAACGCCAGGTGCTTCGGGGTGTCGTCCACCTCGTGCAGCCGGGGCGCCTCGGGGGTGACCGCCGGGTCGTGGTTGGCCGCGTCGAGCGAGATCGCCACCAGTTCCCCCGCCGGGATGGTGACGCCGCCGATCTCGACTTCCTCGGCGGTGAACCGCATGGTGGCCCAGCCGACCGGGCCGAAGCGGCGCAGCACTTCCTCGGTGGCGGCGGGGATGCGGTCCGGGTTGGCCCGCAGCGAGTCGAACGCCTCCTTGTCGCGCAGCATCATGTAGATGCCGTTGCCGATCAGGTGCAGCGCGGTCTCGTGCCCGGCCACCAGCAGCAGGAACGCCATCGCGACCAGTTCCTTGGTGCTGAGCTGGTCGCCGCCGCTGCCCTCGGCATCGTCATCGTCGTCATCGTCGTCGTCACCGTCATCTCCGCCCTGGGCGACCAGGCCGGACAGCAGGTCGTCGCCGGGGTCGACGCGCTTGGCCTCCAGCAGGGCGGCCAGGAAGTCGCTCATCTTCCGCGAGACGGCGGAGGTGTCCACGGTGGGATCGGCGTCGAGCAGGATCTTCGACCACTCCTGGAAGTCCGCCCGGTCCTCGAACGGCACGCCCAGCAGCTCGCAGATCACCATGACCGGCAGCGGCGCGGCCAGGTCCTCGATGAGGTCGACCTCGTCCTTGCCCTCCATCTCGTCCAGGAGGTTCCTGGTGATCTCCTCCACGCGCGGGCGCAGGGCGGCGACGCGCCTGCCGGTGAACTCGCGGGTGACCAGCTTGCGCAGCCGGGTGTGCACCGGCGGGTCGCTGTTGAGCATGTGCGAGGACAGGGCCTCCGACGCGCCCGCGCCCTTGCCGTCCGGGGAGACCCGGCGCAGGATGTCGTACAGCTCGGTGACGTCCTTGCGCATCCGCGGGTCCGCCAGCGCGGCCCGCGCCTCGCCGAAGCCGATGATCAGCCAGTGCGGCAGTCCGTTGGGCCTGCGGACGCGCAGGACCGCGCCGCCCTTGCGCCAGCGGCGGTAGTACTTGTGCGGGTCGTCGAAGAAGTCCGGCCCGATGGCCTCCTCCCGCACGACTCCGGTCGCCTGGGTCATTGCTCCACCTTCTCTTGTCCTCGTTCGGGATTGCGGTGCGCGCCGTGGCCTCGGGGTCCGGTGCGCAGATCCGGTGCGCAGGTCCGGTGCGCGCTGTCACGCCTCGGGGAGGGCGGGCGGGTCGGCGAACCAGTCCTCGACGGCGACGTCGCAGGACTTCAGGACGTAGGCCAGCGTCGTGTAGACGCCGACGGTGGTGAGCAGCTCCAGGATCTGCGGCTCGTCGTAGTGGGCCGAGAGCTGCTGCCAGGTGGTGTCCGACACACGGGCCTCGGGCGAGCGCAGCTCGTCGACCATGCGCAGCAGGGCCGCGTCCCGCTCGGACCAGCCGGGCGCGTCCGGACCCGCGGGCACCCGGGCGATCTCCTCGGCGCTGATGCCCGCCTTGGCCCCGATCGCCGCGTGGTGGGCCCACTGGTAGGTCGAGCGCACGACGAAGGCGACCCGCAGGATCACCAGTTCGCTGTCGCGCAGGGACAGTGTCCCGTCGGCCAGCAGCGAGAACATCGGGTCGAGCGCCGTGAGCAGCGCCGGGTGGTTGCCGAGCACGCCCAGGACGTTGGGCACCGGGCTGCCGACGATGTGCGACAGCGGACCGTCCGGATCGGACGTCTCCTCCGGCATGCCCATGATGGGGCGGACCAGTTCCGCGGGCGCGGGAGCCATCCGCGTGGTGGTGTGCTGGGCGCTCATGCCGTCACCTTCTCCTTCTGGGTCTTCAGGTTCTCCTCCAGGTCCACCATCTGGTGCAGCAGCTGGCCCGGCCCGGGGGTGCCGTCGGTGTTGATCTCGCGGTACACCGCGCCGATGTTGAGGATCACGCGCTCGGGGTGCGCGAGGTCGGGGACCGAGCCGAAGTCGAACTCCCGCGCCGCCTCCAGGGCGGACTGGCCCTTCGCGTGGGCGGCGGTGGCGTGGCCCTGCACGAGTTCGAGGTAGTCGCGGAACTGGCGGACCTCGGCCTTGCCGCCCACCGGTCCGTGGCCGGGGACGACGAACTCGGGGTCGAGGTCGAGGATGGTGTCGCACGCCCGGACGCAGTTGGCGATCGGACCGCAGTGCACCACGCCGTGGCCGCCGAACACCTGGACGTCCCCGGCGTACACGACGCGCTCGTCGGGCACGTGGATGATCACGTCCCCGACGGTGTGCGCCGGTCCGACCTCCAGCACCCGCACAGTGCGGGCGCCCACGGTCAGCTCCAGCTCGCCGGTGAAGGTGATCGTCGGGTATGTCGGGGTGATGCCGGAGAAGTCGAACGGCTCCAGGATCGCGCGCAACCGGGGGTCGGTGTCCGGCGACAGGTACGGGACCACGGTCTCCGGACCGGCGTGGCGCATCACCCGGGCCGCCGCCGTCGAGGACACGATCATGGCGTCGGAGACGAGCTGGTTGCCCCACCAGTGGTCGCCGTCGTGGTGGGTGTTGACCACCCAGCAGATGTCGGCGGCGGGGACGGTGTCGGCGATGGCGGACAGCATCAGCCGGGTCTGGTCGAGGGTGTACAGCGTGTCCACGAGCAGCGCCTCGTCGCCGCTGACGACCAGGCCCGCGTTGCTGTAGCCGGTCGCGCAGGTGCCCTGAAGGTAGGCGAAGGTCTGAGGGGCGAGCTGGTGCACGCCGGTGGTGTACGGGATGGGCACGGGAACTCCTTGTCGGTGGGGGTGCGGGTCAGCGGCCCGCGGCGACCGCGGTCCGGGGGCGCAGGGCGATCCGCGGTCCGCCCCGCGGCACCACGACCGGACCGCGCGGCACAGCGGCGGCCAGGCCCGGTTCGGCACGCTCGAAGTCGAAGCCGGTCACCAGCTCGCGCAGCATGGCCTTGATCTCGTGGATGGCGATCCGGTCGCCCATGCAGCGGGTGTGCCCGCCGCCGAACGGGATCCACGTGTACTGGCCCGGCTGCACACCGAGGAAGCGCTCCGGGCGGAACTTCTCCGGTTCGGGGTAGCGCTCCGGGTCGTTGTTCATCAGCTCGGCACTGGGCACCAGCAGCTGTCCGGGCTCGTAGCGCACGCCGCCGATCACGATCGGCTCGACCACTTGGCGGGCCAGGTTGTTCGGCAGCGGCGGGTTGAGCCGCAGCGCCTCGTGCACCGCGGCGGTGAGGTACTCATCGGACTCCCCGCCCGCGATCTCCGCGCGCAGCCGCTCGAGGCGCTCGGGGTCGCGGGAGAAGTGCTCGACCGACCAGCAGACCGCCGACACGGTCGTCACGGTGCCCGCGACGAACATGGTCATGATCTCGTCGCGCAGCTCCCTGACCGAGAGCGGCGAGCCGTCCTCGCCGGTGATGCCGAACAGCACCGACAGCATGTCGTCGCCCAGCTCGCCGACTTCCAGCCGCTCGGCGATGGTCTTGGCGATGAGGCCGTCAACGCGCCTGCGGTCGCCCCAGAACCTCTTGAGCCCCGTGGCGGGGCGCTTCTTCATGAGCCGCTTCTTGGTCGAGGACCAGCGGTCGACCATCAGCATCGCCGTGGGGTGGCGGTTCAGCTCGACCATGTCCATCAGCGCGTCCAGCAGCTGGGGCCAGCAGCTCGGGACCACCTTGCCGTAGACCACCTCGCGGATGACGTTCATCGCCCAGCGGTGCACCAGCGGGTGCAGGTCCACGACCTCCTCGCGCGGCCAGCCCGCGACCGCGTCCGCGGTGATCTGCTCGACCGCCGCGGTGACGCGGTGGAAGGCCGCGCCCTTGAAGCTGCGGGTCAGCACCTTGCGGCGGGCCAGGTGCGCGCCCTCGTCGAGGAAGGCGATCCCGGTGCTGCCGAAGTACTTCTCCAGCGCGCCGTTGGAGTTGCCGCAGTGCAGGCTCGTGCGCGGCGCGGTGAACACCGACCGCACGTCCTCGGGATCGGTGATCACGAAGAAGTCGACACCCGGGATCAGGTGGAGCTTGAACCGGCGGCCGAACTCGCTCTTGCACTCGTTCAGGAACTGGGTGCGCCGCGTGGTGTAGCGGACCAGCTGCTCGCGCTGGGTCAGGGCCGGGCCGCGCACGGCCGACGAGGGGATCACCGTCCCGCCGGCCGGCGTGCCGTGGTCGAGCGGGCAGCGCGCACCGCCGGCGACCACGGCGTCGTTCGGGTCGGGATGGGTCATCACGTCTCCTTCTCGTGCGGGGTCGCCGCGTCGGCGGGGCAACCGCCCCGGATCCAGTCCTGCACGGCCACCGCGCAGGCCGGAGCGTTGATCAGTCCGAAGTGGTCTGACTCGATGTCGACCACGGCGCAGCCGTCGTCCCACCGCGGCCAGGAGTGCTCCTCCTCGGCGCGCACGTACAGCCGCGGGAGGCCGGGGTCGGCGTCGGCGCGCTCGGGCAGCAGGCGCAGGTAGGCGCCCATCGCCAGCCAGCCCGTCGCGTCGAAGGCCAGGTCGAAGTCGCCGCTGAGCAGCTGGGTCATGCTCGACTGGAAGGCCCCGCCGCCGTTGGCCACGACGAACCCCGGCGACGGCGAGTCCAGCAGCACCAGGCTCGTGGCGGCCCGGCCGCCGCGCTCCAGCTCCGCGGCCAGCGAGTGCGCGACCACGCCGCCGATGGAGTAGCCGACGAGGACGATCTCGGCGGTGTCCCCCACAGCCCGCCGGACGTCGTCGGCGAGCACGGCCATGGCGGCGTCCCAGGACCCTGGCAGCGGTTCGCCGGCGCGGAAGCCGGGCAGCGCGCAGGCGTAGACGCCGTGCCCGGACAGCCGCTGCGCGAGCGCCAGGAACAGGTGCGGACCCGAGCCGACCGCGAACGAGGGGACGCAGACGACCGCCACGTCGGAGTCGCCTCGGGCCAGGCGCACCACGCGACCGCCGCTCTCCGGAAGTCCGGTGGGCGCGGTGAAGGCCGGGCGGAACCGCGAGGCCTGCATCAGCCAGCGCAGGCCGCCGTCGAGGTCGCCGTCGTCGAGGGCGTGCCGCAGCAGCGAGGTGAACATCCCGCCGCTGTCCGGGGCCAGGTCGTTGGCCGAAGTCAGGACCGGGTCCACCGTCGGCTCCGCGGCGGTGTCCGTCGCGGACCCACCCGGCTCGGGGTCGGCCGCTGCCAGGTCGGCGGCCACGTGCCGCAGGAACCAGCGGCTCAGGCCGACCACGTCGGGGTGCTCGAAGACGGCGGTCGAGGGCACCGACACCCCGGCCACCCGGTTCAGCCGGTTGCACAGCCGGACCACGCCGACGGAGTTGAAGCCCAGTTCCCAGAAGCCCTGGTCGGCCTCGATCGCCGCGCCCGAGGCGTATCCGAGCACGGCGGCGACCTGGTCGCGGATGACCTCCTGCACCAGCGCCTCGCGGTCGGCGGCGGGCACGGCGGCCAGCTGCCGCACGAGCGCCCCGCCCTCCTCGTCGCCGCTCTCCTCGGCCACCGTGTCCTGGCCCGGCCGCGCGGCGACAGCGCCGTATGCGGGGGCGAGCCAGTACCGCCTGCGCTGGAAGGCGTAGGTCGGCAGGGACACCCGCCGCGCGCCGGTCCCGGCGTAGAACCCGGCCCAGTCCACCGCGATGCCGACGGTGTGCGCCTCGGCCAGCGACAGGGCGAACCGGCTCAGGCCGCCCTCGTCGCGCCGGAGCGTGCCGACCGTGGCGACGGTCTCGCCGCGGCCCTCCCCGTCGTGTGCCGTCGCGGTCTGCTCGATCGCGGTCGTCAGCACGGTGTGTGGCGAGACCTCGATGAAGCGGGTCGCCCCGTCGTCGATGAGCCCGCAGATCGCGGCCTCGAAGCCGACCCGCCGCCGCAGGTTGCGGTACCAGTAGGCCGCGTCCAGGCGCGCGGTGTCGACGTAGCGCCCGCGCGCGCTGGAGAAGAACGGCACCTGCCCTTCGCGGGGCGAGACCGTGGCCAGCTGCTCCAGCAGTTCGTCCTTGAGGACCTCGACGGCGGCCGTGTGCGAGGCGAAGGCCGTGCCGAGCGGGCGGGTCCGCACCCCGTCGCGCTCGTACTCGGCCCGGACCTCCGCCAGCACGTCGGCGTCGCCGGTGAGCACCACGGAGACCGGGCTGTTCACCACCGAGACCGAGACCCGGCCGCCGTGCTTGCGCACGCGCCGCTCGACCTCGTCGTCGGGGGCGCCGATCCACAGCAGGCCCGCGTCGTTGGGCATCCGCTCGTGGGCGAGCCGGTTGCGGACCACCACGATCCTGGCCGCGTCCTCCAGCGACAGCGCCCCGGCGACATAGGCGGCGGCGACCTCGCCCTGCGAGTGGCCGACGACCACGTCCGGCTCGACGCCGTGGGCCCGCCAGAGCGCGGCCAGCGACACCATCACCGAGAACACCGCGGGCTGGAGCACGGTCACCGGGATCACGCCGTCGACCACGTCCATCGACGGGGCGCCCGGCGCGCCGCGCAGCACATCCTCCAGGTTCCAGTCCGCGTACGGCTCGAACGCCGTGGCGCAGGCCCTGATCTCGGCGGCGAACACCGGCGCGGTGTCCAGCAGCTCGACGGCCATCTCGGTCCACTGCGAGCCGTGGCCGGGGAAGACGAACACCGTCTTGCCGGGCATGACCTTGCCGTCGGCGGTGTGGTCGGCGGGCCGGTCGTCGGCCAGCGCCGCGAGCCCGTCGAGCAGCTCGTCGCGGTCGCGGGCGGCGACCGCGGCGCGGCGGGTCATGGCCGCCCGGCTCGTCGCCGAGGAGAAGCCGACGTCGAGCGGGTCGATGCCGGGGTCGGCGAGCAGGTGGGCGCGCAGCCGCTCGGCCTGCCCCCGTAGCGCGGCGCGGGTGCGCGCCGACAGCAGCACCGGCACACCGGGCGGCCGGCCGCGATCCGGCACCGGGTCCGGCCGTGGGTCAGGCGCCTCCTCGACGATCACGTGCGCGTTGGTGCCGCTCATGCCGAACGCGGAGACGCCGCCGCGGCGCGGGTGCCCGTTGGCCTTCCACGGCCGGTTCTCCAGCAGCAGCTCGACGTCGCCGGTGTCCCAGTCGATGTGCGGGGACGGCTCGTCCACGTGCAGGGTGCGCGGCAGCACCTCGTGCCGCAGCGCCTGCACCATCTTGATCACACCGGCGACGCCGGCGGCGGGACCGGCGTGCCCGATGTTGGACTTGATCGAGCCCAGCCACAGCGGGCCGTGCTCGCGGTCCTGGCCGTAGGTCGCCAGCAGCGCGTGCGCCTCGATCGGGTCGCCGAGGCCGGTGCCGGTGCCGTGCGCCTCCACCGCCGCCACCTGGTCGGGCCGCAGCCCGGAGGCGGCCAGGGCGGCCCGGATCACCCGCTCCTGGGAGGGGCCGTTCGGCGCGGTGAGCCCGTTGGTGGCGCCGTCCTGGTTGACCGCGCTGCCGCGCAGCACCGCGAGCACGGTGTGGCCGTTGCGGCGGGCGTCGGACAGGCGCTCCAGCACGAGCAGGCCCATGCCGTCGGAGAACGACGTGCCGTCCGCAGTGGCCGCGAACGCCTTGCACCGGCCGTCGGGCGAGAGGCCCCGCAGGCGCGCGGTGTCGGTCACGGCCACGGGAGTGGACATCACCGTCACACCGCCTGCCAGAGCCAGCGAGCACTCCCCCGCCCGCAGCGCCTGCATCGCCAGGTGCACCGCCACCAGCGAGGCGGAGCAGGCCGTGTCGACGGTGATCGCCGGGCCCTCCAGGCCGAGGGTGTAGGCGACCCGGCCGGACAGGACGCTCGACATCACGCCGGTCATGTGGAACTCGTCCAGCTCCGGGGGCACCACGGTGCCGTAGTCGGTGTTGGTCGCGCCGCAGTACACGCCGGTGTCGCTGCCGCGCAGGGTGTTCGGGTCGATGCCCGCGTGCTCCAGCGCCTCCCACGCGCCCTCCAGCAGCCAGCGCTGCTGGGGGTCCATCGCCCGCGCCTCGTTCGGCCCGACGGCGAAGAAGCCCGCGTCGAAGTCGCCCGCGCCCGCGACGAACCCGCCCGCCTCGGCGTAGGTGGTGCCGGGGTTCTCGAAGTCGGGGTGGAACAGCGCGTCCAGGTCCCAGTCGCGGTCGGTCGGGAACCCGGTGATCCCGTCACCGCCCGCGGCGACGAGGTCCCAGAGTTCGTCCGGTGAGGTGATCCCGCCGGGGTAGCGGCAGCTCATCCCCACGATCGCCAGCGGCTCGTCAGCCATCCCCCGGCGCGGCCCGGCAACGGCGGCGACCGGCTCGGCGTCGGTGACCTCGCCCAGGACCCGCCGCGCGATCGCCGCCGGGGTCGGGTGGTCGAAGACCATCGTGGCGGGCAGCCGCAGGCCGGTGACCCGGTTGAGGCGGTTGCGCAGCTCGACCGCGCCCATGGAGTCGAGGCCGACGTCCTTGAACGGGCGGTCGGGGTCGATCGCGGTGTGGCTGTCGTGCCCGAGGACCGCGGCGAGCTGCGCGCGGACCACGTCGAGGACGACCCGGAGGCGGTCCGCCGCGTCGACCTCGGCGAGCGCGCGGGCCAGCGTCCCGGCGGCGCGGCCGCGTCGGGCGGGCACCCGCACCAGGCCGCGCAGCAGCGGGGCCAGCGTGCCCTGGCGGGCCTGGGCCCGCAGTTCGGCCAGGTCCGGCCGCAGCGGCGCGAGCAGCGCGGGCGCGGCGGTGATCGCCCGGTCGGCCAGGTGCGGCACCAGGTCGGGTTCGGCGCCCCACACCAGCGCGGTGGCGGGCACGCCGTCGGCGCGCAGCCGGTGGCCGAGCGCGTCCAGGGCCGCGTCGCCCGCGGCGTTGGCGATCCGGCCGCCCGCGCCGGAGAGCCCGGCGTCGGAGCAGACCAGCGCGAACGCCGCCAGGTCCTGCCCGGCGGTCAGCTCCCGCAGCCGCAGCGCGACGTCGAGCTTGGCGTCGATCGCCCGGTCGACCTGGTCGCCGGTGTGCGCGTCGAGGGTGCCGTCCGCCAGCACGCCAGGGGCGTGGACGACCGCGGTGAGCCGCTCCACCGAGGACAGGACCTCTGCGAGCCCGTCGGCGGAGTCGCAGGCGGCGACGCGTGCGCCGAGGGCCGTGGCGACCGTCTTGACCGCCGCCGCCGTCTCGTCGCTTCCGCCGACGGCCACCAGCAGCAGCCTGGTGGGCGCGTGCCGCTCGGCGAGCCGCAGGGCCAGCGCGGTACCCGCGCCGCCGGGGCCGCAGGTGATCAGGATGGTGCCGTCGGGGTTCGGCGCCGGGCCCGCCTCTGGCGCCGGGGCCGGGGTGAGGCGGGGGGCGAACAGCGCGCCGCCGCGCACGGCCAGTTCGGGCTCGTCCAGCTTGCCGAGAACCGTCCACTCCGGACTGCCCAGGTCGTCGAGATCGACCAGCACGATGGTGTCCGGGTGCTCGGCCTGGGCGACCCGCAGCGCGCCCCAGGCCGCGGCGACGGCGGGATCGGGCAGCAGACCGCCTGCCGCCGTGGCGCCCCGGGTCACCACCACCAGGCGCGCGTCGGCCGCGAGCGGACCGGCGACCCAGCGCCGCGCGGTGTCGAGCGCGCGGCGGCACACCGCTCGGGCGTCCGGGTCGCTGGAGTCCAGCGCGGTGAGCACGAGGGCGGGGGGCGCGGCGCCCCCGGCGACGGCCGCGACGAGGGCGTCGAGGTCGGCGAACCGCTCCCCCGCCGCGTCCAGCCCGCCCAGCACGGCCACCCGCGCGGTCGGTGCGGACCCGGCGTCCACCGGTGCCCAGGTCAGGGCGTACAGGGAGTCCGCGCCGGGGCGCAGCGCGCTGTCGAGGCGCGGCGCGGCCGGGCGGTACCCGACCCGGCCGACCGACACCACGGGCCCGCCGTCGGGGTCGACCGCCTCCACCCGCAGCACCGAGTCGGCCACCGCGACGCGCACCCGCAGGCGCGCCGCGGTGCCCGGCCCGAAGGAGACCTTCGCCCAGGAGTCGGGCAGCAGCGGACCGGCCGCCGGGTCGACGTCGAGCAGGCCCGCGTGCAGCGCCGCGTCGAACAGGGCCGGATGCAGGCCGTAGCCGGTGCCGTCGGTGTCGTCGGGCAGCGCCACCTCGGCGAAGACCTCGTCGCCGCGACGCCAGAGCGCCCGAACGCACTGGAACAGCGCGCCGTGGTCGATCCCGGCCTCGGCGAGGCGGGCGTAGAGGTCGTCGGCGGCCACCGGCTCGGCGTCCGCGGGCGGCCACTCGGTGTCGACGGCGAGCACCGGCACGGTCTCGGCGCTCAACCGGCCGGTCGCGTGGCGGACCGCCTCCGCCCCGCCCGCGACGGCGCGCGAGTAGATCGCGATCTCGCGCCCGCCGTCGGCGTCGGCCGGGCCCGCGGTCACTTGGACCTGCCGGGCGTCGTCGGCGAGCACCAGCGGCGCGCCGATCTCCAGCTCGTCCAGCGCCGGGCAGCCGATGGCCGAGCCCGCCGCCATCGCCAGGTCGACCAGGGCGGAGCCGGGGAGCACCACGACGCCGAGAACGGCGTGGTCGGCGATCCACGGCTGGGCGTCCGCGGCCACGCGGCCGGTGAACACCCATTCGTCGCGGTCGGCCAGCGGCACGGCCGCGGTGAGGATGGTGTGGTCGAGACCGGTCTGACCGGCGGCGGCGTCCGCCCCGCCGGTTCCGGGGGCCAGCCAGAAGCGCTCCCGCTGGAAGGCATAGGTGGGCAGGTCCACCCGGGCCGCGCCGGTCCCGGCGTAGTAGGCGGCCCAGTCGACGGCGACGCCCGCGATCCGCGCCTCGCCGAGGAACCGGGCGAACACCTCGGCCTCGTCGCGGCCCTTGCGCAGCGCCGCGACCAGGACCGCGTCATCGGTGGCGCCCGCCGCCTCGGCGACCTCGTCCACGGTCTGACGGGCCATGGCGGTGAGAACCGCGTCCGGACCCAGCTCCAGGAACCGCCGGACACCCGAGCGGTACAGGGTGCGCACGCCGTCGGCGAACCGCACCGACCGCCGAACGTGCTCGACCCAGTACGCCGGGTCGGTGATCTCGTCGGTGACGCGCTCGCCGGTCACGTTCGACACGATCGGGATGCCCGGCCTGGCGAAGGTCAGTCCCCGGGCGACCTCGGCGAAGTCCGCCAGCATCGGCTCCATGCGGGGCGAGTGGAAGGCGTGCGACACCGCCAGCCGCGAGGTCTTGCGGTCGGCGAAGACGGGCAGCCACTCGTCGGCGGCCTCGGCGTCGCCGGAGACGACCACCGCGCGCGGGGCGTTGACCGAGGCGATCTCCAGCCTGCCCGCGAAGCCCGCCAGGGACGCGGCGACCTCGTCCTCGGCGGCCTGCACCGCCACCATCACCCCGCCCGCGGGCAGTGCGCCCATGAGCCTGCCGCGCGCCGCCACCAGCGCGGCGGCGTCCGGCAGCGACAGCACGCCTGCCACGTGCGCGGCGGCGATCTCGCCGACCGAGTGGCCGATCAGGAAGTCCGGCCGCACGCCGTAGGACTCGACCAGGCGGTACAGCGCCACCTCGACGGCGAAGAGCGCCACCTGGGTGTACTCCGTGGCGTTCAGCAGTTCCGCCTCCGCTGAGCCGGGCTCGGCGTTCAGCAGCGCGCGCACCGACCGGCCCACCAGCGGGTCGACCGCCGCGCACACCTCATCCAGCGCGCGGGCGAACCCCGGGTGCGCGGCCGCGAGGTCCGCGCCCATCCGGGCGCGCTGCGCCCCCTGCCCGGTGAACAGCACCGCGGTCTTCCCCGCGATCGCGCGCCCGCCGACCGCGGCGGGGTCGCCCGCGGCCACGGCCGCCAGCCCGGCGAGCAGGCCGTCGCGGTCGGCGGCCGGGACCACGGCGCGCCGCTCCAGCAGCGCGCGCGTGGTCGCCGCCGAGTAGCCGATGTCGGCCGGGGTCAGCTCGGGCCGCGCCGCGACGTGCTCGCGCAGCAGCCCGGCCTGCGCCCGCAGCGCCGCGTCGCCGCGCCCGGACACCAGCACCGGCACCACGCCCGGCGGACGGGGGGCCTCGGCGGCGGGTGCGGCCTCGGCCGCGGGTGCGGGAGCCTCCTCCAGGATGACGTGCGCGTTGGTGCCGCTCACCCCGAACGACGAGACGCCTGCCCGGCGCGGACGCTCGGCGTCGGCGGGCCACGGCCGCGACCGCGACAGCACGGCGACCTCGCCGAGGTCCCAGTCCACGCTCGGCGACGGGGTCTCCGCGTGCAGGGTGGCGGGCAGCGTGCCGTGCCGCATCGCCAGCACCATCTTGATGAGACCGGCGATCCCCGCCGCCGCCGAGGTGTGCCCGATGTTGGACTTGACCGACCCCAGCCACAGCGGGCCGTTCACCCGCTCCCGGCCGTAGGTGGCCAGCAGCGCGTGCGCCTCGATGGGGTCGCCCAGCTCCGTGCCGGTGCCGTGGCCCTCCACCGCGTCGACGTCCGCCGCCGAGAGCCCCGAGTTCGCCAGCGCGGCGCGGATCACCCGCTCCTGCGCGGGCCCGCTCGGCGCGGTCAGCCCGTTGCTGGCGCCGTCGGAGTTCACCGCGCTGCCGCGCACGACGGCCAGCACGGTGTGCCCGCGCCTGCGCGCTTCCGACAGCCGCTCCAGCACGACGACGCCGCAGCCGTCGGCGAAGCCGGTGCCGTCGGCCTCCGCCGAGTACGCCTTGCACCGGCCGTCCGGCGCGAGTCCGCGCTGCCTGCTGAACTCGACCAGCAGGGTGGGGCTCGACAGCACCGTCACCCCGCCGACCAGGGCCAGCGAGCACTCATCGGCCCGCAGCGCCTGCGCGGCCTGGTGCAGCGCCACCAGCGAGGACGAGCAGGCGGTGTCCACAGTGACCGCGGGCCCCTCCAGGCCGAGCAGGTAGGAGATCCGCCCGGCCAGCACGCTGGTCAGGATGCCGAGCCGGTAGCCGCCCAGTTCCGGCGGCATCGTGGCGCCGTACTCGGAGCTGATCGCGCCGCAGAACACGCCGGTGTCGCTGCCGCGCAGCGAGGTCGGGTCGATGCCGCTGTCCTCCAGCGCCTCCCACGCGCCCTCCAGGATCAGCCGCTGCTGCGGGTCCATGGCCAGGGCCTCGCGCGGGCCGATGCCGAAGAAGTCGGCGTCGAAGTCGGCGACTCCCTCGACGAAGCCGCCCATCCGGGCGTACGTCGTGCCGGGGTGGGCCGGGTCCGGGTGGTACAGCCGCTCGACGTCCCAGCCGCGGTCGCCGGGCAGCGGGACCAGGGCGTCGCGGCCCTGCGACAGCAGCTCCCACAGCCGCTCCGGCGAGGACGCCCCGCCCGGCAGCCTGCAGCTCATCCCGACGATCGCCAGCGGCTCGGCCGAGCGCGCCCGCAGCTGCGAGTTCTGCTTGCGGAGCCGGTCGTTCTCCTTGATCGACTTCCGCAGCGCGGCGATCAGGTCGTTCTTGTCGGCGGTCACGCCCGGTCCTTCCTGTCCATGCGGTGGGCGGCGCCCCTGTGGTCGGCGAGCACGTCTAGACCCCCTGGGCGATGCGGATCAGGGCTTCGGCGTCGAGGTCGTCGATCTCCCCGTCGATCTCCCCGTCGTCCTCGGCCTCGGCCTGCGCGGCGTCGCCGCGGGCCAGCTCCAGCAGGGCGTCCAGCAGGTGCGCCCGGCGCAGGCGCTCGATCGGGATCGAGGCCAAGGCGGCGCGGACGCGCGCGTTCTCGTCCTGGACCGGCACCTCGGCCGCCGCCGCCGGTTCGACGGAGTCGAGCAGGTAGCCGGTCAGCGCCGTCGCGGTCGGGTGGTCGAAGGCCACGGTGGCGGGCAGCCGCAGACCGGTGATCCGGCCGAGCCGGTTGCGCAGCCCGACGCTGGCCAGGGAGTCGAAGCCCATGTCCTTGAACACCCGGTCGGGGTCGATCACGGCCGCCGACCCGTGCCCCAGCACGGCCGAGACCTGCCCCAGCACCAGATCCAGGACCACCGGCCCGCGCTCGTGCTCCTCGACACCGGCCAGCCGCTGCGCCAGCGAGCCGCCCGCGACCTCGGCGGCCTGCGCGGGCACCCGGACCAGACCGCGCAGCAGGGCGGGCAGCGCGCCCGAGCGGGCTTGGGCGCGCAGGCCGGGCAGGTCGAGCTGGATGGGCGCCAGCAAGCCCGTGCCCAGGCCGATGGCGTGGTCGAACAGCTCAAGGCCGCGCTCGACCGGCAGCAGCGCGACGCCCGCCTGCTCGATGCGCGAGACGTTCGTGTGGTCCAGGCGCCCGGCCATGCCGACGCCCTCGTCCCACACGCCCCACGCCAGGGACGTGGCGGGCACGCCCTCGGCCCGCAGCCGCTGGGCCATCGCGTCGAGACCGCCGTTCGCGGCGGCGTAGCAGGCCTGCCCCGGGTTGCCGAACAGCGACGCGCCCGAGGAGAACAGCACGAACGCCGCCAGATCGGCCCCGGCGGTCAGCTCGTGCAGCTGCCACGCGGCGTCCACCTTCGGCCGCATAACCCGGTCGAGCTGCTCGGGGGTGACCGACTCGACCACGCCGTCGGCCAGCACGCCCGCGGTGTGCACAACCGCGGTGAGCGGGGCGTCCAGCGTGGCGAGCAGGGTGCCGACCTGCTCGCGGTCGGCGATGTCGCAGGCTTCGATCCGCACCCGCGCGCCCAGCGCGGTCAGCTCGGCCGCGAGGTCGGCGGCGTTCTCGGCGGCGGGGCCGCTGCGGCTGACCAGCAGCAGGTTCCTGATGCCGTGCTTGCCCGCGAGGTGCCGGGCGAACACCGCGCCCAGACCGCCCGTGCCGCCGGTGACCAGCACGGTGCCGTCCGGGTCGAGTCCGCGCGGCGCGCTCTCCCCCGCCTCGGGGGCCCGCGCCAGCCGCGGCGCCGACACCGCGCCCGCCCGCACGGCGAGCTGCGGTTCGTCGGCGGCCAGCAGAGCGGGCCACGGCACGTCGGCCGGGTCGGTGCCCGCGGGGTCGAGGTCCACCAGCACGATCCGCCCCGGGTGCTCGGACTGGACGCTGCGCGCCAGTCCCCAGGCGGTGGCCTGCGCGATGTCGGGGGTCTCTCCGGGCAGCGCGACGGCGCCGCTGGTGACGGCGACCAGCCGGGTCTCGGCCAGGCGCTCGGTGGCCAGCCACCGCTGGAGGACCGCGAGCATCCGCCCGGCGGCCTGGCGGGCCGCGTCGGGAGTTGCCGCCCCGGGGGCGGCGGGGGCGATCCGGACCAGTACCGCGTCCGGGGCCGCGCCGCCCTCGGCGACCGCGCTCTCCAGCGCCGCCACCACCTCGGCGTCGGTGCGACCGGCCTCCCAGCCGATCCGGGCCAGCCGCGCGGACCCGGCCGCCACCGCCACCGGTGCCCACTCGACGGCGTACAGCGAGGTCGGTCCGCCGCCGCGCACGCGTTCGAGCTGGGCCTGGTCCACCGAGCGGTAGACCAGCCCGCCGACGCTCATCACCGGCGCGCCGGTCTCGTCCAGCACGTCGACCCGCAGGCCGGTCTCGGCCGCGGTGGCGATCCGCACCCGCGCCGAGCGCACGCGCCGCCCCGGACTCACCCCGGACCAGGTGAACGGCATCTCCACCGACGCTGCCGGGTCCTTGTCCACGAGCGCCCCCTGCAGGGCGGCGTCGAACAGGCCCGGGTGCAGCACGAAGCCCGCGTCGTCGGCGTCGTCGGGCAGGGCGACCTCGGTGTAGACCTCGGTGCCGAGCCGCCAGGCCGCCCGGATGCCGCGGAAGAGCGGCCCGTAGTCCAGGCCCGCAAGTCCCATCCGGTCGTAGAGCGCGGCCACGTCGACCGGCTCGGCTCCCGCGGGCGGCCACTGGGCGGGCGCGGGGGCGACCGGGGCCGACTCGGCGACCAGCCAGCCGCGGGCGTGGCAGCGGGGTTCGGCCCGCTCGCCGTCCGGCCCGGCGTCGGGGATCGAGTACACCGCGACCTCGCGGCGTGTGCCGTCCTCCGGTGCGCCGACGGTCACCTGGACCCGGCAGCCCGCCTCATCGGCCAGGACGAGCGGCGCGGCGAGCACCAGCTCCTCCAGGACGCCGTACCCGACCCCGGCACCGGCGGCCAGCGCCAGTTCCACCAGGGCGACGCCCGGGACGATCGGGATGCCGAAGACAACGTGGTCGCGGGTCCAGGGCTGGCGCTGCGGGGTGATGCGGCCGGTGTAGAGCCATTCGTCGCGCTCGCCGATCCGCGCGGCGGCGACCAGGATCGGGTGGTCCACCGCGTGCAGACCCGCCGCCGCGGCGTCCCCGCCGCCAGCGGCCGACGGCAGCCAGTACCGCTCCCGGTGGAAGGCGTAGGTCGGCAGGGGGACGGCGCGACCGCCCGCGTGCAACGCCGCCCAGTCCACGGCCACGCCCGCCACGTGCGCCTCGGCCAGGGAGAGCGCGAACCGCGCGAACCCGCCTTCCCCGCGCCGCAGCGTCCCGACGACACCGACCCGCGACGCCGCACCGTGGTCGGCGACGGTGTCCTCGATGGCCGAGGTCAGCACCGGGTGCGGGGACATCTCCGCGAAGCAGCCCGCGCCGTCCTCGACCAGGGCCCGCACGGCGGGCTCGAACCCGACGCGTCCCCGCAGGTTGCGGTACCAGTACCCGGCGTCGAGGGTGGCCGTGTCCACGAACCCGCCCACCGTGGTCGAGTAGAACGGAACCGACCCCGACTTCGGCGCCACCGGGCCCAGCAGCTGGGCCAGCTCGGTCTCGATGCCCCGCACCTGTGCCGAGTGCGAGGCGTAGTCCACCGCGACCCGGCGGGTCCACACCCCGTCGCGCTCGCAGGCGGCCATCAGCTCCGCCAGCGCGTCGGGCTCGCCGGAGACCACCACGGCCGCTGGTCCGTTCACCGCCGCCACGGACACCCGACCGCCGTACGGCGCGATCGCCTCCTCGACCCGCTCGACGGGCGCGGCGACCGAGACCATGCCGCCGAGGCCCGCGAGCCGCTCCGCGATCGCCCGCGACCGCAGCGCCACCACCCGCGCGCCGTCGGCGAGCGACAGCCCGCCCGCCACCACGGCGGCGGCGATCTCCCCCTGCGAGTGCCCGACCACCGCGACCGGCTCGACGCCGTAAGAGCGCCACACCGCCGCCAGGCCCACCATCACCGCGAACAGCAAGGGCTGCACGACGTCGACGCGCTCCGGCGCCGGCGCGCCCTCGACGCCGCGCAACACGTCCTCCAGCCGCCAGTCCACGAACTCGCTCAGCGCCGCACCGCACGCCGCGATCTCGGCGGCGAACACCGGGGACGACCCCAGCAGCTCCACGGCCATCCCGGCCCACTGCGACCCCTGCCCGGGGAAGACGAACACCGTGCGCGCGCCGGGGGCGAGCACCGGGCCGCAGACCACGTTGTCGGCGGGCTCGGCCGCGATCAGCGCGGCCAGCCCGGACAGCAGCGCGTCCCGGTCGGCGGCCACGACCGCGGCCCGCTGGTCGAGGTGGGCACGCGTGGTCGCCGTGGAGAACCCGAGGTCGGCCACGGTCAGCTCCGGGCGCGCCAGCACGGCGGCCCGCAGCCGCTCGGCCTGGACCCGCACCGCCGCCGCCCCGCGACCGGACACCAGGACCGGCACCGCGGGCGGCGCCTGCGCGAGCGGTCCGGCGGTGGCGGACGGTTCCGCGACCGGGGCCTCTTCCAGGATCACGTGGCAGTTGGTGCCGCTGACGCCGAAGGAGGACACACCGGCCCGGCGCGGGCGGCCGTCGGACTTCCACGGCCGCGCCTGGGCCAGCAGCTCGACGCCGCCGGAGGACCAGTCCACGTGCGGTGACGGCGCGTCCACGTGCAGGGTCGCGGGCAGCGTCTCGTGGCGCAGCGCCTGCACCATCTTGATCACCGCGGCCACCCCGGCGGCCGTCGAGCTGTGCCCGATGTTGGACTTGACCGAGCCCAGCCAGAGCGGGTCCGCCCCGCGGTCGCGGCCGTAGGTGGCCAGCAGGGCCTGGATCTCGATCGGGTCGCCCAGCCTGGTCCCGGTGCCGTGCCCCTCGACCACGTCCACCTCGGCGGCGGACACCCCGGCGTTGGCCAGCGCCTGCCGGATCACCCGCTCCTGCGAGGGACCGTTCGGCGCGGTTAGCCCGTTGCTGGCGCCGTCGGAGTTCACCGCGCTGCCGCGCACCACGGCCAGCACCCGGCGCCCGTTGCGGCGCGCGTCGGACAGCCGCTCCAGCAGCACCACCCCGGCGCCGTCGGAGAAGCCGGTGCCGTCAGCGGCGGCGGCGTAGGGCTTGCAGCGGCCGTCCGGCGCGAGACCGCGCTGCCTGCTGAAGTCGATGAACAGCGTCGGCCCGGCCAGCACCGTCACACCGCCGACCAGCGCCAGCGAGCACTCCCCGGCGCGCAGCGCCTGAACGGCCATGTGCAGGGCCACCAGGGACGCCGAGCAGGCGGTGTCGACCGACACCGACGGGCCCTCGAACCCGAAGGTGTAGGAGACGCGGCCCGACACCACGCTCGTCGTGCCGCCGGTCAGCCGCAGCCCCTCGATCTGCGGCGCCGCGCCGGCCGGGATCTGCGCGTAGTCCGACGGCCCCACACCGACGTAGACGCCGGTGTCGGTGCCGCGCAGCGAGGTCGGGTCGATGCCCGCGTTCTCCAGCGCCTCCCAGGCCAGCTCCAGCAGGACCCGCTGCTGCGGATCCATCGACAGCGCCTCACGCGGGCTGATCCCGAAGAAGTCGGCGTCGAACCCCGTGGCGCCGCGGACGAACCCGCCCGCCCTGGCGTAGCTGGTGCCGAGGTTGTCCGGGTCCGGGTCGTAGAGCCGCTCCAGGTCCCAGCCGCGGTCGTCCGGGAACCCGGAGATGGCGTCGCGGCCCTCGGCGACCATGTCCCACAGCTCGGCCGGGGAGTCGGCGCCCGGGAGGCGACAGCTCATGCCGACCACCGCGAGGGGCTCGGACGCGCGCTCCTCCAGCTCCCTCAGCCGGGCCCGCGCGTCGTTGAGCTCGACCGCGGTCCTCTTGAGATAGCGCAGGAGCTTCTCCTGCTGGTCGGCATCCACTGAAGTCATGTCCCTCTCCTCGCGCCGCCGACGCGCTCGACCGCGCTCGCGCGCGCCGCTGCCGGCTCGTGTGCTGCTCTTGGGACCGCCCCCAGGCGGTCGGCTACGCTCTCGCGGGCCGCGACCGGGCCCGACCAGGTCACTCCATGATGGACGGTTATCCGCGCTGTCCCGGACCCGCCGGGTGCTCGTAGAAGCCGCGCCCGCTCTTGCGGCCGAGGAACCCGCCCTCGACCATCCGCAGCAGCAGCGCGGGCGGCGCGTGCAGCGGTTCCTTGGTCTCGGCGTACATCGCCTCGCCGACGGCCACGACCGTGTCCAGGCCGATCATGTCGATGAGCGCGAGCGGGCCCATCGGGTGCCCGCAGCCCTGGGTCAGGCCCCGGTCGACGTCCTCGGCGGTGGCCACCCCGGACTCGACCGCGCGCACGGCCGACATCAGGAAGGGCACGAACACCGAGTTCACCATGAACCCGACCTGGTCCTTGACCCGCACGACCTGCTTGCCCAGCACGCCGTCCAGGAACGACACCGTCCGGGCGACGGTGGCCTCCGAGGTGCGCAGCGAGCCGATCACCTCCACCAGCGGCATCACCTGCACCGGGTTGAAGAAGTGCACGCCGATCACCCGGGCGGGGTCATCGGCGACCCGGCCGATCCGCATGATGGGCAGCGACGAGGTGGTCGAGGCGAGCACCGCCGCCGGGTCCTCGACCACGAGGTCGAGCGCGGCGAACACCTCGCTCTTGGCGGCCAGGTCCTCGGCGATGGACTCCAGCACGAAGTCGCTGTGCCGCAGGTCCTTCAGCTCGGTGGAGAAGGTGATGCGGTCGAGTGCGGCCTCGCGCTCGCCCTCGTCGATCTTCTCCTTCCGCACCAGGCGGTCCAGCGAGCGGCGCAGCCGTGCACGGCCGCGCCCGACGGAGTCCTCGCTGGGGGCGACGACGTGGACGGCCAAGCCCCGGCGCGCGCAGATCTCGGCGAACCCGGCGCCCATCTGCCCGCAGCCCACCACGCCGACCTGCCGAACGGGCGCTGCCGCGTGCTCGGTCCCGGTCACGCCGACCACCGCGTCAAGCAGGAGCCGACCGACATCCCGCCGCCGAAGGCGGTCAGCAGCACCAGGCTGCCGTCGGTGACCCGGCCGGAGCGGACGGCGTCGTCCAGCGCCACGGGGACCGAGGCGCTGCCGACGTTGCCGTAGCGCTGCACCACGAGGTGGGTGTGCGCGTCCGCCAGGCCGCAGTGCTCGGCGAGCAGGCGCAGCAGCACGCCGTTGGCCTGGTGCGGCACGAAGCAGTCGACGTCGCCGGTCGTGACGCCCGCCCGCGAGAGCTGCTTGGCCAGCATCGGCGGGACGTTGTCCAACACGAAGTCGCGGACCTTGCGGCCCTGCATGGTGAACACGTGCCCGTTGTCGGCCACCGTCCGCGCCGTGGTCGGGGTGCGGCTGCCGCCGGCCGCGACCTTGATCAGGTCCTGCGCGTCGCCGAAGCTGCTCAGGTCGACGTCCAGGAACCCGCGCCCGTCGGGGACGGCGCCGACCACCGCGGCCCCGGCCCCGTCGCCCAGGAGCACGGAGGTGCGCCGGTCCCCGAAGTCCAGGATGCGCGAGTACAGGTCCGCGCCGATCACCAGCGCGTGCGTGCCGGGGTTCGCGGCGATGAGCCCGCGGGCCAGCTCCAGGCCGTAGACGAACCCCGCGCAGACCACGTTGATGTCCAGGCACGCCGCCTCGGACGCGCCGAGCAGGTCCTGCACGACCGTCGCCGTCGGCGGCTGCGGGAAGTCCCCTGTCGAGGTCGAGACGATCAGGTGGTCGATGCGCCCCACCGCCAGTCCGGCGTGCTCCAGCGCCCGCCGCGCGGCGTGCGCGGCGAGGTCGGAGGTGGCCTCGTCGTCGGCCGCCCACCGCCGGGTCTGGATCCCGGTCCTGCTCAGGATCCACTCCGGCGTCGCGTCGGGTACCAACGCGGCGATGTCCTCATTAGTAACAATCCGTTGCGGCACATATGATCCAGTGCCAAGAATGCCGATTGCCACGGCGCTCCTCCATCCCCGCTTCGGGGGTCAGTGCGGTGCGTAGGGAGTCGGTCGAGATCGGGGCCGCGGCCGGTCAGTCCATGACCAGGACCGGCTTGATGGCCCGGCCTTCCAGCGAGGCCCGCTCGGCCTTGTCGATCTCGGCGAGGGGGAAGCGCTCCAGCAGGCGGTCGAAGGGCAGCTTCCCCTGCCGCCACAGCTGGATCAGGTGGGGGATGAAGGTCCGGGGGTCGGCGTCGCCCTCCACCACCGACACCAGGTGCTTGCCGGAGATCGTGTGCCCGCCGAGCACGAGGTCGCCCGCCTGCAGGCCGACCGACGCGCACGTGCCCCGCGCCCGCAGGGCCTGCAACGCGGCGGCGATGACGCCGGGCACCCCGGTGGTGTCGATGCCGTAGTGCGCCCCGGTGCCCGTCAGCTCCTTGATCCGCGCCACGACGGCCGCGTCGTCGCCGCCGAGCACCGTCGCGGTCGCACCGAGTTCGGCGGCCAGCTCCAGCCGCTGCGGGTGCAGGTCGACGGCGATGATCGACTCGGCCCCGACCGCCTTGGCGGCCAGCAGCGCGGCGAGCCCGACCGAGCCGACGCCGAAGATCGCGATCGAGGACCCAGGCCGCACGTCGAGAACGTTCATGACCGTCCCGGCACCGGTGATGATACCGCATCCCAGCGGTGCCAACACATCCAGCGGGAGGTCGCGGTCGACCACGACCGCGCTGCGCGCGTCCACCACGGCCCGGGTCGCGAACGTCGACTGGCCGAACCAGCGCGTTCCGATCGGCGCGCCGTCGGCCGCGGTCGCGGTGGCGCCGCCCGTGGCGAGCTTGCCGAGCAGGTTGCGCTCGATGAAGCTCTCGCAGTAGGCCGGGTGGTTGTCCGAGCACTGCGAACACGCGCCGCAGTGGGCGAAGGTCAGCACGACGTGGTCGCCGACCTGCACATCGGAGACCTCCGGGCCGGTCCACTCCACCACGCCCGCGGCTTCGTGGCCGACGACCAGAGGCAGCAGGGCGGCGAATCTCGGCGCCCTCGCCACGGCGTCGGTGTGGCAGAAGCCGGTCGCGGTCACCCGGACGACGACCTGGTCGGCGCCGGGCTCGTCGAGGGTCACCTCCTCGACGGAGTACGGCTCATCGCCCGCGCGGAGCACGGCGGCGGTGGCGCTGATCACTGGTCGATCCCGTCCAGGGCACCGGTTCCGCGCTCCCCCTGGCGCGCGTTCACCCGCACCGCCATGTTCCCGTAGGGGTGGGTGTTCTCGTACAGCATCTGGTGCGCCAGACCGGTTTCGCCCAGATCGCCGGTCCACGACACGCACGGGTCGAGGGTGCCGTCGGCGGCCATCTGGATCACCTGGCGGCACTGGCGCAGGTTCGCGTAGTGCGAGCCCTGCAGGCGCTTCTGGCGCATCCACAGGTACCGCAGGTCCACATCGGCGTTGTACCCGCTGGTGCCTCCGCAGATCACGACCATGCCCGCGGTGTCGCACAGGTACATCGACGTGGGGATGGTGTCCTGCCCGGTGTGCTCCAGCACGATGCGCGGCGACTTGCGCTCACCGAGCACCTCCCAGAACTTGCGCCCGAAGGCGCGCGCCCCGCGCGTCCACCTGTCCATCGCCTCGGTGTCGCGGGTATCGGGCAGCCTGCCCCAGTGGTCGAACTCGGTCCGGTTGATGTAGCCCCGCGCGCCCAGCTCGACGCAGCGCTTGCCGCGGTCGTCGTCGGACACCACGGCGATCGGGATGCCGCCGCGCTGCCGCGCGATCTGGATGGCCATCGACCCGAGACCGCCCGCGCCGCCCCAGATCAGCACCGGGTCGCCGGGCTCGACGGTGTTCGGGGACCACCCGCAGAGCTGGTTGTAGGCGGTGGGGCCGGTGAGCAGGAAGGCTGCCGACTCCTCCCACGTCAGGCCGGGGGGCTTGGGGTGGCACTGCAGGTCGCTCGCCAGCGCGAACTGGGCGAACGAGCCGTGGTTGGTCTCATAGCCCCACGCCTTCATCGTGGAGGAGGCGTTGCCGTCGAAGCCCATCCGGACGTCGTCGGCGCTCTCGTCCCACACCCCGGAGGACACGATGACCTCGTCGCCAACGGACACCGACGAGACGCCGGGGCCGACGGCCCAGACGATGCCCGAGCCCTCGGAGCCGCCGATGTGGTAGTTCTCCGCGGCGCCCGCCTTGCGCCGGGCGGCCACGACGTCGAACGGGTAGCCCAGGGCCGCCCACACGTTGTTGTAGTTGATGCCCGCTGCCATCATGTAGACGAGGACCTGGCCGTGGCCCACCGTGGGCACGTCCACCAGTTCCACGGCGAACGCCTTCTCCGGCGGCCCGTAGCGCTCCGGCCGGATGACCGAGGCGTACATGCGGTCGGGCAACTCGCCGAGTGGCGGCCGGTTGCCGAGTTCGTAGTGGTCTGCGGTCATGGGTATCTCCTCAGGTTCGCGGGCGGGTGTCGGCGGCTTCGGCCACACCGGCCGGTCGGTCATTCGAAGCGGCTCGTGTCCCCGCTGCGCAAGATGTCGCAGACGTCCCGGAACGCCACGTCGACCTGCGCGATGTCCTCGTCCGACAGGTGGATCGACGGCTCGAAGCGCACGGTCCACGGGCTGCTCGCGGTGCGCGCGACGCGGAAGCGGTGCTTGCGGAACAGGTGCCGGATGATGTGCAGCTGCAGCACGCCCTGCTTGGCCGACTCGGCGACGGCGGGCGAGGCCGACCCGGACTGGTCCTCGAACTCGAACCCGAGGATCATGCCCTTGCCACGGACCTCCTTGACGCAGTCCGGGTAGTCGGCCCTGATCGCCTCCATCATCGCGATGGTCTTCTCGCCGCGCTCGGCCGCCTGCCGGTAGGCGGCGCCGTCGTCGGCCTCCAGCATCTCCAGGACCTTCAGGGCGATCCCGCTGGAGAAGCCGTCCTTGCCGAAGGTCGAGCTGTGCAGGAACTCCAGGTCGCCGTGGTAGCGGTGCTCGTTGATCAGCACGACGCCGAGCTTGGCGATGCCGCCGCCCAGGGCCTTGGCGAGGATGATGTAGTCGGGGCGCAGACCGATCTGCGTGCCGGACAGGAACGTGCCCGCGCGGCCCATTCCGGACTGGATCTCGTCGGCGACCAGCGGCACGCCGATCGCGTCGCACGCCTCGCGCAGCGCGCGGCCCAGCTCCGCCGACAGCGGGTGGATGCCGCCCTCGCCCATGATCGGCTCGATCATGAACGCGGTGAACACGGGGAAGTCCCGCTCCACGACGTCAATAACGCCGGCTGGGCCGGCTGTCACCACCAGGTCGAGCACCGCGACACGGTCCTGCTCGACCACCTTGGCGATCATCTCCGGCTGCTCCCGCGGGATGAACCGGGTCTGCGCGGCCAGCGCGGCGAACGGCGCGCGGAACATCGGGTTGTAGGTGAGCTGCACGCTGCTGACGAGCTTGCCGTGGAAGCCGGACTCCAGGGCCAGCAGCAGCGGCGGGCGGGACTCGGCCTCGGCGCTCCGCCTGGCCACCTCGGCGGTCAGCCGCTCGATGTCCTGGCCACCCGCGACGGCGGCGGCCGCGGCGGACAGGACGGCCCCGCCCGCCGCGGCCGCGCGAGCCTGCTCGACGTGCGCGGCGACATCGGCCTTGAGCGCGGCGACGCGGGACACGCGGTCGAACTCAGCGTGCTTGATGGCGATCTCGACCGCCTCGGCCCCGGTGTTGCCGAACAGCGCGAAGAACTTGTCCTCGGTCTCCAGCTCGCGCCGGATGATCTTGTTCAGCTCGGTCGCCACGTTCAGCGCGAGCGAGTAGCCCGCCATCTGCGCGTGCACCGGGATGCGCTGGTCCAGCAGGGACTTCGCGTGCTCGACTATCTCCGGGTTGTTGTGCCCGAACATCAGCGAGCCGAACCCGCTGACCCCGTCGAGAACCGCGACCTCGGCTCCGTCGTCGTCGACGTAGTACAGCTTGGTTCCCTCAGCGCGGGTGTAGCGCACCGCCACGCCGAACGAGTCCAGTCTGCCGACCATGAGTGTGTCGGCGAACTCGGGCGTTCCGATGGTGGAGTTCATGTCTTGGGTCTCCGTTTGACGGGTTTGGATCAGGTGCGGCGCGGGGCCGGGATGACGTGGCGGCTGCGGCGGAGTTCGGGCGGGACGGGGAACCGCGCGGGGCGCCCCTCCCATCGACCACGGTCGAGCCGCCCAACCGGGCGAAGCGCTCCGATGTTCCCCCGCACATCCGCGTGGACCCCTTGATGGGCGCTGGAAGCACGTAGTCACGCCAGTTCTCGTCGGAGAACAAGGTTCTCCCCTTCGACTTGCCACAGAGCACGGTTCTCCCCCTCGACCGATCACTCACTTGCTCGCCCTCTCGGGCCTCCCACAGGCCCGCGACACCGCGAGGGTGCGTCCAGCGGGCATCAGATTCGGGTCCGCCCGAGGGCGGCGCCGCGACGTTCAGGTGCTGACGGCGGGAAACATATAGACAGCGAGCATGTTCCTGACACGATCTCCCGAATGCGTGACAGCAAGCTGCCAAATCAGGGCAAGATACTTGAACGCTCAACTGATTTGGCAGCTTGTTGCAGGGCAACCCTGAACGGCCAAATCGGTCTGACCACTTGCCTGGAGCGCCCACTTCTGTTGTGCGGCACGAACTTCGCCGTCCGCAGAACAAGGGAACGCAGATGGCGCAACCGAGAGCGCCGGGCACCTCCGCGGCCGATGCCATCGCGAGAACGGTGTTCCGTCGAGGTGGTGGACGCGCATCGCGACCCGACCTGTTGGTACGGCAACAGACTTACAGCGTACGCTTCGAAGGACAACATGGACACCGGCGCGAATGTCCACATCACGCGGTGCGCGGCTCCCCCAGCTTGACGACCACGACACCCAGCACGGTGAGAGCGACGCCGCACAGTTGCAGCGACCGCGGCGCCTGGTCGAGTAGCAGCCAGGCGAAGACCAGGGACATGAGCACCTCGGTGAGCGCCACGAACGACGCCAGCCGCGCGCCGAGCCGACGGGTCGCGGCGATGCCCGCGACGTAGCCGAGAGCCGCGGTCACGACGCCGAGCAGGAGGACCGGCAGCCACCACGGCACACTGACCCCGTTGAACACCACCGGCGCGTCGGTGACGCGGAGCGGGACGAATCCGACAAGCCCGGCGGCCAGCAGCACCGAGCCGCCGATCAGCAGACCGCCCGCGGCCAGCGCGACCCCCGGCAGGGCGTCGCGCTCGCGCGCCGAGAGCACGAAGTAGAAGGCGGCGCCGACCATCGCCCCCAGCGCCCAGAGGACGCCCGCCGGGTCCACCTCCGCGCCGGAGAGCACGTCCAGGACCAGGAGCAGCCCGCCGATGCTGAGCACCGCGCCGAGGATCGTGAGGCGCGTGGGCCGCTGCCCGCGGCGAAGCCACAGCCACCCCGCCACCGCCACGGGAGCGGTGTACTCCACCAGCAGCGCGACGCCGACATCCATGCGCGCCACCGCGTTGAAGAAGGCCAACTGGCAGGCGGCGACGGCGATCAGCCCGTAGGCCAGCAGCACCGGGAGGTTGCGCCTCACCAGGTGCCAGCGCCCGCGCAGTCGCAGCGCCGCGACGGGCAGCAGCACGGCGGCAGCCACCAGGACCCGCACCGCGACGGCCGCCGCCGAGGTCCAGCCCGCGTCCATCAGCCCCCTGCCCAGGGAACCGGACAAGCCGAACGACGACGCCGACACCACGGCCAGCCCCAGCCCCGGCCCGAGCGGGCCGACCCGCCTGTCATGCGTCACCGCGTTCATGGGCCATGACAGTAGGAAGGGGTGCGGTAACGTGTCAATGTGGTCTTCACCCATGACACGACCGCCGCGCTCGCCGCCGCGGTCGACCTCGTGAACTCGGCGGTCGACCCGGACACCCTGACCGAGCTGGCCCAGGTCGACGCGTTCTTCGCCAAGCACGGCTACACCGGGGCCCGCGCCCGCGACGCCGACGACCTCGCGGCGGTCCGCGCCGTGCGCGCCCCCCTGCGCCGCATGCTCACCGCCGACCGCGACACCGCGGCGCGACTGGTCAACGACGTGCTCGCCGCCCACCGCGCGGTACCGCAGCTCGTGCGCCACGACGGCCTGGACTACCACCTGCACGTGCTGCACCCCGACACACCGCTGGTCGACCGCATCGCCGCGGAGACGGCGATGGCCATGGTCGACGTCATCCGGGCCGACGAGATGAGCAGGCTCGCGGTGTGCGCCGCCGAGAGCTGCGAGGGCATGGTCCTGGACCTCTCCCGCAACCGCTCCCGCCGGTTCTGCAGTACCACCTGCGGCAACCGCCTCGCCGTCGCCGCCTACCGCGCGCGGCGGAAGTGACCGCCCCGGACCCGGCGGGCGGCCGGGGGATGTCCGCGCTCCGCCGCGTCGGAACAGCCGCCGTGACCGCGGCCGTGGTGGGCTGCTCGGCCCCAACCCCACCGGCGCCGACCTCCTCGCCCGCCCCCACGTCGGTTGTGGACGCCTGCCCGGCGTCGGGGACCACGCTCAGCGTCGGCGAGGTGGAGGGCGCATCGGGCCTGCGCGCGGCGGGGATCTTCCTGACCAACTGCGACACCCGCCCCCACACCGTCGAGGGCTTCCCCGCCGTCCGCGTCCTCGACGAATCCGGCGCGCCGATGGACGTCTTGACCGGGAACGGCTCCGAACCGGTCAGTTCCCCCGACGCCTTCGACGCCCCCGCGCGGCCGATCACCCTGGCCCCGGGTGAACGAGCGACGGCCCGCGTGCTGTGGCGCAGCCAGGTCACCAGCGCGACCGCCCCGGTGCTGCGTGGCCGCTACCTGGAAGTCGCCCCCGCACCGGGCGCGCCCTCCGCGCGCCTGGAACCCCGCGGCGGAATCGACCTCGGGACGACCGGCCGCATCGCGGTCAATGCGTGGCGCCGCTGAGTCAGCTGTGTCCGCTGTTGTCCACTGTTGTCCACTGTTGTCCGTTGCGGCCCACCATGCCGCCGCCGACGTGCGACGATACCGCGCATGGCCGCCTTCACCGTCCGTCCTCTGGACACCAGCACGTGGGAGGCGTTCGCCCTGCTGGTCGAGGAGAACAACGGGGTGTGGGGCGGCTGCTGGTGTATGGGGTTCCACGTCAGGGTCGGCAAGGGGCGCACCCCGGCGCAGAACCGGGCCGACAAGCACCAGCGCGTCCGCGACGGTCGCACGCACGCCGCGCTCGTCTTCGACGGTGAGCGCTGCGCGGGCTGGTGCCAGTTCGGATCACCGGCGGAGCTGCCGGAGATCAAGAGCAGGCGCCGCTACGACAAGGACCTCATCGCGCTTCCGGACTGGCGCGTCACCTGCATGTTCACCGGCAAGGGCCAGCGTCGCCGCGGGGTCGCCGACGCCGCGCTCGGTGGCGCTCTCGCCGAGATCGCCCGGCTCGGCGGCGGCACCGTCGAGGGCTACCCCGAGGAGACCGACGATCGCACCCTGTCGGGCTCGTTCCTGCACACCGGGCCGATGGCGGCCTTCGAGAACCACGGCTTCACCCGCACCCGCCCGCTCTCACCGCACCGCTGGGTCGTCACCCGCACCGTCGCCCCGGCGTGAGCACCACACCCGCGACCAGCTCGGATGCCACCCGATTACCGACTACTCGCGGTAACAGGGTGTAGAACGCCGCGACCCGTGGAACAAGATCGATGTCGAGCTGCTCGAACGGCACGAGAGGGCGAGGGACTGGTGACCACCCAGACGCACCACCGGCGACCGATCGCTCCGCGTCGAGCCCCTGAGCCGGGCCCTACCTTCCGGGGGCCCGTTCGCGAGTGATGTCCCGCGCGGCCGATCTCCCCCTTCCCCCCGTCAGCCGCGCGGGGCATCCTCGTCCACGACCGGCGCGAATGTCGGTCAGGCTTGTTCCCGCTGTCACCCGTGCACGGACGGTATGCCCAGCCATGACAGCTCAAGCGGGTTCTCGCCGCGGTCCCGTTGGGCGGACGCGGGCGTGGTGGAGGGCCATTCCGCGTCACGCCATGCCTTGTACACCAACTGGTCGGGACCGGGGAGTCCGTGGGCGTCGCGCAGCGCCGTCACACAGCGGGCCGCCAGCGCGGCGTACTCCGCCGTCAGCGCGGGCTGGGGCAGGGAGAAAGTCCAGTTCGGATCCAGCCCGGTCGGCGGAGTCCAGCCCGCGTCGGCCAAGCGGCCGGAGGACTCCCCCGCCGTCTCGGCGTGCAGCTCGTGCTCGCCGCCCGCGAACTGCACGAAGACCCGCGGCTCGGCACGGGAGAAGACGACCAGGAAAACCCGGTCGGACACCTCCCGCAGCGCCTCGATGAGGCCATCGCCGAACGCCTTCCAGTCCGACACCTGGGTCACCGGCCTTCCGGGGTGAGAAACCGGACCGCCACGGACCTCGCCGACAGCGTGACGGTGACCTCGGCCTGCCCCATCTCCCAGGTCGCGTCGGTATGCCCGCGGTCGCGCCTGAGGGACGGACGCCCCAGCCGGCTCGCTCCTTCGCGCACCGTCATGGTGAAGAGGTCGCCGAGAAGAGCCCTCGTCGCCTGTGTCTCCCCAGCCACCGCGTCAGCGATCCGGAATCGCACGGACGACACGGTGTCGATGCCGGACATCGACACCGCAGGCGGCGAGAACGCCGGGTTGACCAGGAACCCCAGCCCGTCCTCGACCTCGATCGCCCAGCCGAGCCGCTCGACCGCCATCCGCTGGGCGTCGGCACGTGACACCGGCCAGGGGATGGCGGCCCAGAAGTCGACGGTCTGCCAGACCTCGGCGGGGGACATCGCGGAGTGGTTCATGTCAGCGGTTACCTTAGGACAGACCTGCCCGGCGACGCTCGATGACAACGCCGCGGATGGTGGAACCACTCCCCCCTATCGCCGAACGCAACCCTTGTGATCACGCTGTGTCATTGCCGGCTGGGGCCTCTGGCGTACCGCGACTGACGTCTCCATGCTCGGCAGGCTTGACTCGGTACTGGGAAATGGATGGCGCCGGTCGCGCTCGCCTTCTCGGAGATCGATACGAAGCCAGTCCGACCGCCCGCCTACGCGTTCAAGACCAGCGGGCCGGTCCTGAGCAGGCGCCGGCGTGGGACGCGGCCATCCTTCGCCCGGCACGCTGGGTGGCAGCCTGCCCGATCCGCCGTCCGCGACGGTCAGAACAGAGGGAGTCCCGATGTCAGAGTCGCAGGAGCGGGGCGTGCGCGGCTCCGGCAGGACCAAGGAGGAGCGCAGGGTTCTCGCGAGCACGCTCGCCGGGACGACCATCGAGTCGTACGACTTCTTCATCTACGCGCAGGCGGCGAGTCTGGTCTTCGCGCCGTTGTTCTTCGCGCCGCCGGGGGCGGGGTCGGGCCTTTCGGAGATCGTGTCGCTGGCGGGGCCACCACGCTGATCGGACTCCTCCCGGCCCACGCGGGCATCGGCGTCGCGGCCCCGCTGCTGCTGATCGTGCAGGGGTTCTCGGCGGGCGGGGAGTGGGGCGGCGCGGCGCTGATGGCCGTCGAGCACGCCCCCGCGCACAAGCGCGGCCTGTTCGGCGCGTACCCGCAGATCGGCGTCCCGATCGGCCTGATCCTGGCCACCGGGATGCTGTGGCTGACCACCTCGCTCACCACCGAGGAGCAGGTCCTCTCCTGGGGCCGGCGCATCCCGTTCCTGTTCTCCGTGGTGCTGATCATCGGCGGCTACGTGATCCGGCGCATCGTCGAGGAGAGCCCGGTCTTCCGGGAGATGCTGACGCGCAAGGCCCACTCCTCGGCCCCGCTGCGCGACCTGTTCCGCTCGCACACCCGCAACGTCGTGCTCACCGCTCTGATCTTCGTGGCGAACAACGCCGCCGGCTACCTGCTCATCGCCTACTTCCTCAACTACGGCACCTCCCCCGGCCTGAGCCGCCCCAGCGTCCTGGCCGCTACTCCGGCGTCTCCATCGGCTACGCCCTGGGGGCCATCCTCGGCGGCGCGTTCGCCCCCACGATCGCCCGAGCCCTGGTCCAATCCACCGGCACGGCACCCTCCGTCGGCGTCCACATCATGGTCCTCGCCCTGATCTCGATCACCGCGGTCACCCTCGTCCGCGAACCGCGCGGAGTCGACCTGAACGCCTGACGGACCCCCGGTCTCCTCCGTTGACCTGTGACCGCGAAACGACTAGAGAGGAACCCTGGCTTGCAACGGAGGTAGCGATGCCCACTCTCCGCCCCAGATCGGGGTCGGTCACCGCAGCGGTCCTGTTCTTGGCCGCCTGCACCGCCCTCACCAGCCCTCCGGCCGCAGGCCAGACCACGGCCCCCACCCGCGACGGGTACTCGGCCAACGGCGCCGACCGCAACCAGGTGGCCGCGCTCGACGTTCCCACAGCCCGGTCGGCGGTGCTCGCCACCGGGGAGAACCGTGTCCGGCCCAACCAGGGCTACCCGCGCCAGACGTCGCTGCGGGTCTACCCCGAGGACGCCGCCGACCGCTCGATCAAGCTCGGGCTGCACCCCTACCACGCGATCGCGCCGAAGCTGAACGCGTTGCAGAGGCGCAGCGACCGGATCTCGGTGGAGGTCGTCGGGCAGTCCACCCTCGGGCGTGACCTCTACCTGGTCACCGTGACCGCGCCGGAGTCGGCCCGCGAGGCCCGCGACCAGCTGCGGTGGAAGGAGCTGATCGAGGACGACCCGGTGCGCGCCGCCCGCGACCGCGGGCTCCGGCGGGGGTACAAGGCGCCGATCTGGATCAACAACAACATCCACGGCGACGAGTGGGAAGGCACCGACGGCGCACTGCGCCTCATCGAGCACTTCGCCACCACCTCCGATCGGGCCACGCTCTCCCTGCTGCGACGCACCCGGATCTACTTCACCGTCACCGCCAACCCGGACGGCCGCAACGCCGGAACCAGGCAGAACGCCGCCGGGTTCGACCTCAACCGCGACTTCGCCACCGCCTCGCAGCCCGAGACCCGCGCGATGCGCGACATCGGCCTGTCCACGCAGCCGCTGGTGATGCTGGACGAGCACGGGTACACCGGCGACACGCTGATCGAGCCCGCCACCGCGCCGCACGGGCAGAACTACGAGTACGACCTGTACATCAAGCACGCCTACGCCAACGCGCTGGGCATGGAAGCCGCGGTCAACGCGCTCGGCCACGCCGAGACCGAGGCGGTGACCATCCCGTTCCGCGACCTCGCGCCGGGCGACTGGGACGACTGGCCGCCGATCTTCACCCCGATGAACGTGATGTACCACGGCGCCGTCGGGCACACCGTCGAGATCCCGCTGCGGGTCAACCGCACCGCCTACACCGACCTGCCCGTCACCGAGCTGCGCAGGCGCTCGGCGATCAACACCGAGGTGGCCACCGCCACGATGCGGGCCGCGATCACCTACACCGACACCCACCGCGAGGCCCTGATCGCCGATCAGATTGAGCTGTTCCGGCGGGGGCACGCGGGCGAGGCGCAGCGCTTCATCCCGGACGGCTACGTGCCCGGCTTCGGACCGGAGGACCGCTACTCCACGACCTTCGCCCGAGCCTGGGTCATCCCGTCCGGACGGGCGCAGCGCTCCGAGCCGGCCGCGGCGCGGCTGGTGGACATGCTGGTGGAGAACGACATCCGGGTGACCCGCGCGCACCGCGCGTTCACCCTGGGCGGGCGCTCCTACCCCGCGGGCTCCTCCGTGGTGGACATGCGCCAGCCCAAGCGCGGCCTCGTCGGCGCGCTGCTGGAGGCGGGCGGGGACGTCTCGCTGAAGGTGCCGCAGATGTACGACATCTCCGGCTGGAGCCTCGGCCTGCTCTGGGGCGCGACCGTCGACCGGGTGGCGAGCGGACCCGTCCGGGTGCCCGGCCGCCCGGTCGTGGCCGCCGCGCCGACCGGCGGCGTGGACGCGGGCCCCGGCCGGGACCTGGCCATCACGGTGCGCGACGGCAGGGACGTGCGGGCGGTGAACGACCTGCTCGGCCTCGGCCTGCCCCTGCGCCGCGCCGCCGACGGGTCGGTCATCGCCCCCGCCGCGGCCCGCGCCGAGGTGCTGGCCGTCGCCGACCGCCACGGCGTCCGCTTCACCGCGGCGGCGGCGAACGTGCCCGGCGCCCCGATGCGCCGCCCGGTGATCGCGGGGGCGCTCGCCCAGGACGAGCTGAAAGCGCTGCGCGACATGGGCTTCGAGGTCCGCCCGGTCACCGCGGCGATCCTCAACAGCGGCTTCGACTGGTCCCGTGTGGACACGCTGTACGTGTCCTCCGGCCTGCGCTACACCGACCTCGACCCGGCGGCGGTCTCGGCGCTGGACACCTTCCTCGGCCGGGGCGGGGTGCTCACCCGGGGGATCACCGGGGCCCGCTTCAACGCCGACGCCGGCCTGCTGGACGCCCGCGCGGTCGCCGGGCGCGAGGACGCCAACGGCGTGGTCGCGGTGGTCAACGGCGACGGCGTGGCCGCGGGCGCGCTGCCGCACTCGTTCGTCTACTCCCCGCTGTGGTTCACCGACCTCGGCGCGGACGTCACCGCGGAGCAGCGCTACGCCGCCACCCCGCTGGTCGCCGGGCACTGGCTGCCCCGCGCGGACGGCACCGGCGGCCCGGCGGCGGCGGCGAACCAGGCGGCCGTCGTGTCCGGCACCGACGAACGCGGCGCCCGGGTGGTCCTGTTCGGCAGCGAGCCGATGTTCCGCGACCACCCCAAGGGCCTCTTCGCCCAGACGGCGAACGCCGTCTACTGGGCCTCGACGGCACCGGTCCCGGCCAGGTAGCCGCCCGGTGCGACACTGAGCGCGGCGGGCAGGCGGAGGACGGGGCACGGTGACGGCGGACAGGGAACGGGCGCTCCTGGAGCGGTTGGCCGCGGCACAGGCGGACCCGCCGGAGAAGGAGCTGCTCGACACGCTGCGGGCCCAGCAGTCGCGGCGCCGCCTGGAGGCCGCGCGCCGCGGGACCGCGCGGTGGCAAGCCGAGAACCCGTTCCCGCGGGGATGGTCGCTGTTCAAGGCGAGCAGGCACGACCGGTGGATACGACGCTCCCAGGCAGCGGGCGACGCCGCAGCCGAGCAGGCCAAGGCGGACTACTCCCGCGAGCTGCAAGCAGCCCACGGCGAGACCGCCGAGGACCTGTTCACCAGGCTGGCCACCGCCGTCCACGCGGCGAACTCGCGCGCGGAACGCGAGATCGCGGCCGTGGTCAGGGGCCTGTACACCGAGCACGACTGGGCCGTGCGCAAGATCGTCGACGAGTTGGGGCTGCCCGAGGAGACCGTCCGCGAGCACGTCGGCCTACCGCCCAGGTACCCACCGCCGCGCCGAGGCGGGCCCCGGCGCTCTGCCGGCTCGTCCGGCGTGGACTACTCCGCGGGCTACGACGCCGGAGACGGCGGTGGCTGTGACAGCGGTGGTGGCGGTGGCGGCGACTGACCCGCGACGGCCATGACCACTCGTGGTGCTAGGTCCGCTGCGGTTCGGTCGGCTTCTTCCGGTACAGGAACGTCGCGGGCACCGCAGCGAGCAGGGCGACGGCGGCGGCGAAGAGCCACACGTCCCTGATCGACTCCGGGTGGCCCGCTCGGGCTCCGCTCAGCATGGCGGCCATGACCGCGACACCGAGGGAGCCGCCCACCTGGCGGGAGGTGGTGAGCAGGCCGGAGCCTGCCGCGAAGTGGGCGGGCGGGACCGAAGTGGACATCGCCAATTGTGCTCATCGACCGCCGCCCGCATGTGGCGTTGTAGGCCGCGGCGACGTTGTTCAGCGACGGGAACGGCACGAATGTCGGCAGTTCCGCGCTCCGCCCGAACGCCAGTGGCGCCCGCCATCCGGCGGGCGCCACTGGTTCAGCGCGAGCGAGTGCTGGGGTTCGGATCAGGCGGGCAGGCGCCACACCTGGTTGGCGGTGGCCGCGCAGTCCCAGATCTGCAGGCGGGTTCCGTCGGCGGAGCTGGGACCGGTGGCGTCCAGGCAGCGACCGGACGCGGGGTTGCGCAAGGAGCCGTTGGCTTGGGCCTGCCAGGACTGCGCGCCGGTGCCGTTGCAGTCCCACAGCTGGATCTTGACGCCGTTGGCCGTGCCCGCGCTGGTGACGTCCATGCACTTGCCCAGGGCTCGGATCGTGCTGTCGGAGCCCACCGTCCAGCGTTGGGCGTCGGTGCCGTTGCAGGTCCACAGCTGCACCGCGGTGCCGTTGGCCGTGGACGCGCTCGCCACGTCCACGCACTTGCCGCCGATGCCGGTGATGGGGCCGGTGCGGCCGGGCGGGGTGGGGTTCGTGCCGCCCGCCGCCTCGAAGATCGCGCTCAGCAGGGACGTGCTGCCGGTGGTGTCCTGCGACAGCTCCCAGTTCATGATGCCGCCCGCGTTCGCCACCGCCCACTGGGTCTTGCGCCGGATGGTCGGCAGACCGTTGTAGCACTGCTGGGCGCCGCCGACCGTGGTGCAGTCGCGGTTGGCGTTGGCCGGGTCCATCGCCACCAGCTGGGCGTAGGTGTAGTAGTTGGGCCTGCTGTAGAAAGGCACTCCCAGCACGGCTTTCGACGCGGGCAGACCGCGCGACTTCCAGTAGTTGACCGTGCCGATCGACCAGTCGTAGTTGGCGTGCGGGGTGCCGCCGTCGTAGGCCATGATGTTGAGCCAGTCCACGTAGCCGAACACGGCGGGCTGCACGCCGTTGGCGGTGCTGCCGCCGGAGACGACGGCCGCGGTCAGCAGCTTGCCGCGGCTGCGCATGGCGGTGCTCAGCTGGCCCATCAGGGCGGTGAAGTTGTCGCCGGAGGTGCCCGGGTCCGGGTACTCCCAGTCGATGTCGACGCCGTCGAGGTTGTATTGGTTGATGACGCTGACAACACTGTTGACGAACGTCGTGCGGCCACTCGCGTTGCTCGCCAGCGCCTCGAACGCCGAGTCGTTGCCGTCGTTCCAGCCGCCGATCGCCAGCGACACCCGCACGCCGTTGTTGTGCGCCTGGGTCACCAGCGAGCTGAGCTTGCCCGGGTCGGGCACCGCTTGCAGCGTGCCGTTGGAGTTGGGCAGGACGAACGAGTAGTTGATGTGGGTCAGCTTGCTGTACTGGATGGAGTTCACGCTGCCCGACCAGGACGGCATATAGCCGACGCTCTTGAACCCGGCCGGGTAGGCCGCGCTGGCCGCGGGCGCGGCCACGACGGTGATCGACAGTCCGGTCGCCACCGAGGCCAGGGCGAGCGCCGCGGCTGCCCACCGGGAGCGGGGCGCGCGTTCGCGCGAGGAGAGCATGGGAACGGGTCTCCCTTCCGAGAGATCGAGCCCACGGCGACGGCCCCGCTCGGGCACACGAGCGGGATGTCACGGGGCGCAGGGTGTGTCCGCGGGGACGGGCGCGGACGCGATCAGGTCTGCGCCCGACAGTACGGCACCCCTTTTGCCGAGTCACGACTTAGTTTCGTTCAATAATGGCCAAAGTAGCGAGCATGTCGACGGTGGAGATTCTCGACCGCCGGAGAACCCGGGCGCGCGTCTCAGGCTCGGACGGGCGCCAGCCGTCGGGTCCTCAGCAGCAGCGGCAGGCAGGCGGCCACGGCGAGCAGGCCCAGCAGGTAGCCGGTGACCAGCGGAGCCACCGCGCCGGAGAAGTCGCCCGCCAGTGGTGGGACCAGGAGGGCGACGAGCGCGCACACCCCGGCGGTCCAGGCGCGGAGGCGGGGGGTGGTCGCGCAGGCGGCGACGGGCAGCGCGGCCCACAGCAGGTACCAGGGCTGCACGACCGGGCCGAAGGCGACCAGGGCCGCCATGATCGCGGCCAGAGCGGGCACGGGGCCCAGGCCGCCGCGGAGTTGGCGGAGCAGGACGCAGCCGATCGCGGCCAGCGCCACGGCGTAGCCGATGGCCTTGGTGACCGCGAGCGCGGTCTGGGTGATGTCGGCGCCGAATGCGGAGCCGACGCCGCCCGCCAGGAAGCCTGGCCAGCTGGTCGGCGCCATCCAGCTGGTCACCTCGCCGGAGGTGCCCAGCGCGCCGATCCAGGCGAGCCCGAGACCGGTGGGCAGGCAGACCGCGACCGACACGGCGGCGAACACCGCGCCCATGCCCGCGCCCGCCGCCAGGAATCGCGCCCATCCGCCGCCCAGCGAGCGGGCCAAGGCGGTGCCGACGACGGCCAAGGCGAGCAGGGCGGGCAGTTTGACCTCCGCGCCGAGGCAGACCAGCAGCACGCCCGCCGTGAACGGAACCCAGGCGACGCGCTCAGGCGGCACGGCCGGTGACGGGACGGTCGAGGACAGAGCGGTCGATGTCCGGGCGGCCGGGGGCAGGGCGGTCAACGACAGGGCTGTGCCCGCGAGCATCAGGCCGAGCATGAGGGAGTCGTTGTGGGCGCCCGCGACGAGGTGCCACAGGACCAGCGGGTTGAGCGCGCCCAGCCACAGCGCCGTGCGCGCGGACGCGCCCGCCACCTCGGCCAGCCGCGCCAGCGCCCACACGGCCAGGGCCAGGCCGACCAGCGCGAGCAGGCGGTGCAGCAGCACCCCGGCGACCATGTCCCCGCCCGTCACCTCGGTCACCAGGCGCTGGAGCGTGCTGGTCAGCGGGCCGTAGGGCGACGGCGTCGCCTGCCAGTGCTCTCCGACGCGGTTGACCGGGGCGGCCAGCTCGCCCATGGCCAGCAGCGGGTCGACGGTGTTCGGGTTCAGTCCCCGGGCGGCCACCTCGCCCTGGGCGAGGTAGCTGTAGACATCCCGGCTGAACAGCGCGGGCGCCAGCAGCAGCGGCGCCGCCCACAGTGCCAGGGTGCGCCGCAGCCAGCGCTCGTCCGGCAGACCCTCGCCAGTGACCGGGCCGCGGCCCAGCAACGCCCACGACAGCAGCACCAGGAGCATCCCGCCCACACAGACGGCCAGCGCCACCGTTCCCGCCTCCGACGGCCAGTCCGACCCCAGCCAGACCCACGAGCCCAGCGTGAGCGCCACCGAGCCGGTGAAACCGGCCCAGCGCAGCCGCTCGACACCTCCGGGCCCCGTCGCAGCCACCTGATCCCCCCATCGGTCGGCACCGGCGGATCACCCGCCGGTGCCACCGTGCCAACGCGGAGCGGCCGACCGAATCCCCTCACGGTCGCGTGCCGGGTAGTCCCACCGGACTACCCGGCACACCGCGCGTCAGGGTCGCCCACCGGCCCGGGCGCCCGACCCGAGGCTCTGACCTGGGCTCATCCTGGTCGCCACCCTGACGTGATCCCCCGAGGTCGCTGGGTCATGCCGCCGGGTCGGCCCTCCGCGCTCGGCCTCAGCGTTCACCGATCAGCGATTCCGACCTCTTCGACAGGGCGCGGACCCTGGCCACCAGCTCCGGGTCCGGCGGGCTGTCCGCGGCGGCGATGTCGGTGGCGAGTGCCGCGTAGTCGGCGGCGAGGCTTCGGAAGGCGCGCTTGCCCGCCCGCGTGCGGGTGAGGGCGGTGCCCTCGATCGCGATGATCCGCTGCGCCAGGACCGCGGTCTCGGCGCTGAGCGCGGTGCGCGCGTCGGTGGCGTGGTCGCGCTCCTCGCGGTGGCGGGCGGCGGCCCGGCCCGCGCGCAGGGCCGCGAGGTAGCCGAGGGCGGCGGCGGTCAGGGTCGCGGCGACGGCGGCCCCGGCGATGACGTAGCGCGGAAGCGGCGGGCTGATCGTGCGCGGCCCGTCGGGCACCGTGCCCGCCTTGACCAGCAGGTCGTAGTTGACCGCGATCACCTTGAGCGCGGTGAGCGGCTCGGCGGCGAACTGGTCGATCCCCGAGCTGATGCGGCTCTCGGCGACGAACTGCTTGCCGAAGTTCTCGTCGGAGTTCAGCAGCAGGGCGCAGCCGTAGGAGTCGAACCCGTCGTCCTCGGGGCTCAGCAGCAGCACAAGCGCGTCGCTCGCCGCCGAGTCCATGTCGTCGCACCCCTCGCCGAGGTCCGCGCCCGCTTCGGCGAAGACGACGACGAGCTTGCGGTTGCCCACGATGCGCTCGGCGGCGGGCTTGTCGAGCGGGTAGCCCTCGGCCACCGCGATCGAGCCGGTGCGCGCCTGCCGGGCCAGGTCGGTGTCCAGGACGCCGCCGGTCCAGAGCGCCCAGCCGACCAGGGCCAGGCAGCAGACCGCGGCCGCGATGAACGGGGAGCGGGTCATCAGATGCCTCCCGCGAGGTACACGCCGGGCCGGTAGTCGGCTCTGCCGAGGTCGCGCGCCGCGATGTCCAGCTCGTGCTCGGCGTCGGCGAGCAGGCGGCGCAGGTGGCGCTCGGACAGGTCGCTGTCCAGGGCGACGCGGGCGTTGTTCAGCTTGCCGATGGCGCGCACCAGCGCCGGGTGCCGCGACAGCGCCGACATCTCGATGGCCAGGGTGGTCAGCCCGGCGATGCGCGCGACCTGTCCGGTGGGCGTCGCGCCGGGCCGGGGCCGCGCGCGGACGGAGAGCACCAGCGCGGCCAGCACACAGGCGGCGAACAGCCAGGGCAGCGCGGGCAGCGTCACCCGCAGCGGGTCGAACGGCTGGTACGGCAGCGGTCGATCGAACAGCCCGGCGTAGCGCACGTCCTGCACCCGGCCGAGGTAGGCGTTCAGGACGTTGCTCTGCGGGTAGGCGCTGCGGGCGATCAGGCTGCCGAACTGGCCGTAGAAGCTGCCGGAGGCCACGTCGACGAACTCCTCGGCGTTCGGCCCGTGGTACTCCACCCACTCGCCGTACATGACGACAACCGGCTGGTCGGGGAACATCCGGGCCAGCGCCGGACCGTATTCGGCGACGGGTTCGCCGAAGGGCTGCCGAGGGAGCGCGACGACCAGCGGCGCGTCGCCGTCGGGCTTGGCCGCCGTCGCTCCGTCGGCGGCGTGGAAGCCGTCGGCGCGCAGGTCGGCGGCGACGGTGTCCAGCTCGGCGGTGGTGGGGGCGCGGAACCGGAGCAGGTCCAGGTCGCCGGGGTCGGGCTGCTCGCGGATGCGCGCGATGAGGGCGAGCAGCTGGCTGGTGACGTCGCCGGTGGCGAATTGGGACCGCCAGCCCGCGAGGTCGCTGCTGGCGGCCTGCAGGCCGCCGCCGGAGGTCTCGGTCCCCACCACCCGCAGGTCGGCGGCGTCGACCTCGCGGATGAGGTCGCGCTGCTCGTCGCTGAGTCCGGGCGGCGTGACCAGGATGCGCAGGTCGGCATCGCCGATGGCCGCGCGCACCCGGGGCTCGTCCCACCTGGCGACCGACCCGGGCAGCCGCACGACGGGCTCGCGGCCCAGCATCGCCGACAGTTCCCCCGCGCTGGGCAGCGCCACCGGCTCGCCGGTGGCCTTCCCGACCCCGCCGCGCGACGGCGAGGTCCCGTAGCTGACGTCGACGTTCCCACGGGTCTGCGCGGCGATGAACACCACCAGCAGGATCGCGGCCGCGCCGAACAGCGCCCACCGGATGATGTCGGTCCGCTTACTCACCGGCCGCCTCCCGCCACAGCCGGTCGGCCCGCCGCGCGCAGGACTCGGCCTCGTCCGCCGCCCCCGGCCCACCCCCGGCCGCGGCGACCAGCTCGGCGCGGTGCAGCAGCTCCTCCGCCGCGGGGACGTCGACCGGGCAGGCGTCGCGGCTGACCCCGGCGGAGTCGATCGCCGCCCTCGCCGACGACCACGCCTCGCGCACCCGCAGCCCGGCGGTCCGCCGCCGGGGCGCGTAGGCCGTCCAGAACCCCGCGGCCACCAGCACCAGCGCGCCGACCGTCCACACCATCCAAGTCAAGCGTCCTCCATCGCGACGATGACCCGATTGTGCCTGGTCACCGACTCGGGGTCGCGCTCGACCCACCCGGCGCCGGGCTGGCCCAGCAACTCCGGTGAGCCCCACCCGCGTGCGGGGTGGGGCTCACCGGAGCGCCTATCCGACCGCCGGGGATGCCGGGGAGCAGCCCGCCGGGCGGGTCGTGGAGTGCCGCGGCCCTGAGTGCGGCTGCGCAGGGCGGTCGCGTAGCCGAACAGTTCGGCCAGGGGGACCGTGGCCGTGCCGGCATGGACCGCCGAGTCCGACACGCGGCCGCGGCGGGAGGCGAGGTCGCCGAGGACCGCGCCCACCGCGCCCACCGCGTCGGCCGGGACGGTCGCGGTGACCTCGACGACCGGTTCCAGCAGGCGCGGCGCGCACGCCCGCAGCCGAGCCTGCCCGCCGTGCGGAACGCCATCTCCGAGGAGTCCTTCACGTGGGTCGAGCCGTCGGTCAGGGTGACCCGCAGGCCCGTCACCGGGTGCCCGCCGAGCGGCCCGTCGGCGAGCGCGTCGCGGCAGCCCACCTCGACCGCGCGGGCGTACTCGCGCGGCACCCGGCCGCCGACCACGGTGGAGCGGAACTCGAAGCCCGCGTCCGCGGCCTCCACGTCGACCACCGCGATTCCGCGACGACCGCCATGCCCCGGCGCACGCGGGCGGGAGGGGTTCAGGCGTTCGTCACCGCGTCCGGAAGCAGCCGCGCGGCCGCGTCCGGAAGCCCGGAGACACCAGGGATAGGGCAAGCGCGCCGCGCCGCAAGTGGTTCCGCGCGGAGGTGGCTGTCACGCGATCGGGCGATGAGTGCGTGTCGGGGCCGGGTTCCGATGGCAGGGGAAGTCGGTGGCGGCAGAGGATGTGGCCATGGCGGACACAGAGCCGGGTCCCGTGGACGGCACGACCTTCGACGTCGTGTTCCGCGGTTTCGACAGGGCGCAGGTCACGACGTTCATCACCGCGCTGGTCGAGCGCGCGGAGCGGGACCAGGAGGCGCTGCGGGCCGCCGAGGAGCGGGCGGCGGGTTCGGCGGAGGAGGGGGCGGGGCACGGTGGGGTGGTGACCAAGCTCGGCAAGGCCGTCGAGGCCATCGTGCTGGTCGCCGAGAAGGAGGCCGCGGCGCTGCTGGCGACGGCGGAGGCCGAGGCGAGGGAGCAGCGGGAGCGGGCGGCCGCCGACGCGGCGGCCATCGTGGCGAAGGCGCACGACGAGGCGGCGGACGTGCGGCGTGCGCACGACGAGGTCCTGCGGACGCTCACCCGGGTCCGCGGTCTGCTCGGCCACGGCGCGGTGGAAGCGCCTGGACCGGAGCCGGAAGCCGAGGACGAGGAGTCGGAGCGGCCCGGTTCGCGGGAGCGGACCCGGGCGAGCGGCGTGCCGATGGCCAGGCAGCGCACGCCCGCCCCGGTCGAGGCCGCGAGCTGAGCCGGCGCGGGAGTGGACCTCGTGGAGTACCTGCGCGCCCTGCGCGCCCGGTGGAGGTGGGTGCTCGGCGGTGTGGCGCTGGGGCTCGCGGTGGCCGTGGCGCTGATCCTGCTGGTGAAGCCGCAGTACCAGGCGCGGACGCAGCTGTTCGTGACCACGCCCGCCGCCGAGGGCACAGAACTGTTGTCCGCCAGCAGTTTCAGCCAGCAGCGGGTGAAGTCCTACGCGCAGCTGGCCACCACCCCGAAGGTGCTGGACCCGGTGGTGCGGGAACTGGGGCTGCCGGTCGACGCGACTGAGCTGGCCGAGCGCGTCAGCGTGGCCGCGCCGCTGGACACGGTGCTGGTGGACATCACCGTCCTCGACACCGAGCCCGCGCGGGCCGCGGCCATCGCCGACGCGCTCGGGCGGTCGTTCGTCGCCGTGGTCGACCAGTTGGAGCGCACCGGGGACGCGCCGTCGCCGGTGCGGATCAGCACGGTCCGCGACGCCGCGGTGCCGACCGAGCCGGTCCGGCCGGTCCCGGTGCTCTACCTGGGCGTCGGGCTGCTGCTGGGGTTGCTGCTGGGCGGCGCGACCGCCGCGGCGCGGCACCGGCTGGACACGGTGGTGCGCACCGAGGCGCAGGTGGCCGCCCTGGTGCCCGCGCCGCTGCTCGGCGAGATCCCGTTCGACAAGGTCGCCGCCGCCGAGCCCGTTCTCGTCCGCAGGCACCAGGGCGCGCGGGCCGAGGCGGTGCGCTCGCTGCGCACGAACCTGCAGTTCGTGGGCGCGGTGTCGGAGGTCGACTCGGTGGTGATCACCTCGTCGGTGCCCGGCGAGGGCAAAAGCACCACGGCGGTGAACCTGGCGCTGGCCTGCGCCGACACCGGCCAGTCGGTGTGCGTGGTCGACGCCGACCTGCGCCGCTCCCGCATCGCCCACTACCTGGGGCTGGTGGACATCGTCGGCCTGACGACGGTGCTGCTCGGGCGCATCGGCCTCGACGACGCCCTGCAGCGCTGGGGCGGGGGCAACCTGCACGTGCTGACCGCGGGCGAGGCCCCGCCGAACCCGAGCGAGCTGCTGGCCACCGAGGCGATGGCCGACGTGCTCGCCGCGCTGCGCGAGCGGTTCGACCTGGTCATCATCGACACCCCGCCGCTGGTCCCGGTGACCGACGGCGCCCTGCTCGCCGCCAAGACGGCGGGCGCGCTGGTGGTCGTCGGGGCGGGCCGGGTGCGCGCCGAGGACCTGCGGCGCTGCCTCCGTGCGCTGGACAACAGCGGCGCCCGCGCGCTCGGCGCGGTGTTCAACCTGGTCCCGCACCGCGGCCGGACGGCGAGCACGCTCTACTACGCCACCGACAGCCGCCCAGCCCGCCCGTTGGCGTCAGTAGGCTCCAGTCCCGCCGACGACGGCGCGCGCGGTCTTCCAGAGGATCACCAGGTCCGTGGTGAATGACCAGTTGTCCACGTAGTGCAGGTCCAGGGCGATCCCCTCGGGCCAGGACAGGTTCGAGCGCCCGCTGATCTGCCACAGCCCGGTCAGCCCCGGCGGGACGAGCAGCCTGCGCCGCGTGTCCTTGGCGTAGCGCAGGACCTCCTCCGGCAGCGGTGGCCGCGGTCCGACGAGGCTCATCCGGCCGAAGAGGACGTTGACCAGCTGCGGCAGCTCGTCGAGGGAGTAGCGGCGCAGGACGCGGCCCACCCTGGTCAGCCGCGGGTCGGCGCGGATCTTGAACAGCGGGCCGTCGGACTCGTTGGCGCCCATCAGCGCCTGGCGCGCGCGTTCGGCGTCGACCACCATCGTGCGGAACTTGACCATGGTGAACGGTTTGCCGTGCTTGCCGACGCGGGTCTGCCGAAACAGCACCGGCCCCCGGTCGTCCAGCGCCACGGCCGCGGCGACGAGCAGCATGAGCGGCGCGGCGACGACGATCCCCGCGAGCGCGGCGGCGGTGTCGAAGAGCCGCTTGGCGATGCGGGCGGCGCCGCTGAACACCGGCTCCTCGATGGACAGCAGCGGCAGCCCGGCGATCGGGCGGACCCGCACCCGGGGCCCGGCCACCGCGGTCAGCCCGGGGGCGACGACCAGCTGCAGGCCGCTGCCCTCCAGCAGCCAGCCGAGCCTGCGCAGGGCCCCCTCCCCCAGCCCCTCCCCGGCGGCCACGGCGATCACGTGGGCGTCGACGCGCCGCGCGGTGCGCATGACGGCGCGGGCCTGTTCGGCCGGGTCGCCGCCGGGTTCGACCGCGGCGGTGTCGACCACAAGGAACCCGGCGTCGCGGCGCCTGCGCAGTTCGGCGGCCAGCCGTGCGGCGGCCTCGGCCGACCCGGTCACCAGCACCCGGTGCGACCAGTCCGCCGATCGCCTGCGCCGGGCGTGCACGTACTGGCGCCACAGCCAGCGCGACAGCACGAGCGCGCCCAGCCCCACCGGCAGCGCGCCCAGCAGCACCGCGCGCATCGGCTCGACGGTGCCCGCCAGCACCGCCAGGGCGGCGCCCATCCCGGTGAGCGCGGCCGTGGTCGTGACGATGCGCCGGTACTCCTCGTCGCCGACGCCCAGCAGGCGCGCGTCGCGGGCGCCGCCGACGCCCAGCGCCACCCACCACAACGCGCCCAGGCCGATCGCGGCCGCCAGGGACACCGGCCCGGCCACGGTCGACGCGCCCAGCACGGCGACGGCATCGGTGAGCGCGACGCCCGCTCGGTAGCGCAGCCACCACACGTGTTTCCTCCCGCAGCGCAGCACAGTGGACCGTCCGACCTTCACTCCATCGTGGACACCCGGTCGTGCGCGCCGCCGTTATCGTGGAGGCGTGCTCGACGAGGTCTCACCGGGTAGGTCCGCGCGCCGTCGGGCGGTGGGCGCGCTGGGGCGGCTGCTGCTGGCCACCGCGGCCGCGGCCGTGCTGGCCGCCGCGGCGTTCGGCTGGGCGCTGACGCGCCTGGTCGCCGAGAACGTCACCGTCCTGCCCGCCGCCGTCCCCGCCGACGCGCCCCAGCGGCCGCAGGCGGCAGGCGGCGCGCGCCCCCCGGTCTCGGTGCTGGTCATCGGGTCCGACCGGCGCGAGGGCGCCGACGTCGGCGGCGGGGTCACCGGGCAGCGCGCCGACGCGCTGATGCTCGTGCGGCTCGCGGGCGACCGCGGCCACGCCGACGTGCTGGCGCTGCCCAGGGACTCGTGGGTGGACATCCCGGGGCACGGGCGGGGCAAGCTCAACGCCTCCCTGGCCCACGGCGGTGTCCCGCTGGTGGTGCGCACGGTGGAGGATCTCGTCGGCGTCCGCGTCGACCACGTGCTGGTGGCCGACTTCGGCGCGGTGCGCGCGATCACCGGCGACCTCGGCGGAGTGCCGGTGACCAACCCGGCGGCCAGCACCGACCCGCTCACCGGCACCTCGTTCGCCGCGGGCCCGCTGCTGCTCGACGGCGACCGGGCGATGACCTGGGTCCGCCAGCGCTACGGACTGCCGCACGGCGACCTCGACCGGATCGTGCGCCAGCAGCAGCTGCTGGCGGGCATCGCCAAGCGGCTCGGCGGCACCGGGGCGCTGGAGCTGCCCGGCACGCTGCGCGCCGTGGTGAGCACGGCCAGCCGCCACGTCTCCGTCGACGCCGGGCTGACCGTCCCCAGGATGACGGAGCTGGCCGCCGCGCTGGCGGCCGTGCCGCGCGATCAGGTCCGCTTCTTCACCGCCCCGGTGCGCGGCACCGGCACCTCGTCCGACGGGCAGGCCTACCTCGTCCTCGACCACGACCTGCTGGCGGCGGCGGGCAGGGCGATCGCCACCGACCAGGCCGTGCCCCTGCCCTCCAACGAGGTCCCGTAGCCCGCCCGGTCTACCGCTGGGCACGCACGGACCCCAGGGCCGCGACCACCTCGTCCACGGCGGCCGCGACCGCCGCCACCGCGGCGGCGACGGCCGCGGGACCGCCGAGCGGGTCGGCGATGTCCTCGGCCGGGCGGGCGGCGGTGCGGCCCGCGATCACCCGGCGCACCAGCTCCGCCAGGTCGCCACCGTGCTCGCGGGCGGCCCGGCGGACCTCGCCCAGGGTGGCCGTGCGGTGCAGCGCGGTCGGGTCCACCCGCAGCGCCTCGCGCAGCTCCGCCCGGCTCATGGTGATCACCGCGGCGGCGCGCCGCATGCCGTGAGCGGTCACCGGCGAGGAGGCGAAGCCGGGCAGCTCGGCGCCTCGGCCCGCCAGCTCGGCCGAGGACAGCGGGTGCATCGGGAGCCCCGCCTCGGCCCGCACCCCGGCGCTGGCGACCGACCACTCGGGAAAGGCCCGGCCGAAGATCCCCTGCGCCACCGGGGACCGGCACACGTTGGCCGTGCAGACGAACAGCACCGACGCGCTCACCGGGCGTCCGCCAGCCGCTCGACCCAGGCTGTGTACTGGGCCAAGGCGCTCTCGGCCTGCCTGCGCGAGTCGCCGTAGGAGCGGCCGCAGCGGCCGAGCGCGTCGCCGAGGGCGGGGTCCGCGCCCAGGGCGCGCACCGCGGCCAGCACAGCCCGGGGCTCCCCCGGCGGCACCCGGGTGCCCGCGCCGGAGGCGGCCAGCTCGGCGGCGGCGGCGCTGTCGGCCTCGGTGGCGGCGACGATGGGCCGGGCCGCCATGAAGTAGGAGGTGAACTTGCTCGGCACGCACATCTCCCGCACCCCGGGCAGCTCGTTGACCAGCAGCACGTCCGCGGCGGCCAGGACGTCGGGGAAGTCGGTGTCCGGCACCGGGTCCAGGACCGACACCGCGGGCACCCGCTCCGCGGCGGCGCGGATCGCGGCGCGCTGGGCGCCGTCGCCCATGAGCACGAACCGCTCCCGCTGCCCCGCCAGCCGCCCGGCGGCCACCAGGTTGGTCAGGTCCTGCTTGACGCCCATGTTGCCCGCGTGCAGGGCGACGACCTCGTCGGGCCGCCAGCCCAGCCGGGCCCGCACCGCCGCACGCCGCCGCTCGGCGGGCGCGGCGATGTGCACCCAGTTCTCGATCACGCTGATCCGCTCGGACGCGACGCCGAGAGAGGCGATCGTGCCGGTGAAGCGCCCGTGCGCGACCACGACGCCGTCGGCGGCGCGCAGCTGCGCGGACTCCAGCGCGCGCACCGCCGCCGCGCCACGCGCGCCCATGCCCGCGACCTCGGTGGCGGCGGCGGAGTACACGTCCTGGACGACCGCGCCGAAAGCCGCCCCGGACCGGCGGGCCAGGGCGCGCGCGGCCACCAGCGACAGCAGCGACGGGCTCACCCCGACCACCACGTCGGGCCTGCCGGGCACACCGCGCAGCCACGCGTGCGCGGCGAAGCTGGCCTCGTGGGCGATCCGCCCGAGCCCGGTCGAGGAGCGGGGCACGTGGTGGCGCAGCCGGGTCACCTCGACGGGGCCGTCGGCTTCGCGCCTGATCAGGCCGGCGCGGTACCCCTCGGGCAGCCGCCAGGCCGGGTAGTAGGGGAAGCCCGCCACCACGCGCACGCGGTGGCCCGCCGCGGCGAGCGCGCGGGCGACGCCGGTGGTGTACGGGCCGATGCCGGTGTGCTCCGGGGCGTAGTTCAGCCCGACGAGCAGCACCTCCACCGGGCGCCTCACCGGGCGACCGCGAGGTCGGCGGCGACGGCGTCGCGGTACCAGGCGCAGGTGGCCGCGATCCCCTCGCGCAGCGCGATGGCGGGCCGCCAGCCGAGCGCGGTGATCCGGGAGACGTCGAGGACCTTGCGCGGCGTGCCGTCGGGCTTGGCGTCGTCGAAGCGCACCCGCCCCCGGAAGCCGCTGGCGTCGGCGATGAGGCGGGCCAGCCCGGCGATGGAGATGTCGCGCCCGGTGCCGACGTTGATCGGGTCGGGGTCGTCGTAGGACTCCAGGAGGGTGACGAGCGCCGCGGCGGCGTCGTCGGAGTGCAGGAACTCCCGGCGCGGCGCGCCGGTCCCCCACACCACGACCTCGCCATGGCCCTCGCGCACGGCCTCGTGGAAGCGGCGGACCAGCGCGGGCAGCACGTGCGAGCGCGTCGGGTGGAAGTTGTCGCCGGGGCCGTAGAGGTTGGTCGGCATGGCCGAGATCCACGCCAAGCCGTGCTGAGCGCGCACCGCCCTGACCTGCTCGACACCGGCGATCTTGGCGACGGCGTAGGCGCTGTTGGTCGGTTCGAGGGGGCCCGTCATCAGCTCCTCCTCGCGGATGGGCAGTCGGGCCTGGCGGGGGTAGATGCACGACGAGCCCAGGAACAGCAGCCGCGGCACCCGCAGCGCGCGGGCGGCATCCATGATGGACAGTTGGATGCGCAGGTTGTCGCTGAGGAAGTCCACCGGCGCGGCGGCGTTGGCGCCGATGCCGCCGACCCGGGCGGCGGCGACGACCACCACCTCCGGGCGGTGCCGGTCCAGGAAGGCGGCCGTGGCCGCGGCGTCGCGCAGGTCCAACTCGGCCGACGTCGCCGTGACCAGCTCGACGCGCCCGCGCAGCGCGCGGCACAGCGCGGACCCGACCAGTCCCCTGTGCCCGGCAACGTAAACCCGCGTGTTCCGGGACAACCCGCCAAACCCCTGACCGCTCATGTGCATTCCTTCGAGTGATGTTCCTCGGCTGGTGGAGCGAGAGCGCCGCGCGCCTGTTCACGATGGGCCGTCAGCGAATCCCTCGCCACGAACGCATCGAGGTGGTGACGCGCGTGAAGCGTGCCTTGATCACCGGTATCACCGGCCAGGATGGCAGCTATTTGGCGGAACTGCTGCTCGACAAGGGTTATGAGGTGCACGGTCTGGTCCGGCGGGCGAGCACGTTCACCACAGCTCGTATCAACCACCTCTACGAGGACCCCCGGGAATCCCTTACCCGGCTGACGCTCCACTACGGAGACATCACCGATGGTGCACGGTTGACCGAACTCCTGGTGAAGGTCGCACCCGATGAGGTGTACCACCTCGCCGCGCAGAGCCATGTCCGGGTGAGCTTCGACCAGGCGGCCCACACCGGCGAGGTCTCCGGCATCGCGACGACCCGGCTCCTGGACGCCATCCGGGTGATCGGGCTCCCGTGCCGCTTCTACCAAGCGTCCACTTCGGAGATGTTCGGCGGGACGCCGCCGCCCCAGCACGAGGGGTCGCCGTTGCGGCCGAGGTCCCCCTACGCAGTGGCCAAGACCTACGCCTACTGGATGACGCGCAACTACCGCGAGGGATACGGGATGTTCGCCGTCAACGGCATCCTGTTCAACCACGAGAGCCCGCGGCGCGGCGAGACCTTCGTGACCCGCAAGATCAGCCGGGCCGCCGCGCGGATCAGCCTCGGCGACCGCGTCCCGCTGTACCTCGGCAACCTGGACGCGGTGCGCGACTGGGGATACGCCCCGGAATACGTCGAGGCGATGTGGCGGATGCTGCAGGCCCCGGAGCCCGACGACTTCGTCATCGCCACCGGGTCGGCGCTGAGCGTGCGCGAGTTCCTCGGCCACGCCTTCGGGCACGTCGGCCTCGACTGGCGTGACCACGTGCGCCACGACGCGCGCCACGACCGCCCCACCGAGGTCGACTCGCTGATCGGCGACCCCGGCAAGGCCGCGCGCGTGCTCGGGTGGCGCGCCACGGTGGGCGGCGCCGAGCTGGCCCGCCTGATGGTCGACGCCGACCTGGCCGCCGCCAGGACGGCCCCCGCGCCGCGCACCAGCGCCGAGGCCTCGACCCGGGCGGTGTCCTGGTGAGCCTGCGGGTGCTGCACACCGTGGCCAGCGTCGGCGACTCCTACGGCGGCGTGGCCACCGCGCTGGCCGCGCTCGGGGCCGTCGAGCAGCACCTCGGCCACGACCCGTCGCTGGTCACCATCGACCGGCCCGAGCAGGGCACGACCCTGCTGTCCACGATGACCTACTTCGACGTCGCCTTGATCCGCCCCGGGCTGGTCGCCGGGCGCCTGCACGGCGGCCTGCGGCTCACCGACGCGCTGCGCAGGCTGGTGCCGCAGCACGACCTGATCGTGCTGCACGGCGTCTTCGACCTGACCTCGGTGGTCGGCGGGCGCACCGCCCGCCGGTTCGGGGTGCCGTACCTGCTGTGGCCGCACGGCAGCCTCGACCCCTACGACCTGGCCAAGCACCGCTGGGCCAAGTCCCGGCTGTCCTCGGTGTGGCGCGAGCACCTGTCGGCGGCGGGGTCGGTGGTGTGCACCACCCAGCGGGAGGCCGCGCGGCTGCACACCTTCGGCGCGACCCCGAGGACGGCGGTGCTGCCGCTGCCGGTGGCCGCGCCCACCCACCGACCCGACCGCGCGGCGGTGCGCGCGGAGCTGGGCCTGGGCCCCGGTGAGCGGCTGGTGGTGTTCTGCGGGCGCATCGACGGCAAGAAGGGCCTGCCGCTGCTGCTGGACGCCTTCGCCGACGCGGCGGGCCCCGGCGACCGGCTCGTCGTCGCGGGCAGCGGCGACCCGGCGCTGACCAGGGCGCTGCGCGCCCGGGCGGACGGGCGGGTGTCCTTCCCCGGCTGGGTGGACGCCGCCGGGCGGGCTCGCCTGCTGGCCGCGGCCGACGTGTTCGCCCTCGTCAGCGACAACGAGAACTTCAGCGTCGCCACCGCCGAGGCCCTGCACGCCGGGGTGCCCGCCCTGCTCAGCGACCAGGTGTACCTCGCCGACGAACTGCTCCGCCACGGCGCCGCCGTGGTGTGCGGGCGCGACCGCGAGCAGGCGGCGGAGTCCCTGCGCGCGCTGCTCGCCGACGGGCCGGGTCGGCGCGCGATCGGCGCGGCGGGGGCCCGCTGGGCGGCGGCCGCGCTCGACGTGGCCGCGGTCGGCGCGCGCTACGCGGACCTGGTGCGCACGGTGATGCGCGGGTGCCCGGTTTCGGTCTACTGAGGAGAAGGATGCGGATCAGTGTGGTGGTGCCGTGCCGCAACGCGGTGCGGCACGTCGGCGCGGCGATGGCGGGGGCGCTGGAGCAGCTCGGGCCCGAGGACGAGGTCGTCGTGCAGGACGCCTGCTCCACCGACGGCACCGACCGGGTGCTGGCCGCGATCGGCGACCCGCGCCTGCGCGTGCGCAGCGAGCCCGACTCCGGGCAGTCCGAGGCGCTCAACCGCGCCGTGGAGCGCGCCACGGGCGATTTCGTCGGGTGGCTCAACGCCGACGACCTGCTGCTGCCCGGCGCGCTCGACGCGGTGCGGGCCGCCGCGGGCGGCGGGACCGGTGACGGGGTGGACGTCGTCGTGGGCGGGTGGCGGCTGCTGGACGCGGCGGGCGCGACGCTGCGGGAGGAGCCCGCGCGCCCGCTCGACCACGGCAAACTGCTGTTGCACGGCTGCTACGCCTTCTCCGGCGCGGTCTTCATCCGCCGCTCGGTGCTGCGCGGGCTCGGCGGGCTCGCCGAGGACCTGCACTACACGATGGACTACGACCTGATGCTGCGCCTGGCCAGGACCCGACCGCGCCAGGCACTGGCGCACGCCCCGCTCGCGGCGCTGCGCTACCACGCCGACAGCAAGTCCGGCGGCGCGGGCAGGCGGTTCTTCACCGAGGCGATCACCGTGCGGCGGGCGCAGTGCGCGACCGCGCCGGAGGTGGCGCGCGGGGTGGCGGGAACGGTGATCCACGGGGTCGGGGTGGCGACGGCCCGGCTGCGCTTCGGCGGGGCGTACACGCGGCTGCGCAAGGCGGTGGCCGGGTGATCGCGCTGCTGCGCACCGCGCTGTGGCTGCTGCCGCCGAGCGGGCTCAAGAACCGCCTGCTGCGGTGGTGCGGGCACGACGTCGCCCGCACCGCGCGAGCGGGCATCTGCCTGGTGGACGGCCGGAGCGCCGTCCGGATCGGCGAGGGCGCCGTGGTCGGGCACGGCAACGCCTTCCGCGGCCTGCGGCGGCTGGAGGTCGGGGCGGGCGCGATCGTCGGGCAGCTGAACTGGTGGACCGTCGCGCCGGGGCTGCGTCTGGACGACGAGCACGGCGCGGTGGTCCTCGGCGAGCACGCGGTGGTCACCAACCGCCACTACATCGACTGCTCCGGGGGGTTGGCGCTGGCCGACTTCGCCACCCTGGGCGGGGTCCGCTGCACGGTGCTCACGCACTCGGTCGACCTCACCACCGGGCGGCAGACCCTTTCCCCCGTGGTGCTGGAGCACCAGGCGTTCATCAGCACCAACTGCGTGGTCATGGCCGGGACCCGGCTCGCCGAGCGGGCGGTGCTCGCCGCAGGCAGCGTCACCGCCCTCGGCGGCCGCTACGAGCGGCACACCCTGTACGGCGGTGTCCCGGCGAAGCCGATCCGGCCCATCGACGGGGCCTACTTCCACCGCACCGAGGCGCGGATCGGTCAGTGATCGCCCGCACCGGTCTCGCCGCGGCGGTCGGCGTCGGCTGCTGGCTGTTCGCGGGCGTGGGCGGGCGCGTGTCGCTGGCCGAGCTGGCGGCGGTGGTGCTCGCGCCCGCGGCGCTGCTGGTGCTCACCCGCTCCCGCTCCGGCGCCGCCGTGCTCGCCGCGGGGTTCGCCTGGCTGCTCGGCGTGCTCGTCGGGCAGCTCGGCCACCCGGCGCCCGCCGCCGTCCTGGTCAAGGACGTCGCCGCGGCGGCGGTGCTGGTGCTCCTGGCCGGGCTCGCGGTCGGCGTGCTGCGCACCGGGGCGGCGACCCGGGGCAGGCTCATCGCCGGGTTCGCCGTCGGGCAGGTGGTGGGGATGGTGCTCACCCCGGCCGACTACACGTCGGTGGACCCGTGGAAGTTCGGTCTCGGCCAGGCGCTGACGCTGCTGGTGCTGGCCGCGCTGGGCGGGGTCGCCCGCCGGGGGTCCACGGTGGCGGTCCCGCTGCTCATGGTCGGGGTCGCGGCCGTGCACCTGGTCGTGGGCGCCCGCAGCCTGGCTCTGTTCGCGCTGGTCATCGCGCTGGTGGCGGTCGCGGGCGGGCTGCGGTCGGCCACCGATCGCCGGCGCGGGCTGGTCGGGGTCGCGCTGCTGGTGGCCATGGCGGCGGTGCTGCTCGGGCGGCTGTGGGGCGACTTGGCCGAGTCCGGGGCGCTCGGCGGCGTGCAGCAGGTCAAGTACGCGTTCCAGGACGGCGACTTCGGAGTCGGCCTCGGCGGGCGCAAGGACGTGGTGTTCCTGGTCTCGGCGATCGCGGCGAGCCCGCTGACCGGGTGGGGGCCCTCGGCGCGGGTGCCGGGCGAGGTCAAGTCCGCGGCAGCGGACTGGCTGCGCGAGCACGGCTACCCGATCCACCCCTACGACCTGGTCACCTTCATCCTGCCCGACCAGCTCTACCTGCACTCGGCGCTGCTGGGGTCATGGGCGACGGCGGGCCTGCTCGCCGTGCCGTTCTGGCTGCTGGCCTTGGCGCTGCTCGCCCGCGGGCTGGCCAGGGCCGTGCGCGGGCGCGCCCTGGCCGAGGCGTACCTGCTGCTGGTGGCCGTCTGGCACGTGCTGTTCTCCCCGTTGGGCGACTCCACCCGAGGACACATCGCCATCGCCCTCGCGCTGGCCCTGTGCCCGCTCGCCCTGCGCCCGCCCGCCGTGCGCGGCGCGCGCGAGAACAGCGGTGACCAGCAGCGCGGCGATCCCGTAGCCGATGGCGCCCGCGACGGCGGCGGCGTCGGGGACGAGCGCGGCCGCGGCGGCGACGGCCCCCAGACCGGCGAGCACGCCCGCGGGCAGCAGCGCGCTGACCAGTCGCTCCCGGCCCGCGGCCAGTAGCCGCACCACGATGAGCTGGGCGATGGCGACGACGGCGGTGACCCCGATGTGCCAGCGCACGGCGGGCACCGCCTCCGCCAGCCCGGCGCCTGCCAGCAGCGGCACCAGCACCCCGGCGGCGAGCCACAGCCCGGCGAGGGCGGCGAGGGTCGTCGCGCCGACCGCCCGCAGCAGCCGGGGGGCGCGCGGGTTGCCCGCGGCGACAGCGGGCAGCAGCGCCGTCCCGGCCGCGGTCACCAGCACCACCAGCGGCCCGAGCAATCGCGCGCCCACCGCGTACAGCCCCGCCTGGTGCTCGCCTGCCACCGTCACGACGATCACGACATCCAGGGGGACCAGCGTGCCCGCCACGCCCGCACCCACGAACCGGCGCCCGTACCCGGCCGCCGACCGCCACCGGGCCCGGCCCGCTCCGCGCGCCGCCGCCGCGACCGGGCCCGCCGCCGTGGCGGCCACCACCGCGGCCCCGACCACCAGGCCGAGGCACAGCGCCACCTCCGGACGCGCGCCGAGCGCCGACGCGGCCACCGCGACCGGGGCGGCGACGCAGCGCTCGGTGACGATCGCCGCCGCCGCGCGGAGGTCCTGCCCGCGGCCGAGCCACCCCGACTGGGCGACCAGCCCGACCGAGCGCAGCGCCGCGTACGCCGCGACCAGCGCGGGGAGCGGACCGTCCCACACCAGGGCGAGCACGGCCGCGGCGGCGAGGAGCGCGGCGGGTTTGAGCACCGCCACCGCGACGAGGTCGGCGGGAGCCACGCGGGCGCCGCCGGAGTCGCGCAGCACCCTGGTCGAGGCGCCCGCGTCGACCAGGACGGCGGCGGCGACCGCGATGCCGTACCAGGCCGCCGCGGCGCCCATGGCCGCCGGGTCGTCGCGGCCCAGCGCGACCAGCACCGCCGCGGTCACCGCCTGGGCGGCCAGTTGACCACCACCCAGTGCGACCACCGCCCGCGCGAGGTGCCCCGATGGTGTGCTTCTGGCCTGCCCCGGGAGCCCCATGGCCGCCAGTATGTCCACACTGGTCGCGGGCCCGCGCCGCGCGGCGGCGACATTCGCCGAGACGGAGGATCGATCCTGGTGGCCACCCAGTTGCTGGACCGCGTACCGCCGACCCTGCGCACGCTGGCCAAGCGCACCGCCCTGCGCTTCGGCTTCGACGTCACCCGACACCCTTTCAGCACCCGCTTGGCACGGCTGTGCGCCGACCGCGGCATCACCGCCGTGCTGGACGTGGGGGCCAACAGCGGCCAGTACGCGCAGATGCTGCGCCAGGCGGGTTTCCGCGGCCGCATCGTCTCCTGCGAGCCGGTCGCCGACGCCCACCACCGGCTCGCCCGCGCCGCGGCCGCGGACCCGGACTGGGAGGCCGAGCGCGTCGCGCTGGGCGCGGCGGCGGGCGAGGTGGAGATCCACGTGGCCGGGAACTCGTATTCCTCATCGGTGCTGCCGATGCTGGACAGCCACCTGCGCGCCGCCCCCGAGTCGGCCTACGTGCGCACCGAGACGGCTCCGATGTCCACAGTGGACGCCCTGATGGCCTGTCGAGGGCTGCGGCCTGCGGAGACCCTGCTGAAGATCGACGTTCAGGGCTTCGAGGGGGCCGTCCTCGCGGGCGCGCGCGACGCCCTGCCGGTGCTGGCCGCGGCGCAGGTCGAGCTGTCGCTGGTGCCACTGTACGAGGGGCAGCAGCTGATCGGCGACATCGTGGAGCGCATGGCCGAGGCCGGGATGTGCCTGTGGGGCCTGGAGCCGGGCTTCTGCGACGCCGCCGACGGCCGGATGCTGCAGTGCGACGGCCTCTTCGTCCGCTCCGACTCGTGAGAATCGCGTGAGCACCCTGCCCAGGCCGAGGCTGCGGCGCGCGGAACCACCCACCTCCCGGGTGAACGGGTGGCGCATCGACGGGGTGGCCGCCCTCGGCCGCCTGCACGCCGCCGCGACGCGCGGCGCGCTGCGGATGCCGGTGCTCGCCGTGCTCGACCGGCTCCTGCCCAGCGGCAGGCTGCCCGACGTGACCGCGTCCGTCGCCGGGGGCGCGGGGATGCGGCTGCGCGGGGCGGTGGCGCGCGCGGCGCTGATCGCGGGCGGCTACGAGCACCGCGAGGTCGAGCTGTGCGCGGCGGCGCTGCGGCCCGGCGGGGTGTTCCTCGACGTGGGCGCGAACCACGGCTGGTTCAGCCTGGTGGTGGGGCACGCGCGGCCCGACGCGGCGGTGTGGGCTGTCGAGGCGGTGCCCGCCACCGCCGAGGTGCTGGCCGCCAACCTCTCCGGCACGCCGAACGCGCGGGTGGTGCGCTCGGCGGTGGGCTCGTGCCGGGACAGCGTCCTGCTGTCGGTGCCCGAGGACGACGCGTTCGCCCGCCTCGGCACCGACGGCACCCCCTGCCCGCAGGTTCCGCTGGACGAGCTGTGGGCGGACTTCGGCGCACCGAGGGTCGACGCGGTGAAGATCGATGTCGAAGGGTCCGAAGTAGACGTCCTGCGCGGCGCGCGCGGGCTCCTGGAGCGCGACCGCCCGCTGCTGGTGGTGGAGGCCCCGACGGCGGCGGACGCCCGCGCGGTGCGCGCCGAGGTGGCCGCCCTGGGCTACCGGCTGCGCGCGGTGCCGGGGGTGCTGCCGTACAACGCCGTGCTGGTCGCGTGAGGGCGCAGCACCCGCGCCGGGTTGCCGACGGCGGTCGCGCCCGCGGGGACGTCGGTCAGCACGACGGCCCCCGCCCCGATCCGCGCCCCGGACCCGACGCGCACGCCGCCGAGCAGCGTCGCGTTCGCGCCGACGAAGACGCCGTCGCCGAGCACCGGGTAGGCGGGCCCCCGGCCGCCGAGCCGCTCCCCCAGCGTGACCCGCTGGCACAGGAACGCGTCCGCGCCCACCACCGCGCCCGCGCCGACGACCAGCCCGCTGGGGTGCTCCAGCCGCAATCCCGGCCCCACGCGGGCCCCGGGGACGAAGTCCGCGCCGGTCAGCAGGTGGCAGAGCGAGCGCAGCAGGTGCGCGAGCGGCAGCGGCGCGCGCTGCTGAAGCCGAAGCAGGGCCACGGCCAGCACGCCCGGCCGGGTGAGCAGCAGCCACACCGCCCGCACCGGGCCCACACGGTCGCGGCCGGTCGCCGCCCGCAGGTCCGCCTGCCACACGCGCATCCCCCCTCGACCCGAGTTCCCGGAGCGTAGACGCGATGCCGACCACCAGCACCCCGGAGCGAACCCACCAGAGCGCCGTCCACGACGCGGGGTGGGACTACACGGTGGGGTCGCCGCACCTGCGCCACCACCGCGTCAACGCCCGCGTCGTGGACGCGTGCAGGCAGGTGGTGGCCCGGGTGCTCGACCGGTCGGGCACCTGCCGCGTGCTGGAGGTCGGTGCGGGCCACGGCGCGTTCACCGACCACGTCGCGGCCCTGGGCGCCGAGGTCCACGTCACCGAGATGAGCGAATCCAGCGCCGCGCTCCTGCGCCGCCGCTTCGCCCACAACCGGCGCGTCACGGTCACCCACGACCCGACCGGAGCCGCCTGCCACACCGGTCCCCCGGTCGACGTCGTCCTGGCGATCTCGGTCCTGCACCACATCCCGGACTACCTGGGGGCGACGCGGGCCCTGGTCGAGCGCACGGCCCCGGGGGGCGCGTTCGTCAGCTACCAGGACCCGCTCTGGTACCCCCGCCGCAGCGCAGGCGACCGCGCCGCGGACCGCGCCGCCTACCTCCTCTGGCGCCTGGGGCGCGGCGACCTCCGCCGCGGCGCGGCCACCCTCCTGCGCCGCGCCCGCGGCGAATACGACGAGACCAACCCCTCCGACATGGTCGAGTACCACGTCGTCCGGTCCGGAGTGGACGAAGAAGCCCTGCGCTCGCTGCTCGCTGCCCGGTTCGCCTCGGCGCACCTGGACCGCTACTGGTCCACCCAGTCCCCCTGGCTCCAATCCGCGGGCGAACGCCTCGCCCCGCCCAACACATTCGGGCTCATCGCCACGGGACGCCTCCCCCGCTGACGCACGGTCCGCGACCCTCCGCTGAGGGCAGCGGACCGGTGCCGGGTCAGACGAGGGGGGCGAAGAAGAAGGTGTCGCGGCGGGTGAAGCGGGTGTCGGGGGCGAGGTGGAAGAAGTCGGCGAAGCGGAGGGCGACCTCCTCGCCGGTGTGCAGGGTGCCCGCGAAGCGGCCGTGCACGGCGACCTGGTCGCCCGCGGCCACGGCCGTGGTGACGGTGTGGGCGCCTTCGCGGATGACGCGGGCGCCGGAGTAGAAGGCCGTCATGGCGGCGTGGCCGACCATGGGGGCGTAGCCGGGTCGGTGGTAGGAGGCCGACGGGGTGAAGAGGGCCACCAGTCCGGCGACGTCTCCGGCGTCGACGAGCTGGTAGTAGCGGTGGACGGCGGCGACGCCGGCTTCCGCGGCCGAGACCGCGCTGGGGACAGTGGCGGGGGTGGCGAAGGTGGTCATGGCGTTCTCCTTCAGGAAGTGGCGGCGATGCGGGCGGTGATGACGGCCGCGATCTCGGCGAGGGGTTCGGGGCGGGTCATGGCTCCGTGGGTCACCGGGACCTCGTGGACGTCCAGGCGGCCGGAGACGTGGGGACGCCAGGAGGTGGGCAGGGGGTCGGTCGGGGATTTGTCGGCGGTGGCGTGGAAGACGTCCACATCGCCGTCCAGCAAGGACGGCCGGTGGCTGTTGTGGAGGTTGACGTTGGCGGCGAAGACGTCGGGCAGGGTGCTCAGGCGGGGGCCGAGTTCGGCGAGGAGGCCGCCGCCGTCGGCGAGCCGGGTGGCGAAGTCGGCGCGGGAGACGCCGTGTTCCAGGCTGTGGCCGTCGAGGCTGTGGCCGAGGGAGAGCAGCAGGCTGCCGAGCAGGCCGGGGTCCGCGGCCGAGGCGCTGGGCATGCCCTCGGGCATGGGGTAGCCGTCGAGGACGGCGAAGAGGCCGACGCGCTCGCCCGCCGCGCGCAGGCGCACCGCCACCTCGTGGGCGACGACGCCGCCGAAGGACCAGCCGAGCAGGTGGTACGGCCCGTTCGGGGCGGCTTCGCGGATCAGCGCCAGGTAGTCATCGGCCATCTCCGCGACGGTGGCGGGCATGGCGTCCGGGTCGACCAGGCCCCTGGCCTGCAGGGCGTACACCGGCTGGTCGGGTTCGAGCAGCGGGAGCAGCCCGAAGTAGTCCCAGCCGATGCCCGCGCCGGGGTGCACGCAGAACAGCGGCGGCTTGTCGCCGCCCGCCCGCAGCGGCAGCAGCGCGCTGAGCGGGTCGCCCACGGCGACGGTCGCCGCGCCGAGGCGCTCGGCGAGCGCGGCCACCGTGGGCGAGTCGAACAGGGTGCGCAGTTCGACGCGCACGCCGAGGACGGCGCGGATGCGGGAGACGAGCCGCGCGGCGAGCAGCGAGTGCCCGCCCAGGTCGAAGAACCCGTCGTCCACGCCGACCGCGTCCAGGCCGAGCACTTCGGCGAAGAGCCCGCACAGCGTGGTCTCGCGGACGTTGCGCGGCATCCGGCCGACGGCGGCGGACGCGCTCGGCGGCGCGGGCAGCGCGGCGCGGTCGAGCTTGCCGTTGCGGGTCAGCGGCAGCGCGGGGAGCACGACGCAGGCGTCGGGCACCATGTAGCGCGGCAGGAACCGGGCGGTCTGGGCGCGCACGGCCGCCGGGTCGGGGTCGGCGCCCGGGGCGGGCACGAGGTAGCCGACGAGGGTCTGCCTGCCCGGCCGGTCCTCGCGCACCGCGACCGCGGTGTGCGCGACTCCGGGGCAGCGGGCCAGCGCCGCCTCGATCTCGCCGACCTCGATGCGCAGGCCGCGGATCTTGACCTGGGTGTCGGCCCGGCCGACGAAGGCGAGTTCGCCGTCCGGCCGCCAGCGGGCCAGGTCGCCGGTGCGGTACATCCGCTCCCCCGGCCCGCCGTGCGGGTCGGCGACGAACCGGGTCGCGGTCAGCGCCGACTGGCCGAGGTAGCCGCGCGCCAGACCGGCCCCGGCGATGTACAGCTCGCCGACGACACCGGGCGGGACCGGGCGCAGCCGCTGGTCGAGGACGTAGACGCGGTGGTTGTCGACCGGGCGGCCGATCGACGGCGGCTCGTCGCCGTCGCCGACCGGGCCCGACGTGGAGATCACCGCGCACTCGGTGGGGCCGTACATGTTGTGCAGCCGGTAGCGCGACCCCTCCGGCGGGCGGCGGCGCAGCACGTCGCCGCCGGTCAGCATGACCCGCACCGAGGACGCGGCCAGCGCGGGCTCGTCGAAGGCGGCTTCCAGCCGCGGGGTGGCCAGCGAGCAGAGGGTGATCCGCTCGTCGGCGATCCAGCGGGGCAGGGCGGCGGCGTCCTCCAGCACCGACTGCGCGGGCAGGTGCAGCGCCGCGCCCGCCGCCAGCGTCGGCCAGATCTCGGCGACGGCGAAGTCGAAGCCCTGCGCGGACAGGTGGCTGGCCCGGTCGGCCGGGTCGCGGCCGAACGCGCGGATCTGCCACCCGACGAGGTTGGCCAGGGCGCGGTGCTCGACCACCACGCCCTTCGGCCTGCCGGTGGAGCCCGAGGTGTAGATGACGTAGGCGGCGTCGGCGGGGTGCACGCGCGGCGCGCCTGGCCGGGGATCGCCCGGTTCCTCGGCGCGGGCGCACGGGCGTTCGGCCTGGTGGGCCGGATTCCCGGTGGTCGCGGGGTCGTCCACGACGAGGGTGGGGACGCCAGTGACCAGGTGGGCCAGCGAGCGCTGGGTGACCACGACCGGGCAGCGGGCGTCGGCGAGCATGTAGGCCAGCCGGTCGGCCGGGTAGGTGGGGTCGAGCGGCAGGTAGGCCGCGCCGGTCTTGAGGACGGCGAGCAGGGTGGCGATGCCGGTGGCCCCGCGGTCGAGGCAGACCCCGACGACGGCCCCGCGGCCCGCGCCGTGCTCGCGCAGCTCGGTCGCGGTGCGCTCGGCGAGCGCGTCGAGTTCGGCGTAGGTGAGGGTGGTGTCGTGGGCGGCGACGGCGGTGGCCGACGGGGTGCGGCGGGCCACCTCGGCGACGGTCTCGTGGACCGGCCGGTCTCCGTGGGCGACGGCGGTGTCGTTCCACCGGCGCAGTACGGCGTCGCGTTCCTCGGCGGTGACGGCGTCGATGCGGCTCAGCGGCGCGTCGGGGGTGGCCGTCAGCGCGTCGAGCAGCCCGACGAGGCGGTCGAGGAGGGTGCGCGCGCCCGCCTCGTCCCAGAGGTCGACGGCGTACTCCAGGCAGGCGCGCAGGCCGCCGGGGCCGCCGTCGGCGGCGGTGGTCTGGCCGAAGCCGATGGACAGGTCGAGCTTCGCGCCGCCGGTGGTGGTGCGCACGTTCTCCACGGTCACGCCGGGCAGGGCGAGCGCGTCGCCCGCCACCCCGTCGACCCCGTCCTGCAGGGCCATCGACACCTGGAACAGCGGGTGCCGGGCGGCCGAGCGGTTCGGGTTGACCCGCTCCACGACCTGGTCGAACGGCACGTCCTGGCAGGCGTAGGCGGCCAGGTCGGAGTCGCGGACCCTGCCGACGAGCCCGGCGAAGTCGGGGTCGCCGGAGACGTCGACGCGCAGCGCCAGGGTGTTGACGAACAGCCCGACCAGGCCGTCGAGGTCCTCGTCGGCGCGGCCGGCGACGGCGGTGCCGACGACGATGTCGGTGCCCGCGCCGAGCTTGGCCAGCAGGGTGGCCAGGGCGGCCTGCAGCACCATGAACACGGTGGCCTGGTTGGCTTTGGCGATGGCCACGACGCGGCGGTGTGTCTCGGCGGAGACCTCGGCCAGCACCTCGGCCCCGATGTTGCTCGGGGTGGCCGGGCGCGGCCGGTCGCCGGGCGGGGCGCACTCCTCGGGCGCGCCCGCCAGCGCCGTCGCCCACCAGGCCGCCTGCTCGGCGACGGGGCTGTCCGGGTCGTCGGGGTCGCCGAGGCGGGCGTGCTGGCGCAGCGCGTGGTCGGCGTACTGGATGGGCAGCGGCGCCCAGTCGGGGGCGCCGCCCTCGGCGCGGGCGGTGAAGGCCGCCGCCAGGTCGGTCAGCAGCGGGCCGGTGGACCAGCCGTCGGTGGCGATGTGGTGCAGCGCCAGCACGAGCACGTGGTGGTCCTCGGCCAGCCGCAGCAGGGTCGCCCGGAAGGGCATGTCCCGCGCCAGGTCGAAGGGCCGCCTGCCCGCCGCGTCGACCGCGGCGGCGAGGTCGGCCTCGGCGCAGTCGGCCGCGCTGAACTCGAACGGCAGCTCCTCCGGGCTGAGGACGAGCTGGTGCCAGCGGCCGTCCTCGCCGGGCAGCAGGGTGCGCAGCGCCTCGTGGCGGGTGGCGAGGTCCAGCAGCGCGGCGCGCAGGGCGGGCACGTCGAGGTCGCCGCGCAGCCGCAGGGCGACGGGCACGTTGTAGGCGGCCTTGTTGTCGGCGGCCTCGGCGGCCAGCCGCATGCCGCGCTGCGCCGGGGACAGCGGCAGCCGCTGCGGCCGGTGCTCGGGGCGGGGCGCGGCCCGCAGGGCGCGGGTGCTGTCCAGGCGGGCGTCGATGCCGCGCACGGTCGGGTGCCGGAACAGGTCGCGGATGCCCAGCTCGACGCCGAAGACGGTGCGCAGCGAGCCGATCAGCCGAGCGGCGAGCAGCGAGTGCCCGCCCAGCTCGAAGAACCCGTCGTCGATGCCGACGTCCTCGGCCAGGCCCAGCACCTTGGCGAAGAGCCCGCACAGGATCTCCTGGCGCGGGGTGCGCGGGGCGCTGCCGCCCGCCGCGGTGCGCTCGGGGGCGGGCAGGGCGCGGCGGTCGAGCTTGCCGTTGGCGGTCAGCGGCAGCGCCTCCAGCACGACCAGCGCGGCGGGCACCAGGTGCTCGGGCAGCCGGTCGGCGGCGAAGTCGACCAGTTCGCGGGCGGTGGGCTCGGCGCAGGCGACGGGCGCGGCGTAGGCGACGAGCCGCTTGCCGCCGGGACCGTCCTCGCGGGCGATCACCGCGACGCTGGCGACCGCGGGGTGCGCGGCGATGACGGCCTCGACCTCGCCGGGCTCGACCCGGAACCCGCGGATCTTGACCTGGTCGTCGGCGCGGCCCAGGTACTCCAGCGCGCCGTCGCGGCGGCGGCGCACGAGGTCTCCGGTGCGGTACACCCGCTGCCCCGGGGTGTGCGGGTCGGCGACGAAGCGCTCGGCGGTGAGCCCCGGCTGCCCGACGTAGCCGTGCGCGAGGCCGGCGCCGGAGACGTACAGCTCCCCGACCACGCCCGGCGGCACCGGCCGCAGCCGCTCGTCCAGCACGACGGCGCGCTTGCCGCGCAGCGGGCCGCCGATGGGCACCGAGGCGCCGGGCCAGTCGGCGGGCACGTCGAAGTAGGTGGTGAAGCCCATGCTCTCGGCGGGCCCGTAGCCGTTGACCACCCGCACGCCGGGCACCGCGGCCAGCACGGCCCGGGTGTGTCCCGGCGAGGCCGCCTCGCCGCCGGTCAGCGCCCACCGCACGCCCGCGAACACCTCGGGGCTCTCGTCCCACAGGTGGTTGAACAGGCTCGCCGACGCGTCGAGCACCGTGACGCCCCGGTCGGCGACCAGCGCGGCGATCACCGCGGGCTCGGGCCGCTGGCCGGGGTGCAGCACGACCCGGCCGCCCGCCATCAGCGGGCCGAACACCTGGGTGGCGAAGGCGTCCCAGGACACCGGGGCGCACTGGAGCCACACCTCGTCCGGACCGAACCCGGCGTAGTGCTGGTCGGTGAAGGTCGCGACCAGCGCGCGGTGCGGGGTGACGATGCCCTTGGCCGCACCGGTCGAGCCGGAGGTGAACATGACGCACGCCGGGTCCTCCCACCCCGGCGGGGTGGGGTCCGCGCCGGGCGCTCCGTCTAGTTCGGACAGTGCGACGACGGTGGTGCCCTCCGGGTCGATCGACTGCGCGCCGTCGGTGAGGACAAGGCGCGCGGAGACCTTGGCGACCACGGATTCCAGGCGCGCGGCCGGGAAGTCGACGTCGAGCATCGTGTAGGCCGCGCCCGCCTTGAGCACACCCAGCAGCGCGACGACCATGTCCGGCCCGCGGGCCACGTGCACGGCCACCACGTCGCCGCGCCGGACGCCGCGGGCGGCGAGCGCGCGGGCGAGGCCGGTGGAGCGGGCGGCGACCTCGGCGTAGGTGAGCGTCTGGGAACCCATCTCCAGCGCGGTCCGCTCCGGCGTGCGGGCGGCCTGGCGGTCGACCATCTCGGGCACGGTGCCCGCGGCGGTGACCGGCTCCCGCACGTCGAGCAGCGCGGCCAGTTCGGCGGGGGCGAGGAAGTCGAGGTCGCCGAGGGGGACCTCGGGGTCGCGGGCGGCGTGGTCGAGCAGCCTGGCCAGCCGCTCCAGCAGCGCCCGCGCGGTGTCGGCGTCCATCAGCGCCGTGCGGTGCTCCAGGGTGAGCCGCAGGCCGGACTCCCCGGCGCGCAGGGCGAGGGTCAGGTCGAACTTGGCCGAGCCGGTGCCCATCGGCGCGACCTCGGCGGTGAGGCCGGGCAGCGCCAGTGGCGCGCCGTCGCCGAGCGCGCCCGCCTCGGCCAGCACCATCACCTGGAAGAGCGGGTGTCGGCCCGCGGCGCGCGCCGGGTTCAGCTCCTCGACGACCCGGTCGAACGGGACGTCCTGGTGGGCGTAGGCGTCGAGGTCCAGGTCGCGGACCCGGTCGAGCAGCGCGCGGAAGGACGGGTCGCCGCCGGTGTCGGTGCGCAGCACCAGCGTGTTGACGAAGAACCCGACCAACTCGTCCAGTTCGTCCTCGGAGCGGCCGGTGACGACGGTGCCGATGGGCAGGTCGGTGCCCGCGCCCATCCTGGTGAGCAGGGCGGCGAAGGCGGCGTGGGCGAGCATGAACAGGGTGCAGCCGGACTCCCGGGCGAGCATGCCGAGCGCGGCGGCGGTGGCCGGGTCGAGGTCGGCGACGGCCAGGCCGCCCGCCGCGTCGGCGTCCTCGGTCCTCGGCCGGTCCAGCGGCAGCGGGATCTCCTCGGGCATCCCGGCGAGCGCGGAGCGCCAGTGCGCGAGCTGGGCGCTGACCAGGCTCGTCGGATCGCTGTCGGAGCCGAGGAGATCCTGCTGCCACAAGGCGTAGTCGGCGTACTGGACGGGCAGCGGCTCCCAGTCCGGCTCTCGGCCGCCGACGCGGGCGGTGTAGGCGGTGGACAGGTCGCGCAGCAGCGGCCCCATCGATCCGCCGTCGCCCGCGATGTGGTGCAGCACCAGCAGCAGCACGTGCTCGTCGGGGCCGTCGGCGGCCAGGTGCGCGCGGATGGGCAGGTCTTCGGCGAGGTCGAACACCGCGACCGCGGCGGCGGCCAGCGCCTCGCCGACGGTCTGGCCGTCGCGGGGAAGCAGCGCGGACACGACCGGCTTGGCCTCGGTCACGTCGAGGACGCGCTGGTGGGGTGTGCCGTCGTGGCTGGGGAACACGGTGCGCAGCGCCTCGTGCCTGCCGACGACGTCGCCCAGGGCGCGTTCGAGCGCGGTCACGTCGATCATGCCGCGCAGGCGCAGCGCGAGCGGGATGTTGTAGGCGGACCCGGCACCCTCGACGCGGTCGAGGAACCACAGCCGCTGCTGGGCGTAGGACAGGGGGATCGGCACGGCGGGCTCCTCTTAGGACCGGGGGCGGGACCGCAGAGCGGGCCGGGGGCGGGAGGTCGGGGCGGCGGTGAGGCCGCACAGGTGCGCGGCCAGCGCGTTGGGGCTGGGGTGCTCGAAGACGGCGCGCACGGCGGGCTCGACCCCGAAGACCGAGCGGATGCGGGCCACCAGCCGCATGACGAGGATGGAGTGGCCGCCGAGGGCGAAGAACCCGTCGCCTGCGCCCACCGGGGACGGCAGGGCGAGCACTTCGGCGAACAGCGCGCACAGCTTCTCCGCCTCGGGCGAGGCGGGCGCGGCCCGCTCCGCGGCCGACGGCGCGGCGGGGGCGGGCAGCGCGGCCCGGTCGAGCTTGCCGTTGGGGGTGCGGGGAAGGGCGGGCAGCGCCACGACCGCCGAGGGCACCAGGTGCGCGGGCAGGCGGTCCGCGGCGAACCCGAGCAGCCCGTCGGTGTCCCCGACGACGTAGGCCACCAGGCGCTTGTCGCCCGGCACGTCCTCGCGGACGACGACCTCCACCTGCCGCACCCCGTCGGCGGCGGCCAGCGCCGCGCGCACCTCGGTCGGCTCGACCCGGAAGCCGCGGATCTTGACCTGGTCGTCGGCTCGGCCCAGGAACTCGACCACCCCGTCGCGGCGCTGGCGGACCAGGTCGCCGGTGCGGTAGAGGCGTGATCCCGGCGGCCCGAAGGGGTTGGCCACGAACCGCTCGGCGGTCGCGCCGGGCTGCCCGAGGTAGCCGTGGGCGAGCCCGTCGCCCGCCATGTACAGCTCGCCGGGGGTGCCCGGCGGGACGAGGGCGAGCCGGGCGTCGAGCACGTGGACCCCCTTGGCGGCCAGCACCCTGCCGACCGGCACCGACACGGCGTCGAGGTCGGCGGGCCCCACCCGGTGGCACAGGGTGAAGATGGTGTTCTCCAGCGGGGAGTACCCGTTGACCACGGCCAGGTCCGGCCGCCGGGCCAGCAGGGCGCGCAGGTGCGCGACCGAGGCGGGCTCGCCGCCGGTCATCACCTCGCGGACGCGGTCGAACACCGACGGGTGCTCGTCCACCAGGAAGTTGAGCAGGCTCGCCGAGACGTGCATCGTCGTGACGCCGTGGCGCTCCACGAGGTCGCGGATGCGCGCCGGGTCCGGCGACTGGCCGGGCTGCAGCACGCAGGCCGCGCCCGCCAGCAGCGGGCCGAACAGTTCCAGGGCGAAGGCGTCCCAGGAGACCGGGGAGCACTGCAACCACACCGCGTCCTCGTCGAACCCGACGTAGTCCTGCCCGGTGAGGGTGGCCACGAGCGCGCGGTGGGAGACCACGACGCCTTTGGGCTTGCCGGTGGAGCCGGAGGTGAACATGACGCACGCGGCGGCGTCGGCGGGGACGACGGGCAGGACCGCCGTGCCCCGGGCCCGCGCCGCCACCCCGATCGCCGGGCCGACCGCGGCCAGCAGCGCCGCGGGCGTGTCCGGGCCGACGAGCGAGAGCGCCGGGCGGGCTTGGGCGAGCAGGGCGCGGACCCGCTCGGCGGGGTGGTCGACGTCGACCGGCACGTACGCCGCCCCGGCCTTGAGCACGGCCAGCACGGCCACCACCAGGTCGGCCCCGCGCGGCAGGCACACCGCGACCGCGGCTCCGGGCGTGACGCCCTCGGCGAGGATGGCCCGGGCGAGCCGGTCGGACTCGGCGTCCAGTTCGCCGCGGGAGAGCCGGTCGGCTCCGAGCAGCGCGGGCCGGTCCCCTCCGGCCGAGGCCAGTTCGGCGATCAGGCCGTGCAGGGTGGCCTCCGGGTGCGGGCAGCGCCCGGCGGAGTTCCACAGCACGGCTTGGCGGTGGCGCTCCTCGGCGGTGTGCAGGTCGACCGCGCCGATCGGCACGTCGGGGTCGGCGGCGACCGCGGCCAGGAAGCGGACCAGCCGCTCCACGACCGCGACCGCGGTCTCGCGGTCGTAGAGGTCGGTGGCGTACTCCAGCGCGCCGGACACCCCCGACGGCAGGCCGTCGGCGAAGCGCTCGGACAGCCCGAGCGTCAGGTCGAACTTGGCCGCGCCGGTGTCGGCCCCCGGCTCGGCGGCCACCTCGACACCCGGCAGGGCCAGACTGGCGGCGGCGTCGGTCCCGCCGCCGTTCTGCAGCACCACCATCACCTGGAACAGCGGGTGCCGGGCCGGGGTGCGCGCGGGGTTGAGGTCCTCGACCAGCCGCTCGAACGGGACGTCCTGGTTGTCGTGGGCGGCCAGGTCGGTCTCGCGGACCCGCTGGACCAGCTCCCGGAAGGTCGGGTCGCCGGTCAGGTCGGTGCGCAGCACCAGCGTGTTGACGAAGAACCCGACCAGCTCGTCCAGCGTCTCGTCGGCGCGACCGGCGACCGGGGTGCCCAGCGGCACGTCCGCGCCCGCGCCCAGCCTGCCCAGCAGGGCGGCGAACGCGGCGCGCAGCACCATGAACACCGTCGAACCGGTCGCCCTGGCCAGCGCCACCAGTCCCCTGTGGACATCGGCGTCCACGGTGAGCGGGACCGAGTCGCCGCGGTGGGAGGCGACGGCGGGCCGCGGCCGGTCGAACGGCAGGGTCGCCTCCGGCGGGAGCCCGGCCAGCGCGCCCCGCCAGTGCGCCAGCTGCGACTCCAGCAGGCCGCCCTCGGCGAGCGCGGCCCGCTGCCAGAGCGTGTAGTCGGCGTACTGCACCGGCAGCGCCGCCCAGCCGGGCGCGGCGCCGCCCAGCCGGGCGGCGTAGGCGTCGGCGAGGTCGCGCAGCAGCGGGCGCATGGACCAGCCGTCGCCCGCGATGTGGTGCAGCACCAGGACCAGCACGTGCTCCTCGGGTCCGACGGCCAGCAGGGTGACCCGCAGCGGGGCGTCCTCGGCGAGGGCGAAGGGCACCCGGGCCGCGGCCGCCACGTGGGCGGGCACGTCGGCCTCGGCGCACTCCAGCCGGGTGATGGCGGGCTCGGCGGCGGGCAGCACCAGCTGCGCCGGGGTGCCGTCGGCCTCCGGGAACAGGGTGCGCAGCGGCTCGTGCCGGGCGATGACGTCGGCCAGCGCGGCGCGCAGCGCGGGCACGTCCAGCGCGCCGCGCAGCCGCAGCGCCACCGGCACGTTGTAGGCCGCGCCCGGACCGTGCACCCGGTCCAGCGCCCACAGCCGCGCCTGTGCCGAGGACAGCGGCAGCCGCTGCGGCCTGGGCATCGGGGTCAGCGCGATCCCGCAGGTGCGGGCGGTGTCCAGCCGGGCGTCGAGCGCGGCCGGGGTCGGCCCGTCGAAGACCTCGCGCAGGCTGACCCGCACGCCGAACACCGCGCGCAGCCGGGCGACCAGCCGCGCCGCCAGCAGGGAGTGCCCGCCGAGGGCGAAGAAGTCGTCGTCCAGGGTGACCGACGGCGCGCCGAGCAGGTCGGCGAAGATCCCGCACAGGATCTCCTGCCTGCCGGTGCGCGGGGCCCGGCCCGAGGACACGGCGGCGGCGGGGGCGGGCAGCGCCCGGCGGTCGAGCTTGCCGTTGGGGGTCAGCGGGAGCGCGTCGAGCAGCACCACGGCGGACGGGGCCATGTAGTCGGGCAGCGACGCCCTGGCGTGCGCCAGGACGTCGGCCTCGGTGAGGCGCGCCCCGGCGGCCGGGCAGGCGTAGGCGATGAGGCGCTTGCCGGTGACCGGGTCGTCGTGCACGACGACGGCGGCCTGGGCCACCGCGTCGTGCCGGGTCAGGACCGCGGCGACCTCGCCGGGCTCGACCCGGTAGCCGCGGATCTTGACCTGGTCGTCGGCGCGGCCGATGACCTCCACCGAGCCGTCGCGCCGCCACCGGCCGAGGTCGCCGGTGCGGTACATGCGGGCGCCGGGCGCGCCGTGCGGGTCGGCGACGAAGCGCTCGGCGGTGAGCCCCGGCCTGCTCGCGTAGCCGTGGGCGAGGCCGTCGCCGGAGACGTAGACCTCGCCGGGAACGCCGGGCGGCACCGGGGCCAGCAGGGCGTCGAGCACGGCGACGCGGGTGTTGGCGATCGGCCCGCCGACCGGCACGGCCGCCCGGCCCTCGGCGGCGACCGCGACCGTCTCCGCGCCGACGTCGCAGGCGGTGGCGAACACCATCGATTCGACGGGCCCGTAGCCGTGCACCAGGCGCAGGCCGGGGTGCTCGCGCAGGACGGCGGCCATGTGCGCCGCCGACGGGGCCTCGCCGCCGGTCATGACCTGCCGCAGCACGGCGAACACCCCGGGGTGGGTGTCGACCATCGCGGCGAACAGGCCCGCCGACAGCCACACCGTGCCGATGCCGTGCCGGGGCACCAGGTCGGCGATGACGGCGGGGTCGGGCGACTGCCCGGGGGCGAGCACGCAGGTCCCGCCGTGCAGCAGCGGCGGCCACAGCTCCAGCGACAGCCCGTCCCAGGACACCGGCGCGGTCTGCAGCCACACCCCGCCGAAGTCGACGTAGTCCTGGCCGAAGAAGGTGCGCACGGTCGCCCGGTGCGAGGACAGCACCCCCTTGGGCCTGCCCGTCGACCCGGAGGTGAACAGCACGCACGCCAGGTCGTCGCCGCCGACGCGCACGCCGGGGCGGGCGGTGGCGGTGAAGCCGTCGATCGGGTGCGCGGACACGCCGTCGGGGACGGAGTCGGCCGTCGGGCCGTGGCAGACGAGCAGCCGCAGCCCGGCCTCCCCTGCCACGGCGGCGATCCGCTCGGCGGGGTGCGACGGGTCGAGCGGCACGTAGGCCGCGCCCGCCTTGAGCACGCCGAGCAGCGCGGCGACGAACTCCGGGCCGCGCTCCACCAGGACGCCGACCGGCTCGCCGCGGCGGACTCCGCGCGCCAGCAGCCGCCAGGCGATCCCGTTGGCCGCGGCGTCCAGCTCGGCGAAGCTCACCGAGCGCTCGCCGAACAGCAGGGCGACGGCCTCCGGCGCGGCGTCCACACGGGACTCGAACAGCTCGGCGATCGACTTCTCCGCCGGGTAGTCGGCGGCGGTGGCGTTCCAGTCCGCGAGGCTGTCCAGCTCGGCGGCCGAGAGCAGCGCGGCGGCCGAGACCGGCGCGTCCGGGTCGGCGGCGACGTGCGCGACGACCCGCTCGAAGCGGCGGGCGATGGCGTGGGCGGACTCGGCGTCGAACAGGTCGGCCGAGTACTCCAGCGCCCCGGTCAGGCCCGCCGGGGAGCCGTCGGCGGCGAAGGTCTCGGTCAGCATCATGGCCAGGTCGAACTTGGCCCCGGCCACCGCGGTGTCCACCGGCTCGACGGCCAGCCCCGCCAGCTCCCTGGCCGCGGCCTCGGTGTTCTGCAGCACCACGAACACCTGGAACAGCGGGTGCCGGGCGGGCGAGCGGGCCGGGTTCACCGCCTCGACCACCCGGTCGAAGGGCACGTCCTGGCGGCCGTAGGCGGCCAGGTCGGCGCGGCGGATCCGGGTGACCAGCTCGCGCAGGGTCGGATCGCCGGAGACGTCGGTGCGCAGCACCAGCGTGTTGACGAAGAACCCGACCAGCTCCTCCAGCGCCTCGTCGCCGCGGCCCGCGACGACCGTGCCCAGCGGCACGTCCGCCCCGGCGCCGAGCCTGCTCAGCAGCAGCGCCATCCCGGCCTGCACGGCCATGAACACCGTCGCGCCGCACTCGCGGGCCAGGGCGGCCAGCCGGGCGTGCGCCTCCGCGCCGAGCGAGACCGGCAGCTGCCCGCCCGCGCGGGTCGGGACGGCGGGCCGGGCGCGGTCGACCGGCAGCGGGGTCTCCTCGGGCAGCCCGGCCAGCGCCTCCTTCCACTGGGCGAGCTGGGTGGCCAGCACGCTGCCCGGTTCCGCCGGGTCGCCGAGGAACCCCTCCTGCCACAGCGCGAAGTCCGCGTACTGCACCGGCAGCGGGGTCCACTCCGGACCGGCGTCGACCAGCCGGGCGGCGTAGGCGTCGGCGAGGTCGCGCAGCAGCGGACGCCAGGACCAGCCGTCGGTGACGATGTGGTGCAGCACCAGCAGCAGGACGTGCTCGCGCTCGCCGATGCGGTAGAGCCGAGCGCGCACGGGCGGTGCGCAGGCGAGGTCGAACGGCGCCCGCGCCTCGGCGTCGAGCGCGGCGGCCAGCTCGGCCTCGGTCAGCTCGCGGACCGGCAGCGGCACCGGGCCGGGCGGCAGGATCTCCTGCACGCCGACGCCGTCGTGCTCGGGGAAGCGGGTGCGCAGCACCTCGTGCCTGCCGACGACGTCGGCGAGCGCCACGGCGAGGGCGGGCACGTCGAGCAGCCCGCGCAGCCGCAGCGCGGCGGGCACCGCGTAGCGGCCGTGCGCGTCCGCGCCGTCGAGCTGGTCGATCACCCACAGGCCGCGCTGCGCGGGCGACAGCGGCACCGGGTCGGGGCGCCGGACCGCGCGGACCGGCGGGCGGGCCGCGCCGAGGGAGTCGACGCGGGCGTCGATCCCGGCCGGGGTGGGGTGCAGGAACACCTCGCGCAGGCCCAGTTCGACGCCGAACACCGAGCGGACCCGGGCGGCGAGCCGGGCGGCCAGCAGCGAGTGCCCGCCGAGGGCGAAGAAGTCGTCATCGATGCTGACCCGGTCGTCGGGGAGGCCGAGCAGATCGGCGAAGAGGCCTCGCAGGATGACCTGGCGCGGGGTGCGGGGGGCGCGCCCGGTCCCGGAGACGACCTCGGGCTCGGGCAGGGCGGCCCGGTCGAGCTTGCCGGTGGCGGTCAGCGGCAGCGCGTCGAGGACGGTGAACGTCGAGGGCACCAGGTGCTCGGGCAGCCGCGCGGCGGCGAAGGCGCGCAGCGCCGCCGCCTCGGTGTCGCCGGTGGCGTAGGCGGCCAACCGCCCGTCGCGCACCACGACCTCCGCGCCGCGCACGCCGGGGCAGGCGCGCAGGGCGGCGGCGACCTCGCCGGGCTCCACCCGGAAGCCGCGGATCTTGACCTGGTCGTCGGCGCGCCCGAGGTACTCCAGCAGCCCGTCGCGGCGGCGGCGCACCAGGTCGCCGGTGCGGTACATCCGCTCCCCCGGCGCGCCGAACGGGTCGGCGACGAACCGCTCGGCGGTGACGCCGGGCTGGCCGAGGTAGCCGTGGGCGAGGCCGAGCCCGGCGACGTACAGCTCACCGGCGGCGCCCGCCGGGACCGGCCGCAGCCGCTCGTCGAGGACGATCGCGCGCTTGCCCGCCACGGGTGTGCCGACGGGCACGCTCACCCAGTGCTCGGACCAGTCGTCGGGGACGGTGAAGGTGGTGGTGAAGCCCATGCTCTCGGCGGGCCCGTAGCCGTTGACCACCCGCACCCCGGGGATGCCGGACAGCACGGCCCGAACGTGCGCGGCCGATGCGGCCTCGCCGCCGGTCAGCGCCCAGCGCACGCCGCCGAGCGCGGCCCGGTGCTCGTCCCACAGGTGGTTGAACAGGCTCGCCGACGCGTCGAGCACGGTGACGCCGTGCCGGGCGACGAGGTCGGCGATGCGGGCGGGGTCGGGGCGCTGGCCGGGCTGGAGCACGACCGTGCCGCCCGCCATCAGCGGCCCGAACGCCTGGGTGGCGAAGGCGTCCCAGGACACCGACGCGCACTGAAGCCACACCTCGCCCGGACCGAACCCGGCGTAGTCCTGCCCGGTCAGGGTCGCGACCACCGCCCGGTGCGGCATGACCACGCCCTTGGGGACGCCGGTCGAGCCGGAGGTGAACATGACGCACATCGGGTCCTGCGGCCGCGCCGCGACCACGTCGGCCGTGAAGTCCGCTGTGGAGGTGATGGTCGCGTGGTCGAGCAGGGGCAGCACCGACAGCGCCGGACCGGTGTCGGCGTCGACCACGGTGACGACGGTGTCGGCGCGGCGGGCGAGGTCGACCAGCCGTTCGGCGGGGTGGTCGGGGTCCAGGGCGAGGTAGGCGGCCCCGCGCTTGAGCACCCCGAGCAGGGTCGCGATGAAGCCGGGTCCGCGCGGCAGGCAGACGCCTGCCACGGTCCCCGGCCCGACGCCGTGGGCGGCCAGCACGGCCGCGGCGCGCTCGGCCGCGGCGTCGAGGGCGGCGTAGTCGGTGGTCTCGCCGTCGAAGACGATCGCGGGGGCGTCCGGGCGCAGCCGGGCCTGGCGCGCGACCAGCTCGTGCACGCACGCGGGCTCGCCCGCCCACGGACCGCCCAGCGGGACGCGCTCGTCGTCCACGAGGTCGACATCGGTGACCGGCAGGTCCGGGTCAGCGGCGACGGCGCTCAGAAACCGACCGAACCGGTCGGCGAAGTCCTCGGCCGTGGCGGGCAGGTAGAGGTCGGCGGCGTACTCGACGGCGCAGGTGAGTCCGCCGTCGGCGGCGGCGCGCACCGAGAGGGTGAGGTCGAACTTGGCGGTGCGCCGGTCGACGTCGAGCCGCTCGACCTCCAGTCCGCCGAGGCGGGCGTGCGCCTCGGCGTTGTTCTGCACGACCACCATCGCCTGGAACAGCGGGTGCCTGCCGAGCGCGCGGGGCGGGTTCAGCTCCTCCACCACCCGCTCGAAGGGCACGTCCTGGTGGGCGAACGCGGCGATGCTGGACTCCCGCACCGCGGCGACCAGCTCGCGGAACGTCGGTGCGCCCGCGAGGTCGGCGCGCACGACCAGGGTGTTCACGAAGAAGCCGACGAGATCGTCGAGCGCGGCGTCGCCACGTCCGGCGACGGCGATGCCGATCGGGACGTCGTCGCCCGCCCCGAGCCGGGACAGGACGGCGGCGAAGGCGGCCTGCACGGCCATCGCCTGGGTGGCGTGCCCGGCGCGGGCGGCGGCGGTCAGCGCCTCGGCGACTCGCGCGGGGATCTCGAAGCGGACCGAGCCGCCGCGGTGGCTCGGCTCGGCGGGCCGGGGGAAGTCGCCGGGCAGGGTGGCCTCGTCCGGCATGCCGTCGAGGGCGCGGCGCCAGTGCTCGACCTGCCTGCCGAGCCCGGGGTCGGCCAGGAGGTCCTGCTGCCAGACGGCGAAGTCCGCGTACTGCACGGGCAGCGGGGCCCACGCGGGCGCGGCGCCCTGGGCGCGGGCGGTGTAGGCGGTGTCGAGGTCGCGCAGCAGGGGCGCGACGGACCAGCCGTCGCCCGCGATGTGGTGCAGGGTCAGCAGGAGCACGTGCTCGCCGTCGGCGGCGAACAGCTCGGCGCGCAGCGGCAGGTCGTGGGCGAGGTCGAACGGGCGCACGGCGGCCTCCCGCACGGCGGCGGCGACGTCCCCGGTGCGGGTGAGCGGCAGCGCCACCGGCCCGGCGGGCAGCACCAGCTGCGCGGGCTCTCCATCCACATCGGACACCACCGTGCGCAGCGCCTCGTGCCTGCCCGCCACGTCGGCCAGCGCCGCGCGCAGGGCGGCGACGTCGAGCGGGCCGCGCAGCCGCAGGGCGATCGGCACGTTGTAGCCCGCGTCGCCGCCGCGCACGCCGTCGAGCAGCCACAGCCTGCGCTGGGCGGGCGAGAGCGGAACCCGCTCGGGCCGCACCGCCGGGCGCACCGCGCGCCGGGCCGGATCGAGGGTGTCCAGCCGGGCGGCCAGCTTGGCGACGGTGGCCCCGTCGAACACCGCGCGCAGCCCGAGTTCGACGCCGAACAGCGCGCGGACCCTGGCGACGAGGCGGGCGGCGAGCAGCGAGTGGCCGCCGATGGCGAAGAAGTCGTCGTCGGCGGAGAGACAGCCGGGGTCGCGGCCGAGCAGGTCGGCGAAGACGCCGAGCAGGACCCGCTCGCGGTCGTCGCGCGGTGGCCTGCCGCGGGCGACCGCGGCGGCCGGGACGGGCAGGGCGCGGCGGTCGAGCTTGCCGTTGGCGGTCAGCGGGAGCGCGTCGAGCACCACGACCGCGGCGGGCACCATCGCTTCCAGCAGCCGCTCGGCGGCGTGGGCGCGCACCCCGGCCTCGGTCGGCCCGCCGCCGGGCGCGGGCACCACCCAGGCGAGCAGGCGGGTGCCGGTCGCGGCGTCCTCGCGGGCCTCGACCACCGCCTGGCCGACCTCGGGGTGGGTGAGCAGGGCGGCGGCCACCTCGCCGGGCTCCACCCGGAAGCCGCGGATCTTGACCTGGTCGTCGGCGCGGCCGAGGAACTCCAGCGTGCCGTCGGCCCGCCACCGGGCCACGTCGCCGGTGCGGTAGAGCCGCTGCCCGTCGGCGAAGGGGTCGGCCACGAAGCGCTCCGCGGTCGCGGCGGCGCGGCCCGCGTAGCCGTAGGCCAGGCCCAGCCCGCCGATGTGCACCTCCCCCGGCGTGCCGGGCGGGACCGGGGCGAGGTGCGCGTCCAGGACGTGCACCCGGGTGTTGCCGATGGGCGCGCCGATCGGGACCAGCGCGCCGGTGACGTCGGCGGGCCCGACCTGGTGGGTGGTGGCGAAGACCATGGACTCGACCGGCCCGTAGCCGTGCACGAGCCGCACGTGCGGGTGCTCGCGCAGCAGGGTCGCCAGGTGCGGGGCGGACGGGCGGTCGCCTCCGGTCAGCACCTGGCGGACCACGGAGAAGACCTCGGGATGGGTGTCGAGCACGGCGGCGCAGAGGCTCGCCGAGAGCCACACCGAGTCCACGGCGTGGGCGGCGACCAGTTCGGCGATCACCGCGGGGTCGGGGGTCTGCCCCGGCGCGAGGACGCACACCCCGCCGTGCAGCAGCGGCGGCCACAGCTCCAGCGACAGCCCGTCCCAGGACACCGGCGCGGTCTGCAGCCAGACGCCGCCGAAGTCGGCGTAGTCCTGCCCGTAGAAGGTGCGCACGGTCGCCTCGTGGCTGGAGACCGCGCCCTTGGGCCTGCCGGAGGAGCCGGAGGTGTAGAGCACGCAGGCGAGGTCGGCGGCGCTCACGCGCACGGCGGGACGGTGCTCGGGCTCGGTGCCGGTGTCGGCGATCAGCGCGGTGGGCGTGTCCTCGGGCAGGCGGCCCGCCAGCGGGGCTTCGGTCAGCACCAGCCGCGCGCCGGACTCGGCGATGACGGCGGCGGTGCGGCCGTCGGGGTGGGCCGGGTCCAGCGGCACGTAGGCCGCGCCGGCCTTCAGCACGCCCAGCAGGGCGGCCACGAACCGCGGGCCGCGCTCGGCGAACACCCCGACCAGGTCGCCGCGGACGACCCCGCGCCGGATGAGGTGGTGGGCGATCCGGTTGGCGTGCGCGTCGAGTTCGCCCGCGGTCACCGGCTCGCCGCCGGACAGCAGCGCCGTCGCGGCCGGGTCGCTGTCCACACGGGACTCCCACAGCGCGGTGATCGGCGCGTCCGGGATGGCGGTCGCGGTGTCGTTCCAGGCGGCCATGCGCTCGGCCTCGCCGGGCAGCCAGGCGGCGACCCGCGACAGCGGGGTGTCCGGGTCGGCGGCGACGGCGGCCAGCAGGGCGCGGTAGCGCTCGGCGATGGCCGCGGCACTGGCCTCGTCCCACAGGTCCACCGCGTAGGTCAGCTCGCCGCGCACGCCGTCGGGGGTCTCGGCGAGGTCGACGGTGAGGTCGAACTTGGCCGGGTTCAGCTCCACGGTGCCCGTCTCGGCGTCGAGCCCGGCGAAGCCGAGGTCCGCCGGGGCGTCGCCCTGGAGCACGAGCATGGTCTGGAACAGCGGGTGGCGGCCGGGGTGCCGCGGCGGGTTCAGCTCCTCGACGACGCGGTCGAAGGGCACGTCCTGGTGGGCGAAGGCGGCCAGGTCGGCGGTGCGCACCCGGTCGAGCAGCTGCCGGAACGTCGGGTCGCCCGCGAGGTCGGCGCGCAGGACCAGGGTGTTGACGAAGAACCCGACCAGCTCCTCCAGCGCCTCGTCGCCGCGCCCCGCGACGGCGGTGCCCAGCGGCACGTCCTCCCCCGCGCCGAGCCTGCCCAGCAGGGCGGCGAGTGCGGCCTGCAGCGCCATGAACAGGGTCGCCCGGCCCTCCCGGGCGATCTCGGCCAGCCCGCGGGTGACCTCGGCGGGCACGGTGACCGCCACCGCGGCCCCCGCGTGCCCGGTCGCGGCGCGGCGCGACCGGTCGGTGGGCAGCGCCTGCTCGACGGGCAGGTCGGCGAGCGCGGCCCGCCAGTGGTCCAGCTGTCGGGCCAGGACGCTGTCGGGATCGTCGGCGTCGCCGAGGACGTCGCGCTGCCACAGGGTGTAGTCGCCGTACTGGACCGGCAGCGGCTCCCAGTCCGGCGCGCCGCCGAGGAACCGTGCGGAATAGGCGGCGGCGAGGTCGCGCAGCAGTGGCCGCCACGACCAGCCGTCGGTGGCGATGTGGTGCATCGTCAGCAGCAGGGTGTGGTCGGTGTCCGACACCCGGAACAGCACCGGCCGCAGCGGGGGGTCCTCGGTGAGGTCGAAGGCGCCGCGAGCCTCGGCGCGCAGCGCGGCCCGCAGTCCGTCGGCGGTGGTCCCGACGACGCGCAGCGCGGGCCGGGTGTCCAGGACGTGCTGGTGCGGTTCGCCGTCGATCTCGCGGAAGACCGTCCGCAGGGTCTCGTGGCGGTCGGCGACGTCGGCGACGGCGGCGGCCAGCGCCCCGGTGTCGAGTCGGCCGCGCAGCCGCACGTGGTGGGCGGTGTTGTAGACCGCGCCCGCCGGGTCGACGCGGTGCAGCAGCCACAGTCCGCGCTGGGCGGGCGAAAGCGGGATCAGGGGGCTCACAGCGTCTCCTTCAGACGGGTCCTGGCCAGCAGCGCGGGCCTGGCCTTGGGGGCGGTGGCGAGTCGGTCGGCCAGCGCGGCCGGGGTGGGCGCCTCGAACACGGTGGCCACGGTCAGCTCGGCCCCCAGGTCGCGGCGGACGCGCCCGAGCAGGCGCATGACCAGCAGCGAGTGGCCGCCGAGGCGGAAGAAGTCGTCGTCGGCCCCGACCTGGGCGGCGGCGAGGCCAAGCAGGTCGGCGAAGAGTCCGCAGAGGACGGTTTCGGCCTCGGTCGCGGGCGGGCGGCCGGTGCTCGCGGCGACGCTCGGCGCGGGCAGGGCGCGGCGGTCGAGCTTGCCGTTGGGGGTGCGCGGCAGCGCGTCGAGCACCACCACGGCGGCGGGGGCGAGGTGGTCGGGGAGCAGGCAGGCCGCTTCGTAGCGCACCCGGTCGCCGTCGAGGCCCGCGCCGACGACGTAGCCGACCAGGCGCCTGTCGCCGGGGCGGTCCTCGCGCACCACGACGGCGGCCTGCCGCACGCCGGGCAGGCCGAGCAGCGCGGCCCTGGTCTCCTCGGGCTCGACCCGGAAGCCGCGCACCTTGACCTGTTCGTCGGTGCGGCCCAGGCATTCCAGCAGGCCGTCGGCGGTGCGGCGGGCCAGGTCGCCGGTGCGGTACATCCGGGCCCCGGGCGGGCCGGAGGGGTCGGCGACGAACCGCTCCGCGGTCATCCCGGCCGCCCCGGCGTAGCCGTGTGCCAGGCCGACGCCCGCCAGGTACAGCTCGCCTGCGACGTTGGGCGGCACCACCCGCAGCCGCTCGTCGAGGACGACGGCGGTCTTGCCCGCGACGGGCCTGCCGATCGGGACGGCCGCGCCGCTCCAGCCGTCGGCGGCGTGGAACGCGGTGCTGTAGCCCATGCTCTCGACCGGCCCGTAGCCGTTGACGACGCGCAGTCCGGGGTGCTTGCCCAGCAGCCCGGCCAGGTGCGCGGCCGAGGCGGGCTCGCCGCCGGTCAGTGCCCAGGAGCGGCCCGCGAAGGCGGCGGGGTGCTCGTCGCAGAGGTGGGTGAAGAGGCTGCCCGCCGCGTCCAGCACCGTGGCCCCGTGCCGGGCGGCGACGGCGGCGATGGCGGCAGGGTCGGGGCGCTGGCCGGGCTGCGGCAGCACGGTGCCGCCGCCGAGCAGCGGACCGAAGATCTGGCGGGCGAAGGCGTCCCAGGAGACCGGCGCGCTCTGCACGACCGCGTCGCCGGGCCCGAAGCCGCAGTAGTCCTGGTCCACCAGCGAGCCGATCAGTGCGCGGTGTGGCGCGAGGACGCCCTTGGGCGCGCCGGTCGACCCGGAGGTGAAGATCAGGCAGGCGGCGTCCTCGGCGCCGACGGCGACCGGAGGCGGACCGGCCACCGCCGTGCCGTCGTCCAGGACGTCCCCCACCGGCACGACGGGCAGCCCCAGGTCGGTCGCGTCCGCCTCGGCCACCACCAGGCGCGCACCCGCCACGGCGAGCACCGACCGCAGCCGCGCGGCCGGGAACGCCAGGTCGAGCACGGTGTAGGCCGCGCCCGCCTTCAGGACGGCCAGCAGGGCGATGACCAGCCGCTCGCTCCTGGGCAGGTGCACGCCCACCACGTCGCCGCGGCGCGCCCCGGCCGCGACGAGCCGGTGCGCGAGCCGGTCGGCCGCGGAGTCCAGGCCGCGGTAGGTCAGGGTCGTGTCGCCGAAGACGACGGCCGGGGCGTCGGGGGTCCGGGCCGCGGTGGCCGACACCAGGCCGTGCACGGTCGACTCCGCCGGGACCGGCCGCGGGACGCCCAGCGGCTCGGCCTCGCCCGCCAGCAGCACGTCGAGGTCGTCCACGGGGCGGTCGGGGTCGGCGACGGCTTGGGCGAGCAGCGCGCGGAGGCGGGCGGCGAGCGCCTCGGCGGTGCCGCGGTCGAAACGGTCGGCGGCGTAGCGCAGGACACCGCGCGGTCCCGCCGCGGTCTCGGCGAAGTCGAAGGTGAGGTCCACTGTGGCCGCGCCGGTCTCCACCGCGACGTCGGCGCAGTCCAGCCCGGCGAAATCCGCCGCCGGGCCCGCGTCGGGCTGCAGGACGAGCACGGTCTGGCACAGCGGGTGCCTGCCGGGGGCGCGCTCGGGCCGCAGGTGCGCCACCAGCCGGTCGAAGGGCAGGTCGCGGTGGGCGTGCATGGCCAGGCCGACGGCACGGGCCCGGCCCAGCAGCTCGCGGAAGGTCGGGCGGCCCGCGAGGTCGGTGCGCAGCACCACGGTGCCGGCGAAGTAGCCGACCAGGTCGGCGACCGCCTCGTCGTCGCGGCCCGCCACGATCCCGCCGATCGGCACGTCGGTCCCGCCGCCGAGCCGCGAGAGCAGCGCGGCGACGAGGGCGTGCAGGGCGGTGAACGGGGTCGCCCGCTCGCCGCGGGCCAGCTCGACCAGGGCGGCGACGGCATCGGCGTCGAGGTCGAGGTCGACGGTGCCGCCGGGACGGGCGCCGGGGGCCCTGGTGTCGCGGTCGGCGGGCAGCGGGATCTCGGCGGGAAGCCCGTCGAGGACGGCCGCCCAGTGCGCCAGGAGATCCTCCTCTGTGGACGCGAGCTGCTCGGCGGCCCACCCGGCGTGGTCGAGGTAGGCGACGGGGAGCGGCGCGAACTCGGGCGCGGTCCCGGCGCGGCGGGCGGCGTAGGCGGTGGCCAGGTCGCGGCGCAGCGGAGTAGCCGACCAGCCGTCGGTGGCGATGTGGTGCACGACCACGAGCAGGACGTGCTCGTTCGGGCCGGTGGCGAGCAGGTGCGCCCGGATCGGCGGCTGCGCGGCGAGATCGAACGGGGTGGCCGCCAGCTCGCGGAGCCGTCCGCCGACCTCCCCCGGCGGGCAGTCCGACACCGCCAGCGCGGGGCACTCGTCCAGCACCCGCTGGTAGGGGACGCCCTCGTGCACCGGGTACACGGTGCGCAGCGGTTCGTGCCGCTTGACCACATCGGACAGGGCGAGGGCGAGCGCGGCCACGTCGAGGTCGCCGCGCAGCCGCCACGCGGTGGGCACGGCGTGCGCCGCGCCGCCCTCCCACTGCTGGGCGAACCACAGGCGCTGCTGCGCGGGCGAGAGCGCGGGCCGGGCGGGCCGCGGCCGGGCGGCCGGGCCGGGGCGGGCCGTCCCGGCCCGCGCGAGGACGCCCGCCAGGGCCGCCACCGTGGGCGCGGCGAACACCGCGGGGGCGGGCACCGCGGCGCCGGTCGCGGCGCGCAGCCTGGCGACCAGGCGCGCCGCGCCCAGCGACGTGCCGCCGAGGGCGAAGAAGTCGTCGTGCACCCCGATCGGCGCGACCCCCAGCACCTCGGTGAACAGCGCGCAGAGCGTCTCCTCGGCGGCCGTGCGCGGCGGCGGGCCCTGCGGCGCCCGGTCGGCGGGCTCGGGGAGGGCGCGCCGGTCGAGCTTGCCGTTGGGTGTCAGCGGCAGCGCCTCGACCATGACGACGTGCGCGGGCACCATGTGCGCGGGCAGCGTCCTGGCGCAGTGCGCGGCCAGCGCGGCCGGGGCGGCCGTGCCGACCGCGAAGGCGACGAGGGCGGCCTCCCCGGAGGGCCCGGTCCGCACCACGGCGGCGGCCTGCTCCACCCCGGGGTGGGTGAGCAGCGCGCCGGAGACCTCGCCGAGTTCGACCCGGTGGCCGCGGACCTTCACCTGGTCGTCCACCCGGCCCAGGAAGTCGATGTCGCCGTCCGGGCGGGTGCGGCCCAGGTCGCCGGTGCGGTACATCCGCTCCCCCGGCGCGCCGTGCGGGTCGGCGACGAAGCGGGCGGCGGTCTCGGCGGGGCGGCCGAGGTACCCGGCGGCGAGCTGCGGGCCGGTCAGGTACAGCTCCCCCGCCTCGCCGGGCGGCAGCGGGCGCAGGTCGGCGTCGAGCACCCGGATTCCCGCGCCCGGGGTGGTGGGGCCCAGCGGCATCAGCCCGGTGCCCTCCCGCGGCCCGCAGGCCAGGCAGGTGACGCCCACCGCGGCCTCGGTCGGGCCGTACTCGGTGATGAGCGTGGCGCTCGCGCCGAGCGCGGCGCGGAAGCGGTCGGCCACCGCGACCGGCAGCCCCTCGCCCTCGGAGGCCATCAGGCGCAGCGGGCCCCGCGGCCCGTCGCGCAGGTACTCGTCGAGGAACAGCGGGATCATCGAGGCGACGAAGCGGATCATCGTGATCCGCTCGGCGCGGACGGTCACCGCGAGGTAGGCGGGGTCGCGGTGACCGCCGGGGCGGGCCACGACCAGCGTCGCGCCCGCCGCGAGGGTCAGGAAGACCTCGACCACCGACGGGTCGAAGCCGGTCGGGGTCTTCTGCAGGACCCGGTCCCGCTCACCGAGGCGGTAGTGCTCCTGCACGGCGGCGAGCCGGTTGGCGATCGCCCGGTGCGTGATCACCACGCCTTTGGGCTTGTTGGTGGTGCCGGAGGTGAACATGACGTAGGCGGCGTCGTCCGGCCGCGCCGGGCAGCTAGCCAGCGGCGGCCCGTCCTCGGCGAGGGCGCGCACCCGGTCGGTGTCCAGGATGAGGGCGGGTTCGCCGACCTCGACCATGTGCGCCGTCCGCTCGGCCGGGTAGTCCGGGTCCAGCGGCAGGTACGCCGCCCCGGCCCTGACCACGCCGAGCAGCGCGACGACAAGCTCGACCGAGCGCGGCACGGCGACGGCGACGACCGTCCCCGGCCCGATCCCGCCGGCCGCCAGCGCGCCCGCCAGGCGGGCGGCGCGGGCGTCCAGCTCGGCGTGGGTCAGCACGACGCCGTCGCACTCGACGGCGGTGGCCTCGGGCGTCTCGGCGGCGCGGGCCGCGACGGCCTCGGCCAGCGTCGGCGGCCGGTACCGCCGGTCGCCCGGCGGGCCGAACGGCCTGGTCGTGTCCTGCTGCGTCACGGTGCTCACCTCGCTCCTCGTCAGATCGGGCCGGGCGCGGTCAGGACTCGGCGGCGATGGCCGCGACGAGGCTGGCGGGGCGCAGGTCGGTCCACTCCCGCTCGATGTGGGCCAGGCAGGCGGCGCGGGTGTCCTCGCCGTGCGCGACCGTCCAGCCCGCCGGGACCGCGATGGCCGCCGGCCACAGGGAGTGCTGGTTCTCGGCGTTGACGAGCACCAGGTAGACGCCGTCCTCGTTCTCGAACGGGTTGGTGGACATGGCTTTCTCCTTCAGCTGGGATGTGCGACGGGATCGGTCAGAGCGCGGCCGCGTCGAAGCGCGCGGCCACGTGGGACAGGGCGGCGACCAGTTCGGATGAGCCGAGCCGGTCAGCGCGGGCGGGCACGGCCGAGCGCGGCAGCGGGAGCCCGCCCGCCGCCGACCAGCGCAGCCACCCGGTGTCATCGATGTGGCAGCGCGCCTGGTTGGCGTTGTCCGGGTGCAGGCAGTACGGCACGTCCAGCAGTCCGGTGTGGAACGCGGTGACCATCGCCTGCCCGATGTCGTCGTGCAGGCCGAGCACCGCGTCGATGATGGCGCGCGCCTCGGCGAGCAGGCCGGTGTCGGCTTCGGGGAGGGGTGGCGCGGCGGACGCGGCGGCGGACGCCTCCTCCAGCGCGGCGACGTTCTCGGCCACGGTGGGGATGCGGTGCGCCTCGGCGACCGTCTTCACGATCAGCCGCCGCGCTCCCGCACCCGCCGCGAGCCGGGCCGCCGCGGCCAGCAGCAGCCGGGCCCCGCCCGGGGTGGACGGGTAGACGCCCATGTAGGTGTACAGCACCACATGCCAGTCCACATCGGGCAAGTAGCAGGCCGCCGCGGCGCGCAGCGCCCGCACCGCTTCGGCGTCCTGGTCTTGGTTGGTCTGCTGGGAGTAGCTCAAGGAGACGCTGCGGATGCCGTTGGCGCGGAAGAACATGCCCTCCAGCACACTGATCGCGATGAGCAGCGACGGCGGGCACAGCTGCCCCATCAGGCAGCCGCCGAAGGTCTCCAGGTGCGCGCCGGGCACGGTCTCGGCCAGCCGCGCGCAGGCTTCGGTCCAGTGCGCGGTGGACTCGCGCAGCGGACGCCTGCTGTAGGGCAGGCAGTAGGACACCGGCCCGCCCTCGCTGGCGGCCAGGCCCAGCTCGGCCATCCTGGCGAAGATCGCCCTGGGGTCGGCCGAGCCGTGCCGGACCTGCACCGGGAATCCGGCGTCGGCGACACCGTCGAGCACCGCCCGGGTGACCTCGCGGGGATGGGCGACGATCGGGTAGCCGTTGAGCGCTCTGCCCTCGCGCAGGGCGGCCAGGGCCGCGTCTGCGTCGCCGACCCTGGTGTAGCTGTCGAGGGTGAGCGTGCCGACGGTGGTGGCCGCCGCCCGCTTGACCGCGAGGAGCCCGGCCCGCATGGCGGCCGGGTCGGCCATGCCCATCCTGGGCTGCACCACCAGCCCTGGCGCGGCGGCCACCGCCGCCGGGAAGGCGCCGGTCACCGCGGACTCCCGGCGAGCGCGGGCGCGGTGCTGCCGAGCCCGGCGAGGAAGGCGCGGAAGCGCGTGACCTCGGCCGGGCCGTCGAACACCGCGGCGAATCCGGCCGCGAGCAGATCATCGGCCGCCGCGGTGTCGCGGCCGCGCACGCCGAGCTTGCCGCCGATGACGACCGGCACGGCGGCGGTGGCGGGCTGGGCGCGCAGGGCGGCGAGCGCGGCGGGGCCGTCTTGGCAGCCGTGGCCGTTGACCGTGCTGAGCACGACCAGGTCCGGCCGCCGGGCCGCGCACTCGGCGGCCAGCAGCGCCGGGGGCACGCAGGCGCCGAGGTTGGCGACCTCGTGGCCCAGCTCCTCGATCAGCAGCTGGAGGAAGACCAGGTTCCAGGTGTGCGAGTCCGACGACGTGCTCGACACCACCACGGTCAGGGGCTTGGTGGTCGGCATGGCAGGGTCCTTCCGGGGGAGCGTGCGACCGGGGGATCGCGGGAGAAGCGGTCAGAGCGCGGCGGCTCCGGTCGACACCGCTCAGATCGGGACGGCGACGGGCTCGGGCAGCCCGGGCGACCACAGGTCGTCGCGGTCGAGGTCGCCGACCCGGTACTTGCCGAGGGCGCTGATCAGCAGCCGGGCCTCGTAGGCCAGGCACTCGACGAGCCTGCGCAGGCCCGCGTCCGGGTCGGCGTCGACGGCGACCAGCGCCGCCCGGCCGAGCCCGACGGCCCGCGCGCCCAGCGCCATCGCCTTGACCGCCCGCACGCCCTCCCACATCCGGCCGGTGGCGAGCAGGCAGCCCGCGGGCCCGCCGATCCGGGAGAGGCACTCGCCGAGCGGGAGCCCGACGTGCTCCAGGAAGGCCGTCGGCGCCCAGCCGCTGCCGCCCTCCGCGCCGTCGACGGTGACCGCGTCCGCGCCCGCCGCCCAGGCCACGGCCGCCGCGTCGGCGACGTCGCGGCCGGGGTGCAGCTTCACCCACACCTTGGCGCGGCCGAAGTTGTTGCGCATGAACCGGATCTGCTGGCGCAGGATCTCGTCGGTGAAGGTGCCGGGGCTGCCCGAGCGCAGCACACCGCGCTCCCCCGCCCACAGTTCGTCCACTGTGTACTGGTCGCCGACCCGGGCGGCGGCGGCGCGGTCGAGCACGGTCATGCCGCCCAGACCGGGTTTGGCCCCCTGCCCGACCTTCAGCTCGAAGCCCAGCCGCCCGTCGGCCAGCAGCGGCTCGGAGGCCGGATCGCTGTAGACGAGGTTCCACACCTCGGCGTCGGCGTCCTCGGTGCTCTGCTGCACCACCACGCCGCCGTAGCCGGGCTCGGCGGCCTCCACGTAGGCCCTGATGCGGGCGAGCAGGCCGGTGGTCTCCGAGCGCGCGACGCGGTAGCCGTTGACCGGGACGACGTTCTCGCCGATCACCATGGGCACGCCGAGCGCGCCCGCCTGCCCGCTGGCGGCCACCGACACCTCGGCGCTGCCGAGGCGGGTCGAGCCGAAGGCGGAGAGGAACACCGGCAGCCGGGAGGCGAACCCGCCCACCTCGGTGGTCAGGTCGACGTCGGCGGCCATCGGCTCGCGGCCGAGGTCGATCAGCTTCTCCAGCCTGCGGGGCAGGAACACCGGGGGCGCGAGCCGGGCCGCGTCGAGCAGGTCGCCCGCCGCGGCGCCCAGGTGCTGGCCGAACACCTCGTGGCCGTAGGACTCGACCGGCGGGAACGCCGCCGCCGCCCCGGTGAGCGCCCGCCGCCGCACGGCCTCGACGGGGAATCCCGCCGCGCGCAGCCCGCTCACGGCGCGACCCGCCCGGGAACCTTGGGGTAGGCGTTGACCTGCCACACCGCGTCCAGCCCGGTGAGGAAGCGGGTCAGCCGCTCCAGGCCCATGCCGAACCCGGCGCTGCGCGGGATGCCCTGGCGCACGACGTCGAGGTACCAGCGGTACTTCGCCGGGTTCTCCCCGGTCTCGCGCATGCGGGTGACGATGGTGGCGTAGTCGGCCTCGCGCTCGCTGCCGCTGACGATCTCGCCGTAGCCCTCCGGGGCGAGCAGGTCGAAGTTGCGCAGCCTGCCCGGCTCCTCGGTGCTCTCCCGGTCGTAGAAGCCGCGTGAGCCCTTCGGGTAGTCGGTGACGAAGAACGGCCGCGCCGCCTGCCGGGACAGGATCTCCTCGCCGGTCCACTCGATCTCGGCGTCGGGGCTCTGCGGGTAGTCCAGGCCGTGCAGGGCGGTGACGGCCTCGCGGTGCGACAGCACGTCGAAGGGCCCTTCCAGCAGGCGGGCCAGCGCGCCGTGATCGCGGCCGAGGGCGTCGAGCTGCTCGGTCGCGGTGGTCAGCACGTGCTTGACGACGTGGGTCAGCATCCGCTCGGCGACGCCCATCGCCGCGACCCGGTCGCCGCCTGCGATCTCGACGTCGATCTGGTGGAACTCGGCGAGGTGGCGGCGGGTCGAGCAGGTCTCCACCGGCTCGGCGCGCACGTTCGGCGCGATGAAGAACAGCTTGTCGAAGGCGAGCAGGGATGCCTGCTTGTAGAGGATGCCGCTGGTCATCACCTTGTAGCGGTGGCCGTAGTAGTCGACGTCGAGCTGCTTGGAGCCGCGCGCGCCGGGGTCGGTGACCGGGCCGATCACCGGCGGCAGCAGCTCCACGAAGCCCTCGCCGCCGAGGAACTCGCGCACCGCGCGCAGCACCTCGTTCTGCAGCAGCATCGCGGCCTTGGTCACCGCCGAGGACAGGTGCCGCGCGGGCGCGGGCGGCCCGTCGGCGGGGTCCGGGCCGGGGATCTGGCCGGGGATCTGGCCGGGGATCTCAGTGGGGACGCGCGGGCTGTGCGGCTCCGCCGGGATCTCCCGGCCGGAATACCGGATCGGCACCAGGTCTGTCGCGTGCTCCATGGTCTCTTCCCTCACTCGTGGTCGGGGGTCGGTGCGGTGCGCCGTGGGTGGGCGCGGGTTGTTCGGGTGGGGCACGGCCGTCAGCGGGTGGGCGCGACGACGACGCGCCGCCAGCCACCGGGGTCGGGGGCTGCCCCGCGCTGGGTGTCCAGCAGCAGACCGCGCAGCAGGCGGGTGACCGGCCCGGGGGTCCCGTCGCCGACGGTCCAGTCGCCGTCGCGGTCGCGCACCGTGCCGACCGGGGTCACCACGGCGGCCGTGCCGCAGGCGAAGACCTCGGTGATGCGGCCCTCGGCGCACTCGCGCCGCCACTGCTGCACCGAGATCCGCTCCTCGGAGACCGCGTAGCCGGTGCGGGCGGCCAGGGTCAGCAGGGAGTCGCGGGTGACGCCGGGCAGCAGGGTGCCGGTCAGCCCCGGGGTGACCAGCTCGGTGCCCGCCGGACCCTGGCGCACGAAGAACAGGTTCATACCGCCCATCTCCTCCACCCAGCGGCGCTCGGCGGCGTCGAGCCAGACGACCTGCTGGCAGCCCGCCTCGGCCGCGGCCCGCTGGGCGACGAAGGAGGGCCCGTAGTTCGCCGCGCACTTGACGTCGCCGGTCCCGCCCGCGACCGCCCGGCTGTGCTCGCGGCTGATCAGCACCGAGACCGGGGCCAGCGCGTCGTCGCCGAAGAAGCCGCCCGCGACGAACGCCATCAGCAGGAAGCGGTACTCCGCGGACGGGCGCAGCATCAGGTTGGGCTCGGTGGCGAACATCAGCGGGCGCAGGTAGAGGCTGTGCGACGGGTCGTCGGAGAGCGCGCCGTGGTCCAGGGCCACCAGCTCGTCGACGGCGGCCAGGAAGTCATCGACCGGCAGCTCGGGCATGGCGAGCCTGCGGGCGGACGCCTGGAACCGCAGGGCGTTGCGGTCGGGCCGGAACACCGACACCGAGCCGTCCACGCCCCGGTGGGCCTTGAGGCCCTCGAACACGACCTGGGCGTAGTGCAGGCCGAGCATCGCCGGGTGCAGGGTGAGCGGGGTCAGCGGGCCGACCTCGCGGCCGTGCCAGCCCAGCTCGGGTGTCCAGGTCGCGCTGACCATGTGGGCGGTGAACGCGTCGCCGTGGCCGGGGCCCGCCGTACTGGGGCGGGCGAGGGTGTTGGTCATCGTGTCTGCTCCTGGTTCTCGGGGGTGCCGGGTGCGTCAGTGCTGGCGGTGGTGTCGAGGGCGCGGACGTGCTTGCGGGAGAGGGCGAAGAGGACCAGTGCGGCGAAGCAGGCGCCGAAGGCGGCCGTGGTGCTCGCGAGTCCGAAGACCTGGGCGATGGCGCCGAAGCCGACCATGGTGAGCGGCGCGAACCCGTTGTCGGCCAAGGCGAGCACCGAGCTGACGCGACCGATGTAGGCATCGTCCACTGAGGCCTGGACGACGCCTGCCAGCAGCGGCGAGGCGAGTCCGGCGGTGGCGCCGACGAGGAAGGTGGCGGCCAGCGTCACGGCGAAGGGCGCCCAGCCGATCGCGGTCAGGCTCGCGGCCTGCACCAGCAGGATCAGCAGCGCCGAGACCAGCGGGCGGGCGGGCCGCCAGCGCAGCGCGACCAGGGTGCCGAGCGCGGCTCCCGCGCCGACCGCGCCGGTGAGCCAGCCGAGCGAGACCGCGCCCCAGCCTTCGCCGGTGACGTGCAGGGCGACTCCGATGGAGAGGACCGGCGCGACGAAGACGTTGAGCCCGGAGAGGGTGATGACCAGGTCGCGCACTCTGGGCGTGGTGGCCAGGTAGCGCAGCCCGTCGCCGACGTCGGCGCGCACCGAGCGCCCCGCCGAGCGCTCCCGGGGCCACCGCGGCCGCACCAGGACCACCACGACCAGCACCACGGCGAAGGAGATGAGGTCGACGACCATCGCGCCGCCGAAGCCGAAGCTGACCATCACCAGGCCGCCGAGCGGCGCGCCGAGCACCCACGCGCCCCGGCCGAGCAGCTGGCGCAGCGCGGCGACCCGGCCCAGCTCGGACTTGGGCACCAGCTGGCGGGGGAACGCCGTGGCGGCCGGGCCGTAGAAGGCGTCCGCCGCGCCGAAGGCGAGGCTGACGGCGATCAGCAGCCAGGGCGAGACCCCGGCGGTGGCGAACACCAGCAGGCCCACGGCCAGCACGGCGATCCTGGCGAGGTCGGCGACCAGCATCATCCGCCGGGCGTCGAAGCGGTCGGTGAGCGCGCCGCCGAGCAGCATCAGCAGAGCGCGCGGGATCGTCGCGCAGGCCAGGACGAACCCGGCCAGCCCGGCGTTGCCCAGCCCCGCCGCGGTGAACGCCAGCGCGACGAACCAGATCTCGTCGCCGAGGGTGGACACCCCGGTGGCGACCGCCCACCCGACGGTTCTGCGGTCGCGCCAGAGCGACCAGTTCCCCGGTGGAGCGCCGGGCGGTGCGCCCGGGTCGGGGACCGGCGGGGCCGGGTCGGTCCGGCGGACCGCGGATCTGTGCGCCATCGGCTTTTCCTCGATTCACCAGCAGTCGGCAACTGCTGCTGAATCTGCGCACCGCCGCTATCACGCGACCATCACCGTCCAATCGGGGCACCAGAAACAGACCGATTGGTTGTTTTCCCAGTTCAGCGGCCAGTTATCCGGCTATCTCGGCGGTGATAGCGCGGGGATAACCGGCGAAATAGGGCGGAGATTCCGGGGCTCCATAACGTTCGATCTGTCGCCGGGAACACGGCGAGAATCCCCCCGGAAGAACCTGGAGCCAGCCATGGTCCGCACCGCCTTCGCCAAGATCGTCGTCGCCACCGCCGCACTCGCCGCCCTCGGCGCGGGCACCGCGCACCTCGCTGTCGCGGCCACCGCGGACGCCTCCGGACCGGCCGTGGTCGTCGCCGACGGCGGCGACGCGGGCGCCGCGAACAACCCCAGCAACCCCTGGGACTAGTCCCCGCCCGTCCCCTCGCCCGCCTGCACCAGGGTCCGCTCCACCCGGGCCCGCTCCCGCTCCATCCCCCGGTCCGCGTACACCCCCGCCGCGTGGGTGAGCAGGTCCACCGCCTTGGCGTGGTCCCCGCGCCGCAGGTGCACCTCCGCCAGGTCGACCCGCACCGCGGCGGCGCCTCCGTGGTCCAGCATCTGCTCCCGCAGCGCCAGCGACCGCTCGAAGCAGTCCACCGCGGTCTCGTGCTCGCCGAGCGACAGGCTCACCTCACCGAGGTTGCGCAGCAGGTGGCCCTCGCCGATCACGTCGCGGCGGCGGCGCACCAGCTCCAGCACCTGCCGGTAGGTCGCGGCGGCGGCGTGCAGCTCCCCTTCCCCCGCCTGGATCTGCCCCATCCGGCGCAGCGTGTGCGGCATGCCGCCCTCGTACCCGGTCTGCTGGTAGATGTCCATCGCCTCGGCCAGATCGGCGCGCGCCCGCGCCGCCTCCCCATGGCGGCCCAGCACCTCGGCCCGCTGGGTCAGCACGATCGCCCGGCCCACCACGTCGCCCGCGCGGTCGAAGTCGGCCATCGCCTCCTCGTAGAGGCGGCGGGCGGAGTCGTCGTCGCCCGCGCGCCGCGCCAGCAGCCCGAGGTCGCGGCGGCACAGGCCGAGCCCGCGCGGGTCGTCCAGGTCCAGGAACATGTCCAGCGCCTCGGTGAGCGCCGCCGAGGACTTGCGCGTCTGCCCGCTGTTGATGTGCAGGGTGCCCAGCGAGCCGAGCACCGCCGCGACGCCGAGCCGGTCGCGCCCGGTCTTGGCCGCGGCCAGCGCCCGCAGGTGCGTGCGCTCCCAGTCGTCCAGGTAGCCGCGCGCCTCGAACAGGGTGACCGCCGTGACGGCGAGGTCCCAGCACAGCTCGTGCAACCCGGCATCGGCCGCCTGCTGGACCGCGCCGCACAGGTTGGCCTGCTCGCCGTCCATCCACTCCAGCGGATCGGCCAGCAGCTCGTCGACGTACTCCGACGGCGGGCTCCAGCGCGGCGCGGACCCGTGCACGACGGTGTAGTCGCCGCCGTAGACCCTGCGGTGCGCCTGCTCGGCCAGCGCCAGCCAGCCGCCGAGCATCCGCGCCGTCGCGGCGGCGCGCTCCGCGGGCGCGATTCCGGCGGCGGCCTTCTCCCGCGCGAAGAGCCGGACGATGTCCTGGAAGTGGTAGCGGAACTCCCCGGTCCGCTCGACGGCGACCACGTCGAGCATCTGCACATCGACCAAGGGCTCCAGCAGGTCCGACGGGTAGGGGCAGTCGTCGTCCAGCACCGCGCCCGCCACCCAGCCCGGCAGGCTCGCGCCGTCGGCCAGCGCCAGCAGCCCGAACAGCTCCCGGGACGAGCGGTCCATGCCGTCGTGGGTCAGCGAGAGGCTGGCCCTGATGGTCATCTCCCCGTGCGCCAGCTCGTCGAGGCGGCGGCGCTCGCTGGCGAGCCTGCTCACCATCGACGCCAACGTCCAGTGTGGACGGGCGGCCAGCCGGGCGCCGATGATGCGCAGCGCCAGCGGCAGCCCGCCCACCGTGCGCACCAGCGCGGCGGCGGCCTCCGGCTCGCGGTCCACCCTGGCCTGGCCGAGCACCAGCCCGAGCAGCTCCAGCGAGCGCGCCGGGTCCAGCGAGTCCAGCTCGACCTGGCGGGCGCCGGGCACGCCGGTCAGCCGCGAGCGGCTGGTCACCAGCACCGCGCAGGTGTTGCTGCCGGGCAGCAGCGGCAGCACCTGGCTCTCGGTGACGGCGTCGTCCAGCACGACCAGCACCCGCCGGTCGGCCAGCAGCGTCCGGTACATCTCGACCCGTTCGGACAGGCCCGCCGGGATCATCGGCCCGGGGATGCCCAGGGAGATGAGGAAGCGGCCGAGCAGCTCGGCCGCCGCGGTCGGCCCGCCGCGGGTGCCGCGCAGCTCGCAGTACAACTGCCCGTCGGGGAAGTGCTCCATGGCGACGCGGTGCCCGACGTGCGCGGCGAACGCCGTCTTGCCGACACCCGGTCTCCCGACCACGACCACGACACCGACCGCGCGCCCCGACCCGCCGGTGAGCACCGACTCCGCGGCGGCCACCAGGCGCTCGTCGCCGACGAAGTCCGCGGTGTCGGCGGGCAGCTGCCTCGGCTTGGCGGCCACCGGCTCCGCCGCCGGCGCCTCGGCGGGCCGCGCGGGCTGGTCGGCGCCCGTGCCGGACAGGATCGCCCGCTCCAGCGCGCGCAGCGACGCCCCCGGCTCCAGACCCAGCTCATCGATCAGCAGTTCGCGGGCCGAGCGGTAGGTCTCCAGCGCCTCGGCCTGCCTGCCCGAGCGGTGCAGCGCCTGCATGAGCAGGCCGCGGCTGCGCTCGCGCAGCGGGTTCTCGTGCACCAGGCGGGTGATCTCGCCGACCAGCTCGTGGTGGCGGCCGAGTCCGATCTCCAGTTCCAGGTAGTCCTCGACGGCGTTGAGCCGGTCCTCGTCCAGGCGCAGCGCCCTGGTCCGCAGCACCCGGTTGGGGATGCCGTTGAGGCACGGACCGCGCCACAGGGCGACCGCGGCGCGCAGCTGGGCGGCGGCGTCGGCCGCCCTGCCCTCCTTCACCAGCACCCTGGCGGCCTTCACCTGCGCGGTGAAGGCGTACATGTCGACGTCCTCGCGCGCCACGCGCAGCTGGTAGCCCGGCGCCCTGGTGTCGATGGGCGCGGTGACGCTGGCGTCGGCGAGGGACTTGCGCAGCCGGGACACGCAGATGTGCACCTGGGTGCGGGCGGTGTCCGGCGGGCGCTCCTCCCAGAGCGTGTCGACCAGCTGCTCGGTGCTGACCACCTGCCCGGCCTCCATGAGCAACAGCGCCAGGATCACCTGCTGGCGTCCCGGCGGGATGCGCACCACCCCGGCCGGACCGCGAACCTCCACCGGGCCGAGGATTCCGAACGTCGGCTCTTGTGCCCCCATAGCCCCTCGACCTGTCGTGACCAGCCCAAACCCGGTCGATCGTAACCGCGGTCAAGCACTTTGGGTATGCGCCCGAGCACTCACCGGCTCCGATTGGCGCGATCAGCGGTACCTGTTGCGCCGATCGCTGATAGCCCGCTGATAGCGACGGGTTGCCGTGGTGCGGGAATCTGGCAGTCCCCTCGGATGGAAGGACCGCGCCATGGCCGAGACCCACCCGAGCATCACCGCGGCGGGAGTGGACCACGTCCGCCTGTCCTACCTGTACCTCGACGCGGGTGACCTCGACGGCTACGCCTCCCTGCTGCACGAGGACGTCCACCTCGTCCTCCCCGGCTCCCCCACCGGCCGCAGCCGCGACGACGCCATGCGCCTCGCGGGCGAACGCCCCCGCCCGCACGGCACGCACGGCCTCTTCAAGGTGATCGCCGACGGCGACTGCGTCGTCGCCGTCGGCCGCTACAACCCGGCTTCCCCGAACGACACCCCCGGACACGACTTCGCCGACGTGTTCACCCTCTCCGACAATGCCTTGCTGATGAGCCAGCGCCGCTTCCGCTGCGAGCCCCCGGCCGACTGACCGACCATCCCGCCTCGCGCCCGATCCGGCCCCGCCCAGCGGGTCCGGTCGCCCAGGACCGCACCACGCGACCGCGCGGCCACACCCCGTCGACCGGTTGTCGCCGCGACACGGACGTCATCCACTTCGGAGCTGGTTCGGGCCCGGTGACTGAATCGGTCCGGAACGGGGTACCTCCGGTGCAGACACCCGGACACACCCGCCCGGAGGCACCCCGATGCACCCCTCCCCGCGTTCCTGGGACTCGCTGCCCGACCCCGACGCCTATGGGGTCAGGCAACTGCGCGAGTTCCTGGACCCGTGGCACCCCCGCGCCAGCATCGAGTCCGGTCGGATCGAGGAGACCGTGGTCGATCCGCAGCGGGTGCTCGACAACGTCGTGATGGCGCTGCACCGCCTCGACATCGACCTCGACTCCCCTTCGGTGCTCGACCCCGCCACCATCACGACCGCCGAACTCGCCGCGATGCTCGACGGCGACCGGGCGCCCCAGCTGATCGCGCACGTGCTCAACACCGCCGTCCGGCTCATGGCCAGCCGCTACCCCGGACCGGCCGCCCGTGACCCGTTCTCCCACCAGTACGACCTGCGCCACCTGACCCCGCCGGCGGTCGACGGCGACGAACTCGCCCTCGCGCGCGACCTCTTCAACCGCAGACTGGCCGCCCACGACGATATGGCGCCCGCCGACCTCGCCGCCGATCTGGCGCCGTACGACCCGGGCGGGCTGGTCAGGGTCCTGGCCGCGATCTCGGTCCTGTACTGCCACAAGCTCGTGGTCCTGAAGTACTACGAGGACGTCCCCGGCGACGACCCGCCGCGGCCAGGTGCGCGCGGCCCGGCGTAGTCGGGTCAGGCAACCGTGCGCACCGCGGATGGTTCCGCCTCTCCAGCCACAGCACGAACCCGGCGACGGCGCAGACCACGACACTCACCGCCCGGAGAACGGCGACGACGCCCGAGCTGACCAGACTGTCGATCTGAGCGAAGTTCGCGATAAGGCCGACAGCGAGTACCGCTTCACCGGACAACAGCGAGGCGACCCAACCCGTTCGCGCGGGCGCGCTTTGACCGGTCCGTCACGACACAACCGCTCACCTTCGCGCACTCGCGGGACATCGAACCGGGTCACCGTACCGGCAGTGGATCTTGCGGGTTCGCGTGGTGACGGATCTGGGTCAGCGCGTGTTCAGGTAGCGCTGAATCCGCCACAGGTCGGAGGGCGCCACGAGCACGAACCCGCGAGCGCTGGTCGGCTACCCGACGATGTCCGAGCGGACACGGCGTTCTCGTGCTGACTCATCGGAGCCGGTCAGTCCGAGCTGGGGAGGAGGAGTTCGTGCAGGGACAGCAGGAAGTTCTCCATCTCGGGGTGGGTGAACCGCTCCAGCCTGGTGCGCCCGGTCAGTTCCACGTGGCTGCCGTAGTAGGCCATGAGATAGAACTCCGGGCCGCCGTAGTACGGGGCGGGGACGGCGCGGAGGCGGAGGTCGGGGGCGGTGGTGGGGAGGGCTGCGGGTTCGGCTTGGGCGTAGTTGAGGCTGATCTCGCAGCCGATCGGGCCGATGGTGCTCTCGACGTCCCGGCGGATTCGGTCGTCGGCGTCGACGTCGTAGCAGCCGAAGCGGTAGGCGCGGACGGCGTTGTCGTGCAGGCGACACGCGAACTCCTCGAACGGTTCGCCGTCCTGGTGGGTGCTGACTAGGTGGGCCCACTGGACCATGTTGCCGACCAGGGTGGCCGCGCCCGGGTGCAGGCGGTTGCTGGACAGGGTGTGCACGAGGATGTCGGTGGCGCCCAGGACTCGGTGGGCGGTGTGGCAGAAGGCGGCCAGCACCAGGCTGGGGACCGAGAAGCTGGGGCTGTGCGCGCGGAGGTCGGCGGCGCGCCGAGCGGCTCCGGCGACCGCGGCGCGGGAGTCGAGGACGGCGTTGACCGTGACCATCGGTGCGGCCCCGCGGTCGCGGGCGGGGGTTTGGGCGGCGGCGGTGTAGACCTCGCGGAGGTAGTCCTCGGTGGCGGTGCGCTCGGCGTGGCGTCTGGGTGAGTGCTGGGCGAGGGCCAGCTCCAGCGGGCTGTCGGCGGGTGTGCTGAACTCGCCGCCGCCGAGCAGGTGCTCGAAGTCGGCGGCGATCAGGTTCTCCGACCACAGGTCCGCCGCGATGTGGTGCACCACCGTCACCAGGTGCGACGGCCTGCCGTCCTCGGTCACCACCACGACCCGCCACGGTTCCTCCGTGGTCAGGTCCACCTCGCGCGAGGCCAGCAGCCGCGCCAGGCGTTCGGCGAACACCGGCGCGGGCGTCTCGGCCGGTGCCGCGACGACCGCCACCGGCTGCTCCTCGTCCCCGACCGGGCGCACCGTCTGGGTGAACTCCTCCAGGTGGTAGCAGCTGCGGAGACCGGCGTGCCGCGCGCGGATGGCGGTGACGGCCCGGCGGATGCCTGCCGCGGTGGCCCCCGGCGGCAGCTGGCCCGCGCGCCAGACGTTGGCCTGGTACCGGGCGTCCGGGGGCAGGCTCGCGGTGTCGCGCAGCTGCGAGAGCTGGCCGAACGTCAGCGGGCCGGTGACGGTCTCTGCCATGTCGGACGGTCCTCCTGGTGGGCCAGGGCGGCGGTGGGCCGAGGCTGCGGTGGGCAAGGGCTGCGCGGTGCCGCGCGTGCGGTGCGGGCGGGCCCGGGTCGGGCCCCGGACCCCACTGTCGTGCGCGGTCGCCGAGACGGGCAGTCGGCGCATGAGCCGGTACCCGTCCGCTTGCGCTACCTGGCCACAGCCGCGTGGACGAGTTCGCCGGTCCGCCCGCCGAGCACGTACTTGTCCGGGGCCACGACACCGATCTGGCCGGTCAGCGCGGCCACGACATCGCGGTGCAGGACCGCCGCGTCCAGGTCGCCCTCAGCGTGGGCGTGCAGTTCGACGGAGCCGTCCGCGAGCGGGTGGGCGCGCAGCCGCGCGCCCGCGCCCGCGACTGCCCGCACCAGCCGCTCGACGGCGTCCGGCCGCACCCAGCCCGCCCGCGTCCTGACCCACTCGGGGCCGCGTTCGACCGGCGCCACACCCACCAGCCGGGTCACGTCCCGCACCGACAGGTCCCCGTCGAGCGCGGCGCGGGCGACCCGCTCGATGCCCCACAGCAGGCTTTCCACGACCGCGGGCGGCAGGTAGCGGGAGTCGGCCATCAGCGACAGGACGCACCGGTCCGCGGTGGGCTGTTCGAGGGTGAGGAAGAACTTCTTGTCGTTCCACTCCATCGGGTCGAGGCGGGTGAGGACGCTGCGCGTCGCCATCTCGGCCAAGTCGGCCCGCGTCACCTCGGCCGACCTCGGCAGCTGGTCGACGTTCAGCCGGACGTGGTTGAAGTTCGTCGCCCGGTCGAGGTAGATCCCGCGGTCCAGACTGATCTCGGCTATCCGGGCGGCGAGGTCGGCGGGGTCGTACATCGACCGGCGGTAGCCCTTGATCGCCGCGAGGTGGGCCTCGCGGAGCGCGGTGGCCAGGTCGGTGTCGCGGGTGCGCAGCGCGAACAGGCCGTCCTGGGCGGTGTGCATGCGCAGGGCGCGCAGCCGGGGGGTGACGCGGTTGCCCGCGATCAGCTCCACGTTCGCCTCGTCCTGCCCGCAGTGGTTGGCCAGCCACAGGGAGGCGATGGTGAGCACCACCGTGGATGTCGTGGTGCCCGAGCGCGCGCCGAGCACCGCCGCAGCGGCGGCCAGCGCGTCGGACTCGAAGCGGTACTGGCCGATCAGCGGTCCCTCGACCGGCAGCGGCGCGAAGTCGTACATCGACGCGGGCGCGGTCCGGAAGACGCTCGACCAGTGCTCGATCGAGGCGGCCCCGACCCGCAGCCCGGCGTCCGAGCGCTCGTAGGCGAGCTGGTCCAGTGGCTCCCAGCGGGGCTCGGTCACTGCGGGGGCGGGGGTGTCGGCGAGCAGCGCCTTGAGGTCGTCCAGCAGCCGGTCCGCCGTCCAGCCGTCGGCGGCGACGTGCGAGAGGGCGAAGGCCACCGCCGCGACGTCGCCGTTCTGCCCGAGCACCGCGGCGAAGCGCACGGGCCAGTCGCTGGTCAGGTCGAAGCTGTCGGCGGTGAGCAGGGCGGCGCCCGACTGCCACTCCGCGGCGACGGCGGACTCCGGCAGCTCCCAGAAGCCGACCGCCACCTCCCCTGCACCGGCGATCTCCTGCCACCCGTCGATGAAGTGGGTGCGCAGCGTGGTGTGCCGCTCGACCAGTGCGCGCACGGCGTCGAGGAGCCGCTCCGGCGTCACGCCCGCCCCCAGCGCGGTCGTCCTGAGCAGGTTGAAGCGCGAGGTGTCCGCGAAGGTCAGCAGCGGCCGCCAGATGGCCAGCTGCCCCCAGGCCATCGGCGCGCTGACCGACGATCCAGCGGAGAAGGTCACAGAACGGCTCGGCATCTCCAGCATGGGAACTCCCGGTCGCTTTCGGAAGGTGTTCCGCGACTGCGGCGGAAATCGGATCGTAGGGCGGTCGCGTCCGCGCCTTCTACGCTTCCACGCCGGCAGCAAGTGCCCGTTCCCCGTGCGCCTGCGGGGTTCTCAGCCCAGCCGGGCGCCGATGAAGCGGATCATCTCGGGGAAGACGCGCAGCAGGTAGCCCTCGTCGTGGGCGCCGCGGGTGACGGCCGCCGTGGCCGGTCGGGTGCGGGCGATGAGGGTGCGGGCGGCCTCGACGAAGGGGTCCTCGCTGCCGCACCAGACCCCGAGCGGGACGCCCGCGATGGCCTCGGTGTGCAGGAGCGGTTCGTTGGCCGCCCACTGGGATTCGTCCCGGAAGGACGGACTGTCCTCGACGTCCGACCAGGTCTCGTGCAGGGCGGGGCTGGCGATGGCGACCGCGCGCAGGTCGGTGCGGTCGCGGGCCAGGCGCAGTGCGCCGAAGGCGCCCATCGAGTAGCCCAGCAGGCCGGTGGGCGCGGGCAGACCGCGCTCGGCGAGCCAGGCGGGCAGTTCCTCGCGCAGCATGCGCAGAGGGTCGTCCTGGGGGTCGCGGGCGGTGTAGTAGGTGGGTCCGCCGTCGGCGGCGACGACGGCGAACGGGGGCACGCCCGCCCGGGTGGCGGCGGTGAGGAACTGGGCGATGCCCATGTCGATGAACGTCCGCGCGTTGCCGCGCAGGCCGTGCAGGGCAAGGCACACCGGCAGCAGCCCACCGGTCGGCGCGGCGTCCGGGCGCAGCAGCACCAAGTCGATGTCGCGGCCCCGGGCGGCCGAGCGCACCCGCTCCACCGTCACCGGACCGGCGGGCACGTCCGGGATCTCGCCGTCCTCGCCGGTCCAGCCCAGGAGCCTGCGCAGCGGCGGGCCGCCGGGCAGCACGTCGGCGACCGCGCCCGCTCCGGCGAGCAGCACCCCCGCACCGCCGAGCAGGGCCGCGCGGCGCGTTCGCAGACCGTCCACCCGCCCAGGATGCCGGCCGGTCAGATCAGGTTCTCGTGGACCGCCCTGAGGAAGGCGGCCATGTCGGCGTCGGTGAAGCCCGCCCACCGGGTGCGGGCGGTGAGGTGGAAGTCCCCGCCGCTGGTCGCGACCAGGTAGAAGCCGGGACCGCCGACATAGGTGGCGGGCAGCGCGCTCACCTTGGTCTCGGAGAGCTCGTCATCGGCGTCGGGCGGGTCGGCCGGGGCCGGGCTGTCGACGAAGTTGAAGTGGAACTCCGGGTGGATCGGGCCGGTCCCGGCCTCGACCTCGGCGCGGATGCGGGCCTCGGTGTCGACGTCGTAGCAGCCGTAGCGGAAGGAGCGCATGCTCGACCAGTGCAGGGACGCGGCCATCGCGGTGAAGTCGTCGGCCCCGCGGTGGCTGATCACCCTCGCCCACTGGTTCAGCGAGCTGACCAGGGTCGCGGTCCCCGGGTGCAGGCGGTTGGTGGTCATTGTGTTGATCAGCACGTGCTCCGCGCCGCTGATGCGGTGGGCCTCGCGGCAGTACGCGGCCAGCACCAGGCTCGGCACGGAGATGCCCAGGGCGGCGGCCTTGGCCTCGGCGGTCGGCCCGGCGACCCGGGAGCGCAGGTTGGCCCGCGCGGTGGCCGCCTCCGCCAGCGCGATTCCGGGCACCGCCGCTTGTGCGGCGGCGGTGAACGCCTCCCGCAGGTGCCGGGCAGCGGCCTCGCGGCGCGGCGCCCAGCGCTCGGAGTGCTGCGCCAGCGCCAGGTCCAGGGGCGACGGCGCGTCCCCGGCGGGCTCGTCGCCGCGCAGCAAGGCGTCGACCTCGCCGCGCAGCAGGTCCAGCGACCACATGTCGGCCGCGATGTGGTGCAGGGCGAACACGCCGTGTGTGCCCTCCCCGTCGACCACGACGATCGCGGTGCGCAGCGACTCGTCGGTGGTCAGGTCGAAGGACTCGTGCTCCATCTCGTCGGCGATCCTGGCCGCCGCCGCCTCGGCGTCCTCGCCGTCGCGGGGACCGACCTCGCGGAAGACCAGCCCGGCGGAGTCGGCGGGGCGCACGTGCTGGCGCGGCGCGGCCGGGTCGGCGAAGTCGTAGACCGTGCGCAGCGCGGCGTGGCGGGCCCGCAGCCGTTCCACCACCGCGCGCACCGTCGCGGTCGCCACGCCGTCCAGCGGCACCACGCGCACCATGTTGGCCTGGTAGGCCTTCTCCGCCGGAAACTCCTCCACGTCGCGCCAGACGGAGAGCTGGCCGAAGTTCATCGGCCCGGACGAGACGCTCATGCTGTGCTCCTAGGCAGGTCAGGGTCGGGGGGACACCGGCGCGGTCCACGGGTGCAGCGCCGCGGCGACGGTGCGGTGCACGAACGCCGCCTGTCGCAGGACGGCGAAGTGGTCGCCGGGCAGCCGGTGCAGGTGGAACGCCCCCGCGGTGGCCTCCCGCCACCCGTCGACCTGGTGCACGCTCGCGCGCGGGTCGGCGGCGGCGGCGAACGCGGTGACCGGGATGTCCAGCGCGGCCTCGCCGGTGTGCCGATAGGTCTCGTTGACCGCGAAGTCCGCGCGCAGCAGCGGAGCGATCATCCCGAGCAGGTCGGGGTTGTCGAGCACCTGGCGCGGGGTGCCGCCGAGGGTGGCCAGTTCGGCGGCGAGCTCGGTGATCCCCAGGTGGCGCAGGTCCGGCAGCGAGGTCCGCAGGTGGGGCGCCTGCCGCCCGGAGACGAACAGGTGCACCGGCTCGGGCAGTCCCCGCTCGCGCAGCCGCTGGGCCAGCGCGAACGCGACGATGGCGCCCATGCTGTGCCCGAAGAGCGCGTACGGGGTCCGCAATCCGGTGGCGTCGGCGAACAGCGCGCCGGCGAGGTCGTCGGCGATGTCCTCGACGCGGTCGTAGGGCGTCTCCCCCATCCGGCTCTCGCGGCCGGGCAGCTGCACCGGGCAGGCCGCGATCTCCTCGGGCAGGCCCTGGCCCCAGGTGCGGTAGGCCGACGCGCCCGCCCCCGCGTGGGGCAGGCACAGCAGCCGCACCGGCGCCGCGTCCCCGGTCCCGAACGGCAGCCACGGGGTCATCAGGCCGCCCCCACGGTCTCGGGGGCCGCGTCGGTGACGACGGTGACGGTGGCCGGGTGCGGCGCGACCTGCAGGCTCGCGCGTTCGAGCACGACGCGGTCGCCGTCGCGCTCGACCTCGGTGAAACCGGCGAAGGCGTAGGTGATCTGCATCATCCGGTTGCGGCCGGTCTCCACGAAGTCGGCGCGCAGCGGCAGACCCGCCTCAGCGGCCAGGCCGATCACGTGGTTGAGCAGCACCGTGCCCACCCCGCGGGACACGACCCGGCACGACATGAGCAGCAGCCGCAGGTACCACGCGGTCTCGCCCTTCTCCACGAGGCAGAGCCCGATGGTCCCGTAGCCGCCGAACCGGTCGTCCAGCGTGGCCACCAGCAGCAGGTGCTCCGGTGAGGTGCGCAGCGCGTCGAGTTCCTCGTAGGAGTACGTGCGGCCGGTGGAGTTGAGCTGGTTGGTGCGCACGGTCAGCTCCTCCGCGCGCTGCAGGTCCTCCTGGCGGGCGTGCTTGATGGAGAACACCATCTCCAGGCTGGCCAGGAACTCGTCGCTGGGGCCGACGAAGGAGTCCTGGGCCTCGGCGCGGGCGATCTGGGTGCGGTACAGGTGCCGCCGCTCCGCCGACTCGGCGGTGACGAACCGGGGCCGGAACTCCGGGGCCGCCACCGCGTCGTGGAGGTCGGCGACATCGACCACGATCACCTCGGGAACGGCGTGGTTCACCTCGGCGCGCTCGAACTCCTGGTCGTCGACGAAGGCCAGCGCGTCGATGCCGATGTTGATCGACTGGGCGATCTGCCGCAGGCCCTCGGACTTGGCGCTCCAGCCGATCTGCGGGTAGATGAAGTACTCCTCGATGCCGAACTCCACGAGCTTGGCGATCGCCGCGTCGTGGTCGTTCTTGCTGGCGATGGAGTGCAGCACGCCGAGGGCGTCCAGCTCGCGGATCACCGCGACCACGTCCTGCTTGAGCCGCAGGTCGTCGCCTTCGAGCAGGACCCCGTCCCAGACGGTGTTGTCCAGGTCCCACACGACGCACTTGACCCGTCCCTGGCGGGGCTTGGCACTCATCGGGCACTCCTCCTGAAGGCGTCCTCGGCGATGGTCAGCTGCTGGATCTCGGTGCTGCCCTCGATGATCTCCATGACCTTGGCGTCGCGGTAGAACCGCGCGACCGGGGCGTCGGGGCCGCACCCGTTGGCCCCGTGCACCTGCACGGCGGCGCTGGCGTGGCGGGCGGCGGCCACCGACGCGAAGTACTTGGCGACGAAGGTGGCCATGAGCGTGCCCGCGTCGCCCTGGTCGCGCAGGCGGCCCGCGTGCTCGTAGAGCAGGCGCCCGGCGTGCGCGTCGGTCACCATGTCGCTGATCTTGGCGCGGATGGGGTGCAGGTCGCGCAGCGCGCCCGCGCTGACCGAGCGCCGGTCGGCGTACGCGGCGCACGCGTCCAGGCAGGCCTGGACGATGCCGACCGAGCCCGCCGCGACGCTGTAGCGGCCCAGGTCCAGCACGCCGGTGACGACCATTCCGGAGGCGAAGCCGTCCGGCCCGACGAGCGCGTCCTCGTCGAGGGCCACGTCGTGGAACACGACCTCGGCCAGCATGCTGGCCCGGGTGCCGAGGATGCCCCGGATCGGGGTCACCTCGACGCCCGGGGTCGTCCTGGGGACCAGGAACGCGCCGGTCCCCCTGGCGGTGCGGGCGAAGACCAGGAACACGTCGGCCCGCTGCCCGCCGGTGATCCACTTCTTGGTCCCGGTGAGCGCCCAGCCGCCGGCGCGCCGCCGCGCGGTGGCCTCGATGCCCTGGATGTCGCTGCCCGCCTGCGGTTCGGTGAGGCAGAACGCGCCCAGCACCGCGCCGGCGGCCATCGCGGGCAGCCAGCGCTCGCGCTGCTCGGGCGTGCCCCACCGCTGCACCGCCCAGGAGGCCATGGTGTGCACGGTCAGCAGGCTGCGCACCGACGAACAGCCGCGACCGACCTCCTCGTGGATGCCGCCGAAGGTGACCATGTCCAGACCGGCGCCGCCGTGCTCCGGGGCCAGGAACGGCGCCCAGAGCCCGGCGGCCCCGATGCGGTCGAGCAAGTCCTCCGGCACCCGCTCGGCGCGGTCGAAGGCGTCGGCGTGGGGGATGACGTGCTCGTCGACGAAGGCCCGCGCGCTGTCCCTGGTGGGGGCGACGGCCGGGCCGAGGTGTACCGCGGTCACCGCCGCTACCTCTGTCCCGCCATGGCCCGGCTGCCGTCCACCAGCGCGGCCATGGCCTTGATGGTGCGGAAGTTGTCCAGCTGCAGGTCCTCGTTGGTGACGGTGATGGCGAAGGTCTTCTCGATGAACATCACCAGCTCCATCGCGAAGAGGGAGTTGACGAAGCCCATGGCGAAGATGTCCTCGTCGTCGGCGAGCTCCAGCTGCGGGAACCGGCCGGTGATGAACTCGCGGATCGGCGCGGTGACCGTGCTGTCGATGGTGGCGGTGCCGTCGATGGTGTCGGTGCCGTCAGACATGAGCTGCATCCTTTTCCTCGTTCTGCCGCGCCTGCGGGAGCACGCGCCCGAAGTCGTCGTAGTGGTGGAACCCGCGGCCGCTCTTGCGCCCGTGCAGACCGGCGTCGGTCATCTGGCGCAGCAGCGGGCACGGCCGGTACTTGCTGTCGGAGTACTGCTCGTAGAGCACCTCGACGCTGTAGAGGATCGTGTCCACGCCGATCAGGTCGGCGGTCTCCAGCGGGCCCATCGGGTGCCCGAAGCAGCTGCGGAAGACCTCGTCCACGGTGGCGGCGTCGGCGACGCCCTCGTGCACCAGGTAGGCGGCCTCGTTGACGGTGAGCATGAGCACGCGGTTGGAGACGAACCCGCAGGCATCCTTGACGTCGATGCCCTTCTTGCCCATGCTCGCCAGCAGCGCGCGGGTGCGCTCCACCGTCTCCGCCGAGGTGTGGAACCCGGGGATCAGCTCGCAGGCCGGCTTCATCGGGACCGGGTTCATGAAGTGCACACCGACCACAAGGGACGGTCGGCCGGTGACCGAGGCGATCTTGGTGATCGGGATCGCCGAGGTGTTGGCGATGAACACCGTGCCCGGCGCGCAGTGCTCCTCCAGCTCGGCGTAGACCGCGCGCTTGGCCTCCCAGTTCTCCACGATGTTCTCGATGACGAACTCGGCGTCGGCCAGGTCGGCGATCTCCGTGGTGGTGGTGATGGCCGCCATGACGGCGTCGGCGTCCACGACAGGGCCGCCGAGCAGCCCGCTGAGCCGGGCGTTGCGGTGGATCTGGGCGGTGGCCCGGTCCAGGATCTCCCGGTCGAGGTCCACCAGCACCACCCGGTGGCCGCTCTGGGCGAGGTTCTGCGCGACGCCGGTGCCCATGACACCCGCGCCGACGACGCCGACGATGGTCACGAATCCTCCAAGGGGGGTGGTGCTGCGGTGACAAGTCCGTCGCACCACTGTGGGCTTCCCGCGCCGTCCGGCGGAAGTGTCGCTGACGCCGTGGCGGATGCGCCGGGTTCCGTCGCTCCCGCCATGGCGGGAACGCCAATTGGTCCGGGCGTCCGCCGCGCACAGACTTGCCCGTAGGAGTCCCTGTTCAGCGCGGGCGGGTGCGGCAGCTCGTCGGAGTCAAGGAGTTGGTCTCGTGACCGTTCACCAGTTACCCGGCGAGTCGATCCTGGCCGACCGGATCGACGACCACCTCCGCCACCTGCGCCTGGCGCCGGACCCCGAGCGGGTCGTCGTGTGCGACCTGACCGAGGCCGTCTACCAGTACGCGCTGCGCCGCGGCTCGGTGCGCGTCGGCGCCGAGTGCGCCGCCGACCTGGACCTGCCCCCGCACCTGCTGGAAGACCTGGTGCGCAGGCTGATCGAGCTGCGGCTGCTGCGCCCGGCCACCCGCGACCCGCACGGCTACGTCCCGGTCGACCCCCAGGTCGCCGTGGCCGCGCTGGTCTCGCCGCTGGAGGGCGAGATCCTGCACCGCCGCGACCGGATCACCAGCATCCGCGAGCAGCTCGGCGGGCTCGCCCCGCTCTACGCCGACGCCCGGCAGGCGCCCGCGCCCGGCGGGGACTTCCGCGCGCTGGCCGCGGGCGAGGTGGGCGGCGCGCTGGCGCTGGCCACCGCCGACTGTGCCAGCGAGCTGGTGGCGGTCCGGGTCGGCGACGAGGCCGACGACGAGACCCAGGCCCGCGACCTGGCCGCGCTGGAGCGCGGCGTGCGGGTGCGCGTGGTCTACCAGCACCGGGTGCGCGCCGACCTGCGCGCGCGGGCCGCGGTGAAGCGGCTCGTCGCCGCCGGAGCGCAGGTGCGCACGAGCAACCTGCTGCCCAGCCCGTTCCAGGTGCACGACACCGCGACCGCGATCGCGGCGTGGGACGGCGACGGCGTGCAGACCGCCAACCCGGTGCTGGCCGGGCTGCTGCAGCAGGTCTTCGAGTGCGTCTGGGACGCCAGTGAGCCCTACACGACCGCCGAGAACGGCTACGAGGGCATCGATGACGTGATCCTGCGCGACATCACCAAGCTGCTCGCCGAGGGCATGACCGACGAGACCATCGCGCGCAGGCTGGGCATGTCCGTGCGCGCCTGCCGCCGCCACATCGCCCGGCTCATGCGCAACCTCGACGCCGTCAGCCGGTTCCAGGCGGGCACCCGCGCCGCCAGCGTCGGCCTGACCAGCGCCTGACGGAGAGGACCCGAGATGACCGCCCTGCTGCACGACCTGCTCGACGACCGGGCCGCGACGGACCCGGGCGCCGCGGCGCTGCGCCGCGCCGACCGGACCTGGACCTACGCCGAGCTGCGCGGACGCAGCCAGGCCGCGGCGGCGGCCCTGGCCCGCCTCGGTGTCGGGCGCGGAGACCGCGTGCTCGTCCTGGACGACAACGACATGGAGACCGTCGCCCTGGTGCACGCCGCCTCCCGGCTCGGCGCGGCCTCGGTGGTGGTCAGCGCCAGGACGCGGCCCTACTCGCTGAGCCACATGCTCGCCGACTGCGCCCCGAGCGCGGTGCTGGGCGGGGCCGAGGCCCTCGCCCGGGTGCGGGAGCTGACCGGTGTGCCGGTGCTCGACTTCGCCGAGCTGCCCGCCAGTGCCGAGTGGACACCGGGCGACCGGCCGCTGAGCACCGATCCGGTGTCGCTGATCTACACCTCGGGCAGCACGTCGCTGCCCAAGGCCGTGGTGTCGACGCACCAGCAGGTGCGCTCCGCCGTGGCCGCCATCGCCGGGCAGCTGCGCTACCGCGCCGACGACGTCGTGCTGTGCTGCCTGCCGCTCGCCTTCGACTACGGCCTCTACCAGGCGCACCTGAGCTGCGCGGCAGGGGCGGTCCTGGTGCTCGGCACCGGCCAGGACTCCGCCGCCGGCCTGCTGCGCAGGTTGGTCGAGGACCGGGTCACGGTGCTGCCGCTGGTGCCGAGCCTGGCCCTGACCCTCGCCGGGCTCGCCGGTCGTCGGGGCGCGGCGCTGCCGCCGCTGCGGATGGTCACCAACACCGGGGCAGCCCTGGTGCCCGCGCTGGCCGCGCGGCTGCGCGCGGCACTGCCCGGGGTCGCGGTCGTGGGCATGTTCGGGCTCACCGAGTGCAAGCGCGTGGCCATCGCCGAACCGGACCTGGACCTGACCAGGCCGGGGGCGGTCGGCCGGGCGCTGCCGGGCACCGAGATCCTCATCGCGGGCGACGACGGCGAGCCGGTGGGCCCGGACGTCGCCGGTGAGCTGCTGGTGCGGGGGCCGCACGTGATGGCCGGGTACTGGAACGCCCCCGAGCTGACCGCGAACCGCTTCCGCCGCGACCACCTGGGACGCACCACCCTGCACACCGGCGACCGCTGCCGGATCGACGCCGATGGCTACCTGTACTTCGTGGGCCGGGGCGACGACGTCTACAAGCAGAACGGCTTCCGGGTCAGCGCCGCCGAGGTGGAGGCCGCCGCGTGCGACATCCCCGGCGTGCGGCTGGCCGCGGCGCTCGTCCCCGTCGGCGACACCCCCGCGCGGCTGGCCGTGAGCGGCGAGATCACCGCCGAGGTGCTGGCCAAGGAGCTGCGGGTGCGGATGGAGGACGGGAAGGTCCCCCCGGTGTGCCGGGTGCTCGACGCGCTCCCGCTGACCACCAACGGCAAGGTCGACAGGGCCGCGGTCCGGGACGGGTGGGACCGATGACCGCGACGGTTCCCCTGCGCCCGGCGCCCGCGCCCGGGATGCCGCCGTTGGCCGATCTGGCCGAGGAGTTCGGCACCCCGGCCTACGTCTACGACCTGGCCGCCGTGCGGTCCGCGCACGCCGACCTGCGCGCCGCGCTGCCCCAGCCCAGCGACCTGCACTACTCGCTCAAGGCCAACCCGCACCCGCGGATCGTCGCCCAGCTGGCCGCGCTGGGCTGCCACGCCGAGGTCGCCTCCAGCGGCGAGGTCGACCACGCCGTCGAGGCGGGCCTCGCCCCGGAGCTGATCCAGCTGGCGGGGCCTGCCAAGACCGCGGCGACGGTCAGCCACGCGCTCGACCGCGGCGTGCGGCGCTTCTCCGTGGACTCCCCCGCCGACCTGGCGGCCGTGGAGCGGCTGGCGGCGGCGCGCGGGCGGCGGGTGGACTGCCTGCTGCGGGTCAACGCCGACGAGTCGGTCCCGGGCACCGGCCTGACGATGACCGGCGTGGCCTCCCAGTTCGGCGCGGACGCCTCGTGGATCGCCCGCGACCCCGGCGCCTTCCGCGGCCGGGGCGCGGCGCGGGTGGTGGGCCTGCACCTCTACGCGGGCACCAACCTCAAGGACGAGGACGCCCTGCTGGCCCAGTTCGAGGTGTCGGTGCGCATCGCGGCCGGGCTGGCCCGCGCGCTCGGCGGCCTGGACGAGGTCAACCTGGGCGGCGGCTTCGGCGCGCCGTACGCGGTGGGCGGGCAGCGGCCCCGGTTCGCCGCGCTGGCGGCGCGGCTGTCGGACCTGCTCGACACCCACCTGCCCGGCTGGCGGGCGGGCGCGCCGAGGGTCTCGTTCGAGTCCGGGCGCTATCTGGTGGGCGACAGCGGGACGCTGCTGAGCCGCGTCGTCGAGGTCAAGGTGTCCAAGGGCCGCACGTTCGTGCTGCTGGACGCGGGCGTCAACCACCTCGGCGGCATGTCGGGGCTGCGCAGGCTGCGGCCGATGCAGCCGACGCTGCTGCCGGTCTCCGGCGTCGAGACGGGCGAGGCGGTGCGGTGCGCGGTGGTCGGTCCACTGTGCACACCGCTGGACATGCTCTCCCCCGACGCGGTGCTGGCCGGACCGGAGGCGGGCGGGCTGCTCGCCGTGCCCAATGTCGGCGCGTACGGGCTGAGCGCGAGCCTGATCGCCTTCCTCGGGCACCCCGCGCCGGTCGAGGTCGTGACCGACGGCGGGCGCGTCGTGGATGTCTCCAGGCTCGCGCTGCGGCGGGTGTCGATCCGGTGAAGGAGGACGGGATGGGTACCGAGGACAGGCTGCGCGACTACCTGAAGCGGGCGTCGGCGGAGTTGCAGCGCACCAAGGAGCGGCTGCGCGCCGCCGAGCGCGGCGAGGAGATCGCCGTCGTCGGCATGGCGTGCAGGCTGCCGGGCGGCATCGGCGACCCGGCGGCGCTGTGGCGCGCGCTGGCCGACGGGGCGGAGGCCAGCGGGCCCTTCCCCGCCGACCGCGGCTGGGACCTCGACGCGCTGCACGACCCCGACCCGGCCACCCCGGGCACGTGCTACGCGACGGCGGGCGGCTTCCTGCCCGCCGCGGACTTCGACGCCGGGTTCTTCGGCATCAGCCCGCGGGAGGCCAAGACGATCGACCCGCAGCACCGGCTGCTGCTGGAGCTGGCGTGGGAGGCCGTCGAGCACGCGGGCGCCGACCCCGCGGAACTCAGCGCGGGCACGACCGGGGTGTACGCGGGCGTCATGTACAACGACTACGGCGGTCGGATCGTCCACTCCGGACACGCGAACGAGGGCCACCTGCTGACCGGCAGCGCGCCGGGCGTGGCCTCCGGCCGGGTGGCCTACCACCTCGGCCTGCGCGGGCCCGCGGTGACGGTGGACACGGCGTGCTCCTCGTCGCTGGTCGCGGTGCACCTGGCCTGCCAGGCGCTGCGCGCGGGCGAGTGCACGGCGGCGCTGGCGGGCGGGGCGACGCTGATGGCGACCCCGGCCCCGTTCGTGGAGTTCAGCAGGCAGCGCGGGCTGTCCCCGGACGGCCGCTGCCGCTCGTTCAGCGCGGCGGCCGACGGCGTCGGCTGGGCGGAGGGCGGCGGGTTCGTGCTGCTCAAGCGCCTCTCCGACGCCCGCCGCGACGGTGACCGGGTGCTCGCGGTGATCGCGGGCAGCGCCATCAACTCCGACGGGGCCAGCGGCCAGCTGACCGCGCCGAACGGGCCTGCGCAGCAGCGGGTGATCCGGGCCGCGCTCGCCGCGGCGGACCTCGCGCCCGCCGATGTGGACGCCGTCGAGGCGCACGGCACCGGGACGACGCTGGGCGACCCGATCGAGGCCCAGGCCCTGATCGGCGCCTACGGGGCCGACCGGAAGCCGGGACATCCACTGTGGATCGGTTCGGTCAAGTCGAACCTGGGCCACACCCAGGCGGCGGCGGGGGTCACCGGACTGATCAAGATGGTGATGGCATTGCGGGAGGGCACACTCCCCCGCACCCTGGACGTCGGGACGCCGAACCCGCACGTGGACTGGTCTGCCGGTGAGGTCGCCCTGCTGACCGAGGCCCGGCCGTGGCCCGCGGGCGAGCGCCCGCGCCGCGCGGGGGTGTCCTCGTTCGGGATCTCCGGGACCAACGCGCACGTGATCGTGGCCGAGGCGCCGGACACCGAGCCGGGGTCCGCGCCGGAACCGGCGCCGCTGGTGCTCTCGGCGCACACGCCCGAGGCGCTGAGCGCGCTGGCGGCGGCCGTCGCCGCGACTGAGGGCGACCGGGACGCGATCGGGCGGGCGCTGGCCGGGCGCGGCGCGCTGGCGCACCGGGCCGTCGTGCTGGCCGACGACGCGACGGCCGCGCTGACCCGGCTCGCCGCGGGCGGCGCTGCCGACGGGCTGGTCACCGGGCACGCCCGCCCGGGCACGACGGCGCTGCTGTTCACCGGACAGGGCAGCCAGCGGCCCGGGATGGGCAAGGAGCTGGCCGCCGCGTTCCCCGTGTTCGCCACCGCGCTGGCCGAGGTCTGCGCCGAGGTCGACCCGCTGCTGGGCCGGTCGCTGCGCGAGCTGGTGTTCGGCGACTCCCCCGACCTGGACCGCACCGAGTTCACCCAGCCCGCGCTGTTCGCCGTGGAGGTGGCGCTGGCGCGGCTGCTGGAGTCCTGGGGGGTGCGGCCGGACTACGTCATCGGCCACTCGGTCGGGGAGATCGCCGCCGCCCACGTCGCCGGGGTGTTCACCCTGGCCGACGCGGCCCGGCTGGTCGTGGCGCGCGGGGCGATGATGCAGGCCGCCCGCGCGGGCGGGGCGATGGTGTCGCTGCAGGCCACCGAGGCCGAGCTGGCGCCGATGCTGCGCGGCAAGGCGCGGCAGGCGTCGGTGGCCGCGCTCAACGGCCCCACCGCGACGGTGATCTCCGGGGACACCGCGGTGGTCTCCGCGATCGCCAGGATGTTCGAGCAGAAGGGCAGGCGCACCCGGCTGCTCAAGACCAGCCACGCCTTCCACTCCCCGCACATGGACGGGGTGCTGGCGGGCTTCCGCGAGGTCGTCGCCCAGATCACCGCGCACGCGCCGACCATCCCGCTGGTGTCGAACCTGACCGGGCTGACCGCGACCGCCGAGCAGCTGGCCGACCCCGACTACTGGGTCGACCACATCCGCAAGCCGGTCCGCTACCTCGACGGCGTGCGCCATCTCAGCGCCGAGGGTGTCACCCGCTACATCGAGGTCGGGCCGACGTCGGTGCTGGCCTCGGCCACCACCCAGATCCTCGACCGCCCCGACGCCGCGGTGACCGCGCTGCTGCGCGCCGGGGAGCCGGAGCCCGCCGCGCTGCTGCACGGCCTGGCGGGCCAGTACGCGCGCGGGCTGCCGGTGCGATGGCGCGCGGTCTACGGGGCGGGTCCGGTGGCCGAGCTGCCCGCCTACCCGTTCCAGCGCTCCCGCCACTGGCTCGACACCCCGGCCGCGGGCGGCGGCACCGGGCACGCGCTGCTCGGTGCCGCGGTCGAGCTGGCGGACGGCTCGGCGACGGTGCACACCGGCAGGCTGTCGGCGGGCACCCACCCGTGGCTGGCCGAGCACCGCGTCGACGGCCGCGCGGTGCTGCCCGCCGCCGCGCTCGCCGAGCTGGTGCTGCACGCGGCCGGACCGGGCAGGGCGATCGATTCCCTTGCCCTGCGCACCCCGCTGCCCATCCCCGACGCCGGTGCCGTCCCCCTCCAGATCGCTGTGGGCGGGACCGGGTCCGTAACCGTCCACTCTCGACAAGACGGGGAGTGGGTCACGCACGCGGAGGCGACCGTCACCGAGACCGCCGAGACGGGCACGGCGCTCACCGAGTGGCCGCCCGACGGCGAGCCGATCGACCTGGAAGGCCGCTATGACGCGCTGGAAGGCCTGGACTACGGCCCGGCCTTCCGCGGCGTCCGCGCGGCGTGGCGGGCGGGCGGCACCGTCTACACCGAGGTCGCCCTGCCCGAGGGCACCGACGTCGCGGGCCACGGCCTGCACCCGGCCCTCTTCGACGCCGCCCTGCACGGTCCGCTGCTCACCGACGGCGCGGCCGGGCTGCCCTTCGCCCTGGCGGGGGTGAGCCTGCACGCACGCGGAGCGAGCGCCCTGCGGGTGCGCATCGATCCCGCTGACGGCGGCTACTCGGTGCTGATCGCCGACCAGGCGGGCAATCCCGTCGCCACGGTGGCCGCGCTCGCCGTGCGGGCGGGCACCCGCGCACCGGCCCGCCTGCACCGGGTCGAGTGGGCGCCTGCCGAACCGCGACCGGGCCAGGCGCTGCGGCACACCACGCTGACCGGGATCGCCGCCCTGGGCGAGACCGACGCGCTGGCCGAGGTCGACTCGACCGACCACGCCCTGGCCCTGCTCCAGGCGTGGCTGGCCAACCCCCGGCTGCGCGAGTCGACCCTGGCGCTGCGCACCGGCCCGTCGCCGGAGCACGCTCCGGCGCGCGGCCTGGTCCGCGCGGCCCAGGTCGAGCACCCTGGCCGCTTCGCGCTCATCGACGCCGACGGCACCGCCACCCCGGACCTGCTCGCCGCCGCGGCCGTCGTCCCGGAGTCGCGCGTGCGCGACGGCGTGCTGCTGACCCCCCGGCTGGTGCGGCCGCAGGAGAGAACCGAACCCCACGTGCTGGCGGGCGCGGATGGCGCGGATGGCACCGTGCTCATCACCGGCGGAACCGGCGCGCTCGGATCGGCGCTGGCCCGGCACCTGGTCGTGCGCCACGGCGCGCGGAAGCTGGTGCTGGCCGGCCGCGCAGGCGGCGGAGCACCGCGCGCCGAGGCGATCCGCGACGAGCTGACCGCGCTGGGCGCACGGGTGGACGTCGTCGCCTGCGACGTCGGCGACCGCGAGGACCTCGCCCGGCTGCTGGCCGGGATCGCCGACCTGCGGGTCGTGGTGCACGCCGCAGGGACGGTGCGGGACGGGGCGGTGGCGACCCTGGAGCCCGCCGCGGTGGCGGCGGCGCTGGCCGCGAAGGCCGACGGAGCCCGCCACCTGCACGAACTCACCAGCGGGCTGGCCGAGTTCATCCTGTTCTCCTCGCTGGCGGGCACGCTCGGCAACGCGGGCCAAGGCGCCTACGCGGCGGCCAACGCGGCGCTGGACGAGCTGGCGCTCGCCCGGTCCGCCGCCGGGCTGCCCGCGCTGGCGCTGGCGTGGGGGCCGTGGGAGAGCGGCATGGCCGCCGACCTCACCGACGCCGACCGGCGGCGGATGGCCGCGGCCGGGGTCACCCCGATGTCCGAAGAGGACGCCCTCGCGCTGTTCGACGCCGCGCTCGGCGGCGGACCGGTGCTGCTCGCCGCCGCGCTGAACCCCGCCGCCGCGCTCGCCCGGCGCGCGCGGCCCGCGACCGCGCCGGTGCGCGGCGTGCGGGAGCGCATCGCCGCGCTGCCCGACGCCGACCGCGACGCGGTGCTGCTCGACCTCGTCCGCGGCCAGGCCGCCGCGGTGCTCGGCCACGACGGCGCCGCCGCCGTGCACCCCGACCGGGCGTTCACCGACCTCGGGTTCGACTCGCTGACCGCGCTCGCCCTGCGCGACGCGCTGCAGACCGCGGCGGGGCTCGCGCTGCCCGCCGCCGTGGTCTTCGACCACGCGACCGCGCGGGCGCTGGCCCGGCACCTGCGCTCGGAGCTGGTCCCGGAGACGGGCCTGGAAACGGCGTCGCTGGACGACCTGGACGCCCTGGCTCTGATCGAGCTGGCCATGGCCACCGGAGATGTGGCCACCGAAGACGACGTTATGGGGCACCGATGACCACCCCCGTGTTCACCACCGTCCGCCGGATCGTGCCGTGCGTCTGCCAGCCGCGCCCCGCGGTGCCCAGAAGCGAGCCCGCCGAGGCGTCGCGTCCGCACCAGCACGCCGTCGAGGCGACCGTCCCGGTGTCCGCCCTGGTGTCCGCCCTGGTGTCCGCAGAGGAGGTGGCGCGGTGACCGCGCCCAACGACAAGCTCGTCGAGGCCCTGCGCCGGTCGCTGAAAGAGGTCGACCGGCTGCGCGCGGAGAAGCAGCGCCGGGCCGACGCCGACGAGCCGATCGCCGTGGTGGGCATGGGATGCCGCTACCCGGGCGGCGTCCGCGCGCCGGAGGACCTGTGGCGGCTGCTCGCCGACGGGGTGGACGCCGTCGGCGACTTCCCCGCCGACCGGGGCTGGGACCTCGACGGGATCTACCACCCCGACCCGGACCACCCCGGCACGTCCTACACCCGCAGCGGCGGCTTCCTCGACGGCGCGGCGGGCTTCGACGCCGGGTTCTTCGGGATCAGCCCGCGCGAGGCGAGAGCGATGGACCCCCAGCACCGGCTGCTGATGCAGGTGTCGTGGGAGGCCGTCGAGCGGGCGGGCATCGATCCCGGCTCGCTGCGCGGCAGCCGGACCGGCGTCTACGCCGGGGTGATGTACCACGACTACGCCGACACCGAGGCCGAAGGGCTCATCGGGGTGGGCGGCAGCATCGCCTCCGGCCGGGTGGCCTACCACCTCGGGCTGGAGGGCCCGGCCGTCACCGTCGACACGGCGTGCTCGTCCTCGCTGGTCGCCGTGCACCTGGCCGCCCAGGCCCTGCGCGGCGGCGAGTGCGACCTGGCGCTGGCGGGCGGGGCGACGGTGATGGCGACGCCGAGCACGTTCGTCACCTTCTCCCGGCAGCGCGGGCTCGCGGTGGACGGGCGCTGCAAGGCGTTCGCGGGCGCGGCCGACGGCACGGGCTGGGGCGAGGGCGTGGGCGTGCTGGTGCTGGAGCGGCTCTGCGACGCGCGCCGCAACGGCCACCCGGTGCTGGCGCTCGTGGCGGGCACCGCGGTGAACTCCGACGGCGCGTCCAACGGGATGACCGCGCCGAGCGGGCCCGCCCAGCAGCGGGTCATCCGGGCCGCGCTCGCCGACGCGGGGCTCGCCCCCTCGGACGTGGGCGCGGTGGAGGCGCACGGCACCGGCACGGTGCTGGGCGACCCGATCGAGGCGCACGCGCTGATCGCCGTCTACGGCGGCGAGCGGGCGCACCCGCTGTCGCTGGGGTCGGTGAAGTCGAACCTGGGGCACACCCAGGCCGCGGCCGGGGTCGCCGGGATCATCAAGATGGTCGAGGCCATGCGGCGCGGCGAACTGCCCAGGACGCTGCACGTGGACGAGCCGACCCCGCACGTGGACTGGTCGGCGGGCGCGGTCCGCCTGCAGACCGAGCACGGGGCGTGGCCGGGCGGCGGGGTGCGCCGGGCGGGGGTGTCGTCGTTCGGGGTGTCCGGCACCAACGCGCACGTGATCATCGAGCAGGGACCGGTCCGTGAGCTTGCCCGGCACGACGACCGGCTGGTGGCCTGGCCGCTGTCGGGCCGCTCCCCCGCCGCGCTCGCCGCGCAGGCGGGCAGGCTGGCGGAGTGGGTCACCGCCCCGGGCGGGGGCGCCGGTGTCGACGCCGTCAGCGCGGCCTCCGGCCTCGCCAGGACGCGGGCGGGCATGGAGCACCGGGCCGTCGTCGTCGGCGCGGGCCGCGACGAGCTGCTGGCCGGGCTCGCCGCGGTGGCCGCGGGCAGGCCCGCGGCGAACGCGGTGACGGGCCGGGTGGGCGAGCACGGCAGGACGGTGTTCGTGTTCCCCGGGCAGGGATCGCAGTGGGCGGGCATGGCGGCGGGGCTGCTCGACAGCTCGCCGGTGTTCGCCGAGGCGATCGCCGAGTGCGATGCCGCGCTGGCCCCGTACGTGGACTACTCGGTGGAGAAGGTGCTGCGCGAGCGGCTGCCGCTGGAGCGGGTCGATGTGATCCAGCCGGTGCTGTTCGCGGTGATGGTGTCGCTGTCGCGGCTGTGGCTGCACCACGGTGTGCGGCCCGACGCGGTGGTGGGGCACTCGCAGGGGGAGATCGCGGCGGCCTGCGTGGCAGGCGCGCTGTCGCTGCCGGACGCGGCCCAGGTGGTGGCGGTGCGGGCGCGGGAGCTGCGGGCGATCGCCGGGCTCGGCGGCATGGTGTCGCTGGAGGTCGCCGTCGAGCGGGCGCACGACCTCGTCGCCGAGTGGGACGGGCGGGTGTCCGTCGCGACCGTCAACGGGCCGGAGTCCGTGGTCGTCGCGGGCGACGCGGACGCGCTGGAGGCCCTGCTGGCCCGCTGCGACGCCGGCGACATCCGGGCCCGCCGCGTCCCGGTGGACTACGCCTCCCACACCCACCACGTCGAGGCGATCCGCGACCGGCTCCGGTTTCCCGACCTCTCACCCCAGACCCCCGACATCCGCTTCTACTCGACGGTCTCGGCCTCGCTGCTCGACACCGTCCCGGACGGCGACTACTGGTACCGCAACCTGCGCCACACCGTGCGCTTCCACGACACGGTGCAGGCCCTCGCCGCAGACGGGCACCGCACGTTCATCGAGATCAGCCCGCACCCGGTGCTGATCCACTCCATCCAGGACACCGTCGACGGCCACGTGCAGGGCACGCTGCGCCGCGACCACGACGACACCCGCCAGTTCACCGACGCGCTGGCCCGGCTGCACACCGGCGGGCACACCGTCGACTGGCGCCTCCCGGCCGCCGACCACCCGCCGCTGCCCACCTACGCGTTCCAGGAGCAGCGCTTCTGGCCGCGGGCGCGGCCCGCGCACGCCACCGCGCGGGAGCACCCGCTGCTGCACACCGCCACCGACGTCGCCGCCGACGGCCGGACCATCCACAGCGGACGGATCAGCGCGCGCACCGCGCCGTGGATCGCCGACCACGTCATCGGCGGGCAGGTCATCCTGCCGGGCACCGCGCTGCTCGACATGGCGCTGCGCGCGGCGACCCGCGCGGGCGCCAGCCACGTCGACGAACTGGTCATCGAGGCCCCGCTGACCGTCCCCGAGGACGGCGCGGTCGAGGTGCAGCTGAGCACCGAGGCCGCCGACGCGCACGGGCGGCGGGCCTTCGCCGTGCACTCCCGCGTCGGGGACCTGGCGTGGACCAGGAACGCCACGGGCGCGATCGCGGGTGACGGCGCGCCCGCCGCGCCCGCGGAGTGGGTGTCGGGGGACGCGCCGGACGGGCTCTACGACCGGCTCGCCGCCAAGGGCATGGACTACGGCCCGAGGCTGCGCTGCCTGCGCGCGCTGCGCCGCGCAGGCGACGACCTGTACGTCGAGGTCGCGCTGCCCGAGCATGAGCAGGCCGACGGGCACGCGATCCACCCCGCCCTGCTCGACGCGGTGCTGCACCCGCTCGCCGACGGGCACGACGGCATCGTCGTGCCGTTCGCCTGGGGCGGGGTCAGCCTGCACGCGACCGGCGCGACCGCGCTGCGCGCGCACCTGCGCACCGACGAGCACGGCGACGTCGAGATCACCGCCACCGACCCGGCGGGCGTGCCGGTGCTGACCGTGCGCTCGCTCACCGCGCGTCCGCTCGCGCCGCCGCCCAAGGCGGTCGGGGCCGCGCAGCCGGTCTTCGAGGTGACCTGGTCCCCGGTGCCCGCGCCGCGGGGCGGCACGCTCGCCCCGGGTGTCACCGCCCTGCACGTTCCGTCCTGTCCCGACCCGACTCCGGCCGCGGTCCGGGCGACCGTCCGGGGCGTCCTCGCCGACGTCCGCGCCTGGCTGGCGGGCGAGCACGACGAGACCCTGGCCGTGGTCACCCGCGGCGGCGTCGCCGTGGGCGGCGAACCCGCCACCGACCTGGCCGGCGCCGCCTGCTGGGGCCTGCTCCGCTCGGCCCAGACCGAGAACCCCGGCCGCGTCCTGCTGGTCGACACCGACGGCCCGGCCGGTGCGCTTCCCCCGGTCGGCCACGACGAGCCGCAGACGGCCGTGCGCGGCGGCCGGGTGCTGGCGCCCCGCCTCACCCCGGTCCGGGCCACGCCGACCCGGGCCCGCGACCTCGACCCCGACGGCACCGTCCTGATCACCGGCGCGTCCGGCACCCTCGGCAGGCTCCTGGCCCGCCACCTGGCCGCCGCCCACGGCGTGCGCAGGCTCCTGCTGCTCAGCCGCCGCGGTCCCGCCGCCGACGGCATGAGCGACCTGGCGGCCGACCTGGCCGCCTTCGGCGCCACTGCCCTCCCCGTCGCCTGCGACACCGCGGACCGGGACTCCCTGGCCGCCGTGCTGGCGGCGATCCCGGCCGAACACCCCCTCACCGCCGTCGTCCACGCCGCGGGCGTCCTGGCCGACAGCACGGTCGCGGGCATGTCCGATGAGGACCTGGACACCGTCCTGCGGCCCAAGGTCGACGCGGCCTGGCACCTGCACGAGCTGACCGCGGGCATGGACCTGGCCGCCTTCGTCCTGTACTCCTCCGCCGCGGGCGCGTTCGGCAACGCGGGCCAAGGCAACTACGCCGCCGCCAACGCCTACCTCGACGCCCTGGCGGGCCTGCGCCACGCCCAGGGCCTGCCCGCGACCAGCCTGGCCTGGGGCCTCTGGAGCGCCGCCAGCGCCATGACCGGCCACCTCGCGGACACCGACCGCACCAGACTGGCCCGCGCCGGAATCCTGCCCCTCTCCGCCGAGGAGGGCCTGTCCCTCTTCGACCTGTCCCGCACCCTCGGCCGCCCCGCCGTCGTCCCCGTCAAACTGGACCTCGACACCCTCCGCACCTCCACCACGGCCCCCCGCCTCCTGCGCTCCCTGACCGGCGGCGCGGTACGCGCCCTGGACCCCACCGCGCCCACCGGGCCGCGCTGGTCCCGGGAGTCCGGCACCGACCGGGCCTCCCTGGTGGAGCTGGTCCGCGCCGAGGCCGCCGTCGTCCTCGGCCACCCGGAACCCACCGCCATCGGCCCCGACCAGTCCTTCGGCGACCTGGGCTTCGACTCCCTCACGGTCCTGGAGATGCGCAACCGCCTGACCAGCACCACCGGAGTCCGCCTGCCCGCCACCGCCCTCTTCCGCTACCCCACCCCCGGCCTGCTCGCCGACTACCTGGGCACCGAACTGGTCAGCCAGAACTGACCACCCCGCAGTCCTCCACCCCACCAGGCCCGCCCGGTGGGGTGGAGCCTTTCCCGGGACGTCCGCCGTCATCCTTCTCGCCACACGCGAAAGCCCGCACCCTCCGTGGGGGTGCGGGCTTGGGCGCTCGGGTCTCACACCCGCTTGGACACCGGGATCACGTACCGGCTGAAGATCACGTCCCGGAGCACGTCGTCGCCGCCCTCGACGATGGAGACGTACCGCATGTCGCGCAGCAGCTTCCCGATCGGCAGGTCCTCGGTGTAGCCCAGCCCGCCGAACATCTCCGACCCCACGCTCGCCAGCTCCCAGCCGGTCTGCCCGCAGAACAGCTTCGTCGTCATGGCGGCCTTCATCGTCCCCCGACGGGCGAACACCGCCGCGGCGCCAGGAGCGGCGATGATCTCGTCGTACTCGCGGGCCGCGGCCAGGCATTGGTTGCGCATCACCTCGATCTGCGCCTCCATCTGCCCCAGCTTGGCCGCGAACACCGCGTTGTTCAGCAGGGTCGACCCCTTCAGCGGCTTGGACTTCGCGTAGTCCATGCACAGGTCGCGGACGCGCCGGGCGATCCCCACGGCGGTGGCCGAGATCAGGATGCGGCTGGCGTTCAGGCCGACCTCCAGCAGCCGCAGGCCCGGCCCGTTCAGCACGTGGTCGGCCGGGACCCGCACGTCGCGCAGGCTCACCTGGTAGGTGCCCGAGGCCCGCAGGCCGTTCATCGGCCACCGGCGGACGACCTCCACCCCCGGCGTGTCCGCGGGCACCACGACCGCGACGTGGCTGGCCGGGTTCTCCGCCGACCGGGCGATGACCACCAGGAAGTCGGCGAAGCCGGAGTTGGTGGAGAAGAACTTCTCGCCGTTCAGCACGACGTCGCCGCCTGCGCGGGCGGCCACCGACGCCGTTCTGGCGAGTTCGCTCCCGGCGTCGTGCTCGCTGCCCAGCGTCGCGCAGAACGAACCCTCCGAGCGCATCGGCGACAGGTAGCGCTCACGCAGGTCGTCGCTGCCGTAGAGGGACACCATGCTGGTTCCCAGGATCGAGATGAACAGGGTGAACGCCGCCCCGGCGTCGCCGTAGGCGAGTTCGGAGACGATGTCCACGCTCTCGGCCAGGCCGAGGCCGGGGGTGCCGTCCTTGCCGGGGAGCCACCAGTTGGCCAGGCCGAGGTCGTGGAATCGGTGGTGGGCGGGCGCCGGGAGTTCGGCGACCGCGTCGAGGGCGGTCCAGTCGAGCAGTTCGGCGCGGGTGAACTCGCGCACGCTCTCCAGCTGGTTCCTGGTCACGGGCATCCCCTTGGTCACAGTTCGTTGTCCAGCAAGGCGAAGATCTCCTCGTCCGTCGCCGAGTCGTACCGGTCGAGGACGGGTGCGTCCGCGGCGTCCACGCGGGACAGGAGGCGGCGCAGGTGGTGGGTGGCCGCGGCGCGGGTGGCCGCGTCGGCCAGGACCGCTTCGAGGCGGGTGATCTCGGCCAGCACCAGCTCTTCGGCGGTGGGCGGGGCCGGGATCAGTTCCAGGCTCAGGTAGTCCACGATGGCGGTCGCGGTCGGCTGGTCGAAGACCAGGGTGCTGGGCAGGCGCAGGCCGGTGTCGGCCGCCAGCCGGTTGCGCAGCTGCATGGCGGTCAGCGAGTCGAAGCCGAGGTCGAGCAGCGGGCGGTCGGGGGTGACCGCGTCCGGGCCGGGGAAGGCCAGCACCTCGGCCGCCGCCGTGCGGACCAGGCCCAGCAGGACCTCGCGCTGGCGGGTCGGGCTCAGCTCGGCGAGCCGGTCGGCCCACGGTTCGCCCGGCTCGGCCCGCTTGCGCACCGCGGGGACCAGCTCGCGCAGCACCGGGGACAGCGCGCCCGCGGAGCGCAGATCGCGCAGCGTGGAGGGCGCCAGCGCCGCGCCGATGAGGTCCTCGCCCGCGAGCGCGGCGTCGAACAGGGCCAGACCCTGCTCGTCGGTCAGCGAGCGGACCCCGGAGCGGGCCAGCCGCGCGACATCGGCGTCGGTCAGGTCCGCCGTCATCCCGCTGTCCTGTCGCCACAGGCCCCACGCCACCGACGACGCGGCCTGGCCGCGGTCGCGGCGGTGGCGGGCGAGGGCGTCGAGGAAGACGTTCGCGGCGGCGTAGTTTCCCTGGCCCGCGTTGCCGAGTTGGCCCGCGAGGGAGGAGAACAGCACGAACACCGGCAGGTCGAGGTCCGCGGTCAGCTCGTGCAGGTGCCAGGCCGAGGTCGCCTTGGCCGCCAGCACGCGGCGCAGCGCGTCCTCACCCATCGAGGCGACGGTGGCGTCGTCAAGCACCCCGGCCGCGTGCACGACGCCGACCAGCGGGTGCTCGGCCGGGATGGCGGCGAGCACGGCGGCGAGGCGGTCGCGGTCGGCGGCGTCGCAGGCCGCGACGGTGACCCGCGCGCCTGCCCGCGTCAGCTCGGCGACCAGTTCCTCAGCGCCGCCCGAGCGGCTCACCAGGAGCAGGTTGCCGACGCCGTGGGCCGAGACGAGGTGCCGGGCGACGGCCGCGCCGAGCGCGCCCGTGCCCCCGGTGACCAGGACCGTCCCGTCGCCGGGCGCCCAGGTGGGCCGCTCGGTCCGCGTCCGCACCAGTCTGGGCGCGAGCACGGCGCCGCCGCGCAGCGACAGTTGCGCCTCCCCGGTGGCCAGCGCGGCGGGCAGCGCGGCGTCCGAGGCCGGGTCGCCGTCGGTGTCGACGAGGACGAACCGGTCCGGGTGCTCGGTCTGCGCCGAGCGGAGCAGGCCCCACACGGGCGCGCTCGCCGGGTCGGCGAAGGCGTCGCGGGTGCGCACCACCAGACGAGTGTCCACTGTGGTCTCGTCGGCGATCCGCTCCCGCACCGCGCGCAGGACCTCGGCCAGCGCGTCCGGCATGGCCTGGACCGACGGCGGCGCGAAGTCCAGCACCTCGTGGGCCGGCACCTCGGCGGCCTCCGCCCGCACCGCCACCCAGTCGGTCCGGAAGGCCACGTCGCGGGTCGCCCCGCCGCCGGACCGGGGCGGGCGCAGCGCCAGCGAGTCGACGCTGAGGACCGCGCGGCCGGCGGGGTCGACGGCCACGACCGAGACCGTGTCCTGCCCGATGGTCCTGACCCGGACCCGCAGCGTCCGCGCGCCCGTGGCGTGCACGCTCACGCCCTGCCAGGCGAACGGCAGCACTACCCGGTCGCGGCCGATGACGGCCGCGTGCAGCGCGGCGTCGAACAGCGCCGGGTGCACCCCGTAGCCGTCGACGGGGACGTCGTCCGGCAGGGCCACCTCGGCGTAGCGGTCGTCGCCGTCCTCGCGCAGGGACCGCAGCCCCTGGAACACCGGGCCGTACTCGTATCCGGTGTCGGCCAAGCGCTCGTAGGCCTCGGAGATGTCGACGGCCTCCCCGGAGGGGGTCCACTCGGTGTCCGGGGCGGTCGTGGTGTCGGCCAGCAGGCCGACGGCGTGCCGCGTCCACTCGCCGTCACCCTCCCGCGAGTACAGCGCGACGCTGTCGCCTGCCTCGCCCGGGTCCACCACCATCCGCAGCGTGCGGGAGGTGTCGAGGACCAGCGGCTCCTCCAGCGTCAGCTCGGCCACCGGACCCAGCCGGGCGACGAGGTCGACCAGCGCCGCGCCGGGCAGCAGGACGGTTCCGCCCACGGCGTGGTCGGCGGTCCACGGGTGGGTGTCCGGCCCGACGCGTCCGGTGTGCAGGGACCCGCCGGTGCTCGGGTGCTCGGTGGCCGATGGCGCCAGCGGGTGCCCGTCGCCGTCGGCTTGGTGCCCGCCGGGCTTCGCCGCGAGCCAGTACCGGGTGCGCTCGAACGGGTAGGTGGGCAGTGCGAGGTCCGCGCCACCCAGTTCGGACTCGTCCCAGGAGACCGGGCGGCCGATCACGTGCAGCCGGGCCAGCGCGCCGCCGAACTGGAGGGCGTCGTCGTGGTCGCGGCGCAGCGTGCCCTGCACGTGCGCGTCGGGGACGGTGTCCTGCACCGGGAAGGTCAGCACCGGGTGCGGGCTGATCTCGATGAACGTGCGGTGCCCGTCGGCGGCGAGGGCCTGCACCGTGTCGTGGAAGCGCACGGTGTGGCGCAGGTTGCGGTACCAGTACTCGCCGTCCAGCGGTGCGGCCACTTCGGCCGCCAAGACCGTCGAGTAGAAGCGGGTGTCGGGGGTCTGGGGTGAGAGGTCGGGGAACCGGAGCCGGTCGCGGATCGCCTCGACGTGGTGGGTGTGGGAGGCGTAGTCCACCGGGATGCGGCGGGCCCGGACCCCGTCGGTCTCGCAGAGCGCGATGATGTCCTCCAGCGCGTCCGGGTCGCCCGCGACCACGACCGCCTCGGGGCCGTTCACCGTCGCGATGTCCACGTGCCCGGCGTAGCCCGCCACCAGGTCGCGGGCCCGCTCGACCGGCATGGCCAGTGACACCATGCCGCCGAGCCCGGCGATCGCCCGCAGCTCCCGCGCCCGCACCGCCACCACCTGGGCCGCGTCCGGCAGCGACAGCGCGCCTGCCACGCAGGCCGCCGCGATCTCCCCCTGCGAGTGGCCGATGACCGCGTCCGGGCGGATGCCCCGGGATTCCCAGAGCCGTGCCAGCGACACCATCACCGCGAACAGCGCCGGTTGAATCACATCGACCCGCTCCAGCGGCAGCCGCTCGCGCAGCACCTTCTCCACCGAGTAGTCCACGTACGGGGCCAGCGCGGCGTCGCAGTCGCGCAGAGCGGCGGCGAACACCGGGGAGGTGTCCAGCAGGCCCGCCGCCATGCCTTCCCACTGCGATCCCTGGCCGGGGAAGACGAACACTGTCTTGCCGTGCTCGCCCACCCGGCCCGTGACGAGGGTGTCCGCCGCCGCGCCGTCAGCGGCGGCGCGCAGCCCGGCCAGCAGCCCGGCGCGCTCGCGCCCGACCACCACCGCCCGGTGCTCCCAGCCCGCCCGGCCCCGGGCCAGGGCCGTGGCGGCTCCGGCGAGGTCGGTGGCGTCCTGGCCGACCCAGTCGGCCAGCCGCTCAGCCTGGCGGGCCAGCGCGTGCGGAGTGCGGCCGGACAGCACCAGGGCCACCGGAGCGGGCAGTGCGCCGGCCGGGGCGGGCTCGGCGGGCGTGTGCTCGACGATGATGTGGGCGTTGGTGCCGGAGATCCCGAAGGAGGACACCCCGGCCCGCCGCGCGCGCCCGGTCTCCGGCCAGGGCAGGTGCTCGGTGGCCAGGCGGACGGTGCCCGCCGACCAGTCCACGTGCGGGGTCGGCTCATCAACGTGCAGCGTCCTGGGCAGCTCACCGTGCCGCATCGCCATCACCATCTTGATGACACTGCCGACACCAGCCGCCGCCTGGGTATGCCCGATGTTGGACTTCAACGACCCCAGCCACAGCGGCTGCTCCCGATCACGGCCGTACGCCGCGATCAACGCCTCCGCCTCGATCGGATCACCCAGCCTCGTCCCGGTGCCGTGCGCGTCAACCGCGTCCACATCAGACGGTTGGAGTCCGGCGGCGGTGAGCGCCTGGCGCACGACCCGCTGCTGTGCCGGCCCGTTGGGCGCGGTGAGCCCGTTGGACGCCCCGTCCTGGTTCACCGCCGAGCCGCGCAGCACCGCGAGCACGTGGTGGCCCCTGGCCCGCGCGTCCGACAGCTGCTCCAGCACCAGCACGCCGACGCCCTCCGACCACGCGGTGCCGTCCGCGCCCGCGGCGAAGGACTTGCACCGCCCGTCCGGGGCCAGCCCGCGCTGCCTGCTGAAGTCCACGAACGGCGCGGTGGTCGCCATGACCGTGACCCCGCCCGCCAGCGCCAGGTCGCACTCGCCGCCGCGCAGGGCCTGGGCGGCCAGGTGCAGCGCGACCAGCGACGACGAGCACGCCGTGTCGACGGTGACGGCCGGGCCCTCCAGCCCGAGGTGGTAGGAGACGCGCCCGGAGGCGATGCTGCCGCCGACGCCGATGAAGCCCTCCACGCTGTCGGCCGCACGGCGCACGACCGAGTCGTAGTCGTGGTGCATGATCCCCATGAACACGCCGGTCCGGCTGCCGCGCAGCCCGGCCGGATCGATCACGGCCCGCTCCAGCGCCTCGTAGCCGACCTCCAGCAGCTGGCGGTGCTGCGGGTCCATCGCCCCGGCCTCGCGCGGGCTGACGCCGAAGAACGCGGGGTCGAAGTCGGCGGCGCCGTCGAGGAACCCGCCGTTGCGGGTGTACGAGGTGCCCAGGTGGTCGGGGTCGGGGTGGTAGACGCCGTCGAGGTCCCAGCCGCGGTCGGTCGGGAACTCGCCGATGGCGTCCACTCCCCCGGCCACCAGTTCCCACAGGTCCTCGGGGCTGCGCACGCCGCCGGGGTAGCGGCAGGCCATGCCGACGATGGCGATCAGCTCGTCGGCGGGGGCCGGGTCGACCGCCACGGGTGCGGCCTGGACCGGGATCGCGGCGCCGACGATCTCCTCGCGCAGGTGCTCGGCCAGCGCGGCGACGCTCGGGTAGTCGAACAGCAGGCTGGTGGGCAGCCGCATGCCGGTCGCGGTGTTGACCCGGTTGCGCAGCTCCACTGAGGACAGCGAGTCGATGCCCTGCTCGGCGAAGGGCCGCTCGCTGTCGACCGCCGCCGCGTCGGTGTGCCCGAGGACGGCGGCGAGATGCCCGCGCAGCAGCGCGACCAGCTCGGCGCGCTGCTCGGCGGGCGCGCGGCCGGCGAGCCGGGTGGCCAGGTCGGAGGCGGGCGCGGCGGCGCCCGGCCGCTGCGGGCCCGCGACCGGGCGGGCGAGGCGGACCAGGCCGCTCAGCAGGGCGGGCGGCTCGTCGCGCAGCGCGGACAGGTCGAGCCGCAGCGGCAGGACGTGCGCGCGGTCGGCGGCCAGCGCCTGGTCGAACAGGGCGAGCGCGTCGGCGGTGGGCAGCGGCGCGATCCCCGTGCGGGCCATCCTGGCCAGGTCGGCCGCGCCGAGCCGCTGGCCCATGCCGTGCTCCCACAGGCCCCAGCCGAGCGAGAGCGCGGGCAGGCCCTGGGCGCGGCGGTGCCGGGCCAGTTCGTCGAGGTAGGAGTTGGCCGCGGCGTAGGCGGCCTGACCGGCGGTGCCCGCGGTGCCCGCGATCGAGGAGAACAGCACGAAGGCGGCCAGATCGTGGTCGCGGGTCAGCTCGTGCAGGTTCCACGCGCCGACGGCCTTGGGCCGCAGGACCGCCTCGACGCGCTCCACGCCCAGGCTCGACACCGGGGCGTCGTCCAGCACGCCCGCGGCGTGAATGACGGCTGTGATCCTCCGGTCGGAGAGCCGCCGGTCGGCGAGCACCGCGGCGACGGCGGCGCGGTCGGCCACGTCGCAGGCGGCCACCGCCACGCTCGCGCCCGCCGCGGTCAGCTCGGCCACCAGCTCGGCGACGCCGTCGGCGTCCGCGCCGCGCCTGCCGGTGAGCAGCAGGTCGCTCGCCTGGCCGGTGGCGACGAGGTGGCGGGCCAGCAGCCCGCCGAGCGCGCCGGTGCCCCCGGTGATCAGCACGGTTCCCCCGCCCAGGCCCGAGGACTCGGCCTCGCCGGGAGCCAGGGCGGCGAGCCGGGGTGCCCGCACGACACCGGCGCGCACGGACAGCTCCGGCTCCCCCGCGGCGACGGCGGCGGGCAGGGCGGCGTGCGAGGCGGGATCGTCATCGATGGCGACGGCCGTGAAGCGGCCGGGGTGCTCGGTCGCGGCGCTGCGCAGCAGGCCGCGCGCGGCGGCGGCGTCGAGGTCGTCGGCGCGGGTGAGCACCACGAGCCGGGCGTCGGCGGTGCGGTCTTGGGCGAGCCAGGTCTGCACGGTCTCCACGAGGTCGCCGAGCGGGACGTCGCCGTCGGCGAGCACCACCGGCGGCACCTCGCCGCCGTATCCGACGGCGTCGGCCAGCGAGGGCAGGTCGTAGTGCACCTGGACCTGGCGGCCCAGGCCGAAGGCGACGTCCTGCACCAGGTCGGTGTCGCCGATGACCGCCCACGGGGCCTCACCCGGGTCGGCGGGCCCGACCTCGGTCCACCGCACCTCGTACAGGGTGCGCTCGGCCAGGCGGTCGGTCCGGGTGGTGCGCAGCGCCAGCGAGGCCGCGGTGACGACGGGTGCGCCGAGGGCGTCGGTGGCCGTGATGGCGACGGCGTCCGGTCCCGCCGGGCTGATCCGGGCGCGCAGCACCCCGGCGCCGGGGGCGTGCACGCGCACGCCGGTCCAGGCGAACGGCAGGGCGATCTCCCCGGCGCCGGGGCTCGGGCGGTCCAGCACGACCGCGTGCAGCACGGCGTCGAGCAGTGCGGGGTGCACGCCGTAGGGGCGGGCGTCGTCGGGGTCGACGGCGACCTCGGCGCAGAGGTCCTCTCCCACCCGCCAGAGCGCCCGCAGGCCCTGGAAGGCCGGGCCGTACTCGTAGCCGCGCTCGGCCAGGACGGCGTAGGCGTCGGTGAGGTCGACCGGCTCGGCGTCCGGCGGCGGCCACGGCCCGGCGGCGGCGGCGCTGTCGGAGTCCGGTTCGGACACCAGGCCGGAGGCGTGCCGGGTCCAGTCGCCGGCCTCGCGCCGGGAGTACACGGCCACCCGCCGCACGCCCGCGTCGGCGTCGGGCTCCTGGTCCCCGACGACGACCTGCACGGTCAGCCCCTCGGGGCCGAGCACGCAGGGCGATTCCAGCGTCAGCTCGTCCACCGCCGCGGCGCCGACGTGCGCGCCGCCGTGCGCGGCCAGCTCCAGCATCGCCGTGCCGGGCAGCAGGACGGTCCCGCCGACGGCGTGGTCGGCCAGCCAGCCGCGGGTGTCCAGCGACAGCGCGCCGGTAAGCACCGTCTCCCCGGTTCCCGCCACCTCCACGGCGGTATCGAGCAGCGGGTGGTCCACATCGGAGCGTCCGCCCTCGTGCGAGGACAGCCAGAACCGCTTGCGCTCGAAGGGGTAGGTGGGCAGCTCGGCGGCCTGCCCGCCGGGGGCGAGCGCGGCCCAGTCGATGGCGGGCCGCCGCAGGTGGACGGCGGCGGCCGCGGTGAGCGCGGTCCGGTTCTCGCCGTGCCCCTTGCGCAGCAGCGGAACCGCCGTGACGGTGTCCTCGGCCAGCGCGTCGGGGACCATGGCGGCGAGGGTGCCGCCGGGGCCCAGCTCGATGAAGGTGTCCACGCCCTCGGCGGCCAGCGCCCGCAGGCCGGGCAGGAACCGCACGGCCCCGCGCACCTGCTCCACCCAGTGCTCGGGGGTGGCCAGCCGGGCCGGGTCGGCGAGTTCGCCGGTGACGTTGGTGACGATCGGGATGCGCGGCGGGTGGAAGGTGAGCCCGGCGGCGACGGCGCGCAGGCCGTCGAGCATCGGCTCCATGAGCGGGGAGTGGAAGGCGTGGCTGACCCGCAGGCGGGTGGTCTTGTGGCCGCGCGCGGTGAGGTCGGCGGCGATGGCCAGCACCGCTTCCTCGTCGCCGGAGAGGACCGTCGCGAGAGGACCGTTCAGGGCGGCGACGTCGACACCGGCGTGACCGGCCATCGCGGCGCGCACAGCGTCCTCGCCCGCGCGGACCGACACCATCGCCCCGGTCTCGGGCAGCGCCTGCATCAGCTCGCCGCGCGCGGTGACCAGGCGGGCGGCGTCGGGCAGCGAGAGCACCCCGGCGACGTGGGCGGCGGCCAGTTCGCCGATGGAGTGACCCATCAGGTAGTCGGGCGTGATCCCCCACGACTCCAGCAGGCGGAACAGTGCCACCTCGATGGCGAACAGCACCGGCTGGGTCCAGCGGGTGCTGTCCAGCCGCGCGGCCTCCGGGCTGTCCGGCTCGGCCAGCACCAGCTCCAGCAGCGGCAGCTCGCCGAACGCGGCGGCGATCTCCGCCAGCGCCGCGCGGAAGGCAGGCCGGGTCTCGTACAGCTCGCGGCACACCCCGGGTCGCTGGGAACCCTGTCCGGAGAACAGGAACGCGGTGCGCCCGGTGGGCGCGGCCGTCCCGCGCACGGCGTTGTCCGGGGTCGTGCCGTCGGCCACGGCGTCGAGCGCGACGAGCACGTCGCCACCGATGACGGCGGCGCGGTGGGCCAGCAGCGGCCGGGAACCCAGCGCACGGGCGACGGCCCCAGGGTCTTCCGACCGCGAGCGCAGGTGCGCGGCCAACTGCCGGGCGTGGTCGGCGAGTGCGGTGGGTGTGCGGGCCGAGATCACCCAGGGCGCATCGGCGGGCCGGGCCTGCTCCTCGGCCGACTCCGTGATCGGTTCCGCGATCGATTCCACGATGACGTGGGCGTTGGTGCCGGAGATCCCGAAGGAGGACACCCCGGCCCGCCGCGGGCGGTCAGCATCCCAGGCCCGCTCCTCGGTGAGCAGCCGGACCGTGCCCGCCGACCAGTCCACGTGCGGGGTCGGCTCATCCACGTGCAGCGTCCTGGGCAGCTCACCGTGCCGCATCGCCATCACCATCTTGATGACACTGCCGACACCAGCCGCCGCCTGGGTATGCCCGATGTTGGACTTCAACGACCCCAGCCACAGCGGCTGCTCCCGATCACGGCCGTACGCCGCGATCAACGCCTCCGCCTCGATCGGATCACCCAGCCTCGTCCCGGTGCCGTGCGCGTCAACCACGTCCACATCAGACGGTCGAAGTCCGGCGGCGGCCAGCGCGTCCTCGATGACCCGCTGCTGTGCCGGGCCGTTGGGCGCGGTGAGCCCGTTGGACGCCCCATCGGAGTTCACCGCCGAGCCGCGGACCACCGCCAGCACCCGGTGCCCGCGGGCGCGGGCCGCCGAGAGCCGCTGGATGACCAGCAGGCCGACGCCCTCCGACCACGCGGTGCCGTCCGCGCCCGCGCCGAAGGACTTGCACCGCCCGTCCGGGGCCAGCCCGCCCTGCCTGCTGAAGTCCACGAACAGCCCGGGGTTGGCCATCACCGCGACACCGCCCGCGATGGCGATGTCGCAGTCGCCCGCGCGCAGCGACCGCACCGCCATGTGCAGGGCGACCAGCGACGACGAGCACGCCGTGTCGACGGTGACCGCCGGGCCCTCGAACCCGAAGTGGTAGGCCAGCCTGCCGGAGGCGACGCTGGCGGTGGTGCCGGTGAGCAGGTATCCGTCGTAGCCCTCGACGGGCCGGTGCAGGCGCGGGCCGTAGTCCTGCGACATCGCGCCGATGAACACCCCGACCGGCGTGCCGCGCAGGTCGGCCGGATCGATGCCGCCGTGCTCGAAGGCCTCCCACGCCGTCTCCAGCAGCACCCGCTGCTGCGGGTCCATCGCGGTGGCCTCGCGCGGGCTGATGTCGAAGAACGCCGCGTCGAAGCGGTCGGCGGCGTCCAGGAACCCGCCGCGGCGGGTGTGCGAGCCGCCGAGCCGGGCCGGGTCGGCCAGCGCGCCGAGGTCCCACCCGCGGTCGCCGGGGAAGTCGCCGGTGGCGTCCACGCCGTCGGCGACCAGCCGCCACAGCTGCTCGGGCGAGCCGACGCCGCCCGGGTACCGGCAGGCCATGGCCGAGATGACGATGGGGTCGTCGTCCTCGGCGGGCCCGGCGGCGGCGCGGGCCGGTCGCGCCTCGCCCGCGAGATGGCGGATCAGCGCCAGCGGGGTCGGGTGGTCGAACAGGACCCCGGTCGGCAGGGCGGCCCCGGTGGCGGCGCTGAGCCGGTCGCGCAGGTCGACCGCGCCGAGGGAGTCGAAGCCCAGGTCCTTGAACGTGCGGGCCGGGTCGACCGCGTCGGGCGAGCGGTGGCCGAGGACGGCGGCGGCGTGGGTGAGCACCAGGGTGGCCAGGTCGGTGTCGGCGCGGCGGGCGGGAACCGGGGGCGCTGCGGCGATCGCCGGGCGCGCGGGCGCGCCCGTGCCTGCGTCGATCCAGTGGCGTTCGCGCTGGAAGGCGTAGGTGGGCAGGTCGACGGCGCGACCGGTGACCAGCTCGGTCCAGCGCACGGCGGCGCCGTGGGTCCAGGCCTGGGCGGCCGAGCGGAGGAACCGGTCGAGCCCGCCGTCGTCGCGGCGCAGCGACCCGACCGTCGCGCCGGTCATGTCCAGGGACTCCAGCAGCTCCCCGACGCCGGTCACCAGCACGGGGTGGGCCGACTGCTCGACGAACAGCCGGTGGCCCGCGCCGATGAGCGCGCGGACCGCGGCGTCGAAGCGCACGGGCAGGCGCAGGTTGCGGTACCAGTAGTCGCCGGTCAGCTCGGCGGTGTCGAGCAGCTCGCCGGTGGTGGCCGACAGGAACGGCACCGACGAGGACCGGGGCTCCAGCCCGGCGAGCGCGGCCAGCAGATCCCCGCACAGCGCCTCGACGTGGGCGGAGTGCGAGGCGTAGTCCACCGGCAGCAGCCGCACCGGGACGTCCCGGGCGGCCAGCCCGGCGCGGATCGCCTCCAGGTCGGGCAGGTCGCCGGAGAGCACGGTGGAGGCGACGCCGTTGACCGCGGCCACCGACACCGCCCGGTCGCCGATCAGCGCCTGGGCCTCGGTGTGGCCCAGCCCGACCGACAGCATCCCGCCGCGGCCCGCCAGCACCTGGCCGATCAGCGCGCTGCGCAGCGCGACGACCTTGGCGCCATCCTCAAGGGACAGTCCACCCGCGACGACAGCGGCGGCGATCTCGCCCTGCGAGTGGCCCACCACGGCCGCGGGCTCCACCCCCACCGAGCGCCACAGCGCCGCCAGTGACACCATCACCGCCCACAGCGCGGGCTGCACGACATCGACCCGGTCCAAGCCGGGAGCCCCCGGCCCACCGGCCAGCACCTCGCGCAGCGACCAGTCCACGTGCGGAGCGAGCGCGGTCGCGCAGGCGTCGATGGACGCGGCGAACACGGGCGACTCGGCGAGCAGCCGCTCCCCCATGCCCGCCCACTGCCAGCCCTGGCCGGGGAAGACGAACACCGGACCAGGGCCGCCGACCACCCGGCCCGCCACGGTGCCCGGACCGCCGAGGCCCTGGGCCAGCCCGTCGAGCCCGGCGGCGAAATCGGCGGACTCGACGCCGAACACCACAGCCCGGTCCGACAGCGCCGAGCGGGTCGCGGCCAGCGAGGCCCCGATGTCGGCGGGGTGGTCGCGCCCGGCGACCTCGGCCAGCAGCCGGGCCTGGCCCGCCAGGGCGGCGCGGCCGTGCCCGGACAGGACCCAGGGCAGTTCACCGCCCGTGCGCCCGGTCTCGGGCTCGGGGACCGGAGGCGGCGCGGAGAGCACGACGTGGCAGTTGGTGCCGCCCATGCCGAAGGAGGACACCCCGGCGACGGCGGGCCCGTCCGGCCACGGACCCAGCTCGCGCTGGACCCGGATGCCCAGCTCGTCCATCGGGATGCGCGGGTTGGGGCGCTCGTGGTTGAGGCTCGGCGGCAGCTGGCCGTTGACGATGCTCAGCAGCACCTTGATCAGGCCCGCGACGCCGCCCGCGCCTTCGAGGTGGCCGATGTTGGTCTTCACCGAGCCCACCGGCAGCGGCGCGCGCCGCCCCGGGCCGAACACCGCGCCGACGGCCGCGGCCTCGATCGGGTCGCCCACGGCGGTGCCGCTGCCGTGCAGCTCGACGTAGCGCACCTCGGCCGGGTCCACGCCCGCGCGCTGGTAGGCCAGGCCCATGGCCTCCTGCTGGGCGAGGGCGCTGGGCACGGTCAGCCCGGCGCTGACGCCGTCGTTGGTGACCGCGCTGCCCAGCAGGACACCCAGCACGGGGTCGCCGTCGGCCAGGGCGGCCGAGAGCGGCTTGAGCACGACGAGGCCGCCGCCCTCGCCGCGGACGAACCCGTCGGCGCGCTCGTCGAAGGTGAAGCACCGGCCGCTGGGGGACAGCCCGCCGAAGCGGGCCGCGCTGAGCGTGCTCTCCGCGGCGAGGTTGAGGTGCACGCCGCCCGCGACGGCCAGCGTGGACTCGCCGCGGCGCAGGCTCTCGCACGCCATGTGCACGGCGACCAGCGACGAGGACTGCGCGGTGTCGACGGTGAGGCTGGGCCCGCGCACGCCGAGCGCGTAGGACACCCGGTTGGCGATCATGGCGCGGTGCAGGCCGGTCATGGAGAACCGGTCGATCACGCCCCGGCCGCGGACCAGCGTGGCGTAGTCGTCGGCGATCGCGCCGATGAACACCCCGGTCCGGGTGTCGCGCAGGTCGGCGGGCACGACCCTGGAGCGCTCCAGCGCCTCCCACGCCAGCTCCAGCACCAGCCGCTGCTGGGGGTCCATCGCCGCGGCCTCCTTCGGCGAGATGCCGAAGAAGGCGGCGTCGAAGCCGTCGACGCGGTCGAGGAAACCGCCGAAGGGGTACTCGGGCTCGGCGTCGCCGCGGCGCTCGGGCGGGATCTCGGCCACCGCGTCGACGCCGCCGCTCAGCAGCGCCCAGAACCGGTCCGGGTCGGCGGCGCCGGGCAGCCTGCACGCCACGCCGATCACGGCCACCGGCTCGTCGGCGGAATCAATCCGGGCACGGGAGTCGTCGACCGCAACCATCGTTCACCTCTCCACTGGGTGGACCTGAGGGCGATGATCCGGGCACGTCACGGCCCTGGTCGATGCCGCCGCGGTGGCAACAATCGGCCGGGCAGACCCTGCCCGCTCCCCCATCAGGCAGATGTCAGCGACAAGTGGTAGAGGCCAATGTGGGGGCTGCTCCCCTACTAGGGGACACCGTGAATCGTGCACGGTTCAGAGGTGACGATCTCATCCGATCCCCCGCCGAACAGGCCAGACCCGGCCTGGTGGGCGGGAGCGCTGGCCCTGGCCGAGCGCCTGCCCGCTCCCGCACCGGGCGAGGACGCCGCCGCCCGCGCCCGGCTCGACCGCTGGCGGGCCGTCTGCGGGGGCGGTCTCGCGGGCAGGCTCGCCGACACGGGACTGGACGAGACGGCGCTGCTCGCACTGCTGGCCGAGCCGCGGACCCGCCTGGCGGCCAGGACGGCGCGACCGGACTGGGCCGAGACCGTCGACACGGCCGTGGCCGGGGCGCCCGCGGAGTCCGCCCCGCTCGCGCTGCCCGCCGACCCGGCCGCCGCGTTCGCCGTCCCGCTGCGCCCGTTCATCGACACCGCCGCCGAGCGGGTGGCCTCGGCCTGCCCGACCGGCGTGGACGCCGCCGCCGTCACCGCGGGCTTCGCCGACGAGCTGGCCACCCGCCTGGTCGCCATCGCCGCCCGCACCCTGGCCCTGGAGCTGAACGTGGCTCGGGTCAGCGGCGCCCTGGCGGGCGACACCGCCGCCGAGCGCTACGCCGACTTCGTCCGCGGCTGCTGCGCCGGGCGGGCCGTGGCCGCCCTCTTCGCCGAGTACCCGGTGCTGGCCAGGCTGCTGGCCCAGGCCGCCGAACACGCCGCCGACGCCCGCGCCGAGCTGCTGCACCGCTTCGCCGCCGACCGCGCGCTGCTGGTCAAGACCCTCATGGACGACATCGACCCCGGCGCGGTCGTGGCCGTCACGGCGACCTCGGGCGACTGCCACGGCCGGGGCCGCGCCGTCGCCTCGGTGCGCTTCGCCGACGGCCGCCGCGTGGTCTACAAGCCGCGCGAGCAGCAGATGCAGGCCCGCTTCGCCGACCTGGTCGACTGGCTCAACGGCAAGCTCGCCTGGCTCGGCCTGCGCGTCCCGGCCGCTCTGGTGCGCGACGGCTACGGCTGGGTGGAGCACATCCAGGCCCGCCCGTGCGCCGACCTCGCCGGGCTGGACCGCTTCTACCGCAGGCAGGGCGCGCTGCTGGCGCTGCTCTACGCCGTCGACGGCACCGACATCCACGCCGAGAACGTCATCGCCGCGGGCGACCAGCCGGTGCTGGTCGACGTGGAGACCCTGCTGCACCCCACCCTGACCCCGCCGATGACCGTCGCCCCCGACCCGGCGACCGTCGCGCTCACGTCCTCGGTGCTGCGCACCGGGCTGCTGCCCACACCGGTCATCGGCGACAACGGCGCCATGGACGTCTCCGGCCTCGGCGGCGACCGCGACGCCGAACTACCGGTCACCGTGGCGCTGTGGGAGGCCACCGGCACCGACGAGATGCGCCTCGGCCGGGGCACGGCCCGGTACGCGGGCGCGGCCAACCGCCCGTCGGTCGACGGCGTCGACGCCGAACCCGCCGCCCACCAGGCCGCCCTGCTGGCGGGCTTCCGCGCCGCCTACACCGCGATCGTCGAGCACAAGGCCGAGCTGCTCGCCCCCACCGGGCCGGTGCTGGCCTGCGCCGACAGCGAGATCCGCGTGCTGGTCCGCCCCACCCGCACCTACGCGACCCTGCTGGACGAGTCCACCCACCCCGACGTGCTGCGCGACGCCCTCGACCGCGACGCGGTGTTCGACCTGCTGTGGGCCGACGGGATGCACCACCGCGCGCTGGCCGGGCTCGTCCGGCACGAGATCGCCGACCTGTGGGCTGGCGACATCCCGCTGTTCACCGGCAGGCCGGGCTCGCGCCACGTGTGGACCACCGACGGGCGGCGGGTGCCGGACCTGCTGGAGCGGCCCAGCGCCGACGCCGTCACCGCCAAGATCGCCGCGATGGACGAGCTGGACCTGCTTGACCAGGAGTGGCTGATCAGGGCGGGCCTGGCCACCCGGGGCGCGGTCGCCGAGCACCGCAGCGGCCCGGTCCGGTCCGGCCCGGTGTCGGCGTCGGTGCCCGACCCGCACCGGCTGCTGGCCGCCGCGGGCCAGATCGGCAACGAGATCGCCGCCCGCGCCCGCCACGACGAGGACGCCGCCAACTGGCTGGGCGTCGAGCCGGTGGACGGGCGGGCCTGGGCCGTGGTGCCCATGGGCGCCGGGCTGGCCGACGGCTACACCGGGGTCGCGCTGTTCCTGGCCCAGCTGGGCAGGCTCACCGGCGACGCGCGCTACACCGACCTCGCGCTCAAGGCGCTGCGCCCGCTGCCCCGGCTGCTGAGCGTGCTCGCCGACAACCCCGCCATCGCCCGCACCATCGGGCCAGGGGCGTTCGTCGGCCTCGGCGGCATCAGCTACGCCCTGGCCCGCCTGGACACCCTCCTCGACGGCGGCCCCTCCCGCGACTGGCTGGCCACCGCCGTCGAGCTGACCGCGGGCGCCGACAGCGGCGGCCGGGGCATGGCCGCGGGCCGGGCGGGCGCCCTGGCGGCGATGCTGGCCGTGCACGCCGAGACCGGGCTGGACTCGGCGGCGGCGGCGGCCGACACCTTCGCCGGACGGCTCATGGCCGACGCCGACGCGCGCGCAGGCGCCCACCCCGAGGCTGACGAGGCGCTGCCCTCCACGGGTTTCGGCGGCGGCCACGCGGGCGTCGGCTGCGCCCTGGCCAGGTACGGCACCGGGGACGCCCTGCGGGCCGCCCACGCCGAGTTCGCCGCCGACACCGACCCCGACCGGCTGCTCGCCGAGGGCAATCTCAGCTGGTGCACCGGCCTCGCGGGCGCGCTGCTGGCCCGCACCCCGCTCGGCGAACCGCCCGCCGAACACCACGTCGAGGCCCTCCGCGCCGCGGCCGTCGGCCGCGACCTGAGCCTCTGCCACGGCGAACTCGGGACGCTGGAAGCGCTGGGCGCACTCGCCGAGCGCGGCAGCGACCAGGCCGCCGCCGCGCACGCCCGGCGCGCCGCCGACGTGCTCGGCGCGCTTGAGGTCTACGGCCCCCAGGGCGCCGCGCCCGGCGGCATTCGCTCACCTGGCCTGCTGTCCGGGCTCGCCGGGATCGGCTACGGCCTGCTGCGGGTCGGCTTCACCGACTCGGTGCCGTCCGTCCTGCTCATCGAACCCACCCGCTGAACCTCCACCCCAGAAGGAGACCCCATGACCGCCATCCTCGCCGCCCCGTCCGACACCACCCAGATCGTCAGCGCCGAGATCGTCAGCGCCGAGATCGTCAGCGCCTGGAAGGAGACCCGGTTCCGCGTCGCCGGTTCCGGCGCCGCCGACGGGCACCCCGCGGGCCAGTTGCGGCTGCCGGAGCTGGGCGGACGGGTCAGCCGCGCCAACGCGCTCGCCGGGTTCGCCGCGGGCGCGGCGATGTCGATGCCGGTGTACCCGACCCTGACGCTGGCGGTCACCGCCTGGCCGCGCTAGGGCGGCCACCCGCCCTGGTGGTCGATCCGGCCGACGACTATCCTATTCCGCCATCCGCGCGGCGACCGCGAACAGCGATTCAGTCCACACCCGACGCGGATTTCGATACTGCACCCGACTTTCTTTACCGATGGCTTCCGACCTCTTTCCCACCACCGGGGCATCCACCCGGTCAGCTCAAGGCAAGTGGGCCGATCGTCGCAATCGCGACCACACATCCCACCATTCCGACTGACCCATTCGGATTTCGGAAAGTGCCTACAAAAGTGCCTCCCGACCTCCGCATACCACCCCCCTAGGCTCCACACTGGACCTCGACGGGAACCGACTCATCGTGGCCCGCCGCACAAACTGCCGGTCGGCCGGTCCGAACACCTGTCGTCGCGCCGCTCCGCCGGGAAGGTCATTTCACCGAACACCGCCGCGGCACCCTTTGGCACGAGCCCGTTATGACCGCGCAGTGGATATCGTCGTGTCATGCACACTCGCGCCGCCCGGGTAGTTGGACGCGAACCCGAACTCATGGCCCTGGACCGCGCCCTGTCCGGGGCACGCGCCAACCGGGGCACGGCGGTGTTCCTGGCGGGCGAGCCGGGCATCGGCAAGTCCCGCCTGGCCGCCGAGGCCGCGGGGCGGGCCTTCGCCGCGGACATGCGGGTACTGCGCGGACGGGGCAGCACCCGCGGCGCGGCGGCGGTGCCGTTCCGGCCGCTGACCGAGGCGCTGATGTCGCTCTCCCGCGGCGGGGAGCCGCCGCCCCTCGGTGAACTCGGCGCCTACCGGCCGGTGCTGGGCCGCCTGATCCCGGACTGGGCCCAGGACGGGGCGGGCTCGGAGTCTCTGGTGATACTGGCCGAGGCGGTGCTGCGGCTGATGGCCCTGCTGGGCCGCGACGGCGGTTGTCTGCTGATCCTGGAGGACATGCACGACGCCGACGCCGAGACGCTCGCCGTGCTGGAGTACCTGCTGGACAACCTGCAGGAGCAGCCTTTCGCCCTGCTGGTCACGATCCGCAACGAGCCGTGCGACGCGCTCGACCTGGCCCGCTCGGCGGCCGGGCGGCGCGCGGGCACGGTGCTCGACCTCGACCGGCTCGGCCCGGAGCAGACCCGCAGCCTCGTCGCGCACTGCCTGGACACCGACCCGACCGAGGTCCCCGACGCCGCGTTGGACCGATTATGGCGCAACAGCGCCGGGAATCCCTTCGTCGTCGAGGAACTGCTCCGCAGCATGGTCGACACCGGCCTGCTGGTACCCGTCGGCCATGGCTGGCGGATCGTCGCCGGGATCGACACCGAGGTGCCCGCGACCCTGGTGCGCAGCATCGCCCTGCGCGCCGACCGGCTCGGCCCGCAGGGCAGGCGGCTGCTGTCGGCCGCCGCGGTGCTCGGGCGCCGGTTCCCGCTCTCGGTCGTGCAGCAGGTGACCGGCATGGACGACCGCAACCTGCTCAGCCACCTGCACGCGGGTGTCTCCGCGCTGCTGCTGATCGCCGACGAGCCCGCCCCGGACTGGTACGCCTTCCAGCACCCGGTCGCCGGTGAGGCGCTGCTGGCCGAGCTGACCCCGACCGACCGCGCGGACCTCTCCCGCCGCGCCGCCGATGCCGTCGAGGCCATGCACCCGGAGCTGCCCGGCGAGTGGCGTCAGCTGGTGGCGTCCCTGCGGGAGTACGCGGGCGACGCGGTGGGCGCCGCGCGGCACTTCAACGAGGCGGGCAGGCACGCCCTGGCCGACGGCGCCGCCCGCTCGGCCGTGGTGCTGCTCGAACGCGCCCAGCGGCTGCTGGCCAGGCACGACGACCCGGAGACCGGCGCCGCCGTGCTGGAGACCCTGCTCTACGCACTCGCCGAGGCGGGTCGCTTCGACCGCGCCTTCGAGCTGTGCGGGACGCTGGACGAGCTGGGCGGCATGAACCTCGACGCGCGCCGCCGCGCCGCGCTGCGGGTGCGGCTGGTCTGGGTGGCGATGGTCGCGGGCCGCTGGAGCGACGCGGTGCGCGAGCTGGCCGCCGCCCACGCGCTGCTCGGCCCCGACGCCGACGACGTCGACCGGGCCTCGCTGGACGCCGCCGCCGCGGAGCTGGCCATCGAGGCCCCGGGGGCGCACCGCGACCCCGCGCGGGCCGAGCGGCTGGCCCGCCAGGCGATGGCCGCCGCGCAGCGCGCCGGCCTGCCCGCGATCGTCTGCCAGAGCTGGCAGGTGATCGGCACGGTCACCCGCGAGCGCGACCTCGCCGAAGCGGGCGAGTGCTTCCGCAGGGCGCGGCAGGTCGCCGAGGAGCACCGGCTGCCGATCTGGCGGGTGTACGCCCTGGTGCGCAGCGCGGGCAACGACTGGCTGCGCCACGGCGACGTGGCGAACCTGGAGGAGGCGCAGCGGGCGGCCCAGCGGGTCGGCGCGGTGAGCCTGGGCTACGTCGTGCAGGGCCTCGTGGCCATGGACGCCGCGCTGTGCGGGCGCTACGAGCTCGCCTCGGTGCTCCTGGACGAGTGCCTGGACGCCGTCACCCGCCTGAAACTGTCCTATGTGGCCCGTTACGCGCTGCTCACCAGGGCGACGGTCGCCGCGCACCAGGGCAAGCGCAGGGAGATGGAGGGGGCGCTCACCGAGTTCGGCGAGTGCGGGGACTCCGAGGACACGTCGCTGACCCACGGTCTGGCCCGCGCCTTCTGCGCCCTGATGGAGGAGAAGGCCGACCTCGCGCTGCGCGAGCTGGACAAGGCGCGCTCCGCCGACGAGGACAACCCGCTCACCAGTCACCTCGCCGGGCACCACGGACTGCGCCTGTTCCTGCGGGTGCGCGCGGGCCAGGCGGACTGGCCCGAGTACGAGCAGGCCGCGGCCGCCGAGCCGAGCCGGATGCGCTGGAACAGCCAGTTCACCCACCTGGCGCACGCGGTGCTGCTCGGCCGGTCGGGGTGGGCCGAGCAGGCCGAGGCCGCCGTCGCCGAGGCCCAGCGCGCCGCCGCCGTCTACGGGACGGCCCAGCACCTGGGCCTGCGACTGGTCGCCGACGCCGCCCTCGCCGACGAGTGGGGCGATCCCCAGGCCTGGCTGCGCAGCGCCGAGGAGCACTTCCACCAGGCGGAGGTGCCCGCCGTCGCCAGCGCCTGCCGCGCCCTGCTGCGCCAGGCGGGCGCGTCGGTGCGCCAGCGCCGCACCGGCACCGACCGCGTTCCCGCCGCCCTGCGCGCGCTGCGGGTGACCGTGCGCGAGTACGAGGTGTTCGAGCTGCTGGCCGACCGGCCGGGCAACAAGACCATCGCCGCCCGGCTGCACATCTCCCCGCGCACGGTGGAGAAGCACATCGCCAGCCTGATCGTCAAGATCGGACTGCACGACCGCGACGCCCTCAACACCTACGCGGCCTCGCTGCTCTCCCGCGCCTGACCCACCTCCCGACGAAACCCCGGTCACCCAGTGGCCGGGGTTTCGCGCGCATGGGGGCTCTCCCCCATAGCCGAACTCCCCGTGCCCGCGGCGAATGTGGGGGTGTTGCCCCTACGGCCGTTCCGCCACGGCCGACCAAGCTGGGGTCACCTGGCCGAGGCCAGGGAGACATTGGCAAGGAGGGAAAGGACATGACGCTTCCCGGATTGGACACCGCCGAGAGCGCGCTGCCCACGACCGATTCCGCGCACTTGAGCCACCGCGAGCGCGAAGTGCTCGACCTGCTGGTGAAGGGGCTGACGAACCGGGCGCTCGGGCGCAGGCTGGGCATCTCGGAGCGGACCGTGCGCGAGCACATCGCGCGAATCTTCCTCAAGCTGCGCGTCGGCTCCCGCGTCGAGGCCGCCGTCATCGCCACCCAGTGGCGGCTGGCCGCGGCCCCCGCGCACGGCATGACCGCCAACTCCCGAATGGCAGGGCACAACCGATGATCGCACCCCCGCTGGTCGCCGAAGGACTCGTCAGGCACTACGACGAGGTCCGCGCGCTGGACGGCTTCGACCTCATCGCCCAGCCCGGCGAGATCGTCGGCCTGCTCGGCGCCAACGGCTCGGGCAAGACGACCTTCGTCGAGACCGTCACCGGTCTCGTGCGGCCCACCGCGGGCCGGGTCGAGGTGTGCGGCGTGGACATGCTGCGCACCCCGAGGCAGGCGCGGCGCCACCTTGGCTGCGCGCCGCAGGACGTCGCCATGTACTACTCGGCGACGGTGAAGGAGAACCTGCTGGTGTTCGGCGGCCTGGTCGGCCTGCGCGGCCCCGCCCTGCGCACGGCGATGGACGAGGTCACCGGCCAGATGCGCCTGGAGTCCGTTATGGACAAGCAGGTCGGCGTGCTCTCCGGCGGGCAGCGCCGCCGGGCGCAGGTGGCCACCGCGCTGCTGGGCAAGCCGTCGCTGCTGCTGCTGGACGAGCCGACCGCGGGCGCCGACCCGCCGACCAGGGAGGCGCTGCTCACCGCGGTGCGGGCCAGGGCGGCCGAGGGCGCGGCGGTCATCTACACGACCCACTACCTGCCCGAGCTGTCGGACCTGGACGCCAGCCTCGCCGTCATCCGGGCGGGCAAGGTGATCGCGCGCGGCGAGCAGGACAGCCTGCTGGCCGGGCTGATGGGCGAGGTGAAGGTGCGGTTGGACGGTCCCATCCCGGACCGGCTGCGCGACCTGGGCCGCGTCGAGAACGACGAGCTGCACCTGCCGAGCATCGACCCGGCGCAGACCCTGGCCGGGCTGCTGGCCGACGGGCTGGTCCCGCTGTCGGTCGACGTGCGCAAGCCCAGCCTCGACGACCTCTACGAGTCGCTGGAGATGGTCACCAATGCTGGTTGAGAACCGCCACCGGATCGGCTCGATGATCCGGCTCAACACGACGCTGCTGCTGCGCGAGCCCGGACCGGTCGCCAGCAGGCTGATCATGCCGCTGGTGCTGATCGGCGTCCTGCACCCGCTCTACGTCGCCGCGCTCTCCGGCGCGGGCGAGGGTGCGGGGACCACGCAGATCGTCTCGGGCATGCTCGTCATGTTCTCGATGTTCGCGCTGTCCATCGTGGGGTCGGCGATCCTCACCGAGCGCTCGTGGAAGACCTGGGACCGGCTGCGGGCGACGCCGTCGGCGTCCTGGGAGCTGCTGGTCGGCAAGGCGATCCCGGCGCTGGGCGTGCTCGTCCTGCAGCAGGTCGTCGTGCTCACCTACGGCTACGTCCTGTTCGGACTGTCGATCGAGAGCCTCGGCCTGCTGACCATCGCGGTCGCGACCTGGGTGGTGACGCTGCTGTGCGTGGGCATGATGCTGGGCGCGCTGGCCAGGAGCCACAGCGAACTGGCCGTGTACTACGACATCGGCGGGATCATCCTCACCACGCTCGGCGGGGCCCTGGTGCCGCTGTCGCTGATGCCGGGCTGGGCGCAGACGCTGGCCCCGCTCTCGCCCGGGTACTGGGCGATGGACTCCTACCGCTCCGCGCTGTCCGGCGATGTCGGGTCGCTGCTGCAGAACTCGGTCGTGCTGCTGGCGCTGGCCGCGGTCTCGGGAGCGATCGCGTCCTGGCGGATCACCCGGGGATGGGGCCGCAACAAGCTGCTCTGATCCCGGCGAGCACGTCGGCAGGCCGCCACCACCGCGGTGGATGGCGGCCATACCGACAGCAGGAGCCCTTGGGAGGCGGAGTGTCACCACACCGCCTCCCACGTCAGAGCGGATCAGACGGGGCAGACCGCGCGGAGAGCGGACACGGCGCGGGCGGCGGACAGGGCGCGGGACTTGGACAGGGACATGGTTGCCTCCGAGGTTGTCGCGATGAGTTTCCGTCCTCCTGGTGGAGTCCGGGGCCCGATGGGCACAAACCAAAGCTAGCACCGGAATCCGCGATCTCAAGTGCTCGCGCCCCGTTCCCGGGTGCAGCAACTGACCGGCCGCATGCTGCCTTCGCCCGCCGTTGACGCGAGGCGCGCGTCCGCACGACCCTGAAACCCAGCCATCGGCCTGCGTCGGTACGGACTGGGTCCAAACCTGTCAGATGTAGAGGGTGCCATCCATGCTGGTAAACGACGATCCATACACCAGGTACGCCACCATTCTGAAGGAGTACCTACCGCTGGCGGAGTCCGAGCGGCTGCAACCTTCGGAGAGCCTCAACGACCTCGGTCTCGACTCCCTGAACACCGTCTCCCTGCTGTTGCGCCTGGAGGAGGAGTTCGACATCAGCCTCCCCGACGAGATGCTGACCGCGGAGACGTTCGCCACCGTCGGCTCACTGTGGAGCGTCGTCTCCGAGCACCTCGCCTGCGACGACGGTCCCGCCGACCCGAGCCGCTACGACCTCACCGACGACGACCGCGCGATCGCGGTCATCGGCATGGCGGGCCGCTTCCCCGGCGCCGCCGACGTCGCCGAGCTGGCCCGCAACATCCTCGGCGGGGTGCACTCGCTGACCCACATCACCGACGAGGAGCTGCTGGAGTCCGGGATCAGCCCGGACCTGGTCGCCGACCCGAACTACGTCAAGTCCCGGCCCATCCTGGACGACATCAAGGGCTTCGACGCGGAGTTCTTCGGCTACAACCCGCGGGAGGCCAAGCTGGCCGACCCGCAGCAGCGGCTGTTCCTGGAGTGCGCGTGGACGGCGCTGGAGCAGGCCGGGTACGCCACGCCCGAGGCCCGTGGCCGGGTCGGCGTCTTCGGCGGCGGCAACCTGAGCACCTACGCCTACGACCGCTTCCCGATGGGCGTGGACTCGATGGAGATCACCCCGTTCGAGCTGATCGTCGGCAACGACAAGGACGCCCTGTCGACCATCATCTCCTACAAGCTGAACCTGACCGGGCCGAGCGTCTCGGTGCAGACGTTCTGCTCGACCTCCGGTTCCGCGCTGCACCTGGCCGTGCAGAGCCTGCGGCGCGGCGAGTGCGAGATGGCGCTGGCGGGCGGGGTGTGCATCCGCGTCCCCGACCACATCGGCTACCTGTACCAGCAGGGCGGCCAGGAGTCCCCGGACGGCTTCCTGCGCACCTTCGACGCCGACTCCCAGGGCGGGGTCTTCGGCGACGCGTCGGCGATCCTGGTCCTCAAGCCGCTCAAAGCGGCGGTGGCCGACCGCGACACCGTGCTCGCGGTGATCCGCGGCACCGCGATGACCAACGACGGCTCGATGAAGTTCAGCTACACCGCGCCGAGCGTGATCGGCCAGGGCGACGCCGTCGCGGGCGCCCTCGCCGACGCCGACGTCGACCCCGCGGACGTGACCTACGTCGAGGCCCACGGCACCGCGACCGAACTCGGCGACCCGATCGAGGTCGCCGGGCTGACCCGCGGCTACGGCGAGGTCGGGAAGAAGCAGTACTGCGCCATCGGCTCGGTCAAGACCAACGTCGGGCACCTGGACCGCGCCGCGGGCGTCACCGGCCTGATCAAGATCATCGAGTCGCTGCGCGCCGAGCGCATCCCGGCGCTGCTGCACTACAAGAGCCCCAACCCGGAGATCGACTTCGCGAACAGCCCGTTCTACCCCGCCGCCACCGACATCCCGTGGCCCCGCCGCGCGGGCAGGCCGCGCCTGGCGGGCCTGAACTCCCTCGGCGTCGGCGGCACCAACATCCACGTCGTCGTGCAGGAGCCCCTGCTCCCCGCCGAGCGCGGGGACGGCGCGCGCCGCTGGCAGTTCCTGCCGGTGTCCGGGCGCACCGAGGCCGCCGCGCAGCAGTACGCGGGCAGGCTCGCCGAGCACCTGGCCGAGAACCCCGGCGCCGACCTCGGCGACACCGCCTTCACCCTGCAGGCGGGCCGCCAGGTGTTCACCCACCGCAGGGTGGCCATCGTGGACTCGGTCACCGGCGCCGCCGCGGCGTTCGCCGACACCACCGGGGCCAAGGGCAAGCTGCTCGGCCGCGCCGACACCGCCAACGGACGCTCCGCCGCGTTCCTCATCGCCGGCGTCGGCGAGCACTACGAGGGCATGGTCGCCGAACTCTACGAGCAGGAGCCCGCCTTCCGGGCCCACCTGGACGAGTGCCACCGCATCCTGTCCGAGGACAGCAGCGTGGACGTGCGCACCCCGCTGACCACCGCGGGCGAGCGCGACGCCGCGGGCGACCTCGCCCGGCTGATGGGCCGCGCCGGCAGCGGCGGCGACCGGCCGATGAACCGCACCGAGATCGCCCAGCCCGCGGTGTTCGCCGCTGAGTACGCCCTGGCCAGGACCCTCATCGACTGGGGCGTGGCGCCCACGCTGCTGGTCGGCTACAGCGTCGGCGAGTACGTCGCGGCCTGCCTGGCCGGGGTGCTCTCGCTGGAGGACGCGCTGCGCCTGGTCGCCCACCGCGCCCGGCTGATCGCCGAGCAGCCCGGCGGCGCGATGCTGGCCGTCGGCCTCAGCGAGGACGCCCTGCGCACCCGGGTGCCCGACCTGCACGAGCGCGGCCTCGACGTGGCCACCCTCAACGGCGCCCAGCTGGTCGTGGCGGGCGCGCCGGAGGCGGTGACCGCGCTGGCGGAGCTGCTGCGCGGCGAGCGGGTGGCCTGCCGGGAGCTGGAGACCACGCACGCCTTCCACTCGCGGATGCTGCACCCGGTCGCCGAGCCGCTGACCGCGTGGATCACCGAGAACATCACCCTCAACGCCCCGGCGATCCCCTACATCTCCAACCTGACCGGCGAGATCGCCACCGCCGAGCTGGTCACCGACCCCGGCTACTGGGCCGAGCACATGTGCGGCACGGTCCGCTTCACCGACTGCCTGACCACCGTGCTGGAGGCGGGCGAACTCGCCTTCATCGAGATCGGGCCGGGCAAGTCCCTCGGCGCGATGCTGCGCACCCACCCCGGGTGCGGCGTCGAGCGCTGGCCGCTGATCGTGTCCACGCTGCCGGGCGCCGCCGACGCCGTGCCCGCAGGCCAGACCCTGACGACCGCGCTGGCCAAGCTGTGGCTGGCCGGGGTCGCGCTGGACTGGAACGCCTACCACGCCATCGGCGACTGGACGCCCGGCCGGGTGCACCTGCCCACCTACCCGTTCCAGCGCAAGGAGCACTGGTACGAGTCGGGCCGCCCCAAGCAGAAGGCGGTCGGCGGCAGGTCCGCGGCCGCCGAGCACGGCAGCCTCGCCGAGCAGCTCGACACCCTGCCGAGGATGGCCGAGGAGCGCTGGCTGCACCTGCCGGTGTGGCGCCAGACCGCGCCCAGGGCCGCCCGCGGCGGCGAGCCCGCGCACTGGCTGATCTACACCGACCCCGGCAGCATGGCCGAGGCCGACGCCGTGGCCACCCGGCTGGCCGAGGCGGGCCACCGCACCACCTTCGCGCTGCTGGGCACCGAGTTCGCCGCCACCGCCGATGGCTACCGGCTGCGGCCGGGCAGCGCCGAGGACACCCAGGCGATGCTCGGCGCGCTGCGCGCCGAGCAGGCCGTGCCGACCCGGGTCGTGCACCTGTGGACGGCCGACACCGGCGACGCCGCCGCTGCGGAGGTCGTGCGGCGCGGCCTGCACACCCTGGTCGCGCTGGCCAGGACGATGCAGGAGATCGGCGCGGAGGCCTGGACCCTCGACGTGGTCACCACCGGCGTGCACCGCCTCGCCGACGAGGAGCCCGTCCACCCCGACCGCGCCACCGTCGTCGGCCCGTGCCGGATGATCCCGGTGGAGTACGCCACCGCCACCTCCCGACTGCTCGACTTCCCGGCGCACCAGCCGATCCCGGTCGACGACCTGGTCGAGGAACTGCTGGCGGTCCCGACCGACCGCATCGTCGCCCTGCGCGCGGGCCGCCGCTTCGTGCCGACCTACGACACCATCGTGGACACCCCGCCCACCGACGAGCAGGTGCCCATCCGCGACGGCGGCGTCTACCTGGTGACCGGCGGCCTCGGCGGCATCGGCATGGCGATGGCCGAGCGCCTCGCCCGCCACCACCGCGCCCGCCTCGTCCTCTTCGGACGGACCCCGGTCCCGGCGCGCGAGCAGTGGGACGCGGTGCTGGCCGCCCCCACCACGCCGGAGGAGGTCCGCAGGCGGCTGGAGGGCCTGCGCGCGATCGAGGCCGCGGGCGGGCAGGTCGAGCTGGTCGCCGGCGACGTCTCCGAGGTCGCCGACGTCCGCCGGGCCGTGCACGCCGCGATCGCCCGCTTCGGCGAGCTGAACGGCGTCCTGCACGCCGCGGGCGTCCCGGGCGTCGGCCTGATGCAGTTCAAGAGCAACGCCGACATGGACCGCGTGCTGGCCCCGAAGGTGGCGGGCACGCTGGCCCTGGCCGAGGCGCTGTCCGACGCTCAGTCCGATGTGGACCTGGACTTCCTGGTGCTGTTCTCCTCGATCGCCTCGGCGACCGGCGCGCTGGGCCAGACCGACTACTGCGCGGCCAACGTCTTCCTCGACGGCTTCGCCCAGACCGACGCGCTGCCGGGCACCCGGGTGGTCTCGATCGGCTGGGGCGAGTGGACGTGGAACGGCTGGACCGCGGGGCTGGCGGGCTACGAGCCCGCGCTGCGCGAGTTCCTGCAGAAGCACCGCGAGTACATCGGCATCTCCTTTGACGAGGGCTGGCGGGCGCTGCGCCGGGTCCTGGCGGGCAGGCACCCGCACGTGGTGGTCAACACCCAGGACTTCGCCGCGGTGGTCGACAACAGCGCCGACTACACCATGGCCAACATCCAGGCGGCCGCCCAGTCGGCCAAGGGCGCCGACCGCGGCCCGCGCCCGGAGCTGTCCACCCAGTTCGTCGCGCCGCAGACGCAGGCCGAGCGGACCATCGCCGACATCTGGTCGGAGGCGCTGGGCCTGGAGAAGGTCGGCACCCAGGACAACTTCTTCGAGCTGGGCGGGACGTCGCTGCTCGGCGTGGGGATCATGGACAGCATCCGCCGGGCGCTCAAGCTCGACGAGCTGCCCGCCCACGTGCTCTACCAGGCGCCCACTGTCGGCGGCCTGGCCGCCGTGGTGACCGGCACGGCCGCCGACACCGCCGACGACGCCGCCGAGCGGGCCGACCGCCAGCGCGCGGGCCGGGCCCGCCGCCGCGAGCTGCAGCGCAGCGGCAGGCAGTCATGACCCAGACAGGACCACTTTCCCGTGGCGTCCGCGTTCGGCGCCACCGAGACTGCGAGGCGGCGTTGTGAGCGAGACGAACTACGACGCCGCGGTGGCGGTGGTCGGCATGTCCGGCCGGTTCCCCGGCGCCGCGGACGTGGAGGGGCTGTGGGCGAACCTGCTCGCGGGCACCCCGGGCCTGCGCCCGCTGACCGAGGACGAGCTGACCGCGGCCGGGATCGACCCGGCGCTGCTGGCCAACCCGAACTACGTGCGCTACGGCGCGCCGGTCGCCGACATCGACCTGTTCGACGCGGGCGTGTTCGGCTTCAGCAGGCGCGAGGCCGAGACGATGGACCCGCAGCACCGGCTGTTCCTGGAGTGCTCGTGGGAGACCATCGAGGCCGCGGGCTACGTGCCGACCGAGGTGCCCGGCAAGGTCGGGGTGTACGCGGGCAGCGGCTTCCCGGACTACATGTTCAACATCGCCGACCGGCTCAGCTCCGAGCCCGGCGGGCAGCTGCTGCTGGCCATGGGCAACGAGCGCGACTCGCTGGCCTCGATGCTCAGCTACAAGCTGGACCTGCGCGGCCCGGCGGTCACGGTGCAGTCGTTCTGCTCGACGTCGCTGGTGGCCGCGCACATGGCGGTGCAGAGCCTGCTCAACTTCGAGTGCGACATGGCCGTGGCGGGCGGCGCCTACCTCGCGCTGCCCCAGCACCAGGGCTACCTGTACGAGGAAGGCTCGATCACCACCCCGGACGGTCGCATCCGCAGCTTCGACGCCGCCGCGCGCGGCACGGTGCTGGGCAACGGCGTGGCGGTGGTCGCGCTGAAGCGGATGACCGACGCGCTGGCCGACGGCGACCCGATCCACGCGGTGATCCTGGGCTCGGCGGTCAACAACGACGGCCGCGCCTGCGCGGGCTACACCGCGCCCGGCGTCGACGGGCAGGCCGAGGTGGTCGAGCTGGCGCTCGGCGTGGCCGACGTCAAGTCCGAGACGGTCGGCTACCTGGAGTGCCACATGACCGGCACCCAGCTCGGCGACCCGATCGAGCTGGCCGCGCTGAGCCGCGTCTACCAGCGCCCGCCCGCGGTGCCGACGGTGCTGAGCACGCTCAAGCCCAGCATCGGCCACCTCGACCGGGCCTCCGGCGTGGCCGGGCTCATCCGGGCGTCGATGGCGCTGCGGGAGAAGACGCTGCCGGGCACCCCGAACTTCGAGACGCCGAACGCGGCGCTGGCCGCGGCCAAGGACCGCTTCCGCGTGCTCACCGAGGCGCAGCCGTGGCCGCAGGCCCAGCACCCGCGCCGCGCGGGGGTCAGCTCGTTCGGCTTCGGCGGCACCAACGCGCACGTCGTGCTGGAGGAGCCGCCCGAGCGTCCGAAGGGCGCCCCCCGGCCCGGTCCGCACCTGCTGGTGCTCTCCGCCCGCGACCTCGACGCCCTGTACGCCGCGATCGGGCGGCTGCGCGCGCACCTGGTCGAGCACCCCGAACTCGACCTGGCCGACGTCGCCCACACGCTCCAGCAGTCGCGCACCGGGTTCCTGCTGCGCTGGGCCGTGGTGTGCCGCGACCAGACCGACGCGCTCGACGCCCTGGACGACCAGAGCCGCTGGCTCATCGGCGAGGCGCCGCGCCCGGACGGTCCGGTCGCGCTGCGGGTCTGCCCACCCGGGGCCGAGTCCCGGTGGGGCGAGGTCGTCGAGGCGCTGGGCAGGCTGGTCCCGCAGGGCGACCAGGCCCCGGGCCGGGCCCAGTCCGACGTGCACGACGGCTACACCGCGGCGCGCGAGACCGCCGACGCGCTGACCCGGCTGGGCGTGCGGGTCTCGGAGATCGTGGCCGACCCCGGCGCCGAGGCGCTGGCCGACCGGCTGCGCGCGGACTTCGGCACGGCGGGCTCCGGCGAGGACGGCAGGGCGGTGGAGTTCGTGCTGGAGCCCTTCGAGGACGAGCCGGTCGAGCAGTGGCTGCTCGCCGCGCTCGCCCTGCTGTGGCAGGGCGGGACCCGGCTCGACTTCGCCGCGCTGCACCGCGGCGGCACGCCGCTGCGGGTGCCGCTGCCGACCTACCCGTTCCAGCGCAAGCGCTACTGGGTGGAGCGGCCGAAGACCGCGGCCGCCGCGCCCGCCGACACCGGGCGCACGGCGGACGTGGGCCGCTGGACGCACCTGGCGTCGTGGCGGCAGCGCCACGTCCCGCTCGGCGACCTCGCCGAGAAGGCGCGTGCGGCCGGGCCGTGGCTGGTGTTCACCGCGGACCCGACGGGCGAGCAGGTCGTCGAGCTGCTCGGCGGCTACGGCGCCGACGTGACCGCGGTCCGGCCGGGCCCGGAGTTCGCCGAGGTCGACGGCGGTTTCACCGTCCGCCCGGACAGCCGCGAGGACATGGCCGCGCTGATGGGCGCGCAGGTGTTCGCGCCGCGCACCGTGGTGCACGGCTTCGCGCTCGCCCCGCTGGGCGGGGGGAACGTCCCCGCCGGGAGTGACCAGATCACCCGGTTCGACGCCGCCCAGGACGCGGGGCTGCACTCGGTGCTGGCCCTGGCGGCGGCACTCGACGCCGCGGGCGGCAGCGAGCCGGTCGACCTGGTGCTGCTGACCGCGGGCGCGGTCGAGGTGGCAGGCGGTGACCTGCGCTGCCCCGAGCACGCCGGGCTCACCGGCCTCGCCCCGGTGCTCGCCCAGGAGAACCCGGTGCTGACGTGCAGGCACGTCGATGTCGACGGCGACGCCAGGGCCGTCGTGGCCGAGGCGGTCACCGAGCACGCCGGTCCGGTGGCCTGGCGTGGGGCGCGGCGCTGGCTGCGCTCCTACGAGCCGCAGCCGCTGCCCGCCGCCGAGCCGGAGAGCAGCCCGATCGAGCCGGGCTCGACGGTCCTGGTCACCGGCGGCCTCGGCAACGTCGGCCTGCTGCTGTCGCGGCACCTGGCCAGGACCCGGGGCTGCAACCTGGTCCTGACGACCCGCTCCCCGCTGCCCCCGAGGGCGGAGTGGACGGACTTCGTCGCCGCGGCCGGGCCCGACGACAAGACCGCCCGGTACGTGCGGCGGGTGCTGGAGCTGGAGGCCGAGGGCATCGAGGTGCTCGCGGTGTCGGCGGACGTGGCCGACGGCACGGCGATGGCGGAGGTCGTCGCCGCCGCACGCGCCCGCTTCGGCGCGGTGGACGCGATCGTGCACGCCGCCGGTGTGCAGGACGGCCGCTTCTTCGGCGTGGCGCACGAACTCGACCGCTCGGTGAGCGAGGCGCACCTGCGGGCGAAGGTGCACGGCTTCCACCACCTGCAGCGCCTGCTGCCGAACGTCAGCGGCCCGCGGATCACGCTGTCGTCGCTGTCGGCGGTCCTCGGCGGCCTGACCTACGGCCCGTACGCGGCGAGCAACGCCGCGCTCGACGCCTACGCGCTCGTCGCCCGCGACCAGGGCGGCGGCGACTGGATCTCGGTGGACTGGGACGCCTGGCAGAACCCGGAGTCGACCGAGCCGGTCGCCGGGTTCGAGATGGGCCCGGCCGAGGGCGTGGAGGTGTTCGAGCGGGCCATGGCCGCGGCGGGTGAGCTGGGCAGACTGGTGATCTCCACCGGCTGCGTGGCCGCCCGGCACGAGCAGTGGGTGGTGCGCTCGGGCGCCGCGGACTCCACAGAGGACGACGACCGGCCGGTGGAGGAGCGTCCCACCCTCGCCCAGCCCTACGTCGAGCCGGGAACCCCGCTGGAGGCCACCCTGGCCGGGCTCTGGGCGGCCGTGCTGCGCCTGGACCGCGTCGGGGTGGAGGACGACTTCTACCAGCTGGGCGGGGACTCGATCGTCTCGATCGACCTCATCTCCCGCATCCGCAAGGCCCTGCGCGTGGCGGTCCCGGTCACCGCGCTGCTGGAGGACGCCACCGTCCGCAAGCTGGCGGCCCGCATCAGCGCGCTGACGGACGCCTGAGGAAGGAAAGCACCATGGCTGCGCACCGCACCGCACCGCTGACCTGGGGTCAGCGCAACATCTGGCTGGACCACCAGCAGCTCCCGCCGTCGGCACGGCACGAGCTGAACTTCTCCGTCGACTACACCCCGCCGGAGGGCTCGACCGCGCAGAACCTGCGCCGGGCGCTGGACGCGCTGGTCCGCCGATACGAGTCGCTGCGCAGCACCTACGGGTGGGTGCCGGGCCAGGGGGCCGTCCAACGCGTCGAACCCCCCGGCCCGGTCCCGGTCCTCGTCCACGAGACCACCGAGCACCCCGGCGTCCCCGCGTCGGAGGTGCTGGCCAAGGCGGGCAGCGAACCCTTCGACCTCGACGCCCGCGGCCCCATCCGCGCCACCGTGATCACCACTGACGGGGTCCCCACGCTCATGGTGTTCGTCGGCCACCACATCGCGGTGGACGACTGGAGCCTGGAGCGCATGCGCGCCGAGTACGCCGAACTCCACGGCGACCTCCTCGCCCGCCGCCCGGTCCGGCTGTCCCCCGTCCGCCACCACCCGGTCGACCTGGCCGCCTACGAGGCCTCCCCCGCGGGCCGCGCCGCGGCCGACCGGGCGGCCGACTACTGGTCGCGAACGCTCGCCGAGGCCCCGTCGGACCTGTGGTCGGCGCGCCGCGTCCCGGCGGGCGGCCCCGCCCACAGCGTCACCGCCTCCTCCACCGCCGTCTTGGCCGCCGCCCGCGAACTGGCCTCCCGCCACCAGGTCTGGCCCTCCCTGGTCCACACCGCCGCCTTCACCGCCGTCGCGGCGGCCTGCACCGGCGCCGCCGGGGTGCCGTTCCTGGCCTACGCCAGCAACCGCGACCTCCCCCTGCACGCGGACCTGATGAGCTGCCTGTTCCTGCCGGTCGTCGTCCACACCGACTGCTCGGACACCCCCGCCTTCGACGAGATCGTCCGCCGCACGGCCAAGTCCTGCGGCGAGGCCATGGACCACTCCCACGCCGAGTACGACCGGGTCCTGGAACTCACCGCCCTGGAGTCGGCGGGCCGCGCCACCCCGCTGCGCCTCGCGACCGCCGTCAACTACCTGCAGTACCCGGACAAGACCCGCGGCGGCACCCGCTCCACCCTGACCCACAACGCCGCCCCCACCGGCTGGGCGGCCCTGGAAGACGACTTCTACCTGCGCATCGGCGAGTGGTCGGACTGCACAGTGACCACGCTGTACGCCTCCGGCGACATCATGACCCCCGAGACGGCCGAACGCTTCCTGCGCGCCATGGAGTCCCTGCTCGTCACGGCAGCGGCCACCGACGCGCCCCTGCCGCTCTCCGAGATCGCCGATATGGCCGCCTTCCCCCCGCCGCCTCTCTCCCCCGCCGTGGCCCCACCGCCCCCCGACCCCCCCGACCTCCAAGCCGTCTCCGCCTTGGCCACAGCGGTGGCGTCCGCCAACAACCTCGCTGACGTGGACCTCGCCCAGCCCTACGTCACCACGGGTGGCCGCATCCTCGCTATCCCCCACGTCCGCGCCCTCCTCGCCGACACGGGCTGGACCGCCCCCTCCCTGCGCACCTTCACCACACCGGCCCCCCTCAGCTCCCTCGCGGCACTGCTCACCAGGACCTGAACGGGCCAGGGCAAGGTAGGCTCATCCGGTGCCTGTTCCTGAGCTGATCATGTGCTGGTGTAGCGAACCCGCTCTGACGCTCGAAGTTCAGATATGCCCGCCTGGCTCGTAGAGAAACCAGAACGTGCCGCGCACACCGACGACCACAAGCTGTACGTCGGTGACCCAGGTACAGGCGTTGAGTTCGCCGTCCAGTTTGAACTCGGCAAGTGTCGTACCGCTGACACTGTCGTGTACCCGGAGCACCCTGTCGTCGAATACGGCCGCGATTAGCGAACTGTCGGGCGACCAGGCTACGTCGGTCGCGGCGTCGGCCCAGACGGGGTCGGCGAACGGCGGGCCCACTGTCCACGACTCGGCTGACACACGCCGCGCGCCTTCCTCGTCCCTGACCAGAATGCTGCGGCCATCCGGCGAGACCGACAGTTCGGTCTCGCCCCTCACCGAAGCGATCGGCGCGATCGACTCCGTCGGGTGGATGATGTGAATCGAGCGGCCGCAATGCACAGCCACCCACTCGCCAGACGGCGACACCGCAACCGTGAACTCCGCAGATTGCCGCTTGCGCACCAGCGCGGAGAGACGCGGCACACGCACCCGTCCGACCCTGGGACGAATTCCGGACTCCCGAACCGTGAAGCACTGGGGTTCGTCCCAGGTCGACATGTCCCAGATCGCCAGATCACCATCTGGGTCTCGAGAGCACACAACCGCTGCGGCTGCGGCGACTCCGACGACATCGATGTCGAAGGCATCCGAGCTCACCCGGGGTGCGTGCCACCCACCCGGCTGGTACAAGTGGAGCCCGCGCAAACAGGGAATCAAGAGCCGATTCCCGTCGAATTGCCGCAGGGAATCAAAGTACCCGTCATCCAAGTTCAGTCTTGCCACCTCGTCACCGGCCGCAGGGGCATGAATGGCCACTGAGTTCTCGGCTCCGATGGCCACCCATGTTCCGTCGGTGGCGGACGCACAGTACTCGGCCGGCGCGTTGAGAGCCGACTGCGAAGCCGAAGCGGCGAGGCTCGCGGAGTTCCACAGACGGACGGTGTCATCGTCGCTTCCCGACGCCAGCGCATCACCGTGGGGCGAAGTCGCAAGACATTCCACGGCACCACCGTGCGCCGCTATCGAACCGACGGACTTCCATGTGCAAGTGTCCCAGAAGGCGATGATCCCGGTGTCGAAACCGACAGCGAGCATCACCCCATCAGGGGTGAACTCAGCGACATTCATGTTGCCGTCACCACGGAGAACGATCGGCGGCACCCGAAGGTTCGCGATATCCCAGATCTCGACCCCGCTGGAGGTTATCACCGCTACCACAGCCAGGTCAGGACCAACAGCCAATTCGCGGGCGAAACTGCGACGACGGAGCGAGGAGCTAACTAGACCAGTATCGATGCTCCATACCTGAATACTGTCCACATTCGCAACCAAGACGCGTTGATGGTCAAGGAAGTGACACTGCCTTATCCTACTTCGGCTGGCGAAACTCCGAACGACTCTTCCCGATTCCAGGTCCACGACCAGTAGCCGTGTGCCTGCAGCGATCACAAGCCTGCGTCCATCTCCAGAGAGGGTGCAGGCGTCCGGTGCGACCTCCAGATCAATCGCGCCGCGAACCTGCCAGGTCGCCGTCTCGACCATGACGATCACGCCTTTGCTGGTCATCACCGCCAGCAACGCACCATCGCGCGACAGCATCATCGGACGGGTGATCCTGCGGTGCGGGCCGAGGTCGACCAGACGCAGCAGACGTCCAGTGTCCGGGGCCCACACCCGCAGCCCGTCGATGGCCGCTGAGGCGAGCCAACTACCGTCCGGGGAGTAGACGACGTCGTCGACTCCGTACTCGTGCCCGGCGAGGACGCGGCTCAACGCGGGGTCGGGGGCGTCGGGGAGCGGCCGCCAGGGAACCAGGCGGGGCAAGTCGTCCACGGCGTCCAGTGCCGCGTCGCGCAGAGCTGTGAAAGCAGGGGTGTCGGGCAATCGGTGGGCCAAGGCGTTGATGACCGAGTGGTCGATGTCGCCGGAGATCAGCAGATGGCCGAACTGGTCGAAGTAGCGGGCCAGCTCAACTGCCTCGGGAGTGGAGAGGAAGGCCAAGTCCTCGGCGACGGCGACCGGGCCGAAGCCACGGAGCCTGCCGATGATCCAGTCCGGGCTGGTGACGAGGCCCCCCAGCTCCTCGTGACGGCCCGCCCCGTCGAGGTGGTAGGCGAGGAAGCGCCACAGGTACGTCGAAGAGGTCCGCGGCATGGTCCACCAAGGGCCGGGGAGGTCGGCTTCCGCGGTGGCCAGAAGACCGTCGTGCAGCAGGGCCAGGCGGTTCGGCCCGCATTCGTGTCGCAGATAGGTCCGGATCACGTCGTGCAGGCGGACTCGGTCGCCTTCGCGGGTGATGAGCGACAGCTCGGCCAGCTCCCGAACCAGGTCGGCGCTCGATTCGGCGGTGAAGTCCGCCGACGAGCGCCAGAGTGCAGCGACGATGTCGACCGGGATCTCGGTATCCTCCGGGAAGATCGCCATGTCAAGCGCCCGCTCCCGGCGATCCCCGAGAACTCCGAGTGAGGACTCAAGGGTGGCGGCGACGGTGCGGTCACGGCCTGCGGCATCGGTGACGTCCAGCGCCGTGGGACCGATCGCGGCGAGGCGCAGTAGGAGCCGATCCGCGGCCTCAACAACGTCGCCTCCATCCCGGGCAGTGCGGCGGAGGGCCGAGTTGGCCAGGCGCAGGGCGAGCGGCCAGCGGCCGGTGCGTTCCAGCAGCGCAAGGCTGACCCTGTCGGGCAGTCCGGGCAGTCCGGTCCCCAGGAGTTCCCTGGACTCAGCCGGGTTCATCTGGTCGACCCGGATCGTCGCCGTTTCGGGGGTGGCGGGCAGCAGGTCCGGGATACGGGTGGTGATCAGCAGAGTGCAGTGTCGACCGGCGATCAGGAACGGGCGGAGCTGTTCAGCGGTCCACACATCGTCAACGATCACCAAGGTCGCGCCGGCCCCGGCGAGCAGTTCACCCAGGCGCATGCCTGCCTGCTCCGGACTGGTCAAGCCAGAGGGCCGGTCACTCACCCGTTCGATCACATCATTTACTGTGTCGGCGAGGGCAGCACCCCTGACCTCCTGGCCCACGGTGACCCAGTACCGCGATGCGAACCGGCGCAGCACATCCGGATGCTCCATGACCTGTGCGGCGAGAGTGGTCTTGCCGAACCCGCCGGCTCCAGCCAGCCCGGTGGTGATGCCCACTGTGCGCTTTCCCCTGGTCAACGCGCGGACGACCTCGTCGGTGAGTTCGGGTCGCGCGACGAAACCGCCAGCCACCGGGACCGCGATCGATGGTCGCCTGCGCTCTGACCGCGGCGTCCGCCAGACTTCCAAGCCCACCCACACCGCCGCCAGGCACGCCAGCACCGCGAAGACCAGCCAACTCCAGTCCGATGTCAGCAGGTTGACCACGACGGCAACCCCGATACTCACCACGGTCACCCCGACCGCAGCCACCCGCTGTCTCCGCAACGCTCAACTCCCATGATCGCCAGCCTCAGAGGCAGGGTAGTCGCGAGGATGGCGAGGCGGGACTGGCGATCCACCAATCGAGTTCGCAGACCTCGGACGCCACCCTGAACGTGCCGATGGCGATGCCACGTCCATATGGTCGATTGACGGGACTGCGAGACTGGCCGCGACAACCGAATACCGCCCTGTGACGGGGGAAGTCCGGTGTGAATCCGGCGCTGACCCGCAACGGTGTGCCTCCGCCCGACGGCGGAGCCGAGCCCGATCACCCGCGCTGGGCGGCGCATCCCATCCCCCGTCGTGGCTCGCGGGGTCGGCGGCCGGGCCGGTGGCCCGCCCCGGGTTCGCGTGCCCGGGAAGGTCTACATGAGACTCCGCTCCCTCGCCACCGCCGTCGCCACGCTGAGTGCCGTGGTCGCACTCGCGCCGACGGCCTCGGCGGCCCCCACCTACCGCCCGGCCGACGCCGCGGCGGGCTGGCTGGCGCGCCAGATGGCCGACGGCGACCACTTCGAGGTCGACTTCGGCGGCACGCTGTACCCGGACGCCGGGCTCACCATCGACGCGATCCTCGCCTTCGCCTCGGCCAAGACCGCGAACGGCCACGGGGCCGCGGCGCTCACCTGGCTGGCCCAGCCCGCCACCCTCAACGGTTACATCGGCTCCGGCGGCGAGGCCTACGCGGGCGCCACCGCGAAGGCCGCCCTCGCCGCGCAGGTGCGCGGGGCGAACCCGGCTTCCTTCGGCGGCGTCGACCTGATCGCGCGGCTGAACACGCTGCTCACCCCGTCGGGCCGCTTCTCCGACCAGTCCGCCTTCGGCGACTACAGCAACGCCTTCACCCAGTCGCTGGCGGTCATCGTCCTGGACCGCACCGCGGCGGGCGCGCCCGCGTCCGCGGTCGACTTCACCGCGAACGCGCAGTGCCCGGACGGCGGCTACCCGATCAGCTACGGCGTCACCCCGTGCGCCAGCGACACCGACGCCACGGCCATGGTCGCCCAGGCGCTGATCGCCACCGGGCGCCACACCGACGCCAACGAGGCGCTGAACTGGCTGAGGTCCAAGCAGCAGAGCGGCGGCGGCCTCGCCTTCGGCGACGGCTCGGGCGCGCCGAACACCAACACCACCGGTCTGGCAGGGCAGGCCTTCCGCGCGGGCGGCAAGCTGGTTCCCGCGACGAAGGCCGGCCTGTACGTGCTGTCCCTGCGCGTCACCTGCGCCGGAGCGGCCGACCAGCGCGGCGCCATCGCCTACGACGCGACCGGCTTCGACCAGTCCACCGCCCCGAGGGCGACAGCCCAGGCGATCCTCGGGCTGCCGGGCACGCCGCTGGCCACGCTCACCTCCGCGGGATCGTCCGCCGACGCGGACACCCTGGCCTGCTGAGATCAGCGTTACGCGACCGGCGGTACCAGTCGGCGTCAACTCGGTGTTAATGTCCACCCGTTTGCAGGACGTCAACTGAACAACGGCATTACCGCCTGTGATGGAGAAGCCGGTCAAACTCCGGCACTGTCGCGCAACCGTAGGTCACCCTGGTGACGAGTCGGGTCTACCACACAGGCGGGCTGTCCAACCGCTGTCGCGATCACACGGGTGGGCCCAGCCACCCGGCGGGCACTCCCCTCGCAGTTAGGGACGAGGAAGATGGAGCGCCCGATCCGGGGCGCGGCCCGCCGGCTGGCCGCGTCGACCGTCGTGCTCGTGGCCGCCGCACTGGCCGCCACGGGACTGGCGGGCACTGCATCCGCCGCACCCGACCGCACGGCAGCCAAGGCCAACTCGCACTGGTTGGCCGGTCAGCTCAGCGCCGACGGCACCCTGGAGAACCCGCTGGGCGCGGCGCTGCCCGACCACGGCCTGATGATCGACGTCCTCTACGCGATGCACGCGTCGGGCAACGCCCGGCTGGCGGCCCCGATCGTCGACTACCTCGACGATCGGGGCCACGCCAGCGACTACTTCACCTGGGACGGCCTCGTCCCGGACATGGGCTACGACGCGATCATCGTCGGCGGCGCGGCGGCCAAGATCCTGGTCGCCGCCCAGGTCTCCGGCCGCGACCCGCGCAACTTCGACGGCTACGACATGGTCGAAGAGGTCACGCTCGCGATCAAGCGGTCCGGACCGGACCGGGGCCGGGTCAGCAACTACTCCAAGAACCCCGACTTCGCCGACTTCGTCAGCAACGACGCCAACATGTTCGGCCAGTCGCTGGCCGTCATCGGGCTCGCCGCGGCGGGCGCGAACGACCAGCTCGCCATCGACACGCTGCTCACCCAGCAGTGCTCGGAAGGCTACTTCCGCATCTTCTTCGGCTACATCCCGACCGAGGAGACCGGCGACCACGTCACCCCCAACGGGTACAAGGTGTCCACCTGCGACGAAGGCATGCCGTTCGACCAGTCCGCGCCGGACGGCGACGCCACCGGGTTCGCCCTCTCGGCGATGCTCGCCGCCCGGGCGGCGGGTGCCTCCGGTCTGGACGCTCCCATCGCCAGGACCGTGGCGTGGCTGGAAACCAACCAGGACAACGGAGGCGGCTGGGGCGGCGGCGTCAACACCGAGGCCCCGAACACCAACAGCACCGGACTCATCGTGCAGGCGCTCGCCCAGGCGGGGGGTTCGGACGCGGCCATCGGGCGCGGCGTGGAGTACCTGCGCTCGGCGCAGGCCGGTTCCGCCGACGCCGACACCGGCCTGACCGGCGACATCGGCGCGATCGCCTACAACCCGCAGCAGTACCGCGACGCCAAGGGCACCGGCATCTCCGGTGTCGACACCTGGATCAGAGCGAGCGCGCAAGCCTCCCTCGGGCTCTCCCAGGTGGGCTTCTACGACCTGGCCCTGGGCCGCGTCCCCGGCGGCGGCGAGGAACCGACCACTCCGCCCACCACCTCGCCCACCACCACGAAGCCGACGAAGAAGCCGACGCCGACCACCACACCGGCCCGGGAGCAGCCGACGACCTCCACCACCCGGCCCAGCCGCAGCCCCCGCGCCGGGGCGCCCGCGCCGCGGCCCGGTCTGCCCACGACACTGGTGCCGCCCACGACCGCGCCGCCCCCGCCGCCGCCCGCGGCCACCCCGGCGGCCAGGCACGCCGCGCACCTCGCCGGGCAGCTCATCGGCGGCGACCACATCGAGGTCACGCAGAACGGCGAGACCTTCGTCGACTACGACGCGACCGCCGATCTGGCGCTGGCCCTGCGCACCCTCGGCGAGCAGCCGGAAGCCGCCGGCCGCGCGACCGACTTCCTGCTGGACCCCGCCTCGGTCAAGGCCTACGCGCACGGCGCGCCCTACGAGAAGGCCGACGCCGCCTACGCCGAACCGCTGGCCAAGCTCATCGTCCTCGCCCGGTTCCACCGCGCGGGCGACTCGGTCCTCACGCCGCTGCGGGACGCGCTCGCCGCCCTGCGCGCCCCGGACGGCCGCTTCACCGACACCGGCGAGTTCGCCGACTCCGGCGGCACGGTCCGCGCGCACGCCTGGGCGTCCCTGGCGACCATCGCCGACCCGACCTCCGACGGCGCGGCCGAGCCGGTCGCCGCGCTCATCGCCGCCCAGTGCGCCGACGGCGGCTTCCCGGCGAAGCTCGGCGCGGGCGAGTGCGCCGAGAGCGACCCGGCGGCGACCGCCGTCGCGGTCCTGGCGCTCAACGCCGTCCCGGCGAACACCCCGCCCCGCGCGCCGGGAGCGGGAGCACCCGCCGGGTGGTCGGCCGAGCGCGCCCCCGCCCTCGCCCGCGCCGCCACCGCCCTCGACGCCCTGCCCGGCGCGGACGGCCTGGTGCGCGGTCCCGACGGCAAGCCCGACGTGGCGCTCAGCGCCGCGGTCGCGGGCGCCCGCAACGCCACCGGCCGCGACGTCGGGACGACGAAGCAGGCGTTCACCGGGCTGATGGCCCCGGACGGCTCGGTCACCGGGGTGCCCGCGGAATCCGCCCGCGCCGCGGCGGCGGGTGTCGCGGGACGGTCCTGGCTCTCGGCTCCCGGCGCGCCGGTGTTCCCGGCCATGGGCGTTTCGACGGCCATTGTGGATGGTTCAGGCGCCGCCCCGTCGAGCGCGACCGCCAAGCCGTGGGCGCCCTTCGCCTGCACCGGCATCGGTCTCCTCACCGCGGCCGTCCTCTTCTTCTTGCTGCGCAACACCTTCCGAAACCCCAAGGCGGTCTCCCGATGAGAAAGACCCTCTCGTTCCTGTCCGGCGCGGCGCTGGCGGCAGGCCTGCTCACCAGCGCCGCCTCGCCCGCCGGGGCGATCGATCCCACCAAGGGCTACAACGGGATCTGCACCGGAGCCGACGCGCTCAGCGGTGTCACGGTCGTCATCGACTTCCAGGAGCTGGACGGCAACGGCGGCACCGCCGCGCCGACGATCACCCGCTGCTCCCCCAACCCCGTGCCCGGCTCGCACCGCACCGGCATCAAGGCGCTGCAGGACGCGGGCATCTCGGTGGCCGGCGTGGCCCAGTGGGGCCTCGGCTTCGTGTGCCGCCTGGAGGGCAGGCCGTCGTCGACGGAGAACATCCCGCGCACCGGCAACCCCACCTACAAGGAAGCGTGCGTCATGACGCCGCCCGCCCAGGCGTACTGGGGCTACTGGCACGCCACCGGCGCGGGCTCGACCTGGACCTACAGCAGCTACGGGGCGCTCAACCGCAACGTCGTCCCCGGCGGGTTCGAGGGCTGGTCGTACTCCCTGAACCGCACCGCCGGCACCAACCCGGCGCCCGGTGTCACGCCGACCAACCCGGCCGTCGGCCCCACCAACCCCACCGTCGGCCTCTCGGTCAACGACCTGGACCGCAAGATCACCCTCGGCCAGACCACGTCGCTGACCTGGACGTCGGGCAATGCGACCGGCGTCGCCGCGCACGCCGTCTCGCCCGCGACCGGCGGCGGGTCGTGGACGGGCGCCAAGACCATGCCGGGCGGCACCCAGAACATCACCCCGACCGCCAAGGGCACCTACACGTACACCATCAGGGCCACCGGGACCGGGGGAACCGTGTACGCGATCGCCACGCTGACGGTGCAATGAGGCTGACCAGGACGCTGGTCCCGCTGGCGGTCACCCTCGTGGTGGCCGCCGGCGGCGCGTCTCCAGCCGCCGCCGTCGACCACTCCAAGGGGCATCCGGGCTTCTGCAAGAACGCCACCGGTGTCACCGTCGTCATCGACTTCCAGCAGCTGGGCGGCACCACCATCGTCCGCTGCAACCCGCGCTCCACCCGAGGGACCGGGCTGGACGCGCTGAAGGGCGCGGGCTTGCAGATCGCCGGCGTCCAGCGGTGGGGCGAGGCGTTCATCTGCCGCATCGAGAACCGGCCCTCCGCCGTCGAGGTCATCCCGGTGGAAGGCAAGGGCGACTACCGCGAGCACTGCGTCGACACCCCGCCCGCGGGCGGCTACTGGTCCTACTGGCACTCGGGGAACAACTGCGCGTGGGACTACTCGCAGTGGGGGGTCAAGAACCGCGACTTCGTCCCGGGCGGCTTCGAGGGATGGTCGTTCTCCCTCAACGCCACCGCCGACTCCAACCCGGTCCCGAGGATCGCGCCCGTGCGCCCGGGGACCGAGGGCGGGCCGTGCGTGACCCGCCCGGAGGCCAAGCCCGAGACCGACGACCCGAACGAGCAGGCCCCCGTGGCGCCGCCGCCGGCCCCGGTGCCCACCGAGGCCACCGAACCCGGCCAGGAGCCCGAGCCGGGCGGCGCGCAGGACCCCGGCGACCCGCCGACGACCACATCGCCGGGTCAGAAGCCGAGTGCCGCGCTTCCCCCGCCCAAGCCCCGGCCGCGCGCGGACCCCGCCGACAACGTCGCCTTCACCGGCGGCGAGTCGATGCGGGACGTGAACGAGGTCATCAAGGAGCAGTCCGGCGCCAGCGACGTGGCCCCGTGGATCGCCGCGGCGGGCGTGCTCGCCCTGCTCGGCGGGGCCGTCGTGGTCTCGCGCAGACGCAAGCGGGAGTCCTGAGTGGCCATCGGCCCGCTCGCCACCTACTTCCTGCCCCGCGACCTGCACCCCGGCGCGTGGTGGGTGTGGGCGCTGGGTCTGGCCGTCGCGGCGAGCCGCACCACCAACCCCTGGCTGCTGCTGGCGATCATCGCGGTGGCCTGCTACGTCGTGGTGGCCCGGCGCACCGACGCCCCCTGGGCGCTGGCGTTCCGGATGTACCTCGTGCTGGGCGGGCTGATCGTCGCGCTGCGGGTGTTCTTCCGGATCGTCTTCGGCGGCGCCGAGGGCTCCACGATCGTCCTGCGGCTGCCGGAGATCCCGCTGCCGGAGTGGGCGGCGGGCATCCGCCTCTTCGGCGACGTCTCCGCCGAGTCGGTGCTGGGCGGCTTCTACGACGGCCTGCGCCTGGCCACCATGGTGATCTGCCTCGGCGCGGCCAACGCGCTGGCCAATCCCAAGCGGCTGCTCAAAGCGCTGCCACCGGCCCTCTACGAGGTGGGCACCGCCGTGGTGGTGGCGCTGTCGGTGTTCCCGCAGCTGGCCGAGAGCGTGCTGCGCGTACGCCGCGCCCGCAGGCTGCGCGGCGGCGCACGCGACGCGGGCCGGGGCAGGCGCAGGCGGGTGCGGGCGCTGCGGGCGGTCATCATCCCCGTCCTGGTCGACGCGCTCGACCGCTCGCTGATGCTGGCCGCGTCGATGGACTCCCGCGGCTACGGCCGGGCGGGCAAGGTCGAGGCGCGGGCCCGCCTGGTCACCGGCACCCTGATGATCGTCGGGCTGATCGGGGTGTGCGTGGGGATCTACGCGACCCTGGACGGCACCACACCGCGCTTCCTGGCCGGGCCGGTGCTCATCGCGGGCCTGGTGGTCGCGCTCATCGGGTTCCGCAGCGCGGGGCGGCGCGTGCTGCGCAGCCGCTACCGGCCGGACCGGTGGCTGCCCGCCGAGCTGGTGGTGGCGGGCTGCGGTGTCGCGGTCGCCGTCGTCATGTTCACGACGTCGAGTGTGGACCCGACCAACCTCAACCCGTCCTTGATCACGCTGAGCTGGCCGCTGCTGTCGTGGGGGCCGCTGGTGGGAGTGGCGCTGGGGGTGCTGCCCGCGGTGCTGTCGCCGCCGCCGCAGACCTCGACCGACCCGATCGGCACAGACCAGATCGACACAGACCTGACCGGCACCAGTCCGACCGGCACCAGTCCGACCGGCACCGCCGCGACGGGCAAGGCAGACACAGTGGAAGGCGTGGCCGCGCGTGATTGAGCTGGACGGCGTCTCGTTCTGGTACCGGGGCCGCCCTGACCCGGTGTTCGCCGACGTGTCGCTGAGCATCGGCGAGGGCGAGCTGGTGCTCTTCGCCGGGCGCACCGGAGCCGGGAAGTCGACCCTGCTCGGCACGGTGAACGGCCTGGTGCCGCACTTCACCGGCGGGCACCTGGAAGGCGCGGTGTCGGTGGCCGGGCAGCGCACCGACGAGCACCCGCCGCGCGAGTTCGCCCACCTCGTCGGGGTGGTCGGCCAGGACCCGCTCGCCGGGTTCGTCACCGACACCGTCGAGGAGGAGCTGGCCTACGGCATGGAGCAGCTCGGCCTCGCCCCCCAGGTGATGCGCAGGCGGGTCGAGGAGACCCTGGACCTGCTCGGCATCGCCGAGCTGCGCCGCCGCCCGCTGCGCACGCTCTCCGGCGGCCAGCAGCAGCGCGTCGCCATCGGCTCGGTGCTCACCACCCACCCGAAGGTGCTGGTCCTGGACGAGCCGACCTCGGCGCTGGACCCGACCGCCGCCGAGGACGTCCTGGCGACCCTCGCCCGCCTCGTGCACGACCTGGGCACCACGGTGCTCATGGCCGAGCACCGCATGGAGCGGGTCGTGCCGTTCGTCGACCGCGTCGTCCACGTGCCCGGTGACGGCGGCGTCGTGGACGGCGCGCCCGCCGCCGTGCTGCGGACGATGCCGATCGCACCGCCGATCGTGCAGCTCGGCAAGCTCGCCGGGTGGGACCCGCTGCCGCTGTCGGTGCGCGACGCCCGCAGGCTCGCGGGCCCGCTGCGCGCGGACCTGCCCGCGCCCGCCCAGCCCGAGGCGCACGCGGGCGCGGAGGTCCTGACCGCCTCCGGTGTCGTGGTGACCTACGGCCAGACGGTCGCGGTGCGCGCGGTCGACCTGCGGCTGCGGGCGGGCGAGGTGCTGGCGATGATGGGCCGCAACGGCTCCGGCAAGTCCTCGCTGCTGTGGGCGGTGCAGGGCTCCGGCCCCCGCCGCTCGGGGCGGGTCCGGGTGGCGGGTGTCGATCCGAAGGAGCTCCCGGCCGCCGAGGCCCGCGCGGTGGTCGGCCTGGTCCCGCAGACCGCGAGCGACCTGCTGTACCTGGAGACCGTCGGCGCCGAGTGCGCCGCCGCCGACGCCGAGTCCGCGGCCGACCCCGGCCGCTGCCGGGCGCTGCTGGACCGCATCGCGCCCGGGATCGCCGCGGGCAAGCACCCGCGCGACCTGTCCGAGGGGCAGCGCCTCGCCCTGGTGCTGGCGATCCAGCTGACCGCGGCCCCCCGCGTGATGCTGCTCGACGAACCCACCCGCGGCCTCGACTACACCGCCAAGGCCGCCCTGTCGGGCGTCCTGCGCGACCTCGCCCGCGACGGCCACGCGATCGTCGTGGCCACCCACGACGTCGAGTTCGTCGCCACCACCGCCGACCGCGCCATCGTCATGGCCGAGGGCGAGATCGTCACCGACGGCCCCGCCCGCGAGGTGCTCGGCTCCTCACCGGCCTTCGCCACCCAGGTCGCCAAGATCCTCGGCGAACCGTGGACGACGGTCGCCGAGGTGGCCGCCGCGGTCGACGCGTCCGCCGGGAGGGTCCGGTGACCAGTTCTCCCGTGACGAAAGACCCGATGGCCAGGGCCCTGGACTGGGACCACCTCGACCGCGCCGTCCGCGTCGGCGGGCGCTCCGCCGTGGTGCTGGCGCTGACCTCGGTCGCCGGCCTGATGATGTTCGTCTGGCCGCTGCTGGTCCGCGTCGAACCGCAGTCCATGCAGCACGGCCCGGACGCGCCGTTCGTGTTCATGGGCATCCTGCCGCTGCTCATCGCCATCGTCCTGGCCGAGCTGTCCGAGGGCGGCATGGACTCCAAGGCGCTGGCGATGCTCGGCGTGCTCTCGGCCGTCAACGCCGCCCTGCGCCCCCTCGGCGCGGGCACGGCGGGCATCGAGACCGTGTTCTTCATGCTGGTCATCGCCGGTCGGGTGTTCGGGCCCGGCTTCGGTTTCGTGCTCGGGTGCACCTCGCTGTTCGCCTCGGCCCTGCTGACCGCCGGAGTCGGCCCCTGGCTGCCGTTCCAGATGCTGTGCTCGGCGTGGATCGGCATGGGCGCGGGCCTGCTCCCCCGCCGGGTCACCGGCAAGGCCGAGATCGCGATGCTCGTGCTGTACGGGGTCGTCGTCGCCTATGTGTTCGGGTTCCTGATGAACCTGTGGTTCTGGCCGTTCATCACCGACGCCGAGGTCCCGTACCACGACGGCCACATCTCCTACGTCCCCGGCGCACCCGTGCTGGAGAACCTGCACCGCTTCACCGTCTTCACCCTGCTGACCTCCACGGCGGGCTGGGACACCGGCCGCGCGATCACCAACACCGTCGCGATCCTCGTCCTCGGCCCCGCGATCCTGGCGACGCTGCGCAGGGCCACCCGCAAGGCCTCCTTCGGCAGGCTCCCGACCTTCTCCCGGACCCCCGAGCCGTGACCGCGCCGGGTCGGCTCGGGGGCGGCCACCGGAGGAGCGGTCAGTGGAAGCGCGCCTTGCGCTTCTCCACGAACGCCGCCATGCCCTCCTTCCGCCCGGCGGTGGCGAAGGCCGGGTGGAACACCTGAACCCCGCCGTCATGGCCGAGCCGTCAACAGGGTCTACGAGACCTCGCTGGCCGAGGGGGTGCTGTTCGAGCGGTGGGTCGGTGTAGGCGGCCCGCCCGGCGCGACGTCCCGCTCCGGGCAGCCACAGCGCTGTTCCGGCAGGTGGCGGCGGGTGGCGGCGGGTGGCGGCGGATGCGGTCAGCCGTTGCGCAGCGGAGCCCCGACGGCGTGCAGGTGGCGCAGTACGGCGCCCATGGACGCGAAGAAGCCGCACTGTGCGTAGTCGACCCCGTTCCTGGCGCAGAAGTCCTGGACGATGGCCTGGGCGCGACGCAGGTTCGGGCGCGGCATGCTGGGGAACAGGTGGTGCTCGATCTGGTAGTTCAGCCCGCCCAGCATGAAGTCCACCATCCGCCCGCCGCGCACGTTGCGGCTGGTCATGACCTGCTTGGCGAAGAAGTCGAGCTTCGTGCCGGGCGCCACGGTCGGCATCCCCTTGTGGTTCGGGGCGAAGGAGCATCCCATGTAGACGCCCCAGAGGCCTTGGTGAACGGCGATGAACGCGATGGCGACCGCCGGGGAAAGCACCAGGAACACCGCCGTCAGGTACACGGCCATGTGGAGGACCATCACCGCCGCCTCCCGCAGGGGTGACTTGATCTCGCGGTTCTTGGCCGCCGCGATGCCCGCCCAGTGCAGGTTGAGCCCTTCCAGGAGCAGCAGGGGCAGGAAGAGGAAGGCCTGGTACTTCGTCGTCCACCGGGCGAACCCGCTCTTCGTGCCCGCCTGGGCCTGGAAGAAGGCGAGGATCGGGATGTCGACGTCGGGGTCGTCCTCTTCGTGGTTGGGGTTCGCGTGGTGGCGGATGTGCTTGCCGACCCACCACTGGTAGCTGACGCCGACGAGGCCGCTGTGCAGGTAGCCGATGGCGTCGTTGGCCCGGTGCGAGCGGAAGATCTGGCGGTGGCCCGCGTCGTGGCCGATGAAGGCCAGCTGCGCGCCGGTCACAGCGAGGAACGCCGCGACCGCGAGCTGCCACCACGAGTCGCCGATCAGCGCGAACGCCACCCAGCCCGCGGCGAACGCCGCCAGGTTCAGCCCGATCCGCACCGCGTAGTAGCGGTGGCGGCGGGCCAGCAGGCCCGACCCGCGCACGAGCCGGACCAACTCGGTGAAATCCCCAGTCCGGCCCGTTTCGGCAGGAGAGGAGAGCGTCGACATTCGGCCTCCCGGCAGCTGGCAAAGTGATTCCGCCGAGAGTTCCCGCTGGAACGCGACGGCAAACGGACGCACAGCGCGTTCGCGTGGATCGTGCTCCCTGTGCTTCCGGAGCATATGCACCGCCGCGTGCTCCCGCCAACCACCGTCTTGCCGCCGCGGGCCCGGCCGACTGCCCAGCGGCGTGCGACTGACTTCTGTTGTGGCGGTTCTCCTGGTGCTGCCAGCCTGGGGCCCGGCAGCCATTCGGCCGCGGACGACGCTACGGAGATGTGATGGTCACCACTGCGGATGCTGACACGAAGATCGAGGCCGAGTTCGACAAGCTGGACCTCAACCGCGACGGCAAGTTGGACTGGTCGGACTACGAGACCCTGCTCGGACGCTACGAGCAGGCGGCGGGAACCGGACCGGAGGACCGGCGACTACAGGCCCTGCGCGGCTTCTACCAGCTGCACTACGCGGAGCTACTGCGGCACGCCGGCGCTTCGGGCGGGGAGCTGACGAAGAGCCAGTTCGTCAGCGCGACGAGGAGCCTGACCGCCGACACCACGCGGATCAACGCCGCCGAGGCGGGCGGGCACCTGATCTTCGACCTGATCGACACCGACGGCAGCGGGGTGATCAGCCAGCAGGAGCTGACCCACTACCTGACCACCGTCTGGAAGATCGATGAATCGGAGGCGGTGTACAACCTCAGCGAGCTGGACACCGACGGCGACTCGCAGATCTCCCGGCAGGAGTTCGTGCGCGGGATCCAGTTCCACCTCGACGCCTGAGCCAGGCGCACGCGGGCACGCACACCCTCCGGGGCGTGCGTGCCCGCCGCGTTTCCGCGGGCGTTCACCAGCGCACGAGCACCCGCTCCAGCCCGCCGACCACCAGCCCCTCCCGCACCCGCAGCGCGGCCACCGGCTCGGCCAGGCGCAGCGCCGGGAACCGGCGCAGCAGGACCTCCAGCACCGTGCACAGCTCGACTTTGGCCAGCGTCTGTCCTATGCAGACATGCGGGCCGACGCCGAAGGCCAGGTGCTGGTTCGGGGTCCTGGCCGGGTCGATGCGGTCGGCCCCGGGGAACGCCCGCTCGTCGCGGTTGGCCGCGCCCACCGAGCAGACGACGGTCGTCCCGGCGGGCAGCACCCGGTCGGCGAGTTCGACGTCGGCCGACAGGTAGCGGGGCATGCCGAAGCCGGGGTTGGCGTCGAAGCGCAGCACCTCCTCCACCGCGGTCCGCACGAGCCCGGGTTCGGCGCACAGGCGGGACCAGAGCCCCGGTTCGGCGAGCAGCACCGCCACCATCTTGCCGATCATGCTCGCCGTCGTCTCGTAGCCTGCGACCAGCAGGCCCTGGCTGGTGCCGATGAGGATGGCCTCGGACATCCGGTCGTCAAGGTCGTCGGTGAACCGGATGAACTCGCTGATGAGGTCCTCACCCGGGTCACCGCGCTTGGCGGCGATGTGCGCGGCGAAGTACGCGCCGAACTCGGCCTGGGCGGTGTCGATCTCGGCCTGGGTGTAGCGCGTCATGTTCAGCATGGTGTCCGACCAGTGCGCGAACTTCTCGTAGTCGGGCGCGGGGACGCCGAGCTGGTCGCAGATCACCCAGCGCGGCAGCGGGTACCCGACGGACGCGAGCAGGTCGGCGGGCGGGCCCCCCTTGGCCATGTCCGCGACCAGTTCCTCGGCCATGGCCTCGATCCTCGGCCGCATCGCCGCCACCCGCTTGGGGCTGAACGCGCGCAGGATGACCCCGCGCCAGCGCTGGTGCAGGTCGTCCTCGGTCAGCTGCTCGCCGAAGACCCCGCCCTCCTCGTTGGCGGTGGCCCGCGCCGCGTCGGCGGAGTGGCGGGTGCAGCGCGGGTCGGAGAGCACGCGCCGGACGTCGTCGTAGCGGGTGAGCAGCAGGGCTTCGTCGCCGCTGGGCAGCCGGACCGCGGCGACCGGGTCCGCCGAGCGCAGGCGCGCCCACTCGGTGGGCGGGCTGAGCGCGTCCGCGAGGGGGAACGGGTAGCCGGGAACGCCGTCGGCCATGAGGACTCCTTCACTCGGCCGGATTCGACCAGACGGCCCGACCATAGCCAGAGCGGGCCCCGCGCCGCATCACCGTCCGACGTGGACGGTCAGCCCGCGCGCGCCAGGTAGTGGTCTAGCAGGCGGTGCAGCGCGCGCCGCAGCGCTGGACGGTCGAACACCGCGACCCGCCCCCGGACGTAGGCCCGCACGAGGGAGTGCAGCCGGTAGCGGCCGGGCGCGGTCTGGCGCAGCAGCCGGGCGTCGACCAGGTCCTCCAGCAGCCGGTCGGCGGCCGGGACGCTCACCTCGGCGAGCGCGGCGGCCGACTCCGCGCGGACCTCGGGGCCCAGGTGCAGGCCCAGCAGGTCGAGCATGCGGCGCTGGTCCTCGCGCAGCGCGGCCTGGGAGGCGGCCAGCGCCGGGACGATGGTCGGGGTGGCCGAGTCCAGCTCGGCGAGCAGGCCGCGCTCGTCGGCCAGTCTGCCGACCAGGTGTTCGACTGTCCAGCTTGGACGGTCGCGCAGCCGGTCGGCCGCGGCGCGGACGGCGAGCGGGAGCCCGCCGCACAGGTCGACGGCCGTGGCCGTCATCGGGTCGGCCGCCCGGCCGCTCACCGCGCTGAACAGCGCGGCGGCGTCGGCGGGCGGCAGCACGTCCAGCGACAGCGGGTGCGCCTGGCCGAGCCGGGGCAGCCTGCGCCGGGAGGTGACCAGCACCCGGCTCTCCCCCGCCCCGGGCAGCAGCGGCTCCACCTGTTCGGCGCTGTGCGCGTCGTCGAGCACGACCACGACCCGCCTGCCCGCCACGGTGGAGCGCCACAGCGCCGCCCGCGCCCCGGTGTCGTCGGGGATCACCGCGGGCGGCACGTCTAGGGCGCACAGCATCCTGGCCAGCGCCTCGCCCGCGGGCAGCGGCGGGGTGGCCGCGGGAGCGGAGCCGTGCAGGTCGAGGAAGAGCAGCCCTTCCGGGTGGTCGGCGGCGAGCCGGTGCGCCGCGTGCACGACCAGCGCGGTCTTGCCCACGCCGAGCATGCCGTCGACCACGACGACCCGGTGCTCCCCGGTGATCTCGGCCAGCTCGCGCGCCCGCCCGGTGAACGGCGTCGGCGGCGCGGGCAGCTGGGCGGGAGCCGCCGGGGCGCGCGTGTCGGTCAGCAGGCAGGCGTGCAGCTCGCGCAGCCGCGGACCGGGCTCGATGCCGCTGGCCTCGACCAGCGCGGCGCGGGTGCCCCGGTAGACCTCCAGCGCCTCGGCCCGCCTGCCGCAGCGGTGCAGCGCCTGCATCAGCAGCATCGTCCAGTCCTCGGCGAGCGGGTCCCTGGCGAGCAGCGCCCGCAGCTCCGGGACCAGTTCGGCGTGCTCGCCGAGGCGCAGCCGGGTCCGCAGCAGCCGCTCGCGCACGAACTCGCGGCGCGCGTCCAGCCGGGTCGACTCGGCGGCCAGGAGCGGGCCGCAGGAGATCCCGGCGAGCGCGGCGCCGCGCCACAGCGCCAGCGCCCGCGACCAGTGCGCGACGGCGGTCTCCGGTTCGGCCGCGCTCTCGGCCGCGGCGGTGGCGGCGGTGAAGTCGGCGAGGTCGAGTTCGCCCGGCAGCACCGTGACGGCGTATCCCGCCGCGCTCGCGCGCAGCCGCGACTCCGGCTCGCCCGGCACGTGCAGCGCGCGGCGCAGGCGGGTGAGGTAGGTGCGCAGGTTCGACCGGGCCGAGTCCGGGGTGTCCGCCCACACCGACCGCAGCAGCGCGCGGACGCCCAGCTCGGCGTTCGCGTGCAGCAGCAGCGCGCCGAGCACGGCGCGCTGCCGGGGGCCGCCCAGCGGCAGCCGCCTGCCCGCCGCTCGCGCATCGACCGGCCCCAGGACCCGGAACTCCACCGCTGGCGACTCCACGTCACCGACTATATGCGTTCCGTGTGCGACGCCATATGCCCCGTTGCGGCGAGACTCACGACACACCACGCGGAGGAGAGCACATGCCGATCACCCAAGCGCCGCAAGGGAAACCAGAGCATCAGGCACCCGTGGTCACCGGATTGGTCGATCTCGTTCCGGTGACCGCGCTGCGCTGGGGGGATTCCCCGCGGCTGTCGGGTGAGGACGCCGCCCACGTGCGCGCGCTGGCCGCCTCGAAAGTGCCGCTGCCTCCGATAGTGGTGCACCGACCGACCATGCGGGTGATCGACGGCGCGCACCGGGTGCGCGCGGCGGTGTCGCTGTCCCGCACCGAAGTGGAGGTGCGCTGGTTCGACGGGTCCGAGGAGGACGCCTTCGTCCTGGCGGTCGAGGCCAACACGGCCACCGGCCTCCCGCTGTCCACAGCGGACCGCAGAGCGGCGGCGGCCCGGATCGTGGCCACCCACCCCGACCACTCCGACCGGTGGATCGGGATGGTGACCGGGCTGGCGCCGACCACGGTCGGTGCGATCCGCCGCTGTTCGAGCGTCCAGGACGGGCGGTCGAACAGGCGGATCGGGCGCGACGGCCGGGTCCGCCCGATGGACGGCAGCGGCGGTCGCCTGCTCGCCGCCGAACTGCTGCGCGCCGACCCGGGGCGCTCCGTGCGGGAGGTCGCGCGGGCGGCGGGGATCGCCCCGTCCACCGCGCTCGACGTGCGCAACCGCCTGCGCGCCAGCGCCGACCCCGTCCCCGACGGGCGCGGCGCGCCGCGCCCGGCCGAGGCCGAGCCCGTGGAGGCGGGCACGACCGCGGTCGCCGTGCTCGACGCCCTGCGCGAGGACCCGATGCTGCGGTTCACCGAGAACGGTAGGGCGGTGCTGCGCTGGCTCGGCGCGCACGTGCCCGACGAGCGGGCCGCGACCGCCGTCCTGGGCACCCTGCCGCCGCACTGCGCGGGCGCGGTGGCCGCCATCGCCCGGCACACCGCGGGCTTCTGGGAGCGCTTCGCCGACCGGCTCGCCGAACTCGCGGGCGACCCGGTGCTGCCGAGGCAGCGCGCGCGTTCGGCCGGGGATCCCGGATGCCGCGGCGCCCGGTCCTGATCACCGGCGGCTGCGGGTTCATCGGCACCCACCTGGCCGGGCGTATCGCCGCGAGCGGGACGCCGGTGGTGGTCGCGGACCTGGCCCCGTGGACCGGCGGCCCCGGGGTGCGCGCGGTCCGGCTGGACGTGGCCGACGCGGGAGCCTGCCGCGACCTGCTGCGCTCCGCGCGGCCCTCGGTCGTCTACCACCTCGCCGCCGCCGCCACGGTCGACACCGCGCACGCCGACCCGGCCGCCGCGCTGCGCAGCACGATCGGCGGCACGATGGCGGTGCTGGAGGCGGCGCTGGCCGTCGGCGGCGTCCGATTCGTCCTGGCCTCGACCGACAAGGTCTACGGGGAGCTGACCACCGCCGCCTACACCGAGGACTCGCCGCTGGCCGCGCGCGGCGTCTACGACGTCGGCAAGCTGTCCGCCGACGCCGTGACGCGGCTCTACGGCGCCGATCTCGGCCTACCGGTGGCGGTGCTGCGGCTGTGCAACGTCTTCGGCCCCGGCGACCCGCACACGGCCAGCCGGGTGGTGCCGCGGTCGCTGAGCCGGATCTTCGACCCGGCCGGGCCGCTGCCACCGGTGCTCTACACCGGCTCGCTGCACCACAGCCGCGACTACGTGTTCGTCGATGACGCGGTGCGCGCGCTGGTGGCGCTCGGGACCGACGAGCGCGCCGCGGGCGGGGTGTTCAACATGGCCGCCTCCGCGCACCGCACCACCCGCGCGCTGGTGGCCGAGATCGTGGCCCGCAGCAGCGCGGCCTGCCGGGCGGGCGACCCGGAGCTGGCGGCCGCGATCGCCGCCACCGGCTACACCGTCGCGCCCGGCCCGCCGGTGCCGGCGCTGACGCGCCAGCACTGCGACGCGGCCCTGCTGCGCTCCCGGCTCGGCTTCCGTCCGACGGTGCCGCTGGGAGCGGGCCTGGACCGCACGATCGCCGCGGTCATGGCCGCTCGCGGCCTGGTCGCGGCACCGTCGAACGGCGCGACCCGCGGTTACCGTCGGGCCGCCCGCACCTGAACGGCCAGAACACACGATCGGGAGGCACGCGTGGATCTCGTGGCGGTACGGAGTCGGGCGGAGAAGGCGGCCGACCGGGCGCTCACCCACCTGTGGGACCGGCAGCGGGAGAACGGCTCGTGGGTGGACCGGCTGTCGTCATCGGCGATCGCCACCGCGCTCGGTGTGCTGTCGCTGCACCGCGCCGACCCGGAGGGCAACCGCGACCGGGTGGCGGCGGCGGTGCGGTGGCTGCGGGAGAACCAGCGCGAGGACGGCGGCTGGAGCATGGCCGACACCGAGCCGCCGAGCAGCCCCGGCATGACCGCCTTCGGCGTCGCCGCGCTGCACGAGACCGACCCCGACGGCAGCCGCGAGTCCATCGCCAGGGGCTGGGCGTTCCTGGACGCCAACGACGCCGAGAACGTCATCCCGGGCCTGCGCGGCGAGGCCCCCAAGACCTGGCCTGCCGCGCTGCCGACGATCTGGGCGCTGGTGGGGCTGCGGGACCCGGCCGAGCAGCCCGACCAGCCGGTGGAGGCGGTCCTGCTGCCCTCGCGGCTGCGGAACAAGGTGTCCATCGCGCTGCCGGTGATCCTGGCGCTGGGCGTCATGCAGGCCAGGACCCTGCCGCGCGGGCCGCTGCGGAGGCTGAGCGGGCGCATCGCCGAGCCCAAGGCGCTGGACTACCTGCGCGAGGTGTCCGGGAGCAACGGCGGCATCGAGGAGTGCCCGATGATCGCCGGGTTCGTCTACCTGGGGCTGCGCGACGCCGGGGTCGGCAAGGACCTGCAACTGGCCTCGCTGCGGTACCTGCTGGGCACCCAGCGCTCGGACGGGTCGTGGGCGATCGACCGCGACCTGGAGATCTCGGTGACCGCCTACTCGGTCATGGCCCTGTCGGAGTTCATCGACGTCGCCGACGAACCCCGGCTCGACCGCACGCGGGACTGGCTGCTGGAGGCCCAGTGGAACCGGCCGTTCACCCCGCTCGGGCTGCCCGCGGGCGGCTGGGCCTGGGCGAACCCGTCGGGCTGGCCGGAGACCGAGGACACCGCCGTCGTGCTGGGCGTGCTCGCCGAGCTGGGGGTGCCGCGCCACCACCCGGCCGTGGAACTGGGTGTGCGGTGGCTGCTGGGGATGCAGAACCGGGACGGCTCCTGGTCGGAGTGGGTCCGCGACAGCCACATCATGAACGACCGGCCGTGCGCCGGGGTCACCGCGCACACCGTCATGGCGCTGCACAGGTACGGGGTGACCGGGTCGGCGGCGCGCCGCGGCCTGTCCTACCTGGACACCCACCGCTCGGGTGACGGCTCGATCGCGTCGGTGTGGTTCCGGGACGCCACCCACGGCACCTCCCGGCTCCTGGAGGCGTTCTCGGCGACCGGCCGGGCGGGCGAGTCCGCCGCGCGGGCGGCCCGGGACTGGCTGCTGGCCGGGCAGGCCGACGACGGCGGCTGGCCGCGCACGCACGACCTGCCCCCGGAGGGCTCCACCGCCGAGGAGACCGCGTGGGCGCTCTACGCGCTGCTGCACGCCGGGCACGACCCGACCGACCCGGCGGTGCTGCGCGGGGTGGACTGGCTGGCCGAGCGCCAGGACGACCAGGGCACCTGGAAGCCCAGCCGGGTCGGCCTCTACTTCGACGACCTCTGCTACACCGACGACCTCATCGCCCACACCTTCACGCTGCGCGCGCTGGGGCGGTTCCTGAAGGCCACCCAGGTCCCGGAGGACGCCCGGTGACCGCGACCGTCCCGATGGCAGCGACGCTGCCGCCGGGCCCGCGCTGGCCCGCGGTGGTGCAGACCGCGGTGTGGGCGCTGGCGCCGGTCGAGTTCGGCCGGTACTGCCTGCGCCGCTACGGGCCGCTGTTCACCGCCCGCATCCTCGGCTTCGGGCCGGTGGTGCACGTGTGCGCGCCCGAGACCGTGCGCCGGGTGCTGAGCACGGAGGCGCACCGGTTCGACGCGGCCAAGGCCAACGAGGCCATCCGGTTCGTGGTCGGCGCGCACTCGCTGCTGCTGTCCGGGGAGGCCGAGCACACCGCGCGCAGGCGGGTTCTCATGCGTCCGCTGCACGGCGCGAACGTGGCCCGCTACGTCGAGGTGATGGAGGCGGCGGTGGCCCGCGAGGTGGACGGCTGGGCGGTGGGGTCCACGGTGCGGCTGCTCGACAGCTTCCAGCGCGTCACGCTGGAGGTGATGATGCGGGCGGTCTTCGGCATCACCGACTCCGCCCGCCTGGCCCGGCTGCGGGTGCTGGTGCCCCGGCTGCTGGCCATCAACCCGCTGGTGATCCTGGTGCCCGCCGTGCGCAGGAACTTCGGCGGGCACGGCCCGTGGGCGCGGCTCACGGCGCTGGTCACCGAGGTCGACGCGATCATCCACGCCGAGCTGGCCGAGCGCCGGGCGGCGCGGCGCGCGGGCGCGGAACCCGGGCCGGACGTCGTGTCGGCCCTGCTCGCCTGCCCGGAGCCGGTGAGCGACGCCGAGCTGCGCGACCACATGGTGACGCTGCTGGCCGTCGGCCAGGAGACCACCGCGACCCAGCTGGCCTGGCTGTTCGAGCGGCTGCTGCGCCTGCCGGACGCGCTGGCGGCGGTCACCGCCGCCGCGCGCGAGGCCGACCGCGCCGACCAGAACGGCCGGGACGTCCTCGACGCGGCCGTCCACGAGGCGATCCGCTCGCGGCCGACGACGATGGACCTCGGCAGGGTGGCCGTCGAGCCGTGGGAGGCGGACGGCTTCACGGTGCCCGCCGGGACGCTCGTCGCGGTGTCCCTGGGACTGCTGCACCGCCGCCCCGCCGCCTACCCCGACCCGGACTCCTACGACCTCGCCCGCCGCCTCCAGCACGGCCCCGGGTTCCTGCCGTTCGGGGCGGGCGAGCACCGCTGCCTCGGGGCCTCGCTGGCCATGGTGCAGATGCGCACGGTGCTGACCGCGGTGCTGACGGCGGTGACGCTGGCTCCGGACCGGGCGTTCGCCGAGTGGGCCGCGCCGAAGGGGCCGATGCTGCTGCCGCACCGGGGCGCCCGCGCCCGGGTCGTCGCGAAGGGGCGGCCGTGCTGAGCTTCCCCTTCCCCGCGGCCCCGGCGCTGGACCTGGAGCCGGAGTACCGGCGGTTGCAGCGCGAGGAGCCGGTCTGCCGGGTGCGGTTCCCGCACGGCGAGCCCGCGTGGCTGGTCACCCGGCACGCCGACGCGCGGACGGTGCTCAGCGACGCCCGCTTCTCCCGGGCCGAGTCGCTGCGCCGCGACGTCCCGAGGACCACCGAGGTCAACTTCGCGGGCGGCATCGTCGCCATGGACCCCCCGGAGCACACCCGGCTGCGCGCGACCTGCGGGCAGGCGTTCACCGCGCGGCCGGTGGCCCGGCTGCGGGAGAGCGCCGAGGCGCTGGCGCGGGAGCTGCTGGCCGGGTGCGGGGAGTCCTTCGACGCGGTGGCGGACTTCGCGGTCCCGTACACGCTGCGGATGATCTGCGCGCTGCTGGGCGTGCCGTACACCGACAGCGACCGGTTTCGGGGGTGGGCGGAGGCCGGGCTGGCCACGACCGCGATCACCGAGGCCGAGCGGGTGGAGGCCACCACCCGGATGTGGGACTACATCGCCGATCTGGTGGCCCGCCGCAAGCGCGAGCCCGCCGACGACCTCGTCTCGGCGATGACCGCGGCGCAGAGCGCGGGCATCAGCTCGGGCATCAGCTCGAACATCAGCTCCAACATCACTGACGAGGAGCTGGTCGTGGTGGTGATGACGGCGCTGGTCGCGGGCTACGAGACCACCTCGACGCAGCTGCCGAACTTCCTCTACCTGCTGCTGTCCGAGCCGGGGCTGTGGGAGCGGCTCGTCGCCCGGCCCGCGCTCGTGGGCACGGCCGTGGAGGAGCTGCTGCGGTTCACGCCGCTGGAGGCCAACGGCGCCTCACCCCGCTACGCCACCGTGGACCTGGAGCTGGGCGGGGTGGCCATCGCCGCGGGCGAGCCGGTGGTCGCGGCGACCGTCGCGGCCAACCGCGACCCCCGGGTGTTCACCCACCCGGACCGCATCGACCTGGCCCGCGACCCGAACCCGCACCTGGCGTTCGGCCGGGGCCCGCACTTCTGCCTCGGCGCGCCGCTGGCCCGCCTGGAGCTGCGGGCGGCGCTGAGCGTGCTCGCCGAGACGCGGCCCGGTCTGCGGCTCGGGCCTGCGGAACCGGAGTGGAAGGCCGGGATGCTGGTGCGGGGCCCGCTGGCCCTGCGCCTGGACTCGGGGAGGGTGCGGTGACCTCGCGCGAACCACCACCGGTCGAGCGGTTCCGGCCCGCCGACCTGGACGGCCGGGACTGGGGCGCGCTGCGCGCGGGCTGCCCGGTGTCGCGGACGACGACCCCGGACGGCGCGGGCGCGTGGCTGCTCACCCGCTACGCCGACGTCCGCGCGGTCCTGGGCAGTCCGCTGTTCAGCGTCTCGCCCATCGACCCCGACCGCGGGCACGGTACCGCCGAGGCCAACGAGTCGATCTTCCAGGACCCACCGGAGCACACCCGGCTGCGCGGCCTGGTCGCGGGCCCGTTCGCGGCGAACCGGGTCGGCGTGCACGCCCCGGGCATCCGGGCCAAGGCCGACGCGCTGCTGGCCGCGATGGTCGGCGCGGGCGGTCCGGTGGACGTCATGTCGGCCTTCGCCAAGCCGCTGACCATGAACGTGATCGCGGGCATCGTCGGCATCCCCGAGCCGGACCGGCCGATGGCCCAGCGGCTCTCCGACCAGTTGCTGGTGCCGCTCTCCCAGGCGCAGGGCTCGATCGCCCTGGCGGGCTGGCGCCAGTTCAACGACTACGTGCTGGGCCTGGTCGCCGAGCGCAGGAAGCGGCCCGGCGAGGAGGACGACCTGATCGCCCACCTGCTGCGCGCCCAAGAGGCGGACTCCTCGCTGACCGACGTGGAGCTGGTGACGATGGTGCTCGGGCTGCCGGTCGCCGGGTACGTCAGCACCGCCAACGCCATCGCCGTGGCGTTCCTGCACCTGCTCGACGGCGGGTGGCTGGAGCGCCTGCGCGCCGGGGACGCAGGCCTCGCCGACCGGTTCGTCGAGGAGGTGCTGCGCATCCAGTCCGGCGACAACGGCGAGTCCATGCCGCGCTTCGCCACCGGCGACACCGTTGTCGGCGGAGTGCGGATCAGCCGGGGCGAGCAGGTGGTGGCCCCGCTGGTCGCGGCGAACCGGGACGAGGAGCTGTTCGCCGACGGCGACGCCTTCGACCCCGACCGCGAGCGGCTGGGGCGGCACCTGGCGTTCGGCTTCGGCATCCACCGCTGCCTCGGGGCGAACCTCGCCCGGCTGGAGCTGCGGGTCGCGGTGGCCGCCGTCGTGGAGTCCGGGCTGCGGGCCCGGATGCTGGAGGGCTGGCACGAGGTGCCGTGGCACGTGAACATGCTCGGCGACCGCTTCCCCGAGCGCCTGCTCATCGCCGTCGACGGGGGCGCGCCGTGAGGATTCTCTACGCCTCGATCCCCGCCTGGGGGCACGCGCTGCCGGTGCTGCCGGGCCTGGCGGAGCTGCGCGAGCGCGGGCACGAGGTGCGGATGCTGGCCTCGGCGGGCTTCGAGCGCGAGGTCGCCGCCCACGTCGAGGCCATCGCCTACCACTCCCCCATGGACGACCCGGCCAACCCGGTCGACCTCGCCGACATGGGCGCGGTCCTGCCGACGCTGCTCGCCGAGGCCCGCTCGGCGTTCGCGGCGCTCTCGGCGCAGCAGCGGCCGGACCTCCCGGATGTCGTCGTCGCGGACGTGCTGTCGATGGCGGGCTGGCTGTACGCCCACGCCGTCGGGCTGCCGCTGGTGCGGGTGTGGCCGGTGTTCGCCTCCAACAGCGAGTTCTCCCTGCACACCGACTACGCCTCCCGCCACGACGACGAGTCGTCCACCGCGGCGTTCTTCGGCGCGGCGGCGGAGTTCCTGGCCGAGGTCGGGCTGGCGTCGGTGCCGCCGGAGCGGTTCTTCGACAACGAGGCCGACCACAACATCGCGCTCTACCCGCGCGAGGTGCAGCCGCGCGGGGAGACCTTCGACGACCGGTTCAGCTTCGTGCGCCCGTGCGTGCGCCCGCCGGAGGAGTCGGCCGACCTGGCCTGGCTGCGCGGGGACGGCCCGCTGGTCGCGGTCACCCTGGGCACGGTGTTCACGCACAACGTGGACTTCTTCCGGGCGTGCGTGGCCGGGGTGGACCGGCTGGGCTGGCGCGCGGCGGTCGCCGCCGGGCCGACCCTGACCCGCGCCGACCTCGGGCCGGTGTCGGAGCGGGTGGTGCTGCGCAGCCGGCTGCCGATGATCGACACCCTGCGGCACGCCAGTGTGCTGGTCTCCCACGGCGGCCTGACCAGCGCTCTGGAAGCGCTCGTGCACGGCGTGCCGGTGGTGGTCGCGCCGCAGATCGGTGAGCAGCGGGCCGTCGCCGACCGCGTCGAGGCCCTGGGGGTGGGGGTGCGGCTGCGCGAGCCGGTGACCCCGGAGTCCGTCGCCGAGCAGGTCGGCGCGGTCGCCGCCGACCGGGGGATGGCCGCCCGGGTCGCCGACCTGCGCACCCGCCTGGTCGACGGCCACCCCGGCGCGGAGTTCGCCGACGCCCTGGAGATGGCCGTGCTGTGAAGGAGACGCCATGACCACCGCTCACACCACCCTGCTGGCCTACCCGTTCCACCGGACCTCCCCGCTGGAGCCGCCGCCGGAGCTGGCCGAGCTGCGGGCGGCGGGCCCACTGCACCGGGTGCGGACGGCGGCGGGCCCGGCGTGGCTCGCCACCCGCTACGACGCGGTCCGGGAGCTGCTGTCCTCCCCCGCGTTCGGCACCGGCTACCCGGGCGCGCTGCCCACCGGGGCCGACGACCTCGCCACCGGCTTCATGTTCCTGCACGACCCGCCCGAGCACACCCGGCTGCGGCGCAGCGTGTCCCGGGCGTTCACCGCCCGCCGGGTCGCCGCTCTCGGCGAGCGGGCCAGGGCGGTGGCCGCCGACCTGGTCGCCGCGATGCGCGCGAAGGGACCGGGCCTGGACCTGCAAGCGGAGTTCGCGTTCCCGCTGCCCATCGCGATCGTGTCGGAGCTGCTGGGCATCCCGGAGACCGACCGGGCCCGGTTCGCGGGCTGGGCCGACATCGTGCTGCGGCCGGGCGAGGTCCCCGGCGACGCGGGCGGCGCGTTCCACGACCTGCAGCACTTCGCGGTCGCCCTGGTCGAGAGCAAGCCGGACGGCCCGGACCTGATCAGCGACCTGCTGCGCGAGGACGACGGCCTGAGCCGCATCGAGGTGGCCGCCATGGCGCTGGGCCTGGTGATGGCCGGGTACGTCACCACCGCGTCGGCCATCGCGCACGGGATGCTGCGCCTGCTCACCACCCCCGGCGCGCTCGACGCGCTCCGGTCGGGCCGGGTCGGCACCGCCCGCGCCGTGGAGGAGCTGCTGCGGCTCCAAGACGAGGAGATCGGCGCGACCAGGGTGGCCCGGTCCGGTGTGGACCTGTGCGGCGTGCGGGTCGAGGCGGGCGAGACCGTCATCGCCGCGCGGACCGGCGCGAACCGCGACCCGGCCGTCTACCGCCGACCCGACGTCTACGACCCGTCCGCCGAGCGGGCCCCGCACCTGGGGTTCGGCCACGGCGTGCACCACTGCCTCGGCGCGGCGCTGGCCCGCATGGAGCTGACCGTTGCGGTCGACGCCCTGCTCGCGGGCCTGCCCGGCCTGCGGCCTGCCGTCCCGGCCGAGCAGGTGCGCTGGAGCGCGCCGGGCATGGACGTCGTCATCGAGACCCTTCCCGTCGCCTGGTGAGAGGACCACCCATGGGATCGACCGTGCCCCGGTTCGCCCCGCCGTACGACCCCGACGCGCTCGACGCCGCGGTCCGCGACCGCGGTGCCGCCGTTCTGGAGGCCGCCTATCCGCCCGAGCTGTGCTCGACCTTCCTCGGCCAGGTGGCCGCCCACCTCGCCGCCCACCCCGAGGAGGGCGAGTACGCGGCCCGGTCGGTGCTGGGCGGCTTCCAGGGCGACACCACCGCGACGCTGCACGCCCTGGTCGGCGTCCTCGACTGCGCCCCCGAGCTGGTGTTGCAGCGCGACATCGTGGACTGCGCGCGCCGGGTGCTGCGTCCGCTGTCGGACACCGTCCTGCTGACGATCGCCGAGTACATGGCCCGCCGCCCCGGCGCGCACCGCCAGGAACTGCACCGGGACACCTTCTCCTGGCGGCACTTCCCCCAGGGCGAGGACCCCATCGCGCTGACCGTGATGGCGGCGATGTCGGACTTCACCGCAGCCAACGGCGCCACCTGGGTCGTGCCGGACAGCCACGGCGGACCCGCGACCGACCCGGCCCCGGACTGGTCGGCGGCCCACCAGGTGGAGCTGGCCGCGGGCGACGCGCTGCTGTTCCGGGCGGACACCTTCCACGCGGGCGGGGCCAACACCACTGACGACCAGACGCGGCACATCTTCTCCATGGGATTGCAGGTGGGCTGGCTGCGGCAGGTGGAGAACGGCACGCTCAGCGTCCCGCCCGCGCGCGCCCACGGCCTGGACCCGGAGCTGCTGGAGCTGCTGGGCTACTCGCACGAACTGGTGCTCGGCCTGTACAAGGGCGGCCACCCGCGTCATGCCCTGGCGGGCTCGTAGCGCGTGCGCATGACCGCCCGCGCGGCGAGGGTGATCGCGAGCGAGGGGATGCCCACCAGCAGCGCGATGTCCCAGCGGCCCGCCGCGGCGGGCAAGAACGTCCCGAGCACGATCCGCTCGGCCACGACGATCTCGTGGGCGCGCAGGCACACCGCGCGCGGGATCGGCCGGGGCGCGCGGGCCACCAGGGCCACCGCGACCGCGTTCGCCCCGGCCGTGACGACCACGCCCGCGCAGTAGACCGCCGGGGACACCGCGATCCCGGTCACCAGCGGCCACCCGGCGGCGAGCACCACCCACGCGGCGAGCAAGCCCCACATGCCGCGGACGGAGGCGTCGTCCCCGCGCAGCACCGGATAGGTGGTGTAGCCGCCGAGCCGGTCGCCGTCGCGGTCGCCGAGGGCGCCGAGCAGGTTGGAGCCGGAATCGTGCAGCCAGAACGCGACCGCGAGCACCGCCAGCGACGGCTCCGGCAGCGGCTGCACGACCATCGACCCCCACAGCAGGGTCAGCGCCGTCGGCAGGCCGCGCACCACATTGCCCCACAAGCCCCGTCCTTTGAGGACTCGCGCATAGGCGATGCCGCACACGCAGGCGACGGCGGCCAGCCCGATCGTGAACGGGTTCACCAGCACCGCGATCAGCGCGCCCGCGCCGATCCCGGCGAGCATGATCGCGCGGGCGGTCCCGGCCGCGAGCCTGCCGGACGGGATCGGCCGGTGCGGCTTGGCGATCCTGTCCAGCTCGCGGTCGAAGTAGTCGCCGCCGTAGATGGCGGCGATCCAGACCAGGGTCGGCACCAGCCAGGCCAGCGCGAACAGCGGCAGCGGGGCACGCGGGTCGCTCAGCACCGCGCCGGACAGGCCGACGGTGCCCGCGTAGAAGAGGGTGTCGGGCCGGCACGCCTCGGCGTGCACCCGCACTCGGGACCACAACGGCATGCGCCGCACCGTAACCCCGTCCAGGCGAGCGGTTCCGCTGTTCGCCCGCACGACCGCGAGGAGCCAGGATGATCCACATCGTCGGAGCAGGCATAGCGGGACTCGCCACCGCGGTGGCCCTGCACCGGGCGGGCCTGCCCGTGCGGGTGCTGGAGCGCGCGGACGCGCCGCGCTCGCGCGGCGGCGGGATCGGGCTGACCCCCAACGGGATGCACGCCCTGCACCACCTCGGCGTCGGCGGCGAGGTGGCCGCCCGGTCGGTGGTGCAGGCCGAGGGCGGCGTGCGCACCCCCGGCGGGCGCTGGATCGCCCGCAGCGACCTGGGGTTCGTGCACCGCCGCTACCGCGAGCACGTGCGGGCCCTCCCCCGGCGCGACCTCACCGCCGTGCTCACCGCCGCCCTGCCCGCTGACACCATCCACTACGGACTCCGCGCCATTCTGACCGATCCCGGTGGCGCGCACGGTCCCGCGCTGCTCGCGGTGGGCGGCGAGGTGGTGGCCAGCGAACTGGTCGTGGCCGCTGACGGCGTCCACTCCGCGATCCGCCACGCCCTGTTCCCCCACCACCCCGGCCTGCGGGACTGCGGATCGGCGAGCTGGCGGGCGGTGGTGCCCGCCGACGGCCTCGACCTCGTGCCCGCCGAGACCTGGGGCGCGGGCCTGCGCCTGTCGATCCTGCCGCTGCCCAGCGACCGCGTGCACTTCTCCGCCCTGGCCACCGACGCCGCGCGCGGCGGCGCCGATCTGGCGGCCCTCTTCGGCGGCTGGCACGACCCCGTGCCCGCGCTGCTGGACAGGGCGGCGGGCGGGGAGGTGCACGTGGACCGCATCACCGAGCTGCCGGTGCCGCTGCCCGCACTGCACTCCGGGCGCGTCGTGCTGGTCGGCGACGCCGCGCACCCCATGTCCCCCAACGTGGGGCTGGCCAACCTCGCTGTGGAGGACGCCGTCGAGCTGGTCCACCGCATCGGCGCCCCGGCCTGCTTCGGGGATGTGCGCGCCGGACTGTCGGACTACGACCGGGTGCGCCGCCCCCGGGTGGACCGCCTGGCCCGGATCTCCCGGTGGACGGGCCGGGTGGTGGAGTCGGCGGGCCCGGTCGCCGTGGCCGCCAGGAACGCCGCGACCTGGCTCGGCGGCCTGCTGCCGGAAGCGGTGTCCCGCCGCTCGATGGACACCCTGGTCGGCTGGGCCCCGCCCGGCGTTCGACCCGGCTGATTGCCCGCGGCGCGGCCGGGGCGGTGTGCTGGGGGCTCCGGACCCGCCGATTGCCATGGGACGTCAATGGACACCAGGGAATTCGAGCTCCGCATCGGGCAGACCATCATCGACGGCTACCGCGCCGACACCGGCCGCGCCGAGGTGTTCGAGCTGCTCGGCCGCCAGTGGGACCTGCTGGACGAGGTGTGGCCGCCGACGTACTCCCCCGGCGGTGAGCTGCACGCCGACCTGATCCCGTTCGCCGCGATGGGCGCATTCCTGGAGATGGGCAGCGGGGCCGGGGTGATGTCCGTGCTGGCCGCCCTCGGCGGGTGCCGCCGGGTCCTCGCGCTCGACCTCAACCCCGCCGCCGTCGCCAACACCCTGGCCAACGCCCGCAGGCACGGTGTCGCCGAGCGGGTCGAGGCCAGGCTGAGCGACCTCTACGCCGCGGTCCGGCCGGGCGAGCGCTTCGACGGGATCTACTGGAACCCGCCGTTCTTCGACGCCCCCGCCGAGCGGCTCGACGGCTCGCTCTGGCACGAGACGATGTTCGACCCCGGCTTCGCCAAGCTCCGCCGCTTCCTGGTCGATGGCGCCGCCCTGCTCACCCCGACCGGCCACCTCTACCTGTGGTTCGGCGAGGCGATGGGCAAGCCCGCGCTGATCGAGGACCTGGCTGCGGGAGCGGGCCTGGCCGTGCGCGAACTGCACCGCACGACCATGGACGAGATCCCCGCCGCGCTGGCCACCGCCCTGCCCGCCGATGTCACCTCCGGCGAGCGGCACGCCCAGTGGCACCTGCACCTGCTCCAGCTGGGGAGGGCGGCGTGACGGGGATTGCCGGGTCTGGGATGGTCGGGTCTGGGACGGTCGGGTCTGGGATGGTCGGGTCTGGGATGGTCGGGTCTGGGATGGTCGAGACCGCCACCGCGATCGCCGACACCGTGCTGCACCCGGCCGCCGCCGAGGTGGACGCCACCGGCCGCGTCCCCGAGAGCCACTACGCGCTCCTGGCCGCGGAGGGCTTCTACGGCCTCTTCGCCCCGCCCGAGGCGGGCGGCCCCGGCCTGGAGTTCGGCGCGGCCCTGCGGGTCATCGAGGAGCTGGCGTCCGGGTGCCTCACCACGACGTTCACCTGGCTGCAGCACCACGGCATCGTCATGGCGCTGCTGACCACGCCCAACGCGGAGCTGCGCGAGCGGTGGCTGGCCGCGGCCGTGCGCGGCGAGCTGCGCGGCGGCGGCGCGTTCTCCGGCGTCGTGCCGACCCCGCCGCGGGTGCGGGCCGAGCGCGGGCGGGACGGCTGGTCGATCAGCGGACGGGTGCCGTTCGTCAGCGGGTGGGGCGTGGTGGACGTGCTGCACGTGTCCGCCTACGACGACCGCACCGGCCAGGTGGTCAGCGGGATCGTCGACGCCCGCCCCGGGCCGGGGCTGAGCGCGCGGCCGCTGTCGCTGGTGGCCTGCCAGGGCAGCAGCACCGTGGTGCTGGACCTGCACGGGTTCGACCTGCCCGAGGAGCGGGTCACCACCCGGGTCGACCGGGACGCCTACCTCGCGGGCCTGCTGATCGGCCTGCGCGTGGACAGCGCCCTGTCCCTGGGCCTCACCGGGCGGGCCGTGCGGCTGCTCGCCGAGACCGAGGCCGGCTCCGCCGACGCGCTGCGCGCCGAGCGGGACGGGCTGCGGGCGCGCTTCGACGCCGCGCTCGGCGAGCCGCGGCGGCTGCCCGGCCTGCGGGCGGCGTGCTCGGAGCTGGCGCAGCGGGCCTGCGCCGCGGCGGTCGTCGCAGGCGGCGGGGCCGCGCTGCTCACCGGCCATCCGGCACAGCGGCTGGCCAGGGAAGCGCTGTTCACCCTGGTCGTGGCCAGCCGCCCGGCGGTGCGCTCGGCCCTGCTGGGAACACTGGCCCCGGCGGGCGCCCTCGCGGGCGTGGGGGGTGCGCGGTGAAGCGGGTGCCGATCGCCGACGGCCACCTGGCCTACGACGACATCGGCAGCGGGCCCGCGGTCGTGCTGCTGCACGACGGCACCCTGGACCGCCGCGTCTGGGACCCGCAGCGGGACCGGTTCCCCGGCTACCGGCTGCTGGTGCTGGACGCCCGCGGCCACGGCGAGTCCGCCACCCCGACCCGGCCCTACCAGCGCGCCGACGACGTCATCGCCCTGCTCGACCACCTCGGACTGCCCGCGGCGTTCCTCGTCGGGCAGTCCATGGGCGGCACGACCGCCCTCGACACCGCGCTCGACCACCCCGACCGGGTCAGCGGCGTCGTGGCCAGCGGCTGCGGCACCTCGCAGCAGTACTGGCGCGGCGCGTTCCTGGTCGAGCTGCTCGGCCGCCAGCTCGACGCGGTCCGCAGGCGCGACACCGCCGACTACATCGAGGTGTTCCTGCGCATGTGGGTCGACGGTCCGACCCGCGAGCCCGCGCGCTCACCCGCCGACATCAGGGAGTTCTGCCGGACCATGGCCGTGCACACCGCCACCCGCCACGCCCGCCCCAACCCCGTGCTGCCCGGCCGCGCCGAGGACTCGTGGGAGCGCCTGGCGGGCATCACCGCGCCGGTCCTCGTGCTCACCGGCGGGCTGGACTGCCCGGACGTGCACGAGATGGCCGACCGGATCGCCGCCGCCGTGCCCGGTGCGGAGTCGCGACGCTTCGCCGGCGCGGGGCACATGCTGAACCTGGAGCGGCCGGACGCCTTCAGCGGCGCGGTGCGGCGCTTCCTCGACTCCGCGCTGGTGGGGTGAGGCGTGGACCTGCGTGCGCTCGCGCTGCCCTACGACCGGCCGTCCCGCTACGACCCGCCACCGGCCTTCGCCGACCTGCGCGAGGCCGACCCGCTGGTGCGCCTACCCGGGGAGTCCGGGCCGTCGACCTGGCTGGTGCTCGGCGCCGACCTGGCCCAGCGGGTGCTCACCGACGCCCGCTTCTCCATCACCGCCCCCGGCGGGCACGCCGACACCGACTCGCTGCTGTGCGACGGTGCCGCCCACGCCCGCCTGCGCGGCCTGCTCGCCAAGGGGTTCACCGCCCGCGCGATCGAGCGCATGCGCCCCCGCGTCCGGGCGCTCGCCGACGCGCACGTCGCCGACCTCGCCGCCGCCGGTCCCCCGGCCGACCTGGTCGCGCACGTCGCGCTGCCGCTGGCCCGCGAGGTCGTCGCCGACCTGCTCGGCGTCGACATCGCCGACCGCGAGCGGTTCGCCGCCTGGGCGACGGCGATCTCCACCGTCGTCGGCGAACCCGACGGCGCGGCCGTCGCGGGCTGGACGGACCTGCTGGCCTTCCTCGGCGACCTCGTCGCCGCCCGGCGCGCCGACCCCGGCGAGGACATGCTCAGCGGCTTCGCCGCAGCGGGCCTCACCGACCGGCAGCTGGTGTTCGCGGGCGCCGCCCTGCTCGCGGGCGGCCAGCTGACCAGCGCCAACGCGCTGTCCATCGGCGTGGTCAAGCTGCTCGGCTCCGGCGGTCTCGCCGGGCTGGCCGACGAGGCGGCGGCCACCGCGGCGGCCGAGGAGGTGCTGCGCCACCAGGCCGGGATCAGCGGCGAGCCCTACCCGCGCTTCGCCGTGTGCGAGGTGCGGATCGGGGAGCACCGCATCGCCGCGGGCGACACCGTGGTCGTGCGCCTGGAGGCGGCCAACCGCGACCCGGACCGCTTCCCGGACCCGGACCGGTTCGACCGGACCCGGGACGCGGGCAGGCACCTGCGGTTCGGGTACGGGCCGCACCGCTGCGTCGGCGCCGCCGTCGCCCGCGCGCAGCTGGTCTCCGCGATCCAGGCGCTGGCGGAGCGGCTGCCGGGGCTGGCCCTGGTGCAGGCCCCCGAGGACGTGGTGTGGACCGGGGCCTGGCTCGACGACGGGCCCGCTGCGCTGCCCGTGACGTGGTGACCGGAGGAGGGGCGATGCGACCGTTGCGGGTGTGGCTGGTGCAGCAGGGCGTCTGGGCGATGTCCCTGGAGTCCATGCCGCTGGCCTCGGCGTACCTGAAGGCGACCGCGCTCGCCGACCCCGCCGTCGCCGAGGCCTGCGAGATCACCATCCACAACTTCGACGGCGGCGCGACCCTCTTCGGGATGGCGAACACCCTGTTCCACGACGGCGCGCCGGACGTGCTGGCGTTCTCGGTGCTGGGCTGGAACCACCGCGAGTTCGCCGCCCTCACCGAGACGTTCAAGCAGCTCAACCCGACCGGGTGGGCGGTGTTCGGCGGCAACCACGTCTCCGACCAGGGCACCAGGGTGCTCGCCGAGAACGCGGGCGTCGACATCGTGGTCAACGGCGAGGGCGAGTTCACCTTCCGGGACCTGCTGCGCGCCCGGCTCGCCGGAGCGGACCCGAGGGAGCTGCACGGCGTCGACGGCATCACCTTCCGCGGCGCCGCCGGGACTGCCGTGTCCACACCGGACAGACCGAGGATCGACAACCTGGACGAGATCCCGTCGCCGTTCCTCACCGGCGTCATCCCGATGGCGGGACCGGACGGCCGATTCCCCTACGACGTCGCGCTGATGGAGACCAACCGCGGCTGCCCCTACAAGTGCTCGTTCTGCTATTGGGGCGGAGCCGTCGGGCAGAAGGTGCGGGCGTTCTCCCGGGAGCGGCTGCGCGCCGAGGTGGAGCTGTTCGCCCGGCACAAGGTGCACACGCTGGTGCTGTGCGACGCCAACTTCGGGATGCTGCCCCAGGACCGCGACTTCGTCGCCGACGTCGTCGCCCTGCGCGAGGAGCACGGCTACCCGCGCGGCATCGAGGCGTCGTGGGCGAAGAACAAGTCCACGGTGTTCTACGACATCGTCCGCACCATGAAGGACGTCGGCCTGCACAGCTCCTTCACCCTGGCGCTGCAGACCCTGGACGAGGACACCCTCGACCTGATGAACCGGCGCAACATGAAAGTCAACGACTGGGAGGACCTGGCCGCCTGGCTCGCCTTCGAGGGCATGGACTGCTATGCCGAACTCATCTGGGGCGCGCCCGGGGAGACCGTCGAGTCGTTCATGAAGGGCTACGACCGCCTCGCCCAGCACGTCTCCCGGGTCGCCGTCTACCCGATGCTGATCCTGCCCAACACCGTCTACCACCGCGACAAGGAGCGCTTCGGGCTGGTGACCGTGCGCGGCAACACCGACGACTTCGAGTACCTGATCTCCCACGACACCATGTCGGCGAGCGACAACAGGTACATGCACCAGTTCATCTTCGTGTCCCGGCTCATCGCCGAGAACCCGGTGTTCCGCTACCTGTGGACGCCGCTGCGGCTGCTCGGCGGGATCACCCAGTCGGAGGCGATCCGCTCGCTGATGCAGTGGCTGACCACCGACGACGACCCGGCGGGCGAGCCGCTGCGCGCGGGCATGGCGAACTCCTTCACCGACTCCGACGTGCTGGCCCCGGTCCTGGTGCACGTCTACGGCACCGACGAGGCCAAGGACCTGTTGCGCCGGTGGTGGCGGGAGGCGCTGCGGCCGCTGGTGCTCCCGGAGCACCGCGACGTCCTCGACGCCGTGGTCGACTACGACCTGCTGACCCTGCCCGCCTACACCGCGCCCGGCCGCGCGCCGTCGGCGCGCTACGCCAACGAGCGGTTGCCCGTGGTCGACCTCGACGGCGATCCCCACCACGTGCGCGCCGACGTGGCGCTGCCCTGCGACGTGCCCGGCGTGGTCCGGGCCCTGCGCCGCGACGAGCCGCACCAGCCCGCCGTCCGCCCGGTCACCACCTCGCTCTACTACAAGGCGGGGGCCGAGGCGTTCCTGCCGTCGACCAACCACGAGGAGGTCGTCTACTACATGGGCAAGTCCGAACAGCAGGTACGCCGGGTGCCCGACCGTCCCATCCCCGAGGCGAGGAGCCGCGAAGATGTCCGTTCAGGCGACAGAGGAAGCCCCGTCGGGTGATGCCGGGCTCGCGGGCCTGGTCGGCCCGGACGTCCTCGGGCTCCTCGGGCAGGTGCGGTCCCGGCTGGCCGGGCGGTGGGGCGGGTCGTCGCTGCTGGCCGCGACCTGCGGGCACGCCCTCACCCCGGCGGGCAAGCTGTTCCGACCGATCCTGCTCCTGGAGTCGGCGCTCGCCGTCGGCGGCGACCCGCACCGGGTGCTGCCCGCCGCCGTCGGCGCCGAGTCCGGGCACGTGGCGAGCCTGGTGCACGACGACATCATCGACGGCGACGACACCCGGCGCGGGCGGGCGGCCGCGCACGCGGCCTACGGCGTCGAGTCGGCGATCGTCGCGGGCGACGCGCTGATCTTCGACCTGTTCGCGGGCCTGGCCGAGTGCCACAGCGCGGGCGCGCCGGCCGATCGGGTGGTCGCGGCGCTGGGGGTGGTGTCGCGGTGCGGCATCGACCTGTGCCGCGGCCAGAGCCTGGAGGCGGAGTTCTGCGCGAGCGGTCGCTTCGACCACGACACCTACCTGCGCATGGTGCGCCTGAAGACCGCTGCCCTGTTCCGCGCCGCCTGCGAGTGCGGCGCCCTGCTGGCAGGCGGCGACGCGCGGCAGGTCCTGGCGCTCGGCCGCTACGCCCAGCACCTGGGCGTCGCCTTCCAGATCCGCGACGACCTGCTGCCCTACCAGGGCTCAGCGGGCAAACCGGACACCAGCGACGTGCGCAACGGCCGCATCACCCTCCCGGTGATCGTTGCCCACCGCACCGGCGACGCCGCCGACCGGGCGGCGATCGAGACCGCGCTGTCCGGGGTGGACGATCCACGGGCGGCGCGGGTGGACCTGGCGGCCGTGCTGGCCAGGACCGGCGCCGTCCGCGCGACGGCGCGCTGGGCACGGCACTACGCGGGGCTGGCGGTCGCCGCGCTCGCAGCCCTCCCCGACACCGCCAGCCGCGAGCGCCTGCGCGGCTACGCCGCCGCGGCGGTCGACCGGGACCTCTGAGGCGGGCCCACCCGAACAGGTGGCTGGTGTTCCCCGCCGTCCCGCGCCTTTGGTAGAGGTAGCGGGGGGACGCCGACGTCCCCGCCTGCCGTCCGCCCGCGCTCACGAACAGGTGTTGACGCCATGCCAGCTGCCAGAACCGGTGCCGACAGCGCAATCCAGGCAATCCAGTCAGTCCAGTCAGTCCAGCCAGCCCAGCCAGTCCAGGCGCTCCAGGCAATCCAGGCGCTCCAGCCCCACGACCCGCCGGGCTGCGCCGAACCGGACCGCACCGCGGTCACCCTCCCGCCGGACTCGCCCACCCCCCACCTCCGCGGCACACCCCCGGCCGACCCCCACCCCGGCGGAGCCATCACCCGAGCCGAGTTCCACCGCCTCCTCACCGCCCTCGGACACCCGGCCGCCGACGCCGCCTTCACCGCCCTGGACCGCGACCACGACGACCGCATCACCCGGGCGGAGTACGTCGCCGCCTGGGAGGACCACCTGCTCGGCGACTCCCCGGACGCCGCCCGCGCCATCGCGTTCACCGGGCTCTGACCGACCGGCCGCCGCCGGGACGCTGCTGCTCGGCGAGGGCCTGGTCCATCGCGGCGGCGACGGTGACGTCCCACCCGACCGCCCCGCCCACAGGTCCCGCTCCGCGGCGACCGCCGCCAGGTGCCCGACCCGGCGCAGATCACGGACGCGCCCGCACCTCGGGATCACCCAGGGCCGGCCTTTCCCTTGCTGGCAACGGTTTCCCGATACGGCGACACACACCGGAAACGGGCTCAGTTCCGAGTCGTGACCTGGGCGGATCACCCCGGCTCCAACGCCCGCGCGACCCGAGGACACCCGCAAACCCGATGTGACCCACTTCATAGTCCAGTTCTATCGTCTTCGTCCCCCAGCGTCCTTTTCGTCCCCGCAGTCTGGTGATTTTTCCGTTGCGACAACCGAGGTCCTAGCTCGACAGTGTGTCACCCGATCGGTTGATACATCGTGAGAACGGACCACGAGCGTGACCATCAAGCGCGTCGCCGCCACCCTCGTCCCCCTGTCGCTCGCCGTCGCCATGAGCGTCGCGAGCGGCACCACCGCCCAGTCGCAGGCTCCGAAGCAGAGCCCGGTCAACGTCACCCCCAACGCGGTGACGGTCGACCCCGGCCAGGCCCCGCTGCTGGTGACCTACGGCCACTCCGACCTGGAACTGCACTACGTGCGCAAGGACCAGGCGCAGGCCAACGGCTGCACCACACGCGACCACGAGGAGACCGAGGAAGCCGAGGTGGAGGCGGGCGCGGGCCACGTCACCCTCGCGGGCGTGCGGTACGACCTGGTGCAGTTCCACTTCCACACCCCCTCCGAGCACCGCTTCGGCGGCCACTCGCTGCCGCTGGAGATGCACCTGGTGCACAAGAGCGCCGCCGACCAGCTTCTGGTCATCGGCGTCCCGCTGCGCGCGGGCGCCCGCTCCTCTGTCGACACCGTCCTGGCCACCCTCGCCCCCGAGTGCGGCACCGACGTGCACCTGTCCGACTTCGACCTCAACACCCTGCTGCCCGCGAACCGCTCGACCCTGCGCTACCAGGGCTCGCTGACCACGGCCCCCTTCACCGAAGGCGTGCAGTGGATGCTGATGGCCGAGAAGACGGTCACCCAGGCCACCATCACCCGCTTCAAGAACCTCTTCCAGAACGGCAACTCCCGGGCCACCCAGCCCCTCAACGGCCGCGACCTCACCCTGGTCCCCCAGAACTGACCCCGAGCGCGCGCCGGGCCGCTGCCGTCGCAGGCAGCGGCCCAGCCGCGTCGAGCGGGTCGTCAGCCGATGACCTCCTCGGCGCGCGCGGTGATGCGCTGTTCGGTGGCCGCGATGGCGATGGCGATGGCGGTCGCCGAACGGCCGGTGAGGAAGCTGTAGTGGTCACCGGGGACCACCGAGTGGTGCGTGTGGCCGGGCAGGGCCGCCGCCCACTGCGCGCTGGTGTCGGTCGAGCCCGCCGCGGTCACGACGATCGTGTCCACGGTGACGGCGGGCGGCAGGTAGCCCGCGATCGCGGCGAGGTGGGCCCGGTAGACGGCGAAGCGGGCTGCCATGTCGGCGGCGACCTCGGTGCGGTCCCCGCTGGCGCCGAGGTGGGTGGCCAGCCAGGCCAGCTGGTCGGCGGCCGGGGTGCCTGCCGGGTCCGGGGGTGTCGGGGCGTTCGGGCCCAGGGTGCGGGCGGCGTCGGCCACGAAGTAGCCCGCCAACTCGTCCTCGGTCTGGGTCACCTCGTCGTGCACCCGCATCGGCGCGTCGAGCATCGCCACGAAGGCGACCCGCTGCCCTTGGGCCACAAGGGCGTCGGCGATGCGCAGTGACACCAGGCCGCCGAAGGACCAGCCGCCGATCCGGTAGGGGCCTTCCGGCTGCACGGCGCGGATGCGGCGCACGTACCTGTCGACCATCACCTCCAGGGAGTCGACCGGGTCGCTCCCGGGGCGCAGACCCTCGGCCTCCACACCCCACACCTGGTATTCCTCGGCAAGTTCCGCCGCGAGCGGGGCGTAGGTGTAGACGGTGCCGCCGACGGCGTGCACGAGGTGCAGCGGCGTCTCCCCCGGGCCGTCGGTGAGGCGGACCAGCGCGCTGGCGACCGCGGTGGCCCCCGCGCCGCCCGCGGCGGTGGCCTCCGCGCCGCCCGCGGCGATCTCCTCGCCGCTGTCCAGGTCGCTGTCGGGCAGGCCGTGCTGGTCGCGCAGCACCGCGGCCAGCCGCTCGACGGTGGGGGTCAGGAAGATCGCGGTCACGTCGGTGTCCACGGCCAGGTCCCGCCGCAGGCGGGTGATGAGCTGCATGGCCTGCAGCGAGTTGCCGCCGAGGTCGAAGAAGCCGCTCTCGACGCCCACGTCGGGCAGGTTGAGCAGGTCGGCGTAGATGTCGGCGAGGACGGCCTCCACCACGGTGCGCGGCGGGGTGCTGCCCGCGGCCACGCCGGCCTCGGCCGGGTCGGGCAGCCGCGAGCGGTCGACCTTGCCGTTGGCGTTGAGCGGGAAGGACTCCAGCACGAGCACGTGCGGCGGCACCATGTAGCCGGGCAGCCGGTCGGCCATGTGCAGCCGCAGGTCGGCGGGCGTCACCTTGGTGCCGTCGGCGAGCCGGGCGTAGCCGACCAGCTGCTTGTCGCCCGTGCGGTCGGCGCCGACCACCACCACGGCCTGGGCCACCGCGGGGTGCGCGGCCAGCGTCGCCTCGATCTCGCCCAGTTCGACGCGCAGGCCGCGGATCTTGACCTGGTCGTCGGCGCGCCCGAGGAACTGGAGGTTGCCGTCGGGCCTGCGCCGGGCGATGTCGCCGGTGCGGTACAGGCGGGCGCCCGCCTCCGCGGCGAACGGGTCGGGCACGAACCGCAGCTCGGTCAGCTCGGGCCGGTTCAGGTAGCCCCGGGTCACCCCCTTGCCGCCGAGGTACAGCTCGCCCGCGACACCGACCGGCACCGGCTCCATTGTGGAATCCAGCACGTAGGCGGTGTAGTTGGGCAGCGGCAGGCCGATCGGCGGCGGGTCGATCCCGTCGTTGGCGCAGCGCGCCATGGTGGCCCCGACGGTGGTCTCGGTGGGGCCGTAGCCGTTGATGAACCGCAGCCCCGGCCTGGCCCACTGGGCGACCAGGTCCGAGGAGAACGCCTCGCCGCCCGCGATCACCACCCGCAGGTCCGGGAACGGCTCGGCGGCGATCAGGTTGAGCACCGCGGGCGGCAGGCACATGAAGGTGATGCGCTCGGCGCGGATCAGGTCGGCGAGGCGCGGCGGCGACAGCAGCGTCTCGCTGTCGGCGAGCACCAGGCACGCCCCGGACAGCAGCGCGCCGAACATGTCCAGCACGGACACGTCGAAGTTGAGAGAGGCGAACTGGAGCACCCGGTCGCCGGGGCCCAGCGGCCAGTGCTCGATCTCCCCGGTGGCGAAGTTGACCGCCTGCCGGTGCTCGACCACCACGCCCTTGGGCCTGCCCGTCGAGCCCGAGGTGTAGATGACGTAGGCGACCGACGAGGGCTCGACCGGGTAGCCGGGGGCGGTGTCGGGCAGCGCGGACAGGTCCTCGGTGCCGATCCGCAGCACGTAGCCGGTCTCCCCGGGCACCGCCGAGGCGCTGGCCCGGTCGGTGACGACGACCTCCATGTGCGCGTCCTCGACCATGAACGCCAGCCGGGCGGCCGGGTACTCGGGGTCCAGCGGCACGTAGCCGCCGCCCGCCTTGAGCACGCCGAGGATGGCGGCCATCCGGTCCACCGAGCGGCGCATGCAGACGCCGACCAGCCGCTCGGGCCCGATGCCCAGCTCGCGCAGCCGCCGCGCGACCCGGTTGGCGCGGGCGTCCAGCTCGGCGTAGGTGACGGCCTCGTCCTGCAGGACGACGGCGATCCCGTCGGGGGTGGCCGCGACCTGGGCCTCGAACTTCTCGTGCAGGCACCAGTCCGGGTAGTCGACCGCCGTGTCGTTCCACTCGACCAGCTCGCGCGCGCGGTCCGCCGCGGTGAGCAGGGGCAGCCGCGACAGCGCCGTGCCCGGGTCGGCGGCGATCCCGTCGAGCAGCACCCGCAGGCAGCCCAGCAGCCGCTCGACGGTGCTCCGGTCGAACAGGGCGGTGGCGTAGGAGGCGACGACGCTGATCCCCGCGCCGCGGTCGGCGGCGGCCAGCAGCAGGTCGAACTTGGCCGCGGTGCCCGCCACGGCCGCGGGCCGGACGGTCACGCCCGCGGCCTCGTGCTCGCCCGCCGCGGCGTCGACCAGCTGCAGCCCCACCTGGAAGACGGGGTGCCTGCTCGGGTCCCGGTGCACGCGCAGGGCCTCGACCAGCTTGGCGAACGGCAGGTCCTGGTGGGCGTAGGCGCCCAGGACGCTCGTGTGGGTGCGGCGCAGCAGCTCGGTGAAGGAGGGGTCGCCGCTGAGGTCGCCGCGGATGGCCAGGGTGTTGACCAGGTAGCCGATCATCGGCGCCAGCTCGGGCCTGCTCCGGTTGGCGCTGACCGTGCCGACGACGACGTCGTCCTGCCCGCTGAACCTGTGCAGCAGCACCTGGAACGCCGCCATCAGCACGGTGAACAGCGTGGTCTCCGCACCGCGGGCCAGGGTGCGCAGCCCGTCGGCGAGGTCGGCGGGCAGCTCCAGGGTGACCACGTCGCCGTCGTAGGTCTGCACGACCGGGCGCGGGCGGTCGGTGGGCAGCTGCAGCGCGGGTGCGCCAGCCAGGGTGCTCTGCCAGTACTCGACCAGCTTGGCGGAGACTTCGCCGCGCAGCCTGTCGCGCTCCCACAGCGCGTAGTCGGCGAACTGCACGGGCAGCTCGGGCAGCCGGGGCGCGGCGCCGGTGGCCTCGGCGGCGTAGGCGGCGAGCAGGTCGCCGGTGAAGACCCCGAACGACCAGCCGTCGAACACGGTGTGGTGCACGACGACGATCAGGCGGTGGGAATCCGGGCCGCGCCGCACGAGGGTGGTGCGCAGGAGAGCGCCCTGGGCGAGGGCGAACGGGCGGGCGGCCTCCTCCTCGGTGACCGCCTCGACCCTGGCGTCGACCTCGGCGGGGTCGGTGGCGGCCAGGTCGACCAGCGGCAGCGGCTGCGGCGCGGGCGGGTCGACGACCTGCACGGGCGAACCGGTGGACTCGTCGGTGACCAGGCGGGTGCGCAGCACCTCGTGGCGCACGACGAGGGCGTCGAGGGCGCGGCCGAGGGCCTGGCGGTCCAGCGGCCCGTCCAGGTCCAGGGTGCCCGCGATCGTGTAGGTGGACTGGCCGGGAGCGAGCTGGTCGATGAACCACAGCTGCTCCTGCCCGAAGGACAGCGGCAGCCGGTCGGCCCCCGCCGGGCGGGGCGGGATGCGGTCGACCTCGTGGTCGCGGCCCTGGCGCAGCCGGGCCAGCATGGCGGTGCGGTCGGCGTCAGACAACATAATCGGTCTCCCGATCCTTCCGTCCGGGCGCGGGCGGTGACCCGGGCTCGCTTTCATCTGCGGAGGACTCCCCGGGCGGTTCCGGTATGGACACCAGCCGGTAGACCGGGGAGAAGAACAGCCAGGCCATCGGGACCGCCAGCCCGGCGACGCCGATGATCAGGCCGGTGCGCAGCCCGAAGGCGGCGGCCAGCGCCCCGCCCAGCAGCGCGCCGAGGGGGATCGTGCCGAAGAGCAGCAGCCGGTAGCTGGCGTTCATCCGGCCGAGGAGCCTGGTCGGTGTGACGCACTGGCGCAGGGTGAGCGCGTTGACGTTGAACACCGCCAGCGCGAACCCGTGCACGGCCAGCCCCCCGGCGAGCACCCCGAGCGCGGCGGGGCTCGCGTCGCCGGGCGCGACCAGCGCGACCGGGGACACGCACGCCAGCAGCGTGGCCAGCCGCAGCGCCCTGCCGAGGCCGAGCTTGCCGGTCAGCCGGGTGCACACCACCGCGCCGGTGAGCGCGCCCACCGCCCCGGCGCCGATGACGAAGCCGAGCTGGCCGACGCCGAGGCCGAGGTGGCGCACCGCGTAGACGGCGAACAGGGTGGTCACGACGTTCTCGAACAGGTTGAACGTCGCCGACTGGGTGGCCAGGTTGCGCAGCACGCGGTCGCCGAACACCGCGCGCAGGCCCTCGGCGATCGAGGCGCGCACGCTCACCCCCGGCTCCGGCGGCGGCGGGTCGGGCTCAGGGCGGCGGATGAACGCCATGCTGACCGCCGAGACCACGTAGGAGGCGCTGGTGACCAGGAGCGCGAACGGCGCGGTGAGCAGCCCGATCAGCGCGCCCGCCAGGCCGGGACCGGCGATCCCGGCGACGGAGTAGCTGGTCTGGATGCGGCCGTTGGCCTCGGCGAGCCGGTCGCGCTCGACCAGGCTCGGCACGTAGGACAGGGAGCCGACGTCGAAGACGACGGTGAGCAGGCCCAGCAGGAACCCGATCGCGTAGAGCAGGCCCATCGACAGGATGTCGGTGACCGCGGCGAGCGGGACCAGCGCGACCAGGGCGGCGCGGCCCAGGTTGCTGATCACCAGGGCCTGGCGGCGGCGGTGCCGGTCGAACCACACACCGACCAGCAGGGACACCACGACCGGGCTGTAGCGGGCGACGTTGAACAGGCCGATCTCGAACGGCCCCGCCGACAGGGTGATGACCGCGACGAGCATCAGGCCGAGTTCGGCGACCTGCGCGCCCGCCAGCGACACCGTCTCCCCGCCCCAGAAGCGCAGGAAGTCGCGGTCGCGCAGCAGCGGCTTGGTGGGGGTCCGCTCAGCCACCGACACCCACCTCCAGCGGCCGGTCGGCGCCGAGGCCGAAGGCGACGTGCAGGGCCCTGGCCGCCGGGGCGACGTCGGCGGCGGGCACGTGCGCGCAGACGCGGTTGGGCGAGGTGGTGAACAGCTGGACGTCCACATCGGATTCTTCCAGTGTGGACATCATGGTGGCGGCGACCGACACCCGCTCGGTGGCCAGGGAGCCGACCACGCTGACGCTGCCGACGTCCTCGCGGGCCGTGCCGGGCAGCCCCAGCTCGGCGAGGGTGGCGAGCACCCGGGCCGAGTCCGCCCCCGGCGCGGTGAAGCGCACCCCCGACGGCTCCACGATGACCGAGCCGACCGCGATCCCGGCCTTGGCCAGCGCCGCGGACACCGGGCCCGCGCCCGTCGCGGGGACGTGGAAGATCGGGTCGCCGCCGAGGTGCGCGACGCCGCGGATGCGGGCGCCGTCCACCCCGGCGCCGCGGCCCTGGCCGCGCACGAGGGTTCCCGGCTCGTCGGACAGGCTGGACCGGACGTGGATGTCGACGCCGTGCGCGGCCGCCAGCTCGACCGCCCTGGTCTGCAGCACCCGGGCGCCGGAGTCGGCGAGCTGCAGCATCTCGTCGTGGCCGAGTTCGGTGATCATGCGCGCCTCGGGCACCACCCTCGGGTCGGCGGTGAACACGCCCGGCACGTCGGTGAAGATGACGCACTCGCGCAGCCCGAGCGCGCTCGCCAGCGCGATCGCCGAGGCGTCGGAGCCGCCCCGGCCCAGCGTGGTGGTGTCGCCCGCGGGCGAGACGGCCTGGTAGCCGGTGACGAGGACGACGCGGCCGCCGTCGAGCGCGCGGGTGATCGGACCCGGGTCGACGCGCAGGAGCCGGGCGTTGCCGTGCGCGGCGTCGCTGTGCACCCCCGCTTGGGCCGCGGTCAGCGACACGGCGCGACCGCCCAGCTCGTGCACGGCCATGGCGGCCAGCGAGCACGAGATGGCCTCGCCGACCGACAGCAGGGCGTCCAGTTCCCTCGGGTCGGGCGCCGCCGCCACCTGGGCGGCCTGCTGGACGAGGAGGTCGGTGCTGCCGCCCATGGCGGACAGCACCGCGACGACCCGGGTGCCCGCGCGCTGCGCGGCCACGAGCCGGGCCGCGACCGCGCGCAGCCGGTCGACATCGCCCACGGAGGTGCCGCCGAACTTCCAGACCACTGTTTCCCTGGCGTCCCTGGCGGACTCGACACCGGTGGTCACCGCAGTTCACCGCCTCGGGCCCTGGCGAGTGCCGAGGCGTACACCAGGCTCGTCCAGTTGGCGAAGAACGTCCGGCTGTGGCTGCGCCACCGGCAGACCGGGTCGTCCAGGACGACGTTCGCGGGCGGGGGGACCGGCCCGGCGGCGGAGTCCCTGGCGTACTCGTAGGCCATCCGCGCGCCGTCGTACTCGGGGTGGCCGATGTGCATGAGCAGCCGGTGGTCGGCGGACTCGGCGATGACCGTCCCGGCGGGCGCGGGCGCGCGGCCGAGCACGCGCACGCGGCCCGCGGCTTCGGCGGCGGCGACGTCGTCCTCGTCGAAGCCCGCCATGCGGCTGTGCGCGGTCCAGAACCGGTCGTCCAGGCCGTCGCCGATCGGGTGGTCGGCGACGAGCAGGTCGGTCTCGTACGCGCCGGTCACCTTGGTGTCGTGGACGTGGGAGCCGACGCCGAGGCGCAGGTGCCCGACGGCGAGGCCGCCCCAGCACAGCCCGAGCACCGGCAGGTCCCGCACGTCGGCGTAGGCCAGCAGGGCGTCGACCTCGCCGAGGAAGCGCACCTGCGAGAACGGCAGGTGCTCGACGGCCGCGCCGGTGACCACGACGGCGTCCAGCTCGCCCATCTCGGCCAGATCGACGTAGTGGCCGAGGTCGGCGGGGTCGTCGTGGCGGTAGGTGCGGCCCGGCATGCGCAGCCACACCGGCTCGACGGGCGCGGACCCGGCGAACTGCGGGGTCAGCATCCGCTCGAACTCCGCCGCCTTGGGCATCAGGTTGAGCAGCCCGACCCTGGGCGGCGCGGTGAGCTGCCGGGGCAGCGGGTGGGCGGCGCGGAACGGTGCCTCGATCATCGCCCACCGCCGGTGAGGTCCTCGGTGACCGAGCGCAGGACGGCCTTGAGCACCGCGAGGGCGTAGTCGGCGAGGTCGGCGGTGAGGTTCAGCGGGGGCAGCATGCGCACCACGCAGTCCTCCCGGCCGCCGATCTCCAGGATCAGGCCGGCGCGCAGCGCCTCGCGCTGCACCCTGGCGGCGATCTCGGTGGCGCTCACCCCCGCCGACGGCACGCCGCGCATCTCCAGGCCGAGCATCATCCCGACGCCGCGCGCGTCGGCGATCAGCGGCGAGTCCGCGGCCAGCGCGCGCAGCCCGGCCAGCAGCCTGCCGCCGACCTCGCGGACGTTGCCGAGCACGTCGTCGCGGGCGACGACGTCGAGGAAGGCGACCCCGCTGGCGAAGGCGAGGTTGTTGCCGCGGAAGGTGCCGATGTGGCTGCCGGGCGCCCACCCGTCGAGCTTGCGGTGGTACAGGATGATCGAGACCGGCAGGCCCATGCCGGAGACACCCTTGGACGCGATGACCACGTCCGGCTCGATGCCGTACTGCTCGAAGGCGAACCAGGTCCCGGTGCGCCCGCAGCCGGTCTGCACCTCGTCGACCACGAGCGGGATGTCCTGCTCGGCGGCGAGCGCGGCGATCCGCTGGACGAACTCGACCGGCGCCGGGATCGCGCCGCCCTCGCCCTGCACCAGCTCCAGCAGGATGGCGGCGGGCTTGGGCACGCCGCCGTGGGTGTCGCGCAGGGTGTTCTCCAGCAGCGCCGCGCACCGGGTGCCGCAGTCGGCCTTGTCCAGGCTGAGCGGGCAGCGGTGGCAGTAGCCGTACGGGCTGAAGTGCACGCCGGGCAACAGGTTCGTCACCCCGTCCTTCGGGGCGCACTCGGAGGTGAAGGACATGGTGGCGTGCGTGGAGCCGTGGTAGGAGCCCTGGAAGGTGATCACCCCGCCGCGGCCGGTGGCCTTCTTGCACAGCTTGATCGCGGCCTCGACGCCGTCGGCGCCGGTCGGCCCACAGAAGTGGATCTTGCGGTCGCGCCGCATCGGCTCGGGCAGCATGCCCAGCTGGCGGCGGGCGAACTCGGCGCGCACCGGGGTCGGCAGGTCGAGGCCGTGGGTGAGCACGTCGAGCTGCTCGCGCACGGCGGCCACCAGCTCCGGCGGGTTGTGGCCCAGCGCCAGCACCCCGGCGCCGGTCAGGAAGTCCAGGTACCGGCGTCCGTCGACGTCGGTGATGTAGGGGCCGCTCGCGTGCGCGATCGCCACCGGCAGCCTGCGCGGGTAGGACCGCGCGCTGGACTCGGTCTCCTCCTGCGCCGACAGCAGCAGCTGCCCCTCGGGTCCGGGCACGGACAGATCGGCGACCAGGGGGTCGAAACCGCGGTCGATGATGGTCATCGCGTTCCTCGATCCGTCAGTGGGTGGAGGCCGGGAGCAGGTCGCCGTGGCCGGTGGCGGCCTCGGCCGTCAGGGCGCGCCGGGCGCTCTGCAGGATCGCCTTGGCGCGCAGGGCGAGCAGGCTGAAGGAGCCCGCGTCGCCGAGGCCGTGGCTGGACTCGCACAGCCCGTTGAGGAAGATCGGCGGCGCGTGCGGGTCGTCGGTGGCGACGCGGTAGTCGAGCCCGACGCGCAGCCCGGCTTCGGGGTCGACGCTGAGCACCGGCAGCAGGTCGGCCAGCAGCGGGGGCAGCGACTCGGCGCGCTCCCCGCCGCCCAGGTCGCGGAAGCCGGTGGCCAGCACGACCCGGTCCGCCGGGATCAGCTCGCGGGCGCCGGTCACCCGCTCGACGGTCGCCATCTGCACCCGGCCGTCGAGCTCGGCGACGTGCTCGATGACCCGGTTGGTGCGCAACGCGATCCGGTCGACGCCGTCCAGGTCGTCCTCGTAGAGGCGCAGGTACAGCGCATCGATGACGTCGCGGTCGGCCGAGGAGTAGTTGGTCGGGCGCAGCTGCTCCCGCAACAGCTGCTTGCCGTCGGGGGACGCGCCGTAGTAGTAGGTGACGAACTCCGGGAAGTAGACCTCCTCGGAGAACGGGCTGGTGTCCTTGAGCCGGTACCCGTAGCCGGACATGACGTTGGTGACGCGCGCCGCCGGGAACCGGTCCATGAGGTCCAGCACGACCTCGATGGCGCTCTGGCTGCCGCCGACGACGGCGATGGTGCCGGCGTAGGAGGCGTCCAGGTCGGCGATGCCGGGCAGGTAGTGGTTGGTGTGGAAGACCTTCCTCGGGTCGAGGCCCGCGAAGGCGGCGGGCACGTTCGGGGTGCGCCCCGGCGCGATCACCGCTCCCCTGGCGTGCACGACCCGGCCGTCGGCGGTGCGCACGGCCACCAGCCTGCGGTCGCCGCCGTCGACGGACCCGACGCTGGTCACCTCCTGGCCGTAGCGCACGTCGGCGGGGACCTCCTCGGCCACCCACTGCACGTACTTGGCGAACTCCTTGCGCAGCGGGTGGTGGGCGGGCACGTTCAGGTGCTTGAAGAGGCGGCCGTTCTCGTGCAGGTAGTTGACGAAGGAGTAGCGGCTGCGCGGGTTGCGCGGGGTGACGAGGTCGCGCGCCGGGTTGTTCTGGATGTCCGAGCCCGACAGCAGCATCCCCGGCTGCCAGCACGGGCCCGCCTCCCGCTCCAGGAAGAGGACCCGGGACGTGGGCCACAGCTCGTCGAAGGCGACGGCGAGCGCGATGTTGGCGGGGCCGAACCCCACGCACACCAGGTCCAGCACGTCGTCGGGCAGCGGTGCTGCCGAACCTCGTTCAGTCATGGACTTCCTCCGCATGGGTGACGGGACCGCCTGCCGGAACCGTGTCACCCATCCGTGTCGGAAACATGGGCGCAGCGCACCCAACTTGGATCGGCGCAGGTCATCCCGGCACCCGGGCCGCGCCGCTCCGCCGCACGGGCCGGACCGGGGGTGCGCACTACCCATGGACTACCCATGTCCGCGCACCGAAGCGGGTAGTCGCCACCCATCCGCCCCCACCCTCCCGGCCGGCAGCATCGCTGGCACCGGAGGGACAGGAGGAGGTTGGCGTGACTGGACCACAGCAGTGGTGGCGTGCGGCCGTGTCCCCCGGAGCCGACGACACCGCCCCCGCGCCCCGGTGGGCGCGCTTCATCGACGGAATCGACGGTGGGGTCGGCGCGGTCGACGGTGGGGACCTCAACCCGGCCGGCGGCGGGAGCCTGGGCCCGGCCGACTGCTTCGCCCCTGTGCTCGCGCCGGTGTCCGCCGCCGCGGCGGGGTTGCTGACCGACGCCGCCGCGGCCGCGGTCGCCGGCGCGCGGGTCGACCTCGCCCCGGTGATCGGGGCCTGGACCCGCACGCTCACCGCCCGCCTGGCGGGTATCGCCGCCCGAGCGCTGGTCAGCGACATGGCCGCGGCGTCGGCGGCGGGAACGCTGCGCGGCGCGTCGTCGCGGGACCGCTTCACCGACTTCGTCGCGCAGGTCGCCGCGCACGGGAGTATGCGGCGGATCGCCGCCCGGTACCCGGTGCTGGGCAGGCTGCTCGGGGTCGCGGCGCTGAACGCGGTGGCGGCGACCGCGGAGTTGCTGCGCCGCTTCGCCGAGGACCGGCCCAGCCTCGTCGCCGACCTGCTCGGCGCCGACCCCGGCGAGCTGGTCGCGGTCGACTCCCTCGGCGGCGACCCGCACGACGCCGGGCGGACGGTGGCGCTGCTGCGCTTCGCCGGCGGCGCGCTGGTGGTCTACAAGCCGCGCCCGCTGGACCTGCACCTGCGCTACGAGCGCGTCGTCGCCTGGCTCAACGACCGCACCTCGGGCCTGGACCTGCGCACCGCGCGCTGCCTGGCCCGGCCCGGATACGGGTGGGTGGAGCACATCGCCGCCCGCGACTGCGCCGACCAGCAGGGGGTGGACCGCTTCTACCGCCGCCAAGGCGCCATCCTCGCGGTGCTCTACGCCCTCGACGGCGCGGACATGCACTTCGAGAACCTCATCGCCCAGGGCGAGCACCCGGTGCTGGTCGACGTGGAAACCCTGTTCCACCCGACGATCCCGCCCGCCACCGTCACCGGCGGCGACCCCGCGGCCGACGCGCTGGCCGCCTCGGTGTGCCGCACCGCCCTGCTGCCGCAGCTCGTCGTCGGCGAGAACGGCGTGGTCGACCTCTCCGGGCTCGGCGGCGACGCCGGCGCGCTCTACCCGCGCAGCGGCGGCAGCTGGGCGCACGCGGGCACCGACCGCATGCGCATGGTCCGCGACCCGCTCCCGGTGGCGGGCGCCGACAACCGCCCGAAGGTCGGCGGCCGGGCCGCCGCGCCCGAGCAGCACGTTCCCGCGCTGCTGGCCGGGTTCCGCGAGGCCTACCAGGCGGTGACCGCGCACCGCGACGCGTTGGACAGCGGCCCGCTGCGGGGTGCGGACGCGGACGCCATCCGCGTCGTGGCGCGCCCGACCCAGGTGTACGTCACCCTGGCGGTGGAGACCACCCACCCCGACGCCCTGCGCTCGTGGTCCGACCGGGACCGGGCACTGGGGCTGCTGCACCGCGAGGCCGACGGCGACCCGGTGCGCGCGCGACTGGCCGAGCACGAGGTCGCGCAGCTGCACGACGGCGACATCCCGCTGTTCACCGCCCGCGCGGGCAGCCGCGATCTCTGCTCCCCCGGCGGGGGCCGGGTGCCGGACGCGCTGGCGGTGACGCCGCTGGCCGGTGTGCTGGCCAAAACCGCCGCGATGGACGAGATGGACCGCCACGACCAGGAGTGGCTGATCACCGCGGCGATGGCCACCCGGGCTGAGGAGGCGCGCCACCGCGGCGCGCCGAGCGGCACGGACTTCGACGCCGTCGCCCCGGCGCCCGCGCGGCTGCTGGCCGCGGTGTGCGACCTGGCCGACGAACTCGTCGCCCGCGCCCTGCACGGGCACGGCCGGGCCAACTGGCTCGGCGTCGAGCTGATGGACGAGCGGTACTGGTCGCTGGGCCCGCTGGGGGCGGGCGTCGGCGACGGGTACACCGGCGTCGCCCTGTTCCTGGCCGAGGTGGCCGGGCTGACCGGCGCCGCCCGCTACGCCGACCTCGCCGCCGCAGCGCTCGCCCCGCTCCCCCGGCTTCTCGGCGCCTTGGAGGCCGACACGGACGCGGCGGGCATGGTCGGCTGCGGGTTCCACGGGCTGGGCGGGATCGCCTACGCCGCGGCCAGGGTGGGCGTCCTGCTGGCCGACCCGGCGCTGCACGACATCGCCGTCCGCTGCGCGGCGCTGGTTGCCGCGGCCGAACGCGCGCGGGCGCTGGACGCCGAGGACCTGTCGGTGGCGACCGGCGCGGCGGGTGGCCTCGCCGCCGCCGCGACCCTGCGCCGCGACTACGGCGTCGGCGAGGCCGAGGTGGTCGTCACCCTGCTCGCCGAGCGCGCCGAGGCGGCGGGCGGGCGGGTCCGCGCGCCGGGGTTCGCCCGGGGCCGCGCGGGTGTCGGCTGGGCGCTGGCGGCGGCGGGGGCAACGGCGGCCGGGCGCGCGCTGCTCGACGACACCGGCCCCGACGACCCGGCCGACCCGGGCTGGTGCGCGGGGCTCGCCGGGTTCGTCGCCGCGGACGCGCGCGCCCGCGCGCAGTGGGCCAAGGTGCTCTCCGAGCTGCCCCCGCGCGCGGACATGAGCTTGTGTCACGGGGAAGCGGGCAGGCTGGAGGCGCTGGCCTGTCTGGGTGACAGGTCGGCCGCCGCCGACCGCGAGCGGGTGGCGGGCAGACTGCTCGGCGCCCTGGAGAGCAACGGCCCGGTCTGCGGCACCCCGGGGGCGATCGTGTCCCCCGGGCTGCTGACCGGGCTGTCGGGCATCGGGTTCGGCCTTCTGCGCGCGGGTTTCGCGCACGCCGTGCCGTCGGTGCTGTTGCTGGGCAATGGACCCGAACGCCGGCAACCGCCGGAACTCGTTCGAGACAACACCGAGAGGGACAACAATGAGCAGCGATTACGCCGATGACCGTCAGCCCGAGCACGACGCTCCGGCCGACGACCCGATCGGCGCGATGGAGCTGTCCAGACCGCGCGGTCTCGGCGTGAGAACGCACTTGATGATGGGCTTGGTCTTGGCCGCCACCGTCATGCCGACGGTTCTGTCGACCTCGCACAGCACGCCGGGAGTGCTCTGATCTCACATAGTGCCGGACACCGCCGTCCTGCCAACGGCGTCCGCACCGTGCGGATAGATTGGCGGCATGTACGAGCGGACGCCGTCCCTGATAGGCCGTCAGGCCGAGGCGGCGGCGTTGCGCCGGTCGTTCCGCGCCGGGGCGGCCCGTCGGGGGAACGCGGTGTTCCTGTTGGGGGAAGCCGGGATCGGCAAGACCCGACTGGCGCAGTTCGGCGAAGCGGCGGCGGCGGAGAGCGGCCTGGTGACGTTGCGGGGACGCGGCAGCACACTCGGCCCGAGCGTGCCGTACCGCCCGATCAGCGAAGCCCTGTTGGCGTTGATCCGCACTGGGTTCACCCTTTCGAGTGATCTTGGTCCGTATCGTGCGGTGCTGGGGACGCTGATGCCGGACTGGGGCCGCGACGGCGACGCGCCCCCGGGCGGTTCGGTGCTGCTGCTCGCCGAGGCGGTGCTGCGGCTGCTCGCCGCCGTCGGCCAGGACCGCGGCTGCCTGTTGGTGCTGGAGGACCTGCACGAGGCCGACCGGGAGACCCTGGCCATCGTGGAGTACCTGGCCGACAACATCGACAGGCAGCCGGTCGTGGTGCTCGGCACGGCGCGCACCGGCCCGGGGCCCGCGCTGGAGCTGGCGATGGCCGCCGCGCGCCGCGGCGACAACCGCGTCCTGCGGCTGGGCCGCCTCGGCCAGCAGGACGTCGCCGCCCTCGTCGCGGCGTTCCTCGACGTCGGCGCGGGTCAGGCCCCCGCCGAGGTCGTGGACCGCGTCCACGCCGACAGCGCGGGGAACCCCTACTACGCCGAAGAGATCCTGCACAGCATGGTCGACAGTGGACTCCTGGTGCGGGAGGACGGCCAGTGGCGGCTCACCGGCGAGGCCCGCTCCAGCGTCCCGGAGTCGGTGGTGTGGAACGTGGCCCAGCGCGCCGAGAGCCTGGGCGAGGAGGGCCGCTCGGTGCTCTCGGCCGCCGCGGTGCTGGGGAACCGGTTCCCGCTGTCGGTGGTCCAGGCCATGACCGGTGTCGGCGACCGCGGCCTGCTGCGCTATCTGCGCGCCAGCGTCGGCGCCCAGCTGGTCGTGGCCGACGAGCCCGCCCCCGACTGGTACGCCTTCCGCCACCCGCTCACCGCGGAGGCCCTGCTGGCCCAGATGACGCCCGCCGAACAGGCGGACCTGTCCAGGAGCGCCGCCGACGCCATCGAGCGGCTGAACCCCGGGCTGCCGGGCCGCTGGTGCGTGCTCGTCGCGGTGCTGCGCGAGCGCGCCGGCGAGTCGGTGCGCGCGGGCGAGCTGTTCGCCGAGGCGGGCGAGCGCGCCTTCGCCGTCGGCGCGCCGGGCTCCGCGGTCGACCTGCTGGAGCGGGCGACCGCCCTGCTGGTCGCGCACGACGCGCGCGAGGCCCACGCCAGGGTGCTGGTGTCGCTGCTGCCCGCGGTCGCCGAGGCCGGCGAGTTCGAGCGGGCCCGCAGGCTCGCCGACGGACTGGCCACCCGGGCGAACGTGGTCGACCGGACCACCAGGGCGCTGCTGCACGTGCGCCTGGCCACCCTCGCCCAGCTCTCCGGCCGGTGGCAGGCGGGAACCGAGCAGATCGACAAGGCCAGGGCGCTGGTCGGCACCGACGCGCAGGCGGCGGCGCAGGTCGACATCGTCGCCGCCGGACTGGCCCTGGAGGCCCCTGGAGAGCACCGCCTGCTGCAAGCCGAGCAGCTTGCGCGGCGGGCGGTGGAGACCGCGGAGCGGGTCGGCCTGCCGTCGGTGGCGTGCCAGGGCTGGGACCTGCTCGGCGTGCTGGCCAGGGACCGCGGCCGCGACGCCGCGGCGGACTGCTTCCGGCGCGCGGGCGACATCGCCGAGCGGCACGGCCTGGTGATCCCGCGCATCTACGCCGCCGTCCGGCTGGCCGTGGACGACTGGGTCGCCGACGGCGCCGCGACGGCGCTGCGCCGGGTCCACGGCGAGGCGCTGGCCGCGGGCGCGATCGTCGTCGCCTACAACATCGAGGCGATGCTGGCCCTCGACGCGGTGCTGACCGGCGAGTTCGACACCGCGGAGCGGGTACTGGCCGAGTGCGCGGACGCGGTGCGCAGGCTCCAGATCGGCTCCATGATCCGCTACACGCTGATGACGAAGGCGGTGCTGGCCGCGCACCGGGGCCGCAGGCAGGAGATGGAGGACGCGCTCGCCGAGTTCGCCCACCACGACGGCGCACCGTCGCCGAGCCGGGCGCTGTCGCTCGGTCTGGCCCGCGCGTTCTGCGCCCTGCTGGAGGAGGACCGCCCCCTGGCCGAGCGCGAACTGGCCGCGCTCGCCGAGGCCGAGCGCACCAACCCGAGCACCTTCCAGCTCACCGGCCGCCACGGCCTCGCCCTGCTCCTCGACGTCCTGTCCGGCCGCGCGGGCTGGCCCGAGTTCCGCGCCAGGAGGGCGAACGCCGCCGCCCGGCTGCGCTGGAACCACCAGTTCGTGGAGTTCGCCGAAGCCGTCCTGCACGGCCGCGACGGCGACACCGGCCTGGCCGACGCGGCCATGGCCAGGGCAAGCACCACCGCGTCTCCTTTCCCCATGGCCCACCACCTCGGCCTGCGCCTGGTCGCCGAGCACGCCGCCGCCGACGGCTGGGGCGCCCCCCAGACCTGGCTGCGCGCCGCGGAGACCTACTTCCACGCCCACTCCGCCGTCCCGATAGCCAGCGCCTGCCGCGCCACCCTGCGCACCATGGGCGTCGTCCTGCCCGCCCGCCGCGCGGGCATCGACAAGGTCCCCCGCGAACTGCGCGTCCTGGGCGTCACGACCCGCGAGTTCGAGGTCCTCGAACTGCTCGCCCACCGCCACAGCAACAAGACCATCGCCGCCCGCCTGCACATCTCCCACCGCACGGTGGAGAAGCACGTGGCCGCCCTGATCACCAAGACCAACCGCACCAACCGCACCGACCTCAGCGACTACGCCCTCACCCTCGGCCCGGACGGCTCCTGACGTCCGACCCGGCAGGCGGGATGTCCACCGCTCACCTGTCCGGCCGCCATCTCGTGCGCATCCCACGGCAGCCAACCAGCGCCGGGGATGGGCGTCTCTAGGCCTGACAGGACAGAGGCACCAGGGAACGGTGGCAGGGCATGGACATCATGGGAGCGCGCAAGTCGGTCGGGGTGGCCGCGGGCATCCTCCTGGCGGTGGTGGGCGCCGCCGGGTGCGGCGCCCTGGAGAGCGGGCAGGGGCGGGCCGCGCCGACCAGTGTCAGCACGGTCACCGTGACCGTGCCCGCGAGCACGACCGCGGCGGCGGCCTCGACCGGACATGGCTCGGCCGAAGGCGGGGTGACCCAGGTGACCGAGGTGGCCGAGTCCACCGCCAAGCGCGCTCCCGCGACCACGACGACCGCCAGACCGCACGTGCCCGCCGGGCCGCGGATCGAGAGCTTCACCGTGGTCAGCAAGCCGACGTGCCCGGTGGTGGGGACGCCGGACGCGCCGTTCTCCTCCCCCGGCAGCGGCGTGGTCGTCGCCTGGAAGGTCAGTGGTGCCGAGGGGGCGGCCATCTCGGTGGACAACCCCGGCGTGTACGCCTCCTACGGCGGCGACTACCCGGCGACGGGGCAGCTGGAGCTGTCCTTCCCGTGCAACGGCGGCAGTGGCGAGACCACGCACACCTACACGGTCTGGCCGAAGGACGCCAAGGGCGTCTCCAAGACCCTGACGGTCAGCGCGCGCAACAACTCCTGACCGGGCGTTCTCACGCCGGGCCGACCAGCCTGCCCACGGCGCGGGCCAGACTGTCCACATCGGACTGGACTGGGACGCCTGCGCGCAGGAGCCTGCGGGTCACGGCATAGGGGAGGTCGACCACGGCGAGCACCATGTCGCGCACCGGAATTCCCGCCTCGTCGGCGAGGCGGCGGACGGCGGCTTCGGCTCTGGCGTTGTTGGCCTCGGCGTGCTCGGTGAGGGCGGGCGAGACGTCGCCGCGCAGGAGGTCGGCGAGCGCGTGGCGCAGGAGCAGGGCGGCGTCGGCGGGATGCTCGACGCTCCAGGTCGGCACGCTCGTCGCGGCGGCGACCGGGCCGCGCTCAGCGGCGGCGAGGTAGGCGTCGAGGAAGCGGTCCTGGGCGCGCAGCCAGGCGGCGGCGACGAGATCGTCGCGGCGGGGGAAGCGGTGGTAGATCGACCCGCTGGGCGCGCCGAGCGCGGCGGCCACGGCGCGCGCGGACACCGCGGCCGGGCCACCGCCGGTGATCAGCGCGCGGGCGGCGTCCAGCATCGCGTCGCGGGTGTGCTTGACAGGGTTCGGCACGAACTGGAGACTACGCTCTACCGAACTAGAGAGTACTCTCCAGGGAGTTGCCATGGTCCTCAACGTGCACGCCCGCACCGTCGGCGACGGCGCGGGCGCCTTGATCGACACACTGTCCGGCCCGGACGACCGCCTGTGGCCCGGTGGCCCGTGGCCGCCGATGCGCCTGGACGGCCCGCTCGGCGTCGGCGCCGCGGGCGGGCACGGCCCGATCCGCTACACCGTGGCGGAGTACGAGCCCGGGCGGCGCGCCCGCTTCCGCTTCACCGGCCCGCGCGGCTTCCACGGCTTCCACGAGTTCACCGCCGACGGGCCGCACCTGCGCCACCGCATCGCCATGACCGTCACCGGACTGGCGCGGCTGAGCTGGCCGCTGGTCTTCCGCCCGCTGCACGACGCACTGCTGGAGGAGTCCCTCGACCGGGCCTGCGAGACCACCGGAGCGCCGTACTCGCCCGCCCGCCGCTCGCTCTACGTCCGACTGCTGCTCGCCGTCGGACGGTCGTCGAGGCCCGTCGTCCGAGTCTGACCCGCCTGCCCGATTCCGACGACCCGGTCACACCTGCCCGGCTTACTGTACCGTCCAGACGGTACAGTAAATGCATGACGACGAACTCGGCGGCGACGCTCGGCGCCCGGCGGCGGTGGGCCGCCCTCGCGGTGCTGGTGGGGTCGGTGCTCCTGCTGGCCATCGACGGCACGGTGCTCTACCTGGCCGTGCCCTCGCTCTCGCGGGACCTGGCCCCCACCGCGACCGAGATCCTGTGGATCGGTGACGTCTACTCGCTGGCCCTGGCCGGGCTCCTGGTCACCACCGGCACGCTCGCCGACCGGGTCGGCCGCAAGAAGGTGCTGCTCGTGGGCACAGCGGCGTTCGGGGCGGCCTCGCTGGTGGCGGCCTTCTCCACCAGCCCGGAGATGCTCATCGGAGCCCGCCTGCTGCTCGGCGTGGCCGGTGCGACGATCATGCCGTCGACGCTGTCGCTCATCCGGGACCTGTTCCCGGACCCGACCGAGCGCAGGCGGGCCATCGCGATCTGGTCGGCGGGCTCCGGCGGTGGCCTGGCGCTCGGACCGCTGGTCGGCGGCGGCCTGCTGGAGCACTTCTGGTGGGGCTCGGTGTTCCTGGTCAACGTGCCCATCGTGGTCGTCTTCCTCATCGCGGGCACGCTGCTGCTGCCCGAGTCCCGCGACCCGTCCCCCGGCCGGTTCGACCCGCTCTCCGCCGCGCTGTCGCTGGCCGCGATCACCCCGCTGGTCTACGCGGTCAAGCACGCCGTCAGCGCGGGCCTGGACGTCTGGACGCTCGGTTCGGCCATGGTCGGGCTGAGCGCGGGCGCGCTGTTCGTGCGGCGCCAGCGCCGCGCCGAGACCCCGCTGATCGACGTCGGCCTGTTCGGCAACCGCGCGTTCACCGGCGCGGTGCTGGCGAACTTCATCGCGATCTTCGCCCTGACCGGCCTGCTGTTCTTCTTCTCCCAGTACCTGCAGCTCGTGCGCGGCTTCAGCCCGCTGGTCGCCGGGCTGGCCGAGATGCCGACGACGATCGCCGCGATCGTGGTCATCGGCCTGGTCGGCGTGGCAGCGGCCCGCCTGGGCACCGGACGCGCCGTGGCCGTCGGACTGGCCGTCGCCTCGGTCGGACTCCTGCTGATCGTCCCCGCCGAGGAGGCCCAGAACTACCTGTGGCTCGCCCTGGCGCTCGTGCCCGTCGGTCTGGGCGTCGGCCTGGCGATGACGCTCACCGTGGACGCCGTCGTCTCCGCCGTTCCCCCACGGCGGGCGGGTGCCGCTTCGGCCATCGCCGAGACCGCCTACGAACTCGGCGTCGCCCTCGGCATCGCGGTGCTCGGCTCCGTCGTGACCCTGGCGTACCGATCGGGCCTGGACGTCCCGGAGACCGCGCGCCCGCTGGTCGAGGACTCGGCCGCCGCGGCGCTGACCTCGCTCGACCCCGCCTCCGACCTCGCCGCGGCCGTGCGCGAGGCGTTCACCTCCGCCATGCAGACCGCCTCCGTCATCGCGGCCGTCGTCACCGCCGTGGCGGCCCTGGTCGCCTGGCGCACCATCCCCTCCGGTAGGAACACGGCGACCGCGGCAGAGGGGAAGTGAGCGTGGCACGCAAGTCAGGACGCACACCGGAGGAGACCCGCCGGGCACTGCTCGACGCGGCCGCCACCGTGATCCGCGACCGCGGCATGGCCGCCAGCCTGGACGAGATAGCCCGCGTGGCCGCGGTGTCCAAGGGCGGGCTGCTCTACCACTTCGCCACCAAGGACGACCTGGTCCGGGCCTTGGCCCAGGACATGCTGGAGGCGTTCCGGGCCCAGGTGGCCGCCGCCGCCGACCCCGCCGACACCGCCCCGGGCAGGCTCACCCGGGGTTACGTCCGGGCCTGCCTGGCCTCAGCGCACGAGGAGGCCGCGCTCCGCGAGGCCGTGGCTCTCGTGGCCCGGCTCCACAGCTTCCCCGAAGTCGCCGACCTCGCCCGCGACGACACCCGCCGCTGGACCGAGGACCTGCGCGCCGACGGCCTGCCCGACCACGTGCTGGCCCTGGTCGTCGCCGCGGCCGACGGGGCAGGCATCGCCCCCCTGTGGGGTGGCGTCGTGCCCAGCGTCGAGGCGCGCATGCTCGAACGCCAACTGCTCCACCTCACCCTCGACCGGCGGCTGTGGCCACACCTGCTCCCCGAGGTGGAGGAGTCCGACCAGCGCTGAGCCGCTGCGGACATGGCGAGACCGGGGTCAGCCCGGTCCCGCCATGTCCGCGCCGTTCAGCAGCAGCGTGAACAGGCCCATGGCACCGGTCCGAAAGGCCACCGACAGCGCGTACCCGATGGCGGCGTCAGCCCCTTCGGTGTCATCGCGATTGATCAGCCACTGCACGAGGAAGTCGCCGTCCTCATCCCCCATCGACAGCTCGAAGACCTTCCTGCCCGCCCGAACCAACCGACTCGTCGCCACCGAGTTCGGCGCGAACCGGTAGCGCGTCCCCGCCACCACCAGGTCGACGCCGTATGAGGCCCTGGTCAGCTTTCCCTTGCCTGGGCGGAGGTCGGCGGCGACACCGGCGACGGTCATGACCAGCTCACCGGCCTGCCTGGTGCCGATGGGCACGAAGCGGTCCACCGCCGCGTCCGGGGACCGTCGGATGGTGACCGTGGGAATCCGCGGCCCGGAGACCTCGACCACGCCTTCGGTGTCGTCGGTGCGGATGCTCAATCCGTCGTAGAAGGCGTCGTCGACGGTGCGTGAAGCGGTGAGGGCCATGTCCACCGCACCCTACCGCCCCGGCGTCGACCGCCCTTGCCTGGTCGACCCGGAGAGGCGGACGGCGGCCCGGGAGTGTGGGGCCGCCGTCCGCGGGCGGGTCAGGTCGCGTTGGCGATGAGGATGTCGACCGCGCCGTCGTTGCGGGTGGTCTGCGGGACGATCTGCTCGTCCGGGGGGTAGAAGCCGTCGATGCCGCCGCCGGCGGGGTACATCTCGAAGCAGTAGGAGAGGATCTTGTGCTCGCCCCACATCCAGTCGCTGATGCTGCCGTCGGTGACGTACAGGGCCGAGGACTGCTGGCCGGTGTAGCCGTTGGAGGCGGCCATCTCCTCGCCGACGGACTCGAAGCGGGCGTACTCCTCGGCGGTCATGCCGTCGGTGACGGTGTCGTAGGTGTGGCCGAAGGGCCACAGCACCAGCTCGGAGAAGGTGTGGAAGTCGATGTGGCCCTTGATCTGCTGGGTGCCGCCCACCACGCGCGAGCCGACGAAGTCCTGCACCGCCCGCACCTCGGGCGCCGAGGCCGCCGACGGGCCGCGGTAGGTCTCCGACGACGGCGAGGTCGAAGAACCGCCGCAGCAGCCCCACTTGTAGTCGAAGTTGCGGTTGGTGTCGGTGCCGACCGAGCCGTCGGAGTTGGGCTGGCGGTTCTTGCGCCAGCCCGCGTACTCCCCGCCCGCGATGTCGAACTCGGCGCCGTCGGGGTTCTGCGACGGGACGACCCAGATCTCCTTGGCGTCGACGGCGGCCGTGACGCCCGCGTCCGAGCCGTAGCCCGCGGTGAAGCGCTCCACGATGCGCAGGCACATCTCGGTGGTCAGGTGCTCACGGGCGTGCATGTTGCAGGTGAACAGCACTTCCGGTTCGTCCTCATCGGAGGCGACGTTGTCGCTGATCTTGATGATCGGGATGTCGCGGCCCTCGTGGCTGCTGCCGATGCTGGACACCGCGGCGATCTCCGGGTGCGCCGACGCGGTCTCCCGCAGCGCCGCCACCATCTCGGCGTAGGTGTGGTAGCCCTCGTCCCCGGCCGGGAAGTCGGCCGCGGCGGTCCGCGAGAGACCACCGCCGCGCGCGGCGAGCAGGGCGTCCCAGTCGCCTTGCAGCGTCAGCGTGAGCCCCTGCCCCCGCAGACCGGCGGCCTGCTCGGGACTCGCCACGACCTCCATGCCGCCGTCGCGGACACCCAGCACGTCGACGCCCGCGCGGTCGACGTCGGTGCGCGCGGCGGCGGTGTCGGCGCCGCGGACCTGGTAGAGCCCGCGTTCCGGTGTGCGTTCGTCAGCCGCGCTGGCCTGCCACCCGGTGACCAGCACCAGGACGGCGGCCGCGGCGCCCGCCCCTGTCGTGGTCCAACGACGTTTGCTGAGCATGTGTTGCCTCCCCGAAGGCTGTTTTCATGATCGGGGACGATCCTTCATACGGTCAGCGGACCGCGACAACCCGCCGATGGTCGGGGAATGGGCCGTTCAGGCGAGAAACAGCCGATGGTACTACGCCGTTCGAGTGAGAATCTGGCTCCTGGCCCGGGTCGTTCCGCTGTGGACGGACCGGCGGTCGCGGCGGCACCGCGATCCGCTGATCGGACCTGTCGCCGGTCCCGTCGGCGTGCTTTGTTGAACTCGGAAGGTTCCCCGACATCGGCGCAGGGTGACACCCGCGCGCCGACCCTGCGGTTGGAGGAGCGTTTGAGAATCGGACTCATAGCGGCGTTGGCGGTATCGGGCATCGTGGTCGCGCCTGCTCAGGCGGCCGGAACGGTGTTGTACGGCGGGCATCCGGACGCCATCGCGGGCAGCTACATCGTGGTGCTCAAGAAGGACGCCGGTCCCGCGTCGGCACGGACGGAGGTCGTGCGCGGCGCGAAGATCACCTTCAGCTACGAGCACGCCCTGTCCGGGTACGCCGTGCGGACCGACGCGGCGGGGGCGCGGCGGATCGCCGGAGATCCCCGGGTGGCCTACATCGCGCAGGATCTGCGGGTGGAGATCGCGGACGTGGCCAGGCCCGCGCCCGCCCCGGTGGGCGCGCAGGCGCTCGGCGTGCAGCCCGATCCGCCGTCGTGGGGGCTGGACCGGCTCGACCAGCGGTCCCGGCCGCTGGACGCGCGGTACTACTACGCCAACACCGGGTCGAACGTGCGGGCCTACATCGTCGGCACCGGAATCCGCTACACCCACCAGGAGTTCAACGGGGCCGCGGTGCCCGGCTACGACGCGGTCGGGGGCGTCACGCCGCCGGGGTCGGACTGCAACGGGCACGGCACGCACATGGCGGGCACCGTCGGCGGGCAGACCGTGGGCGTGGCCAAGGACGTGAAGCTGGTGTCGGTGCGGGTGCTCAACTGCCAGGGCAGCGGCACGTACTCGGCCATCCTCGCCGGGATCAACTGGATCACCCAGGACACCCAGGCCAGCGGCAGGCGCTCGGTGGTGATGATGAGCCTGGGCGGCACGTTCAACCAGGCGCTCAACGACGCGATCACCGCCTCCACCAACGCCAACGTGCACTACTCGCTGCCCGCGGGCAGCTCGAACGGCGACGCGTGCACCACCTCCCCCGGCAGCGCGACCGCGGGCACCACGGTCGCGGTGTCGGACGCGAACGACACCCGGGCCTCGTTCTCCAACTACGGGCCGTGCATCGACCTGTTCGCGCCCGGGGTGAACATCTACTCCGCCTGGGGCACCTCGGATACCGCCTACTCCACCATCAGCGGTGTCACGGCGACCGCGCACGCCACCGGGGTGGCCGCGCTGTGGCGGCACAAGTTCCCGGGCGACAGCGCCTACGCCACCGCGACGGCGCTGACGGCCAACGCGACGCCGGGGATCGTGGCCAACGTGCCCGCGAACACGGCGAACCTGCTGCTGCACTCGGGAATGATCCCGGTCTGACCGGTCCGGGCGCGGCGGCCGACCGGTCGCCGCGCCCGGCGGCGGGCAGCCACGGCCCGCGCGGCTACTCGGCTTCCCGCTCGCGCTCCCGCCACCCGGCGAGGCTCTGCGCCTGGCCGACGTGGATCTCGCTCACCCACTCCCATCCGGGCTTGGCCTCCGGGCCGATGCGCGGGTCGTCGGGGACCTGGCCCTCGCGCAGCGCGTGCAGGTAGGCGCGGTCCTGCTCGATCCGCGCGCGGATCTCCGCACCCCGACCGACGGAGCCGTGACCGGGGACGACCGCGGCAACTCCGCCGACCACGCCCTCCAGCAGCCGCAGACCGGCCAGGTACTCCTCGATCGGGTCGTTGGTGGCGGTGAACTCGTCGAGCATCGGGGGGAAGACGTCGGACAGCATGTCGCCGGCCACGAGGACGCCGCGGTCCTCGATGAGCAGCGCCGCGTGGCCCGGGGAGTGCGCCGGGTGCTCGATGATCCGGACAGCCGGACCGTCCCAGGGGATCAGCGCGGCGTCGGCGGGCAGGCCGGTGATGAGGCCGTAGCCGTCCAGCGGGGTCTCGTCGGCGATCTCCGGCGGCAGGCCTTCGGCGGCACGGGCCCGCCAGTCCGGCTTCGCCAGCAGGTCCGCCAGGACCGCGGCGCAGCGGGCGGTGCCGAACCGGGGCGCCTCGCCGAGGTCGGCGTGCCAGAGCACGTGATCCCAGTCGGGGTGCGTAGCGAAGCCCGCGACCACGGGATGGCCGAGTTCACGCAGGTCATCGGCAAGGCAGCGCATCTCGCCGCTGGTGATGCCCGGGTCGATGAGCAGCACACCCGCCCGGCCGAGCACGACAACGGTGTTGTTCTGGAGCAGTTCGCTCTGATGGGCCAGCACACCCTCCGCCACCTGCGTCAGCACGGCGATCCTTCCGCTTGTGATGTGCAACCGCTCCGCGGGGAACGTAGTACCAAGCGGTGGTAAAGTGCAAGCACATGGGCGAAGTGCAGGAACCTCGATCAGGATGCCCGATCAACGCCGCCATCGAGGTCTTCGGCGACCGCTGGACCCTGCTCGTCCTGCGCGACATCGTCTTCGGCAACCGCCGCTACTTCCGCGAGTTGCAGTCCCACTCGATCGAGGGCATCGCCTCCAACATCCTCGCTGACCGGCTCAAGCGCCTGGTGGAGTCCGGCCTGCTCACCCGCGAGGACGCGCGCCCCGGCCAGCGGGCGCGCTACAGCCTGGCCGAGCCCGCGATTCAGCTCATCCCGGTGTTCGCGCACCTCGGCAGCTGGGGCCTGCGCCACCGGCCCACCGTCCGCGCCCTGCGCGTGCGCGCCGAGCTGCTCGACCAGGGCGGCCCGGCCCTGTGGGCGGAGTTCATGGACGAACTCCGCCGCGAACACCTCGGCGCGACCTCGCCGCCCGCCTCCCCGACCGTCCGCGAACGCCTGAACGCCGCCTACCGCGCCGCGATCTCCGCTCCGTAGCGCCGCACGCTCCCGGGACCCCCTACGCCAGCCCGGCGGCGATCAGCATCTGCCACACGACGCCTTGGTCCACGACCTCGACCCCGTGCTTCTCCGCTTTCGTCAGCTTGGCCGCCCCCACATCCGTTCCGGTGATCAGCATGTCGGTGCTGCCCGACACCGACCCCGACGCCGTGGCTCCCGCCTTCTCGCACATGCGCTGGAACGTCGGGCGGGGGATCTTCTCCCCGGACCGGGGATCGCTGATCCCGCCGGTGATCACCACCGTCTTGCCCGCCAGCGGCGCGTCCGAGGACACCACCGGGGGGAGGTCCTCCTCCAGCACGTCCAGCGACACCCCCGCCTCCCGCAGCCGCGCCAGCTCCGGCCGCAGCCGCCCCAGGTGCTCGGTGATCGAGGCCGCCACCTTCGGCCCGATGTCCTCCACCGCGACCAGGCGCTCCTCCCCCGCCTCCGCCACCTCCTCCAGCGACCCGAACCCGGCCCGGCACAGCCGCGCCGCGGTGCCCTCCGACGCCATCGGGATGGCCAGCCCGATCAGCGCCCGGCGCAGCCCCACCGTCCGGCTGGCCTCGATCGACTCGATCATCCTGGCCGCCGACACCTCGCCGATCCGGTCGAACTCCAGCAGCTGCTCCGCGGTGAGCCGGTAGAAGTCCGACGGCCGCTCCAGCAGGCCGGCCTCGGCCAGGCGCTCGATCCACACCCCGCCGACGGCCTCGATGTCCGCCGCCGCCCGCGACGCCCAGTGGATCAGCCTGCGCACGGTCTGCGCGGGGCAGGAGACGTTGGTGCAGAACAGCTCCCTGCTGTTCCCCTGCTCGACCAGCGCCTGCCCGCACGACGGGCACGTCACCGGCGGCACGATCTCGCGCTCGTCCCCCGTGCGCTTGGACTCGTCCAGAACGCCCGCCACGAAGGGGATGACGTCGCCGGCGCGACGCACCAGCACGGTGTCGCCGATACGGATTCCCTTGGCGCGGATGACTTCCTGGTTCGCCAGCGTGGCCCGGGTGACCGTCGTTCCGCCGACGAAGACCGGCTCCAGCCAGGCGACCGGGGCGATCTTGCCCGTCTTGCCGACGTCCCAGACGACATCGGAGAGCACGGTCGTCTTCTCCTCGGCGGCGAACTTGTAGGCCAGGGCGCCGCGCGGGGAGTTCGACCTGGTGCCCGCCGCCGCGTACGCGCCTCGGTCGGCCAGGCGCAGGACGGCGCCGTCGAGGTCGTAGTCCAGGTCGTTGCGGCGGGACTCGATCTCGGCGATGACAGCGATGGCGGCCTCGGCGTCGGCGCAGTGGCGCATGTCGGCGACGGTGAAGCCCAGGGCGACCAGGCCGGTCTCCAGGTCGTCGGCGGTGTCGGTCTCGGCGTCGGTGGACAGCTCGAAGGCCAGGAAGAGGAGCCTGCGCTCGGCCACCGTCGCCGGGTCCTTGGCGCGGAGGGTGCCCGCGGCGGCGTTGCGGGGGTTGATCAGCGGCTTGTCGGCGTGGGCGGCGTTGTAGGCGGCGAAGGTCGAGCGCAGCATCATGGCCTCACCGCGGACTTCCACGCGGCCGGGGGCGTCCACCCGGGCGGGGACGCCGTCGACCAGGGCGCGCACCAGTTCCGTCACGTCGTCGCCGGTGGTGCCGTCGCCCCGGGTGATGGCCCTGGCGAGCCTGCCGTCCTCGAAGACGATGGCGAGGGAGAGGCCGTCGAGCTTGGGCATGACCACGACCGGTTGGCCGGGGAAGCGGTCGAAGAAGGCCGCCACCTGCTCGGCCTTGGTCGCCTTCTCCAGCGACAGCATCGGCCGCGAGTGGCGGACCGGCGCGTGCAGCACCGCCGGGGCGCCGACCTGCTCAAGGGGGTTCGGGTCCGGGGCCAGCTCGGGGTTCGCCGCGATCAGCGACCGCAGTTCGTCCTCAATGGCGTCGTACTCCGCGTCCGCCACCGACGGCGACCCCCGGTAGTACGCGTCGCGCAGCGCGACGACCTGGTCAGCCAGCGCTTGAATCCGTTCCCTCACGTCCACAGGCAGAACCTACCGGTCCTGGCCGACGATCCCGCCGCTCAGGCGTCGAGCAGGCGGGTGCCGTCCAGCGGGATGTCGTGCAGCACCAGCCTGCTGCGCACTTGGAGCACGCCGTGGTCGCGCTTGAGCAGATCGATGGTCCGCTCGAACTCCGCGGCGTCCAGGCACGCGAGCCGGAGCTGGTAGTCGAAGTCGCCGGTCACGCGGGCCCCGGAGACGACCTGCGGGATGTCGGCGAGGCCGCGCTCGAAGGCGGCGCGGCCGGTGGACTCGCGCAGCCGGATGTCGCTGACCATGTGCAGCGTCCGGCCGAGGGCCGTGGGGTCGAGGTCGGCGTGGATGCCGCTGATGACGCCCGCGGAGCGCAGCCGCCGGACGCGGTCGGCGACGGTGTTGGCCGAGAGGCGGACCTGCTTGCCGAGGTCGTTGTAGGTGGCGCGGCCGTCGGCGTGCAGAAGCCGCAGGAGCGCCCGGTCGATCTGGTCCATGCCACACATTCTCGGTCCTCGGCGGGGCTGACCGAGATGATCGCGGTCGAGCACCGCGTGTCGCCGCGATCTCCGAGCCACATTCGGCGCCTGCGGGGGCAGGGTCGAAGGCATGGGAGTGCAGCTCGCGCAGGTGATGTTTCCGGTGATCACAATGGGTGCGGCGACCGTCGTCCAGCGGCGGTTCGGGCATCGGGCGGGCGGGGTGGTCGTCGGTCTGCCGCTGACGATGGCGCCGTTCCTGGTGGTGCTGCTGGTCGGCGCGGGGCCCGCTGTCGCCGGGGCGGCGGCGCGCGGGTCGATGGTCGGGCAGCTCGGGGTGGTCGCGTTCTGCCTGGTCTACGCCCACCTCGCGCACCGGGGCGCGGGCCCGCTGCTCGCGCTGCTGAGCGCGCTGGGGTGTGCGGGCGGAGTCGCGCTCGGGTTGTCGGCCGTGGTGGTGACGTGGGTGGCGCTGCCGATCACGCTCGCCGCGGTGATCGCGGCGGGCCGCGCGCTGCCGCCGCCGCCTGCCGACGTCCCCGCGCGGCGAGCGCCGTGGTGGGAGCTGCCCGCGCGCGCCGCCGCGTCGACCGCGATCGTCGTGGTGGTCGCGGGATCGGCGGACGTGCTCGGCCCGCGGGTGGCGGGCGTGCTCGCCGCCGTCCCGGTGGTGCTCGCGGTGATCACCCCGCCGACCCACCACCGCGACGGGCGTGCCGCAGCCGAGGCGCTGCTGCGCGGAACCCTGCGGACGCTGCCCGCCGCCACGCTGTTCGCGGCGGCCTTCGCCTTCGGGCTGCCGCTGCTCGCATGAGCCTCATTGGACGGCACCGAGACGCTAGTCTTGTATCAAGCGGTCGGTACAAGGTGGGGAGGCAGCCGTGCCGGTGGACAACGTCATCGCGCTGATCGGGGTGCAGATCGCTTTCGGCCTGGTGATGCTCGTGGTCCTGTGGCCGACCCCCCGCGCCGCGACCAACCTGCTCGCGCGGTGGGGGGTCGGCGATCCGACCGCGGCCGAACGGGCCGAAGCGCTGACCTACCTGCGGCGGCGCAGGCTCTGGTACCCGTGGCTGTTCATCGGCCTGCCCGCCGCGCTCACCGCCGTCGGGGTCCTGACGACCGACGACCAGAACCACAGCAGCTGGTCGATCCCGGCCACCCTGCTCATCGGCGGGCTGCTCGCCGAGCTGTTCGCTCAGCGCCGAGCCCCCGCGCCGGTCCGGACGGCCGTTCCGGTGCGCCGCAAGCCCACCGACCTGGTTCCGCTCTGGGCGCTGATCGCGCACGCCACCACCGCGATCGCGACTGTCGTCACCCTCGGCAGCGCCGCGGCGGGCGTCGCCTGGGCGCGGTGGTGGTACGAGTTCTGGCCCGAGCGCTCGGTGTGGATCGCCCTGATCGCCGCGCCGCTGTCGGCAGTGGCCGTCTGGGCGCTGGTCGGGCTCGCGGTGCGCCGTCCCCCGGTCGCCGAGCTGCGCATCGATCCCGTGCTGCGTGCCCGCAGCGCCCGGGTCCCGGTCGGTCTCGGCACCGCCGTGCTGTGCGTCCCGCTCGCGGGCACCCAGTCCCCCAGCCCGTTCATCATGGTGGCGGGCCTGTTCATCTGGGTGGCGGTGGCGAACCCGTCGTCGCGCGGGGTCCGGGTGTGACTCCCATCGAGGTCGTTGTCGACACCGAGAGCGGGGTCTCCCCGTGGCGGCAGGTGCGCGACCAGCTGGCCCGCCTGATCGGCTCGGGCGCGCTGCCCACCGGCACCCGGCTGCCGACCGTGCGCCAGCTCGCCCGCGACCTCGGGCTGTCCCCCGGAACCATCGCCCGCACCTATCGCGAACTCGAACAAGCGGGCCTCGTGCACACCGGCCGGGCGCGCGGGACCGTGGTCGCCGAAGCGGTCTCCCTCGATCCCGCCGCCGCCCTGCGCGACCTCGCCCGCGACTACGCCGACGCCGCCCGCACCCTCGGCGCGGACGTGGACGCGGCGGCCGCGGCCGTCCGCGACGCCTACCGGGACTAGCATCCGCGGCGTGCGAGCTGGGGTGTTGAGCGGCAGGACGGTGGTCCTGGAGCCGCTGCGGGTGGAGCACGCCGAGGAGATGGCGGTCGTGCTGGCGGACGCGGAGCTGTACCGCTTCACCGGCGGCGAGCCGCCGTCGGCGGACGAGCTGCGCGCGCGGTACGCCGCACAGGTCCGGGGGCGCTCCGGGGAGCAGTGGTGGCTGAACTGGGTGATCCGGGCCCAGGGCGCCGCAGCAGCGGGCTACGTGCAGGCGACAGTGGAGGGCGGCATCGCCGAGCTGGCCTGGGTGGTCGGGGTCGCGCACCAGGGCAGGGGGCTGGCGCGGGAGTCCGTCGGACTGGTGGCGGCGTGGTTGCGCGGGCTGGGCGTGGTCAGGCTCATCGCGCACGTGCACCCCGATCACGCGGCGTCGGCGGCGGTCGCGCGGGGTGTCGGGATGGTGCCCACGTCGGTGGTTGAGGACGGCGAACGGCTCTGGGAAGGCCTGCCGCCCGCGCCCTGAGTGATGAAGGTCGCCCGCTCGCCCGCGCTTCTTGCCAGAGGGATGCATCTGCGCATTAGATGCAGGTTGTGAATCAGCGGATGGTCAGCGGGGCCCTGGTGGCCGCCGGGGCGTTGCTCCTGGCGGCGTGCGGCGGGCCGGACCGGAGTGCCAGTACCGGGCAGCCCGATGAGCTGCGGCTGGCGATCGGCGGGGAGTCCGAGGAGGGGTACGACCCCACACTGGGCTGGGGCCGGTACGGGTCGCCCCTGTTCCAGTCGACCCTGCTGACGCGCGACGCCGATCTCCGCATCGCCAACGACCTGGCCACCAAGCACGAGGTCAGCGCCGATGGGTTGACCTGGACGGTCGACCTCAGGACCGACGCGAAGTTCACCGACGGCAAGCCGGTCACCGCCGAGGACGTCGCCTACACCTTCCGCACCGCCAGCGAGAGCGGCGGCTTGACCGACGTCACCGCGCTGAAGGAAGCCGTGGTCGTCGACGCGGACACCGTCGAGTTCCGGCTGACCGCGCCGCGCAGCACGTTCATCAACCGGCTGGTCTCCCTCGGCATCGTGCCCAAGCACGCCCACGGCCCGGAGTACGCGCGCAAGCCGGTCGGCTCGGGCCCGTTCACCTTCGTGCAGTGGGACCAGGGCCAGCAGCTGATCGTGGAGCGCAACGAGGGCTACTACGGCGCCAAGCCCGCCTTCCGGCGCGTGGTCTTCCAGTTCACCGCCGAGGACGCCACGATGGCGGCGGCCTCCGCCGGTCAGGTCGACCTGGCCGCCGTGCCGTCGTCGCTGGCGAAGACTCCGGTGCCGGGGATGAAGCTCACCGCGGTGGAGTCCGTGGACAACCGCGGGATCATGTTCCCCTACGTGCCCGACACCGGCCGCAAGACCGACGACGGCCTGGCCATCGGCAACAACGTCACCTCCGACCTCGCCGTGCGCCAAGCCGTGAACTGGGCCGTGGACCGCCAGGCGCTGGTCGACGGCGTGCTGGAGGGCTTCGGCTCGCCCGCCACCGGCCCGGTCGACGGGATGCCCTGGTACGAGCCCTCCTCGGCCATCGCGGGCAACGACCCGGCCACGGCGGGCCGGCTGCTCGACGCCGCGGGCTGGCAGGACACCGACGGCGACGGCATCCGCGAGAAGGGCGGGGTGAAGGCGGCGTTCTCGCTGCTCTACCCGGCGGCCGACTCGCTGCGCCAGGGCCTGGCGCTGGCTGTCGCCGACATGCTGCGCCCGGTCGGCATCGAGGTCGCGGCGCGCGGGGTGGCCTGGGACGAGATCGACAAGCGGCTGCACGCCGACGCCGTGCTCTTCGGCTGGGGCAGCCACGACCCGACCGAGATGTACAACCTGTACTCGTCCACACAGGCCGGTGTCGAGTACTGGAACCCCGGCTACTACGCCAATCCGACGGTCGACGGGCATCTCGACGCCGCGCTCGCCGCGACGACCGAGGACGCCGCCATCCCGCACTGGAAGGCCGCGCAGTCCGCGGGCTTCGGCCCGGCGAAGGACGCCGCGTGGGCCTGGCTGGTGAACCTGGAGCACACCTACTTCACCGACGAGTGCCTGGATCTCGGCACGCCGCAGACCGAGCCGCACGGGCACGGCTGGCCCATCACCTCCGGCATCACGGGCTGGCGTTGGACCTGCTGAAGGCGGTGGCGGACCGGGCGCTCCGGCTGGTCCTGCTGCTCGCCGCGGTCGCGACGGCGTCGTTCTTCCTCATGGTGAACTCGCCGGTCGACCCGGTCGACGCCTACGTGGGCGCGGACGTCGCCGCGCTGGGACCGGAGCAGCGGGCGCAGATCGCCGAGCGCTGGGGGTTCGGCGACCCGGCGCTGGAGCGCTTCGGCGCGTGGCTGTCGAACATCCTGCAGGGCGACCTGGGGTGGTCGCTGACGTTCAACCAGAACGTCAGCGAGGTCATCGGCGAGCGGTTCCTGACCAGCCTGGCGCTGATGGCCGCCGCCTGGCTGCTGTCCGGGGTGATCGGCTTCGGCCTCGGCGTGCTGGCCGGGGTGCGCCGCGGCGGGGTCACCGACCGGGTCGTCACCTGGTGGGCGTACACGCTGGCCTCGGCGCCGACGTTCTGGGTGGGGCTGCTGCTGCTCTACGTCTTCGCCGTCTCGCTCGGCTGGGCGCCGTTGTGCTGCGCGGTGCCGATCGGCGTGCTGGCCGAGGACGTGACGCTGCTCGACCGGCTGGGCCACCTGGTGCTGCCCGCGGTCACGCTGTCGATCGTCGGGGTGGCGCCGGTGGTGCTGCATACCCGGCAGGCCGTGATCGAGGCGATGGAGAGCGACTACGCCGCGTTCGCCAGGGCGCAGGGCGAGTCGACCCTCGGCCTGGTCGTGCACCGGGTGCTGCGCAACGCCGCCGCGCCCGCGCTGCTGCTGCAGTTCGGCTCGCTCGGCGAGCTGTTCGGCGGCTCGGTGCTGGCCGAGGAGGTCTTCTCCTACCCCGGTCTCGGCGCGGCGACGACCGACGCCGCGCTGGGCCAGGACGTGCCGCTGCTGCTGGGCATCGCGCTGTTCACCACGGTGTTCGTCTTCGTCGGCAACACCATCGGCGACGTCGTGCACGCCAAGGTCGACCCGAGGGTGACCAGGGTGACCAGGAAGAGGCAGGCCGTATGAGCGGGCCGAGGGTGGACCGCAGGCGGCGCACGCTGCTCTGGATCGGGTCGGCGGCGGCCGTGGTGGTCGCCGTGCTGGTGGCCGGGCATCTGGTCGCCGACTCGGCGCAGACGACCGACCTCTCCGCGCGCAACTCCGGGCCGTCGGCCGGGCACCTGTTCGGCACCGACTGGCTTGGGCGCGACATGCTCCAGCGGACGCTGGCCGGGCTGCGCCTGTCGCTGGTGGTGGGCACCTCGGCGGCGCTGCTGTCGGCGGCGATCGCGATCGTGCTGGCCAGCGCGGCGGCGGTGTTCGGCGGGGTCGTCGACAGGGTGGTCAGCTGGCTGGTCGACCTGTTCCTGGCGCTGCCGCACCTGGTGCTGCTGATCCTGCTGGCGTTCGCGCTCGGCGGCGGCACCCAGGCTGTCGTCATCGCGGTCGCGGTGACGCACTGGCCGACGCTGACCCGCGTGCTGCGCGGCCACGCCCGGCAGGTGGTCACCTCCGACTACGTGGGCATCGCGCGCGGCCTCGGCCGGAGCCGCGGCTGGATCGCGACCCGGCACCTGAGCCGCCACCTGCTCGGGCACTTCGTCGTCGGCACCGTCCTGCTGTTCCCGCACGCGATCCTGCACGAGGCGGCGCTGTCGTTCCTCGGGCTCGGCGTCGACCGGGCCGAGCCGTCGGTCGGGGTGCTGCTGTCGGAGTCCATGCGCTACCTCACCGCGGGCGCCTGGTGGCTGGCGGTGCTGCCGGGTCTGTGCCTGCTGGTGGTGGTGAAGCTGATCGACACCATCGGCGAGAACACCCGCGCGCTCATCGACCCGAGGAGCGCGCACCTGTGAGCCTGCTGGAGATCCGGGAGCTGACCGTCGCGTTCGACCAGTACGAGCGCGGGCTGCGCAGGCGGGTCGTGACCGCGCTGTCCGGGATGGACCTGAGCGCCGACACCGGCGAGGTCGTCGCGCTGGTGGGAGCCAGCGGCGCGGGCAAGAGCCTGCTGGCGCACGCGGTGCTCGGGCTGCTGCCGCCCAACGCCCGCGAGGGCGGCGAGGTGCGCTACGACGGAGCGGTCGTCGCGCGGGCGGCGCGGCGTGGGCTCGCCGGGCGCGAGATCGCGCTGCTGCCGCAGTCGGTGTCGTTCCTCGACCCGCTGGCGCGGGTCGGCGCGCAGGTGCGGCGCGCGGCCGTGCTGGCCGGGGTCGCGGACCCGGCCGAGGCCGCGGTGGCGGCGCTGCGGCGCCGCGGGCTCGGGCCCGACGTGCCGCGCCGCTACCCGCACGAGCTGTCCGGCGGCATGGCGCGGCGGGTGCTCATCGCCATGGCGACCCTCGGCCGCGCCCGGCTGGTGCTGGCCGACGAGCCGACCCCCGGCCTTCAGCAGGACGGCGCGCGGGCGGTGCTGGCCGAGCTGCGCGAGATCGCCGACGGCGGCAGCGCGGTCGTGCTGATCACCCACGACCTGCCCGGCGCCCTCGACGTCGCCGACCGGGTCGTCATCTGCCACGAGGGCCGCACCGTCGACGCGGTCACCCCGGCGGACTTCCGCGCCGACGCGCTGTCGCACCCGTACACGCACGCGCTGTGGCGGGCGTTGCCCGCCAACGGTTTCCACACCGGCGAGGAGGACTGATGCTGCGCGCGGCGAACCTGCGCTTCCGCTACGGCAAGGACCGGCCGTGGGTCCTCGACGGCGTGGACGTCGAGGTCGCGCCGGGCGAGGTCGTCGGCCTGCACGGTCCCAGCGGCGCGGGCAAGAGCACCCTCGGCAGGCTCTTGGCGGGTCTGCTCTCCCCCACCTCCGGCACCGTGGAGCCGACCGCGGCGCGCGGACCGCAGCCGGTGCAGATGGTGCTCCAGCACCCCGACCAGGCGATGAACCCGCGCTGGCGGATCAGCGAGGTGCTGGCCGAGGCCGACCCGCGCGCCGAGCCCGACCCCGCGCTGGTCTCCCCCACCTGGCTCGACCGCTATCCGCATGAGCTCAGCGGCGGCGAGCTGCAGCGGGTCAACCTGGCCCGCGCCCTGCTCGCCCGGCCCGCCTACCTGGTCGCCGACGAGATCACCGCCAGTCTGGACGCGCTCACCCAGGCGCGGGTCTGGCGGTTGCTGGTCGAGCGGGCCAGGGCGGGCGGCATCGGGGTGCTCGCCATCTCCCACGACCTGCCGCTGCTGGAGGCCGTCGCCGACCGGGTCGTCGCCTTCGCCGACCTCAGTCCGACAGGCCCAGCGGCGCCGCGGTGAAGCCCGCCGCCGAGGCGAGGTCGACCAGTTCGGCGGCCTGACCGACCGGGAGCAGGACGAGCGGGTAGCAGTCGGAGTCGATGTCCAGCACGGCCAGCGCGGTGCCCTCCGCGGCCAGGTTCTCGCCCGCGAGTTGCAGGAAGTCGTAGGTGGGCAGGCCGTCCTCGTCCGGACCGGCGTACCAGGACCAGCCGTCGGCCGGGCTGGAGCCCAGTTCGCGCAGCCGGGCGACGATCTCGTCGTCGGCTTCCTTCCAGTCCACCTCGGCCAGCAGCTCGTGGTCGGCGAGGGCGTCGACCAGCGCGATCCACGCCAGATTCGGGATCGGCTCGTCGATGCCGCGCTCGTCGAGCTGCTCGGCGTTCTCCTGCACGTAGCCCGCCGGGTCGTCGTGCGCGGCGGCGGCGCGCGCCCCCACCTCGGGCGCGCCGGGTGCGAGGAGGTCGGCGACGGCGATCAGCGCGTCACGGGAGGTCGGCGGCACGGCTTCTCCTGCCTACAAGTCGTCACAAGTCCGCCGAAGGTACTCGGCCTCGCCGTCGGGCAGGACGTCGAGGTCGCGCTGGACGACGCTGAGCCGCGCGCCCCACTTCGCGCAGGCGTTGTCCAGGCCGGCCCCGGTGTACTCGATGACGATCACCAGGTTGTCGAAGTACGGGGTGAACTCGTCGCAGATGTCCTGCTCGCCGCACTCCTCGGCGATGGCGAAGTCCAGGCCGTTGGCCACCCGGTTCGCCGACAGCTCGGCGGCGTTCTTCTGCCCGATCGCCAGGCCGGCGGCGTGCGCCCGGGCGGACAGCAGGCGGATGAAGGCCTGCGCGTCGTCGGCGTCGAGCAGGCCTGCCGAGCGGGTGAAGCTGTCGTAGTTGTCGGGTTCGACGGCCTGGAAGCCCTTGGCGGCGCAGCCATCGATCCACCCGCCGACCACGGCGGCGATCCGCTCGCGCTTGCCCGGGGTGCTCAGGTCCAGCAGCGCCTCGCCCCAGTCCCCGTCCATCACCGGGTCGCCGTCGGCGTCGCGGAGGATGAGGTCGTGGTCCCAGTCGGACTCGGCGCCGGGCTGGGACTGGAAAGCGTTGACGTAGCAGATGGTGTAGAGCCCGGGCACGGGCGTGTCCTCGCGGTCGCGGCTGAGGACCCCGACGCCCGGCGCGGGCTGGTAGCCGCCGCCGATCTGGTAGTCGAACGCGGCTCCGGCGGGCGGCAGCGGGACGTCCGGGACCACGGGCGCGGCCTCGGAGAGCCCGCAGGCGCTCAACAGCACAACGGCGGCGAACGGGGCCATCCGCCTGCGAACAGACATCCACGGCACCTTCCAGGAGCAGGGTCGCTCCGTACACGCGCGAGGGCGACCGACGGGTTCAGGCGAACCAGGGACGCCCCACCAGCGCCTCCGCGCCCGCGGGCAGCTCGACCCGCTCGCCGTCGGCCAGGCGGCGGCACAGGTCCATCAGGTGGTCGAAGTCGACGCCGACGCCCTGGGCGGCGCCGCCGTCCGGGTGCCACCGGGCGTCCCAGCCGTCGCCGCGCAGGACGACGAGCGGGCCGCCGACCACGTGGGCGACCGCGTCGTCGACGGCCTCCAGCAGGTCGGCCGAGCCCTGGTCGCAGGCGTCGCAGCCGCAGTCGGGGTAGGTGGCGACTATGGCGTCCGGCCGCTCGACGGCGACGGTGAGCACGGCGAGCGGGTCATCCGGCGCCGGTCCGGCGACCTCGTGTTCGACCAGCAGCAGCGGCAGCGCGCCCGGGGTCGGCGGGGTGACCCTGGTGCCGTGGTCGGCCGGTTCGGCGGCGACCCCCGGCAGGTCGCCGAGCACCGTGGCCCACGCCTTCGCCCTGGCGTGGGTGATGCGGTAGCGGGCCGGGTCGGTGACGCGGGAGTAGGCGTCCTCGGCGGGGCCGTCGGGGTTCGGGTTCGGCCACGAGGGCAGGCCGAGGCCGGAGTACTCGCGGTCCACCCGTTCGCGCAGCTGCTCGACGTCCACCCGGCCAGCCTAGGCCGACTCACCAGTCCCAGGCGGTGACGACCACGCCGGGAGCGGCCCCGCGCTCCACGACGCAGGTCGTCCTCGATCGTCCGATGTGCAGCGGCGTGGGCCTGCCGCCGGGAGTGGCGAGGTCCTCGCGGCGGTAGGCGCGGCAGCGGGCGGGCGGGCGGCCCTCGAAGCGGACCAGCTGGGTGTACTCGGTCATCGCCGAGCCGATCCTGCGGTAGTACTCGCCCGCGATGGGGCCCGCCGGGGCGCACATCTCGTACTCGACCACGGTGAACCCGCCGGGGCGCAGCGGGCGGTCCAGCAGCAGCTCGGCGACGATGATGCCGCTGCCCGGCGCGGTCACCGCCCGGCCCGCCCCGCAGAAGGCGACGTCGACCAGCTCCGGGGTGCTGGTGGGCGCGTCGGACTCGTAGCGCACCAGGTGGCGGGTCACCCGCCCGCGCAGGCCGCGCAGCACCAGCCGGGAGCGGACTCCCCCGTCGACGCCGTCCACGCCGACGGTGAACACGTCGTGCGCGGAGACGACCTCGCAGGTGCCCTCGGCGGGGTCGGCCAGGGCCGAGCTGAGCGCGGCGAAGCGCGGCGTTTCCCGCTGGGTGGCGATGCGCCCGCGCGGGCGCGGCGGCCCCACCAGGCCGGTGAGCGCGCCGGGCGGCAGCGCCAGCACCCGCTCCAGCGCGTCGACGGCGCGCAGCGAGGACACTGTCTCGGGGCGGCGCAGGTCGCGGCGCCAGTAGCTGAGGGTGGCGTTGCTGACCCGGGCGCCGTGCTCGCAGAGCCGGGCGCGGACCTGGTCGAGGGTGAGGCCGCTGGCGGTGAGCGCGGTGTCCAGCGCGGCGGCGAACGGCGCGCCGGATCTTGGGATGTCCACCGTGGTCTCCTCCCGGGATCGCGGCCGTCCCCACAATGCCGGAACGACACCGAGGTCGGATCGCCGAACTGTACGCGATCCCGCCGAGAACACTAGGTGTCCCTATCCGTACCTCCGGTCAGGGCTACTCGGGAAACCCCTAGCTACCAGGGATTCACGGCACCTGGAGCCCGGCGGCGATTGCGTATTGTTCCCGTTCCGCACCGCTCGTACGTTTCCCGGACGGAGCACCGGCTGTGCTCCTGTCCCTGTGAAGTGAGGAAACAGCAAGCAATGCGGAGAACACGGGCGAGGTGTCCGCCGAGATCGCCGACGACCCGTCGGTGCAGTACGTGCAGCAGGTCGTGTCGGTCTCCGGTGTGGACACCCGGAACAACCCGCCCAACACCGGCACGACGATGTCGGGCACCTCGACGGCCTCCCCGCACGTGGCGGGCGCGGTCGCGCTGTACCTGCAGCAGAACCCGTCGGCCACCTCGGCCCAGGTGCGCAACGCGCTGGTGAACAACGCCTCCACCGGCAAGCTGTCCGGCATCAACTCCGGCTCGCCGAACACGCTGCTCAACACCTCGTTCCTCAACGGCGGCACCCCGGAGCCGGGTGCGGTCACCGTCGCCAACCCCGGCGACCACACCGCCTCACCGACCTCGACCGTGGCGGTCAACATCCGCCACACCGCGATCGGTGACCTTCAGGCGTGGCCGTCGGCCCCTGACGGCACCACCTACCTGCTCCACAACCGGACGGGCGGCACGACCGACAACCTCGTCCGCACGTACACAGTCACCCTGTCCAGCGAGAACCGCGACGGACGCTGGCTGCTGAACGTGTACGACTACAAGTACGGCCCCACGGGCACGGTCAACCCCTGGACCCTGACGCTCTGGGGGCGGGGTCCGATGGGGTGGAGGTCACCGCAAGTCCACGCCTCGGATTTCCCGCCGGGAAGCCAGCTTCAGCTTCCGCAGCACCCGGGCCGCGTGCTGCTCAACCGTCCTGGGCGAGAGGAACAGGATCTCGGCGATCTGGTTGTTCGTCTGGCCGGAGGCGAGCAAGCGGGCCACCTCGTGCTCCCGAGGCGACAACGTGTTCCCGTACCCCCGCCTCCCCTGCCGTGACGGGGTCTTCACGCCCAGAGTGCGCAGCAGGTGCCTGCACCGCGCGGCGTCGTGGGTAGCGCCAAGATCGGCATACCGCTCAGCGCTGCGCGCGCAGGCCTCCACAGCGGACGCACCGCCATCTGCTATCAGCCGGGCATCAGCACGCTCACGCGCCACAGCGGCCAGATAAGGAGCACCCAGGTCCGTGTAGGCGTGCGCTGCGGCAAGGTGGTGTTCGACGCCGGATGCTCCCGCGTGTTCCGCGATCGCGCCGAGGCATGTGTGCAGAGCGGCAGCGGCGAACGGTGCGATCACTCCGGCGATTCCCTCGGCCAGTGACCGCGCGACGTCCTCAGCGTCATGGACGCGGCCGGCGGCCAGGTAGGCGTCGACAGCGGCAGGCGCTAGTTCTCCCGCCCACGCCCAGGCGTCCTTGCGGCGCAACAGGGCCATCCCCGCATCCGCCTCCAACACCGCCAAGACGACATCGTCGTCCCGCAGCGCTAGGCGGATCAGGCCCGCGCTGCCGCCGAGGGCGATGTGGGCGATGGCGTCGCGGGGTGTGCGCACACCGGTCTCGGCGAAGTGCTCGGCCGCGGTCGCGCTCTCGCCCCTGACCATGGCCAGCAGGCCGAGGACCAGGCTCAGCTCGGTGGCGACGGCCATCAGCTCGCGGTACTCGACCAGCAGCGGCCTGGCCCGCTCGGCCAGGCCGTCCCACTCGCCGGTGAACCAGTCGAGTCGGATGGCGGTGCTGCGCGCCGTGCTCAGCACGTACAGCGCGCCGCTCTCCTCGGCGGCGCGGGTGCCGAAGCGCAGGTGGTCGCGGGCGGTGTCGAAGCGGCCGACCATGGTCAGGGAGTCGGCGAGGTTGGTGTGGGCGCGGGCCACCTGGCGCTGTTCGCCCAGGGTCATGCCGACCGTCGGGAGGTCGGCCATGCGCTCGTCCATCGTCGGGTCGCCGACCGCGGCCAGCGACCCGACGATGTTGGCCATGAGCGAGATCCGCAGCTCGGGCTCGGCGCAGCCGTCGATGGCGGCGTCGGCCTTGCGCATCCACTGGGCGACCAGGTGCAGCGGGGTGTCGCCGGTGAACGGCTGCGCGAGGGCGCTCATGCACTTCGCCGCCAGTTCCGGCCGCGCGGCCAGTTCCTCGGCGGCCAGTTCCAGCTGGGCCCGGCCCTCGGCCACGCCGTCGCCCTGACGGCCCAGCAGCAGGCCCAGCTGCATCCGCACCTCGCCGCGGGCGGAGGCGGACAACCGGGGGTCGACGAGCAGGCGCTTGAGCACGGCGGCCGAGCTGCGCGCGTCCAGGCCGAGCTGCGCGGCTTCGCCGAGCTTGACGCCGAGGCGGTCGACGGCCTCGGCGGTCAGTCGCGGCTCGGCGAGCAGCCGCCGCAGCAGCGGGGTCGCCGTGGCGGCGTCGGAGACGGCGAGGGCGTGGTCGGCGGCGGCTTCGCCGTAGCGCAGCCAGTCGGCGCGGCGGTTGGCGAGCCTGCTGTGTTCGGCGAGCTGCACCAGCGGCGGCGGGTCGAGCCTGCCAAGCAGCCGGACGGCGCGCTCGTGCAGCTCCCGGCGCTCGACGGCGCTGACGGTGGTGTAAGCGGCCTGGCGGGCGAGCGCGTGCCGGAAGGCGAGCACACCCGTGCCGTCGTCGTGCAGGATCGAGCCGTCCAGGGTCTCGATGACCGCGGCGCGCAGCCGGTCGCCGGCGAGCTGGGCGAAGTCGCCCAGCAGGTCGACGGTGGCGGGGGTGGCGAACGCGGCGGCGGCGCGGACCAGCCGGGCGGCCTCCGGCGACAGCGCGGCCAGGCGCTCGGCGACGGACTCGCGCAGCAGCACCGGCACCTCGCCCCCGTCGGAGAGGCGGCGCGCGGCGGCCCCGTCGGCGATGACCCCGGGGCGCAGCGAACGCAGCACCTCCTCCAGCACGAACGGCAGGCCCGCGGTCTGCTCGTGCAGTTCGGCGGCGAACTCGGCGCTGACGGCGTCGGTGCGCAGGATCGCCGCGGCCATCGCCCGCACGTGGGCGACGTCCAGCGGCGCGACGCGCAGCAGCTCGCTCGTGACCCCGGCGCCGGGGCGGTAGGCGGTGCCCAGCGGGATGCCGCCCGCGACGTCCTCGCGGCGGTAGGTGACGACGACGGCCAGCTCCGGCGGCGGGTCGGCCATCAGGAAGCGCAGGAGTTGCAGCGTGCCGTCGTCGGCCCAGTGCAGGTCCTCGATGACCAGCAGCACGGGCCCGAGCGCGGCAAGCACCTCGCGCACGGCCCGGAACAGCAGGTGCCGGTCGAACATCGGGTCGCCGGTCCCGGCGGCGGGCTCGGGCAGCAGGTCGGCCAGCTCGGGGACGGCCACGCGCAGCGCGGCGGTGACCGGGTTCAGCTCCGCGCACTGCCGCAGGCCGGGCCGGGCGCGGCGCAGCGCCTCCAGCACGGCGCCGAGGATGAACGGCTCGCGCAGCTGCTGGCAGTAGCCGATCAGCACGGGCGCGGGGTCGGTGTCGATCAGCTCGCGGACCAGCCTGCTCTTGCCGACCCCGGCCTCGCCTTCGACCTGGACGAGCGCGGGCGTGCGGCGCACGGCCAGGCGCAGCCTGCCCAGGTCGTCGTCACGTCCGACGAGCGCGGTCGGGTCCACTGGGCCTCCTGGAGGACGGGCGCGGAGCCCGCGCGGGCGCGCGGGCTCCGCGGTCGGTCAGACCCCGGCGATGGACTGGATCCAGGGCCGGTAGCGGGTGATGTTGGTGTAGACGGTGTTGTCGTAGCGGTTGCTGGTCGAGGCCACACCGACCTGGCGGCCGTTGGAGTACATGGGGCCGCCGGAGTCACCGCCCGCGGGGATGCCGTCGTAGTAGTAGGCGGAGATGCCGACTCCGTTGTGGTAGTCACGGGCGTTGACGCTGGTGACCTGGACGTTGGCGTACTTCAGGTACCGGGACTGGCACTGCAGCTCGGGCCGGTCGGTGCAGGTCGCGCCCCATCCGTAGACGGAGACGACCTGGTTGACCCGCACGTCGGTGGTGGAGCCCAGCGGCGAGTAGGTGGTCTGCACGGCCCGGTCGAGCCGCACGACCGCCAGGTCCGCGTTGGGGTGCACGGTGGTCTGCGCGCCGTAGGCGACGTAGCCGCCGGAGTTCTGGTCGGTGCTGCCGATCCGGAACGACAGCGACCCGCCGACGCAGTGCCGGGCGGTGAGGATGTAGCGCGGCGCGATGATCGTCGCGGTGCAGTTCTGCGTGCCGTTGAGGAACAGGCGCGCGGCCCAGGGGGCGGGCTGGTTGTAGAAACCGCCATCGATGACCTGCACGCCCGCGTCGGGCGGGGCGGGCTTGCCGCTGGCGGCCGGGGCCAACGCGACCGCCGCGGCGGTCACGGCCGCGACGGCGAGCAGGGACTTCCAGAGCTTCATGGGTGGGGTCTTCTTCCGCACGAGCGCAGGGAGCGCGGACGGTGCGACCAGCGGGACCGCCGGTCGAGGGACCCCTGAATGGTGGGATGACTGGAGATGCGGATCAATCCGTAGGAACACCTACGAATTGGCGGGCGGCATCACCTACTTTCACAGAACCGGGCGGGGGTGAATGGGCTCTGACCTGCGGGGACGGCTTTCGAGGTTTCACCGTTACGACGAATGGCCGGGTCAGCTCGACCGCGTCCGAGCGTGGCTGAGGTCGCCGGTGGCGGCAATGGCTGTGGGGTCAGGTCGTTCGGGTTCGGGTGCGGAGGAGGCCGGCGATGGCGGCGGCCTGGGTGCTGATCGTGGTGTGGTCGAAGAGCAGGCGCAGGGGGACGTCGATGGCGAGGGTGTCGGTCAGGGCGGCGGCGACCCTGGTCAGCAGGAGGGAGTGGCCGCCGCGGCGGAAGAAGTCGTCGTGGGTGGAGAGGTGGGTGGGGGTGAGGTCGGGGATGGCGAGGACGTCGGTCCAGATGGCGGCGATGAGGTGTTCCGGGGTGGTGGTGGGCGGGGTGGTGGTGTGCGCGGCTTCGCCTGCCCAGTCGGGGGTGGGGAGGGCTTTGCGGTCGACCTTCTTGCTGGAGGTGAGGGGAAGGGTGGGCAGCGGGTGCCAGTGGGCGGGGATCATGTAGTCGGGCAGCAGCGCGGACAGGTGGGCGCGCAGGTCGGGGGTCTTGCCGTCCCGGTAGACCGGGTAGGCGACCAGACGCTTGTCGCCGGTGGGCGCGTCCTTGGCCACCACGACGATGCCGCGTACGTCGGGGTGGCGGGCGATGACGGCCTCGATCTCGCCCAGTTCGACCCGGAAGCCGCGGATCTTGACCTGGTGGTCGATCCGGCCGAGGAACTGGATCGTGCCATCCGGGCGCCACCGGGCCAGGTCGCCGGTGCGGTAGAGGCGACCGCCGGGGGTGAACGGGTCGGGGATGAACTTCTCGGCGGTGAGGGCGGGGCGGTCGTGGTAGCCGCGGGCCAGGCGGGGCCCGCCGACGAGGAGTTCGCCGGGGACGCCGATCGGGACGGGGCGCAGGTCGGCGTCGACGATGTGGGCGGGGCTGCCCGCCAGCGGGGTGCCCAGTGGGAGGCCCGCCTTGCCGCCGGGCTGTTCGCCGTCGACGGTGTGCACCACGCAGTTCACGGTCGCTTCCGTCGGGCCGTAGTTGTAGAGGAACCGGCCGCTCTGGCCGAGTTCGGTCCAGCGCCGGGCGTCGGCGGTGGTGACGACGTCGGCGCCGACGTTCATCAGGTCGACGGTGTCCAATGCGGACGGGTCGAGGGCGGCGCGGTCCACCAGTTCGCGGTACAGGCTCGGCGGGATCTGCATGGTGGTGATCCCGTGGGCGCGCACCTCGGCGAGCAGCTGGTCGGGCGAGGACCGCCGCGCGTCGCCGACCACCAGGGTGGACCCGCTGACCAGCGGGACCGCGATCTGGTCCATGGCCACGTCGAAGGTCAGCGCCGACAGCAGGAGCACACGGTCCCGCGGCCGGGAGCGGTACCGCTCGGTGATCACCCGCAGGTGGTGGGCGTAGGCGCGGTGGTCGACCATCACGCCCTTGGGCTTGCCGGTCGAGCCCGAGGTGTAGATGACGTACGCCAGCGCGCTCGGCCCGGCCAGCGGCTCCGGGTCGTGCTCGGGGCCGGTGTGCTCGGCGTCGGCGAGCACCACCGGGCGAGGCCCGTCGAAGGAGCCCGCGAAGCCCGCGGTGGTGAGCACGACCCGCGCTCCCGCGTCGTCCAGCAGGAAGGCCAGGCGCGCGGCGGGGTGGGTGGGGTCCATCGGCGCGTAGACGCCGCCGGACTTCATCACCGCCAGCCAGGCCACGATCGCCGCCGCGCCGCGCTCCAGGCAGCAGCCGACGACGACCTCCGGCCCGATGCCCAGGGCGCGCAGGTGGTGGGCGAGGCGGTTGGCGCGGGAGTTCAGCTCGGCGTAGCTGAGCCGCTCGGCGCCCGCCACCACCGCGGTCGCGGCGGGCGCGCGGCGGGCCTGGTCGGCGACCATGTCGGCGACGGTCGCCGGGTGCACCCGGGGCGGGTCCAGCGCGGCGGCCAGGGCGGCGTCCGGGTCGGCCCAGCGGCCGAGCTGGGCCGACTCCCCGGCCGAGAGCATGTCCACATCGGACACAGGCGCACCCGGGGCGGCCGCGAGGCCGGCGAGCAGGCGGGTGAAGTGCCCGGCCATGCGGTCGATCGTGGCGTGGTCGAAGATCGCCGCCGAGTACTCGAACCACGCGCGCAGGCCGCCGTCGGGCAGCAGCCGGGTGGTCAGGCGCAGGTCGAACTTGGCGACCGGCTCGCCGGCGGGCAGCGGCTCCACCGCCGCCCCGCCGAGCGTTGCGGGCACGGCGGCGCCCGGCTCCAGCTCGAAGACGACCTGGAACAGCGGGTTCCTGGTCAGGTCCCGGTCGGGGCTGAGGGTGTCCACGACACGCTCGAACGGCACGTCCTGGTTGGCCATGCCCGCCAGGGCGGTGCGGCGGACGCGGTCGAGAACGGCGGTGAAGCCGGGGTCTCCGCCCAGGTCCGTGCGCAGCACGATGTGGTTGACGAAGAACCCGATGAGGTCTTCGGTGTCCGGGGTGGTGCGGCCCGCGACCGGTGTGCCGACAGCGATGTCGGTGCGCCCCGTGTAGCGCGAGAGCAGCAGCTGGAAGGCGGCCAGCACGGTCATGAACGGCGTGCAGCCCACCTCCTCCCCCGCCGCCAGCAGCGGCCGGATGACCTCGGCCGGGACGGTGGCGACGACGTGGCCGCCGGTGATGTCGCGGTGCGCGGGCCGGGGCCGGTCGGCGGGCAGCTCCAGCGGGGTGAGCCCGGCCAGCGCCTCGCGCCAGTACGCCAGCCTTCCCGGATCACCCGCGGCCTCGGCCGGGCCGTCGGCCGCGATGTCGGCGTACTGCACGGCGGGCACGGGCAGCGGCGACGGGTGCCCGGCCGCGAACGCCGCGTACGTCTGGTCGAGTTCGCGCAGCAGCAGGTCCGTCGACCACAGGTCGAAGGCGATGTGGTGGACCAGGATCAGCACCAGGTGCTCGTCGGGGGCGGCCCTGACGACGGTGACGCGCAGCGGGTGCTCGGCCGCGAGGTCGAACGGCCGCGACGCCGCGCCGGTGAGCGCGTCGGGGGTCGCGCCCGGCAGGTCGAGCACGGTGACCTCGGCCGGGCCGGGCGGGTCGATCAGCTGCGAGGGCTCGCCGCCGACCTCGGTGTAGCGGGTGCGCAGCACCTCGTGGCGGCGCACGACGTCGTCCACGGCACGGCGGAAGACCTCGGGAGCGAACGGTCCGCGCAGCCGCATCGCCAGCGGCACCAGGTACTCGGTGGTCCCGGGGTTCAGCCGGTCGACGAACCACAGCCTGCGCTGCCCCGGCGACAGCGGCAGCGCGGCGGTGCGCGGCCGGACGCTGCGCGTGCCACCTGTGGGAACGTCCACTCGCAGCGCGGCTTCCACGGCTTCGGCGATGCCGCGCGGGGTGCGTCGGGCGAACACCTCCCCCGCGGCCAGCTCCACGCCGAACGCGCGGCGCAGCCGCAGGACGAGGCGGATGGCCAGCAGCGAGTGCCCGCCCGCGGCGAAGAAGTCGTCGTCGGGGCCCAGCGCGCGGCCGAGCAGCTCGGCGGCGGCGTCGGCGACCGCGCGCTCGACGTCGGTGGCGGGCTCGCCGGTCGCGGCGCGGGGGGCGCCGGGGGCGGGCAGCGCGGCGTGGTCGAGCTTCCCGTTCGCGGTGAGCGGCAGGGCGGCGAGGGCGTCGAGGGTGACGACGGCGGAGGGGACCATGGCGGCGGGCAGCGCGTCGGCGACGTGGTCGCGCAGGGCGTCGTCCGGCGCGGGCGCTCCGGCGGGCACGACGTAGGCGGTCAGGGTCGTGTCGCCGCCCGCGGTCGTGGGGACCACCGCGGCGGCGGCCACCGCGGGGTGGGTGAGCAGCGCGGCCTCCACCTCGGCGGGCTCGACGCGCACGCCGCGCACCTTCACCTGCCGGTCGAGCCTGCCCAGGAACTCCAGCGCGCCGTCCTCGCGGAAGCGGGCCAGGTCGCCGGTGCGGTACAGGCGAGCCCCGGGGACGCGGGAGTGCGGGTCGGGGGTGAACCGCTCGGCGGTCAGCGCGGGCAAGCCGGCGTACCCGCGCGCCAGGCCGACGCCGGACAGGCACAGTTCTCCGGGCACGCCGACGGGCGCCAGCCGATCGTTGAGGTCGACCACGTGGGCGCGGATGTTCGGCAGCGGCCTGCCGATGGGCACGGTGTCGCCGGTGTCGGCCGGGTCGTAACGGTGGGCGGTCGCGTCGATCGCGCACTCGGTCGGCCCGTAGGTGTTGACGACCTCGACGGGCAGCCGCGCGGTCAGCCGCTCGCAGAGCGCGCGCGGCAGCGGCTCCCCCGCCGAGCACACCACGCGCAGCGACCGGCAGGCGGGCAGAGCGGGCTCGTCCACGAGCAGCCGCAGCACGGACGGCACCACCTGGAGCACGGTGACGCCGTGCCGGGCGACCGCGCCGAGCATCGCGGCCGGGTCGCGGTGGGCGTCCTCGGACGCCATCACCACCACTCCCCCGGCGACCAGCGGGGCGAGGAACTCCCACACCGAGGCGTCGAAGCCGGTGGTGGTCTTCTGCAGCACCCGTTCCCCCGGCCCGATGCGCAGGTGCTCGACGGCCCACAGCACCCGGTTGCGCAGACCGGCGTGCGTGACGACGACTCCCTTCGGCCTGCCCGTGGACCCGGAGGTGGTCATGACGTACACCGCGTCGTCCCCGCCGGGCCAGGCCAGGGGGCCGGACCCCGTCGCGCGCGCGGCGGGGTCGACGGCGTCGACTCCGGTCGGCAGATCGGCGGGCGCCGAGGCGATCGCGAGCCGCACCCCGGAGCTGGCCGCCGCGGCGGCGCGGCGGGCGGGCGGGTGCTCCGGCGGCAGCGGCACGTAGGCCGCGCCCGATGCCATGACCGCGAGAACGGCGATGAGCAGATCGAGCCCTCGGGGCAGGCACACGCCGACCGCCGTGCCCGCGCCCGCGCCGCGCTCGCGCAGGTGCCGGGCGAGCCCGTCCACCCGCTCCATCAGCTCGCCGTAGGTCAGCCAACCATCGTCGGACACCGCGGCGACCGATTCCCGCCGGGTCTCCGCGCAGGCGGCGATCAGCTCGGGCAGGGTCGCGTCGGGCCGCGGGGCGGCGGTGTCGTTCCACGCCGCCAGCCGTTCGCGCTCGCCGCCGTGCACGAGGTCGATCTCGTCGACGGGCGCGCCGGGGTCGGCGGTGACCGCGGCGAGCAGCCGCAGCAGGTTCTCGGCCATCCGCTCGACGGTGCCGCGGTCGAACAGCGCCGTCGGGTACATCAGCCGCGCGCTGACCGAGCCGTCGGCGCGGTCGAGCAGGTGCAGCGACAGGTCGAAGGGCGAGCCGTGCGGGCGAACCGGGTGCGGCGCGACGTCGACGCCGGGCAGCGACAGCGCCTCGCCCTGCTCGGTGTGCAGCGCGAACCCGACCTGGAAGACCGGGTTGCGCGAGAGGTCCGGGGTCTGGGCGAGCGCGGCGACGACGCGGTCGAAGGGGACGTCCTGGCGGTCGAAGGCGTCGAGGGCGACCGCGCGCACCCGGGTGGCGGCTTCGGCGAAGCTCGGCGCGCCCGCGAGGTCCGTGCGCAGCACGACGGTGTTGAGGAACAGCCCGACCAGCTGCTCCAGCTCGACCTGCTCGCGCCCGGCGACCGACACGCCCACGGCGATGTCGGTGCGGCGGGTGTAGCGGGCGAGCAGCAGCTGGAAGGCGGCGAGGTAGGTCATGAAGGGGGTCGCCCCGACGGCGCGACCGGCCGCGGTGGCGGCCTCGGCGAGGTAGGCGGGGACGGTGAAGTCGACGGCGTCGCCGTCGGCCGACCACACGGCGGGCCTGCGCCGGTCGGCGGGCAGCTCCAGCGGCTCAAGGCCGGCCAGCCGTTCACACCACCAGCGCAGCCTGCGGGCCGAGCCGTCGGACTCGGCGAGGTCGCGCTGCCAGACGGCGAAGTCGGCGTACTGCACCAGCGGCTCGGGCAGGCCCTCCCCGGCGTAGAGCGCGGCCAGCTCGGCCATGAGCACGCCCCACGACCAGCCGTCGAAGGCGATGTGGTGCACCGCGATGAGCAGCACGGCGTCGTCGGGTCCGATGTGGACGAGCGCGGTGCGCCACGGCGGGCCGGTGCGCAGGTCGAACGGCTCGGCCAGCAGGTCCCGCTCAGCGGCCTCGACGTCGCCGATGCCCCCGGTGTACTCGCGCGGCCGGACCGGGGCGGGGTCGTCGGTGATCTGCTCGGCGACGCCGTCGCTGGTGTCGTAGCGGGTGCGCAGCACCTCGTGCCGTTCGGCGACCCCGGTCAGGGCGGCGCGCAGGGCGGCGGTGTCGAGCGGGCCGCGCAGCCGCCATGCGCGGTGCAGCACGTACTCCGCGCCGCCGGGCCGCACCTGGTCGACGAACCACAGCTGCTCCTGGGCGAACGACAGCGGTGCGCCTTCGCTGGCCATGGGTCATCCCTCCGGGCTGGGGTAGTCGTGGAAACCGGCGCCCGCCTTGCGCCCGCGCCTGCCTTCGGCGACGAGGCGGCGCAGCAGCGGGTCCGGGGTGAAGCGCGGGTCGCCGGTGCACTCGCGCAGCACGTCGAGGGTGTCGGCGACGGTGTCCAGGCCGATGAGGTCGCCGGTGCGCAGCGGTCCCATGGGGTGGCCGAGGCAGCCCTCGAAGACGGCGTCGACGGTGGCGGCGTCGGCGGTGCCCGCGGCGAGCACGGCGGCGGCCTCGTTGACGGTGAGCATGAGGACGCGGTTGATCACGAAGCCGGGGCCGTCGGCGACGACGATCCCGGTCTTGCCCATGCCCGCGATCACGGCGAGGACGGCGTCGAGCACGTCCGGGGAGGTGCGCGGCCCGCGCACGACCTCGACGGTGTCCTTGAGCGGGACGGGGTTCATGAAGTGCGTGCCGACGACGCGCTCCGGCCTGGCCGTGCGGGCGGCGAGGCGGTCGACCGGGACGGCGGAGGTGACCGTGGCCAGCACCGCCTCCGGGGCGCACACGGCGTCGAGGTCGGTGAACAGGGCTTCTTTGACCGCGATCCGCTCGGGCGCGCACTCGAAGACGAACCCGGCGCCCGCGAGGTCGGCGGCGTCGGCGCTCCAGGTGACCAGGGCCGAGGCCGCCGGGTCGGGGGCGCGGCCGAGCAGTCGGGCCAGCCGCAGGCCGTCGCGCAGCCTGCGGCGCGCGCCGTCGATGGCCCCGGGAACCGGGTCGACCACGGTGACGGGGTGGCCCGCCTGGGCGAGGCTCTGGGCGAGCCCCGCGCCGATGGTGCCCGCGCCGACGACGCCCACGGGGACCCGCATCACGGCCTCCCCGCCGGGACGACCACGCGCACGGGGTGGCGGCGCGGCGCGGGCGGGGCCGCCGGATCGACCGCCAGCGGGCCGCCCGGCCCGCCGACCGGGCGGAACCCGGCGAAGCGCAGGGTGACCAGCATGATCCGGTTGACGTCGGTGGGCACGAACTCGGCCATGGGGGTGCGCCCGGCGGCCAGCGCGGTGGCGGCGATGTGGTCGACCAGGGCCGCGCCCGCGCCGCGCGACATCACCCGGCAGGACATGAGCAGCAGTTCCAGCGTGGTGGTCGTGGCGGTGACGGCGGTGACGGCCAGGCCGATGGTGCCGTAGGAGCCGAAGCGGTCGCGCAGGTCGGCCACCAGCACCTCGTACCCGGGGTCGGCGCACAGCGCGCGCAGCTGCTCGGCGCTGAAGGTGCGGCCGGTGGTGTTGAGCTGGTGGGTGCGCACGGTCAGCTCGTGGGCGCGGTCGAGGTCGGACTCCTCGGCCCGGCGGACGGTCAGTTCGAGGTCCAGGCCCGCCAGGAACTCCGCGGGCGGGCCGGTGTGCCCGGCTTCGGCGCGGCGGCGGTCGCGTTCGGTGCGGTAGAGCTGCCTGCGGCCCGCGGACTCCGCGGTGGTGTGGGTGGCGGCGAACTCGGGTCGCTCGGGCAGCCCGGCGGCGTCGGTGGCGAGGTAGGTGCGGACGCCGGGCAGGCCGGTGGCGACCTCGGCGCGCTCCAGCGGGTCGTTGTCGATGAAGGCGACCGCGTCCGCGGCGATGTTCAGCTCGCGGGCCACCCTGGCGACGGCGTCGGACTTCGCGCCCCAGCCGACCTCCACGGCCACGAACAGCTCGGCCAGGCCGTGCTCGGCGAGGTGGCGCTCGGCGACGGCGGCCTCGCCCCGGCTGGCGACGGCGTGCAGGACACCGCGCCGGTCCAGGGTGTGCAGGGTGGCGACGGCGGCCGGGAACGGTGCGGGCGCGTCGCCTTCGAGGACGACGCCGTCCCACAGGGTGTCGTCCAGGTCCCAGACGACGACCTTCACCGGGGGCAGCACCAGCGGGCGGTTCACGGCCGCCTCCCCGCCCGGAAGCCGTGCCTGGCCAGCAGGTCGTCGCCGACGTGCAGCTCGGCGACGTGCGCGCTGCCCTCGATGATCTCGAAGACGGCGGCGTCGCGGGCGTGCCTGCCGACGGCGCTGCCCGGCGCGCAGCCCGCCGCCCCGAGCAGCCGGACGGCCTCCCTGGCGACGGTGGCCGCCGCCCGTGACGCGCCGTGCTTGGCGGCGATGGCCGCCACGACCGAGCCCGGGTCGCCGCAGGCGCGCAGCCGGGCGGCGCGCTCGCACAGCCCGCGCGCGGCGGCCGCGTCCACCGCCATGCGGCCGAGCGCGGCGCGCACGAGCTGGTGCTCGGCGAGCGCGGTGTCGCCCTGCACCCGGGTGGCCGCGTGGGCGGCGGCCTCGTCCACGCACGCCTCGGCGAGCCCGGCGCAGCCCCAGGCGACGCTGTGGCGGCCGTGGTCGAGCGCGACGGCGGCGACGTGGGAGAGCCCGAAGCCCGGCGCGGCGAGGACGTTGGCGGCGGGCACCCGCACGGCGTCGAAGCGGACGTCGGCCAGCCGCGCGCCGCGCAGGCCGAGCTGACCGGACACCGGGGTGCGGCTGACGCCCGCCCGGTCGGCCTCCACCAGCACGGCGGTGTGCCCGCCGGTCCCGGTGCCGAGCACGAGGAACACGTCCGCGCGCTCGCCGAAGGTGATCCACCGCTTGTGCCCGGACACGGCCACGTCGCCGGAGACCGCGCCGACCCGGGTGGCCACGGCGGACAGGTCGGTGCCCGCGCCCGCCTCGGTGGCGGCGAACCCGGCCACGGCGTCACCGGCGGCGAGCGCGGGCAGCCAGCGGGCGCGCTGGTCGGCGTCGCCCCAGCGCAGGACGGCGGCGGCGACCATGCCCTGCACGGTGAGCAGCGCGCGCAGCGACCCGCACACCCGGCCGACCCTGGCGCAGACCTCGCCGAACCCGGCCGGGTCGGCGCCGGAGCCGCCGTGCGCGGTCGGGATGTCCGCGCCGAGCAGGCCCGCCGCGGCGAGGTCGGCGATCACGCCGTCCGGGACGCCGGTGCTCTCCCAGGTGGCGGCGTCGGCGCGCAGCGCGTCGACCAGCGCGGTGGCGCGCGCGGGCAGCGCGACCGGAGTCGTGGCGGGGGCGCTCATGCGAGTGCTCCCTCGGTCTTGGCGTGCACGAAGGCGGTCAGCCGGGCCAGGGTGCGGAAGTTGTCGAGGTCGAGGTCGTCCACCTCGACCGGGAAGCCGAAGCGGTGCTCGACGAAGGTGACCAGTTCCAGCGCGAACAGCGAGTTGACCATGCCGAGCGCGAAGTAGTCGTCGTCGTCACCGATGTCGGCGCCGAGCGCGCGGGTCAGGAACCCCCGCAGCTGGGCGTGCGCTGTCGAGTCCACAGTGGTCCCTCCCCGGTTCAGGCCAGCGCCACGAGCGCCGCGCTCCACGCGGCGGCCGGGCTGGCGTTGACGAGCACCGCGCGCCACCCGGGCCGCTGGCCGCCGGCGCGCAGCTCGGTGTGCAGGTTGAGCAGGACGTCGGCGGGGCCGAGGTGGCCGTAGCGGCGCAGGTTGTCCGCGCACGACGGCGCGACCTTCGCGTCGAGTGCCTCGGCGATGAACTCCAGCGAGCCCGCCGACAGGTTGTGCGCGATGTGGCAGTCGATGTCGTCCGGCCGGAGTCCGTTGCGCTCCAACAGCTCCGCGTACAGCGCGCGCAAGCGGTTGCGGCTCTCGACGGCGAGGCGGAAGGTGTACTCGCGCACGTCGCGGCAGCGCTCGACCCACCGCGACGCGGGCCGGGTGCGGTAGTCGAGGGAGAACAGGTCCCAGTAGTCGCCGTTGGAGTGCTGCACGAGGTCGACCAGCCGCACCGGGCCCGCGCGGGAGACGACGACGGCCATGCCGCCGTCGCCGTTGACGGTCACCGGGTGGCGGTAGCGCTGGGGCGCGGCGGGTTTGCTGCCATGGGCGATGAGGACGTGGTCCAGGCGGGGGTCGGCGGCGAGCAGGCCGCGGGCGGTCAGCAGGGCCGGGGTGCTGGAGACGCAGCCGAGACCGCCGACGGTGAACGCGGTCGCCTTCTCCAGGCCCAGCAGCGCCTGCAGGCGGGTCGCGTCCGAGGCCAGCAGCGCGTCCGGGGCGCGGGGCTCGACCAGCACGAGCGCGCCGACGTCGGTGGGGGCGATGTCGGCGTCCGCCAAGGCGGCCCGGCAGGCGGACGCGGCGAGGTCGGTCGCGCTGACCGCGTCGTCGGCGCGGATCTCCTCGATGCCGAGCCCGGCGCACGCGGCGCGCTCGTCGGCGCTCAGGGCCGGCAGGGCGTCCACGGCGACCGTGCGGTCGGGCCAGGTGAACGCGGTCGCCCGCAGTGCCGCCAGCGCCATGTCACCGCTCCCGCCTCGCTCGTCGTCGGGTGGACCTGTCCCAGCGTGCCGCCGGGCGGCCGGGCGGCGGCAGAGAAGAACGCGCACCGGCGAGGGTGCCGGTCCTTCTCTCACGGCACGGCCTCGGGCGGCGGCACTCTGGGCGCAGGCTCACCACCGGTCGAGGGCGCCCACCGGCCCTCCAGTCGAGAGGGACCCGATGACCGACATCCTTGACCCGGCCGCCGATCTGGTGCTGCGCTACCGCTCCCGCGCCCAGGACGTGATCCGGCCCGTGTCCGGCGTGCCTGCGCTGTCCCCGGCGCAGCGGCGGATGTGGGTGCTGGAGCGGCTGCGCCCGGGGACTGGGGAGTACGCGGCGTCGGCGGCCGTGCGGCTGACCGGGCCACTCGACGTGCCCGCCCTGCGCGCGGCCCTCGACGGGCTGGCCGCGCGCCACGAGGTGCTGCGCACCCGCTACCCCGACACCGGCGGCGAGCCCGCCGCCGTGGTGGACGACCCCGGCCCGGTCCCGCTGCGCCGCGCCGACCTGCGCCACGCCGCCGACCTGCCGCGCGCGATCGCCGACCAGGTGGCCGCCGACCGGCGCGCCCTCGACCTGGCCGACGGCCCGGTGTTCCGCGCGGCGCTGCTGGCCGTCGGCCAGGTCGAGGACGCGCACGTCCTGGTCCTGACCACCCACCACATCGCCACCGACGCCTGGTCGGAGGCCCTGCTGCTGGACGAGCTGCGCCGCGGCTACGCCGGGGCCCGGATCGCCGCGCCGCGCACCCGCTACGCCGATGTCGCCGCCTGGCAGCGCGAGCGGCTCACCGCGCCGTCGATCGACCGCGGCCTGGCGCACTGGCGCGAGCGGCTGGCCGGCGCCCGCTCCCTCGACCTGCCGACGGACCGGCCGCGCTCCGCCGTGCGCGACGGGGCGGGGGACGCCGTCGGCTTCACCGTCCCGGCCGAGGTCGCCGCCGGACTGCGCGCGCTGGCCGCCGAGCACCGGGCGACGCCGTTCATGGCGCTGCTGGCCGGTTTCCACGCGCTGCTGGCCCGGCACGCGGGCCACGGCGACATCAGCGTCGGGGTCCCGGTGGCCAACCGGGGGCGGCCCGAGGTGCGGGACGTGGTCGGCCTGTTCCTGAACACCCTCGTGATGCGCGCCCGGGTCGGCGAGTCGTCGTTCGCCGAGCTGCTGGACCAGGTCCGGGAGGTCGCGCTGGACGCGTTCACCCACCAGGAGGTGCCGTTCGAGCTGGTGGTGGACGCGCTCGGCGTGGAGCGCGACCCGGCGCGGACCCCGCTGTTCTCGGCGATGTTCGTCCTGCGCGACGCGCTGCCGGGCGCTCCGGCGAGCGCGGCGGGGGTGGAGTTCGCGCCGTACGCGGTGGGTGACACCTCGGCGAAGACGGACGTGGCGCTGTCCATCGCCGAGCGCGCGGACGGGTCGCTGGAGGGGGCGGTGGTCTACGCGACCGCGCTGTTCGACCGGTCGACCGCCCGTCGCCTCGCCGAGCGCTACACCCGGCTGCTGAGTGCCGCCGTCGCCGACCCGCGGACCTCGGTCGGCGCGCTCGACCTGCTCGGCGAGGCCGAGCGGCACACGGTGCTCGACCTGAACGACACCGTGGTGAGCTGGCCGAACGGCACCGTCGTGGACCTGTTCGACGCGCAGGTCTCGGCCACCCCCGACGCCGTCGCGGTGCGCTTCGGCGAGGTCGAGGTGAGCTACGCCGAGCTGGACGAGCGCGCCAACCGGATCGCGCAGCGGCTGCGCGGCATGGGCGCGACCGCCGAGTCCGTCGTGGGCGTCTGCCTGGACCGCGGTCCCGACCTGGTGGCGGCCGTGCTCGGCGTGCTCAAGTCCGGGGCCGCCTACCTGCCGCTGGACCCCGACCTGCCGCCCGCCCGGTTGGCGCTGCTGGCGCGCGGGGCGGCCGTGGTGGTCGACCGGGACCGCGACCTGCCGTGCTCGGCGGTCCTGCACGTCGCCGACGACCTCTCCGGCGAGCTGACCACCCCGCCCGCCCCCAAACCCGTGCCTGGATCGGCCGCCTACGTCCTGCACACCTCCGGCTCGACCGGTGCCCCGAAGGGCGTCGTGGTCGAGCACCGCGCGCTGGTCAACCGGCTGCGCTGGGCGCGCGAGGCGCACGGGATCACCGCCGCCGACCGGGTGCTGCACAAGACGCCGATCGGCTTCGACGTGTCGCTGTGGGAGCTGCTGCTGCCGCTCACCGCGGGCGCGTCGGTGGTCGTCGCCGAGCCCGGCGCGCACCGCGACCCGGCGGCGCTGACCCGGCTCATCGCCGGGCAGGCGGTGACGGTCCTGCACTTCGTTCCCTCGGTGCTGCGCGCGTTCCTGGCCGAGCCGGGCGTTCCGCTGCCGACCGTGCGGCTGCTGGTGTGCAGCGGCGAGGCGCTGACACCGGACCTGGTGGCCGCCGCGCACGGACGCCTGGACGCCGAGGTGCACAACCTCTACGGGCCAACGGAAGCCGCGATCGACGTGACCGCCGCGCGCTGCGTTCCCGGTCTGCCGGTGACGATCGGGCGGCCGATCGCCAACACCCGCGCCTACGTCGTGGACGCCGAGCTGCGGCCGGTGCCCGTCGGGGTGCCGGGCGAGCTGGTGCTGGGCGGTCTCGCGCTGGCGCGCGGCTATCGGAACGCCCCCGCGGCGACGGCGGCGGCGTTCGTGCCCGACCCGTTCGAGCCCGGCGCGCGGCTGTACCGCACCGGGGACCTGGCGCGGCTGCGGGCCGATGGCGAGATCGAGCACCTCGGCCGCCTCGACCGGCAGGTGAAGATCGGCGGGCACCGGGTGGAGCCGGGCGAGGTGGAGGCCGCGATCACCGCGCACCCGGCGGTCACGGCCGCCGCCGTCACTGTCCACTCCGGACGTCTGGTGGCGCATGTCGTGCCCGCCGACGTCGACCCCGCCGCGCTGCGCGAGCACCTGCGCGGCCTGCTGCCCGACGCGGCCGTCCCGGGACTCTGGCGCGGGCGTGACACGCTGCCGCTGACCCCCAGCGGCAAGACCGACCACGCGGCGCTGGCGGCCGAGAATGTCCGGCCGGACCCGGCGGACACCCAGGTCGCACCGCGCGATTCCCGTGAGCGCGCCGTGGCCTCGGCGTTCGCGGCGGCGATCGGGCTCGACGTCGGGGAGGTCGGCGCGCACGCCCGGTTCTTCCACATCGGCGGGGACTCGCTGCGCGCGATCCGCGTCGTCGGGGCGCTGCGCGCCGAAGGCTTCGACCTGGCCGTGCACGACGTGTTCACCCACCAGAGCGCTGCCGAGCTGGCCGCGCTCGCCCGCACCCGCGACGCCGCCGAGCCCGACGCCGCGGTCGCGCCGTTCGCGCTGGTCGAGGACCACGACCGCGAGCTGGTGCCGGACGGTGTCGTCGACGCCTATCCGATGGCCGAGACGCAGGCGGGCATGGTCTACGAGATGCTGGCGAACCCGCACGCCACCTACCAGAACGTCTCCTGCTACCGCGTGCGCGACGACGCGCCGTTCGACCTCGCCGCGTTCCGGGCGGCCGTCGCCGCGCTGGTCGAGCGGCACGAGGTGCTGCGCACGAGCTTCGACCTGAGCGCCTACTCCGAGGCCATGCAGCTGGTGCACGCCACGGCCGAGCTGTCGCTCGGGCACACCGACCTGCGCGGGCTCGGCGCGGGCGAGCAGCGGGCACGGCTGCGGGAGCACCTGCTCGCCGAGCGGTCAGCGCTGTTCGACGTCACCGTTCCCGGCCTGGTGCGCCACCACGTGCACGAGGTGGGCGACGGCGAGTGGTGGCTGACCCACACCGAGTGCCACGCGGTCCTCGACGGGTGGAGCCAGACCTCCGTGGTCGCCGAGCTGGTCGGCCTGTACCGGCGGATCCGGGCGGGCGAGCCCGTGCCGCACACCCCGCCCGCCGTGCGCTTCGCCGACTTCGTCGCGCTGGAGCGCGCCGCGCTGGACTCCGCCGCCGACCGCGACTTCTGGGCCGGGGTGCTGGAGTCGCACGAGAAGCTGGAGCTGCCCGCCGCGTGGGCGGGCGAGGACGGCGAGCCGGTCGTCGTCACCGTGCCGTACGCCGACCTGGAGCCGCGGCTGCGCGCGCTGGCCTCGGCGGCCGGCGCCTCGCTCAAGAGCGTGCTGCACGCCGCGCACCTGGCCGCGCTGGCCGCGGTGTGCGGGGCGCGCACGTTCCGCTCCGGGCTGGTGGTGAACGGGCGGCCCGAGGTGGCGCGCGCCGACGAGGTGGCGGGCATGCACCTCAACACCGTCCCGTTCGCCGCCGACGTCACCGCGCCGACCTGGCGCGAACTCGTCGCGCGGGTGTTCGCCACCGAGACCGCGCTGCTGCCGCACCGGCGCTACCCGATGCCCGCGATGCAGCGGGAGTGGGGCTCATCGGCGCCGCTGGTCGACGCGGTCTTCGTCCACCTGGACTTCCACGTGATGGACTGGGGCTCCACAGTGGACCTGCTGGACGACTTCAGCCCGAGCGAGCTGGCGCTGGCGACCATCACCTTCCCCGGCTACCTGCACGTGGACGGCAGGCCCGGCCGGGTCCGGCGCGAGCTGGTCGAACTGGTCGCCCGCGCCGTGCGGCACGCGCTGGAGTCGATGGCCGACGGCGGCCCGGCCCACCCGGCGCTGGCCCCGGCCGACCGCGAGGCCGCGCTGGCGGCGGGCGGCCGGGCCGAGCCGGAGGACGTCGACGGCCCCCTGCTGCCGGAGATCGTCGCCGCGGTCACCGAGGGCGCGCCCGAGGCTCCCGCGCTGGTGCGCGGCGACGAGGTGATCACTTACGCCGGGCTCGACAGGGCCGCGAACCGGGTGGCGCACCGGCTGCTGGCGCTGGGCATCGGCCGCAAGGGCCGCGAGGGCCGCGATGATGTCGTCGGCGTCCTGCTGCCGCGCGGACCCGAGCAGGTCATCGCACAGCTGGCCGTCCTCAAGGCGGGCGCGGCGTTCCTGCCGCTGGACCCCGAGCTGCCGGAGTCGCGGCTGCGGCACATGGTGGCCGACGCGGGCGCGGCGGTCGTGCTGGGCGAGCCCGCCGCGGGCATCGCCGCCGAGCCGGTGACCGGGCACCTCGACCTGCCCGACACCGCTCCCCCGGTCGTGATCGCGCCGGAGTCGCTGGCCTACGTCATCTACACCTCGGGCTCGACGGGCACGCCGAAGGGCGTCGCGGTGTCACACCGGGCGCTGCGCAACCTGATCCGGCACGCGCGGCCGCACTGGGACGCCGGTCCCGGCGACGTGGTCGCGCAGTTCGCCTCGCCGAGCTACGACGCCGTGGTGTGGGAGACGGTCATGGCGCTGACCACGGGCGCGGCCCTGGCACTTCCGCCTGCGAGCGCCGACCCCGGCGACCTGCGGGCGCAGGCCCCGACCGCGACCCACCTGACCGTCCCGCCCGCCGTGCTGGGGCTGCTCGACCCGGCGGACTTCCCGCGGCTGCGGCTGCTGGTGAGCGCCGGGGAAGCGCTGCCGGGGGCCGAGGCGGCGCGCTGGTCCGGGCACACCAGGGTCGTCAACGCCTACGGGCCGACCGAGGCCGCGGTGTGCTCCACCGCGGGTGAGGTCCCGGCGGGCGGCGCCGAGGCGTGGCCGTCGATCGGGGCGCCGCTGTCCGGGCTGCGGGCCTATGTCCTGGCCCCCGACGGCGAGCCGGTGCCGTGGGGCGTGCGGGGTGAGCTGCACCTGGGCGGGGCGAGCCTGGCCCGCGGCTACCTCAACCGCCCCGGCCTGTCCGCCGACCGCTTCCGGCCCGACCCGCACGCCGCCGAGCCGGGCGCGCGGATGTACCGCACCGGCGATGTCGTGTCCTGGACCGAGGAGGGGACGCTGCGCTACCACGGGCGGCGCGACCACCAGGTCAAGGTGCGCGGGTTCCGCATCGAGCTGACCGAGGTCGAGCACGCGCTGGCCGGGCACCCGGCGGTGGAGTCCGCCGCCGTCACCGTGCACCGCCCCGGCACCCCGGAGGCGACGCTGGTCGCCCACACCGTCGCCGCCACCACTCCCGCCGAGCTGCGCGAACACCTGCGCTCCCGGCTGCCCAAGCACATGGTGCCGACGCACTACTCCATTGTGGACGCCTTCCCGCTGACGCCGTCGGGCAAGGTCGACCGGGCCACGCTGCCCACCCCGCTGGGCCTGCCCACCGCGGCGGCCGAGTACGCCCCGCCGCGCACCGACCTGGAGGCGGCCCTGGTCCGGGCGTGGGAGTCGGCGCTGCACCTGGACCGGGTCGGCGTCCACGACGACTTCTTCGACCTGGGCGGGCACTCGCTGTCGATGATGCGGGTGATCACGAAGATCCGCGAGACCGAGGGCATCGAGCTGACCTTCCGCACCTTCCTGGAGAACCCCACCATCGCGGGCCAGGTCGCCGACCTCGACGCGGGCGCCACCCCCCGCGCCCTGATGTGGCTGCGCCGCGACGGCGAGCGGGCCCCGCTGTTCTGCGTCCACCCCGGCGGCGGCAGCGCGCACTGGTACCAGCGCTTCCTCCCGCACATCGACGAGGACGTCCCGGTGGCGGCCTTCGAGTGGCCGGAACTGCACGACGACGCCGAACTGCCGTCGGTGGAGGACATGGCGGGCAGGCACTACGCCGAACTCCGCGAAGCCCGCCCCCACGGCCCCTACCGCCTCTTCGCCTGGTGCGGCGGCAGCACCATCGCCGCCGAACTGGCCGCCCGCCTGGTGCACGAGGGCGAACAGGTCACCTTCATCCTCCTGGACCCGGTCCTGGACGCCGTCACCCGCGCCAACGCCGTCCCCCAGCTGGAGAAGCTGCGCCGCCTGGAGTACCTGGTGAAGCTCATCGCCCGCGAAGGCGATGTCGCCGACACCCCGGAGAACCGCGCGGAGATCCTCGCCCTGTACGACGACACCTCGACCGACATCGATGAGGACCTCGGCATGGACCTCCCCGAGCGCGGCGTCGGCACGGCCTGGCCCCGCACGGTGCGCATCTGGCGGGAGACCATGGAAGCGATCGTCCTGTACCCGCACCGCCCGTTCCCCGGCCGCCTGACCCTGATCGCCAGCGACGCGCTGGCCAACGGGGAGCACGTGGTGGTCCACGGGCAGACGTTCCCGGAGTACGTGGCCCGGTGGAACGAGCTGGCGTCGGAGGGGGTGGACGTGCACCGCGTGCCGGGCGACCACGGCGGGGTGATGAAGCCGCCGCTGGTGGGAACCATGTGCGCGGTGGTCAACGCGGCGATCAGGGCGGCCGAGGAATCGGAGAGGCGCTGAGCCGACGCCGTCCACTTCTCCCGAATCGGCGATCCGCCACCGATGTGAAGCGCTCGCGGCGCCGAGTAGCGGGGCCACGCCCCGCTACTCGGCCAGGATGTCCTCGGCGTGCTGGGCGATCCAGGCCATCAGCGGGACCAGGAGGGCGGCGAGTTCCTCGCCTCGGGGAGTCAGGGAGTACTCGACGTGCGGGGGGACCTCCGGGCGGGCGTCGCGGTGGAGGAAGCCGTCCTGGTCGAGGGTGCGGAGGGTTTGGGCGAGCATCTTCTCGCTGACGCCCTGGGCGCGGCGGCGGAGTTCGCTCCAGCGGAGGGGGGTGCCCTCGGAGAGGGCGAGCAGGATCAGGACGCCCCACTTGCTGGTGACGTGGTCCAGCACTGTGCGGCTCGGGCACCTGGCGGGGAAGACGCCGTCGGGGAAGTGGGTACGGAGCTGGGAACTCACCTTCATGTAGGTACCTTACTCAGAAGTGCGTACTCTCCGATGGGAAGTATGCGCTGCGGCCGGCCGTTGTGCGGGGTGTTGACCACCGAAACGGGAGGACCCGCATGACCATCCTCGTCACCGGAACCAGCGGACAGCTGGGCCGACTCGTCGTGGAAGCGCTGCTCGACCGCGGCGTCGCCGCCGATCGGATCGTGGCCACGGCGCGCGACACATCCGCGGTGGCCGATCTCGCCGCCCGCGGTGTGGTGACGCGCGCGGCCGACTACGAGGACCCGGCCTCGCTCGACGCCGCCTTCGCCGGGGTGGACACGGCGCTGCTGGTGTCCTCCAACGCCGTCGGGCAGCGCGTGGCGCAGCACCGCAACGTCATCGAGGCCGCCGCGCGGGCCGGGGTGTCGCTGGTGGCCTACACGAGCCTGCTGGGCGCGGACACCTCCGACCTCATCCTCGCCGCCGAGCACACAGCGACCGAGGACCTGCTGCGCGCCTCCGGTGTCCCGCACGTGCTCCTGCGCAACGGCTGGTACGTGGAGAACCACACCGCCCAGCTGCCCGCCGCCGTCATCCACGGCTCGGCGGGCGACGGCCGGATCAGCGGCGCCACCCGCGCCGACTACGCCGAAGCCGCCGCCGTCGTCCTCACCTCGCCCGACCAGGCGGGCAAGGTCTACGAGCTGGGCGGCGACACCGCCTATACCCTGGCCGACCTCGCCGCCGAGGCGGGCGCGCAGTCCGGCGCCCCCGTCGCCTACCGCGACCTCTCCCCCGCCGACCACGTCGCAGCGCTCACCGCCGCGGGCCTGCCCGCGCCGTTCGCCGAGGTGCTGGCCGACTCCGACCGCGGCGTGCGGGAAGGCAGGCTGCGCACCGATTCCCGGGACCTGTCCACCCTCATCGGCAGGCCGACCACCCCACTGTCCGACGCGGTGAAGTCCGCGCTCGCGTGAGCGGGCACCGCCTGGCCATCAGCGTCGAAGGACCCGGTTGGCCAGGCGGTTGCCGGTGAACTGCGCCAGCTGCACCAGCCCGATGATGATCACCACGGCGACTGCCGTCACCACCCAGTCGAACCGCTGGTACCCGTACACGATGGCGAAGTCCCCCAGCCCGCCTCCGCCGATGGCCCCGGCCACCGCCGACATGTCCACCACCGCGACGAACACGAAGGTGTACCCCAGGATCAGCGGCCCGAGCGCCTCGGGCACCAGCAGCGTGGCGATGATCCGCAGTGGACTCGCGCCCATCGCGCGGGCCGCCTCGATGACCCCGGGATCGATGGCGACCAGGTTCTGCTCCACGATCCGCGATATCCCGAAGGTGGCGGCGACGACCAGCGCGAACGTGGCCGCGCCGGTGCCCAGCTGGGTGCCGATCACCGAGATCGTCACCGGCCCGAGGACGGTGACGAAGATGATGAACGGGATCGGCCGGATGACGTTGACCAGCGCGTTGAGCACGGCGAACACCGCGCGGTTGGCGAGGATGCCGCCCGGTCGCGTCGTGTGGAGCAGGATGCCGAGGCCCAGGCCGAGCAACCCGCTCACCACCAGCGTCACCGAGACCATCCACAGCGTCTGCCCGAGCCCGGTCAGCAGCGCGGGGCCGAGCACGGTCCAGTCGGCGCTCATCCCAGGTCCTCCACGGGCGTCGTGGCGCGCAGCGCGGCGATGGCCCTGTCGACGGAGTCGTCCGGGCCGGTCAGCTCCAGGGTGAGGCTGCCGACCGCGGCCCCGCCGACGTCCTTGATGCCGCCGTGGACGATCTCGAACGCCACGCCGTGCCCGGTGGCGGCGGCGGTGAGGGCCGGGCCGATGCGGACGTCGTCGCGGACGCGGGCGGTGACCAGCCTGCCGGGGTGGCGGGCGCGGATGCGGGCCAGGTCGTCGGCGGCGGGGCGGTCGTGCAGGGCGGTGGCGACGAAGCGGCGGGTGACCTCGCGGCGCGGGTCGGTGAAGACCGTGCGGACGTCGCCGTGCTCGACCAGCCTGCCCGCCTCCAGCACCGAGACGCGGTCGGCGATGGCGCGCACGACCTCCATCTCGTGGGTGATCACCACGATGGTGACGCCCAGCTCGGTGTTGACCCGCTTGAGCAGGCGCAGCACCTCGCCGGTGGTCTCCGGGTCGAGGGCGCTGGTGGCCTCGTCGGCGAGCAGCACCTTCGGGTTCGCCGCCAGCGCCCTGGCGATGCCGACGCGCTGCTTCTGCCCGCCGGAGAGCCTGCCCGGGTACCGCCAGGCGTGCTCGGCGATGCCGACGAAGTGCAGCAGCTCGGTGACCCGCCGCTCGCGCTCGGCCCTGCCCCACCGCGCCACCCGCAGCGGGTAGGCGACGTTCTCGAACACCGTGCGCGAGCGCAGGAGGTTGAACTGCTGGAACACCATGCCGATGCCCTTGCGCACCTCGCGCAGGTCGCGCTCGGACAGCGCGGTGAGGTCGACCCCGTCGACCACCACCGCGCCGGAGGTCGGCCGCTCCAGGGCGTTGATGAGGCGCACGAGCGTGCTCTTGCCCGCGCCCGAGTGCCCGATCACCGCGTGCACCTCGCCCGCGCCAATCTCCAGGTCGACGTCCTCCAGCGCGGTGACCCCGCCCTCGAACGCCTTGCCGACGCCGCGGAACTCGATGAGCGCCATCAGCCCGCGGCGCGGATCGTGTCCGACAGCGTCCCGAGGATGCCCGCCAGCTCGTCGGCGGGCCGCTCCACCGCCACCGACGTGCCCTTGGACTCGGCCTCGACCAGCGAGGTGACCCTCGGGTCGCGGTACAGCTCGGCGACGCGGCGCAGCACCGGGTCGTCCTTGGTGTCGGCGCGGGCGACGATGGCGTTGATGTAGGGCTCGGCCGTGGGGCTGGCCGGGTCGTCGCCGAAGAGGGCGGTGGACGGGTCGAGGCCGCCGTTGAGCGCGAAGTTGTTGTTCACGACCGCCGCGTCCACCGACGACAGCGACGCGACGGTCTGCGCCGCGTCGACCGGGGTGACGGTGACCTTGGACTCCTCGGCGACGATCTCGGCCGGGGTGGACAGCACGGACCCGCCGCCGGTCAGCGTGATCAGCCCGGCCTGCTGCAGGACCAGCAGCGCCCGCGCCTGGTTCGTCGGGTCGTTCGGGATGGCGACCGTGCCGCCGTCGGGGATCGCCTCGACGGTGCCGTGCTTGCGCGAGTACAGCGACAGCGGAACCACGTAGGTGGAGGCGATCGGGGTCAGCGTGTCGCTGTTGGCGACGTTGTAGTTGGCGAGGAACAGCAGGTGCTGGAACAGGTTCAGGTCCAGCTGCCCCTGGGAGAGCGCCGGGTTGGCCTGGGTGTAGTCGCTGAAGCTGACCACGTCGAGGGTGATTCCCTCGGCGGCGGCCAGTTCCCGGTAGGTGGCCCAGTACGGAGCGCCCGCCTCGGTGGTGCCGATGCGGACGGTGCGCGCCTGGGGGTCGTCGTCGCCGGTGGTCCACACGACGGCGACGACCGCCATGACGGCGACGACCAGGAACGCGATGAGTCCGATCAGGACTCCGCGGCGCTGGGGGCGCTCGGGCAGCTGGGGGGTGGTCAGCTCGGACATCCTCGCCTCTCTCGACTGGGTGGTGCGGGGGATGTGCCCACCCTTGCCGAGCGCGTGCGGGCGGCCAAACCGTTCCAGATCGTGGTTCTGTGGCGCAGGACTCACGGATTCCGGCGGTGAGGCCGACCACCCCGCGGCGGCTCAGTTCAGCGGGCGCGTGCCCTCGGGCACTCCCCCGCCCGCGTGCGCGGACTCGACCAGCTCGGCCAGCGCCGTCAGCGCGACCCGCTGCGACATCGGTCCGAAGGAGACGCGCGCCACGCCGAGCTTCGCCAGCTCGGCCAGCGGCGGGGTGCCGGGCAGGGCGATGGTCGTCAGGCGCTGCGGGCCGAAGGCGTCGACCAGGGCGCCCACCTGGTCGAGGTCGAGCTTGCCGGGCACGAACACCACGGGCGCGCCCGCGTCCAGGAACGCCGTGCCGCGGGCCACGGCGTCGGCGAGGACGTCGGCCGGTTCGCGGTCGGCGGCGTGCAGGAAGACGTCGGTGCGGGCGTTGAGGACGAAGTCGGCGACGCCCTCGGCCTCTGCGGCCCGCATCACGGCGGCGACCTGGGCGACCGCCTCGTCCAGCGGCTTCACCTGGTCTTCGAGGTTCGCGCCGACCACGCCGACGCCGATGGCCTTGCGGACCGTCTCGGCCGCGTTCCCGTAGCCGCCCTCCAGGTCGGCGGTCACCGGCAGTTCGGTGGCCCGCACGATCAGGCCGACCTCGGCGATCATCTCGTCGGCGGGGATGACCTCGCCGTCGGGGTAGCCGCGGCTGGCGGCGATCGAGTGGCTGGCCGTCGCGATGGCCTTCGTCCCGGGGATGTCGGTCACGACCCTGGCCGAGATGGCGTCCCACACGTTCACCACGGTGAGCAGGGCCGGGTCGCGGTGCAGGGCGAGCAGCTCGGCGGCCTTGGCCGCGAGGGGGGTCATGTCCGGTGGCTCCTGTCGCCGTGATCCGCCGGCGGGCTCGCCGGCCACTCCCTTGTACCGCAGATCCCGCGCGCGCACCGGGAGCTACCGTGGGCGACATGGGCACGGACACCGACTGGGAAGCCTGGGAGCGGCCGGGGCCGACCGCGGCGCGGCGGCGCGGGGACCTGTGGGTCGGGCTCGCGGTGTTCGCCGCGGCCGTCGTCAACCTGGTGCTGATCAACAGCATGGGCGCCTACCTGCTCGGCACCCCGCCGTCGATGCCGGAGCAGCTGCTGTGGACGGCCGGGCTGACGCTGCCGCTGATGGTCCGCACCCGGTTCCCGGTGCTGGTGCTCGTGGTCGTCGGCGCGGTGTTCATCGCCCAGCAGGTGCGCCAGAGTGGCGACACGCTCGTCCCGTCGATCGCGCTGTTCCTGGCGATCTACACCGTCGGCGCCTGGGAACCCAACCGGGTGCTGGCCCGCTGGTCGCGCGCGCTGGTCATCGCCGCGATGTTCATCTGGCTGGGCATCAGCCTCGTCATGGCGATCGTCGGCACCGCGCCGGAGTTCCCCGACGCGGCCGGGCCGTTCGACCCGGTGCTGGCCTCGGTGCTCTACAGCATCCTGTTCAACCTGCTGTTCTTCCTCTCGGCCTACTTCTTCGGCTCGATGGCCTGGCTCTCCGCGCGCCGGGAGGCGCAGCTGGCGCACGCCGCCGACGAGCTGCGCCGCTCGCAGGAGCAGAACACCTGGGGCGCGGTGGTGGCCGAGCGGGTGCGCATCGCCCGCGACCTGCACGACGTCGTGGCCCACCATGTCTCGGTGATGGGCGTGCAAGCGGGCGCGGCGCGGCGCGTGCTGGGCAAGGACCCGGAGGCGGCCAGCGCGGCGCTGCGCGCGGTCGAGGAGACCGCGCGGGTGACGATCAGCGAACTGCGCGGCCTGCTGGGCGTGCTGCGCGCCGACGACCGGGCCGCCGCGCCCGCCGACGCGCACCCCGGCCTCGGCCAGCTCGCCGACCTGGTCGAGTCGGCGCGGACGACGGGCCTCGCGGTCGACTTCGGCGTCTACGGCGAGCAGCGCCCGGTCCCCGACGGGGTCGCGCTCTCGGCCTACCGGGTGGTGCAGGAGGCGCTGACCAACGTGGTCAAGCACGCCCGCGCCCGCCGCGCCGACGTGCGGGTGCGCTACCTGGCCGACTCGCTGGAGGTGGAGGTGTCCGACGACGGGACCGGCGGTCACTCGCCGGGCGCGGGGTTCGGCCTGGTCGGCATGCGCGAGCGGGTCGCGGTGCACGGCGGTGAGCTGGTGGCCGGGCCGAAGGACGGGCCCGGCTACCGTGTGCGCGCCACCCTGCCGACCCGCTCGGCCGACCGCGAGGAGGTGCCCGCCCCGTGACCGAACCGCTGCGGGTCGTGCTCGTCGACGACCAGGACCTGGTCAGAGCCGGATTTCGGGTCATCCTCGGTACCGAGGACGGCATCGAGGTGGTGGGCGAGGCCGGTGACGGCGCCGCCGCCGTCGAACTGGTGGCCCGCCTGCGCCCCGACGTGGTGCTGATGGACGTCCAGATGCCGGGTGTCGACGGCTTGGAGGCCACCCGCCGCATCCTGGGCGACGCGGGCGCCGACAGCTCCATCAAGATCGTCATCCTGACGACCTTCGACCGCGAGGACTACCTGTTCGAGGCGCTGCGCTCGGGCGCCAGCGGCTTCCTGCTCAAGAACGCCTCGCCGGAGGACCTCATCGAGTCGGTCAGGGTGGTCGCGCGCGGGGACGCGCTGCTCTCCCCCGAGGTCACCCGCAGGGTGGTGGCCCGCTTCTCCGGCGGACCGGTCGCCGCGACCCGCCCGCCGCAGCTGACCGACCGCGAGTACGAAGTGCTCGTCGCCCTGGCCCGCGGCGCCAGCAACGGCGAGATCGCCAAGGACCTGCACCTCGGCGAGGCCACGGTCAAGACGCACGTCTCGCGCATCCTGTCCAAACTGGACCTGCGGGACCGCACGCACGCGGTGGTCTACGCCTACGAGAACGGCATCGTCGCCCCGGGCACCGCCTGAGGTCCCCCGCGCGGATGACCCGGGAGTCGTCCGCGCGCCGGACGCGCTGATCGGGCGAATCGGACTAGCGTTCTGCCCATGTTGAGCGTGGACGGGATCGAACGCAGCTTCGGGGAGAAGCGGGTGCTCGACGGGGTGAGCTTCGACGTCGCCCCGGGACGGATGACCGGGTTCCTCGGGGCCAACGGCGCGGGCAAGACCACCACCATGCGGATCATCCTCGGCGTGCTCGCGCCGCAGGGGGGACGGGTGGTCTGGCAGGGACGGCCGGTGACCCAGGACGTGCGCCAGCGCTTCGGGTACATGCCCGAGGAGCGCGGCCTGTACCCGAAGATGCGTGTCGCCGAGCAGATCGCGTGGCTGGGCCAGCTGCACGGGCTCAGCCGGGCGGCGGCCAAGAAGGACACCGAGCAGCTGCTGGAGCAGCTGGGGCTGGCCGAGCGGGCAGGCGACAAGCTGGAGGAGCTGTCGCTGGGCAACCAGCAGCGCGCCCAGGTCGCCGCCGCGCTGGTGCACCGGCCCGAGGCGCTGATCCTGGACGAGCCGTTCTCCGGCCTGGACCCGATCGCCGTCGACACGGTGCTGGCCACGCTGCGCGAGCGGGCCGCGGCGGGCGTGCCGGTGCTGTTCTCCAGCCACCAGCTGGCGCTGGTCGAGCGGCTCTGCGACGACCTGGTGATCATCTCCGGCGGCGGGATCGTCGCCAAGGGCAGCCGCGAGGAGCTGCGCGCCAAGCACGGGCCGCCGCGCTTCGAGCTGGTGGTCGACTCCGACGCGGGCTGGCTGCGCGACCACCCCGGCATCCGGGTGGTCGACGTGGACGGTCCGCGCGCGGTGTTCGACCTCGACGGGCGCGGTGACCAGGAAGTGCTGCGGGAGGCGCTGCGGCGCGGCGACGTGCGCAGCTTCTCCCCCGTGCACCCGTCCCTCGACGAGATCTTCAAGGAGGCCGTCCGATGACGACCACGCTGCCGACCGGCACGTCCGCCGCACCAGCGGCGCCCGGTGCCACGACGACGTCCTTCGCCAGGGCCACCCGGCTCGTCGCCGAGCGCGAGGTGATGAGCTTCCTGCGGATGAAGTCGTTCTGGATCGGCCTCATCGTGCTGCTGGTGGGCCTGTTCGCGACCGCCGTGCTGCCCTCGGTGTTCGGCGGGGGCAAGGACAAGGTCGCCGTCGTCGGGTCGGCGGGCGCGGCCGTGCTCTCCGGCACCGACTTCGAGGTGCGGGAGGTCGCCGACCTCGCCGCCGCGCAGGAACTGGTGCGCGGCGAGGAGGTCGACGCCGCCGTCGTGCCCGACACCAGCGGCGCGTCCGCGACCGGCGTGCGGGTGCTGGCCCTGTCCGACCCGCCGACCGACGTGATCGCCGCGCTGAACACCGCTCCCCCGGTCGATCTGCTCGAACCCTCCGATGTGGGCAGTGGTCAGCGGCAGCTGGTGATCATGGTCTTCTCGCTGCTGTTCCTCATCTTCGGCATGGGCGGCACGGCGATCGCGCAGAGCACGGTGACCGAGAAGCAGACGCGCATCGTGGAGATCCTGGTGGCCACGATCCCGGTCCGGGCGCTGCTGGCGGGCAAGATCCTCGGGCACACCGCCATGACGCTCGGGCAGGTGCTGCTGCTGGCGATCGCGACGCCGGTCGCCCTGGGCATCGGCGGGCAGTCGGAGCTGCTGTCGGTGATCGCCCCCGCGGTGGGCTGGTTCGTGCCGTTCATGGTGCTCGGGTTCGTGCTGCTGGCCGCGATGTGGGGCGTGGCGGGCTCGCTGGTCAGCAGGCAGGAGGACCTCGGCTCGACCATGGGCCCGATGATCATGCTGGTGATGGGCCCGTACTTCCTGGTGATGTTCATGTCCGACAACGCGGTCGCGATGGCCGTGCTCTCGTTCGTGCCGTTCTCGGCGGCGATCGCGATGCCGGTGCGGATGTTCGCGGGCGAGGCGGCGGCGTGGGAGGCGCTGCTGTCGCTCGGAGTGCTCGCGGTGGCGGTGGCGCTGGTGCTGCACCTGTCCACCAGGGTGTTCTCCGGGTCGCTGCTGCGCACCGGCTCGAAGGTGGCGCTGTCGGCGGCGTGGCGCACCGATCGGGTGAGCAGCCCGACGCGGTGACGGGGGGTGGCGGCGGCCGACCGGGGTCTCCCCGGTCGCCCGCCGTCGTTCATCCCGGGTCGAGGATGCGCTTGAGGAAGCGCCGGGTGCGCTCCTCGCGCGGGTCGCCGATCACCTGGGCGCTCGGGCCGCGCTCCACGATGACGCCGCCGTCGAGGAACAGGACCTGGTCGGCCACCTGCTCGGCGAAGCGGATCTCGTGGGTGACGACCACCATCGTCCAGCCCTCGGCCGCCAGGTCCTTGATGACCGCCAGCACCTCGCCGACCAGCTCGGGGTCCAGCGCCGAGGTGGGCTCGTCGAACAGGACCACCCGCGGCTTGAGCGCCAGCGCGCGGGCGATGCCGACGCGCTGCTGCTGCCCGCCGGAGAGCTGGAACGGGTAGGAGCCCGCCTTGTCGGCGAGCCCGACCTGCGCCAGCAGCGCCTCGGCGTCGGCGACGGCCTCCTCGCGGGCGCGGCCCTGGGCGATCACCGGCCCCTCGATGACGTTCTCCAGCACGGTCTTGTGCGGGAACAGGTTGTGCGCCTGGAAGACCATGCCGCTCTGCGCCCGCAGCCTGCTGCTCTCCCTGCGGCCCGCCTTGCCCTTGGGCAGCGCGGCGAAGTCGACCTCGACGTCGTCGATGGCCACCGTCCCGCGCTCGGGCAGCTCCAGGGCGTTGAGCGAGCGCAGCACTGTGGTCTTGCCCGACCCGGACGGTCCCAGCAGGACAGTCGAGGTGCCGCGCGCGGACTCGAAGTCGATGCCGCGCAGCACCTTGTTCTCGCCGAAGGACTTCTCCAGTCCGGTCACCCGGATGCGTGTCTCGGTCATTTGGCCACGTACCTGTCCAGTCGGGTCTCCAGTCGTTTCTGCCCGGCGGAGAGTGCCACGCAGATCACCCAGTAGTACAGCCCCGCGAAGGCGTAGAGCGCCAGGAACTCGTTGCTCTCCGCCGCGGCGAGCTGCGACTCGCGGAACAGCTCGGTCAGCAGGACGACCGAGCCCAGCGAGGTGTCCTTGAGCAGGGAGATCAGCGTGTTGGACAGCGGCGGCACCGCTGTTCTGGCCGCCTGCGGGAAGACGATGCGGGTCAGCGTCCTGCGGTAGTCCAACCCGATGGTCGACGCCGCCTCGAACTGCCCCTTCGGCACCGCGAGGATCGCCGATCTCACCACTTCGGCGGCGTAGCCCGCCACGTTGAGGCTGAAGGCCACGACCGCCGCGGTGAAGGGCGGGAACTTCAGGCCTATCTGCGGCAGCCCGTAGAACACGATGAACAGCTGCAGCAGCAGCGGCGTCCCTCTGATGATGGAGATGAACGCGCGCGCCAGGCCGGAGAGCACCCGGTAGGAGGAGATCCGCGCCAACGCGACGAACACCGCCAGCACGAGACCGATGGCGAAGCTCAGCGCGGTGAGCGGGATGGTCACCTTGACCAGGCCGACGAACATCGGCCAGGCCGTGTTCCCCAGCGTCTCCCACACGCCGCGCTGGCCGCGGCCGTCGGAGAGGTCGGCGCTGCCGCCGTCGGGCACGGAGACGTCGGCCTTGAAGTACCTCTGCGAGATGCCCGCGAGCGTCCCGTCGGCCCTGAGCGCGGTGATCGCCCGGTTGGCCTGGTCGAGCAGCGCGGTGTCGGCCTTGCGGAAGGCCAGCACCTGCTCACTGCCCTCCTCCCCGGCGTCCCCCGCTATCTCGATCTCGGTGGAGCCGGTGGTGGCCAGGTAGTCGAGCACCGCGATGTTGTCGTTGACGATCCCGTCGACCCGCCCCTGGACGAGCAGCGCCGCGGCCTGCGCGAACCCCTCGACGGCCTCGACGTTCGCTCCGGCCCCGCGGGCGATGTCGGCCCAGTTGCTCGTCGCCGACTGGGCGGTGGTCTTGCCCTTGAGATCGGCCAGCGTCTTGATCGACTCATCACCCGTGCGCCGGACGACGACGCCCCGGGAGTAGGTGTAGGTCTCCGACAGCCCGTACTTGGCCGCCCGCTCCTCGTTCACCGACACCTGGTTGGCGATGAGATCGATCCGCCCGGAGTCCAGCGCCGGGAAGATGGCGTCCCACTGCGTCTCCACGAACTCCAGCCGCCACCCGGCCTTGTCCGCGATCGCCTTGATGACCTCGATGTCGTAGCCGGTGAGTTCCTGGGTGGTCGGGTCGTGGAACGAGAACGGCGGATACGTCCCCTCCGTCCCCACCTTCACGACCGGCCGTTCATCCTGCGCCGCGCCTGCCTGCGCGGGCACGACCACCATCAGCAGCAGGAACAGCAGCAGACCTCTGAGCACATGTCGCATCAGCGACTCCCTCGCCTCCCCGATCCGATCATGCGGGCAAAGCTAGTGCGATTGGCGAAGTCCGGCTCGGTGATCCATCATGCGGGACCGGTCGGGACGGCGCCGGTGACGGTGGTGCCCCGGCCGGGGGTGGAGTGGACCCGGGCGGTGCCGCCGACAGCGGTGGCCCGGGTGGAGAGGTTGTGCAGGCCCGCGTCCGGGGGGAGGTCGGCGAAGCCGGGGCCGGTGTCGGTGACGGTGAACTCCAGGGTGGGGCCGGTGTCGCGCAGGGAGACGGTGATGGCGGCCCCGGGGGCGTGCTTGTGGGCGTTGTTCACCGCTTCCATGCAGATGAAGTAGACGGCCGACTCGGCGACGGGGGGATAGCGGCGCAGGCCGCCGCCCAGGTCGAGGGTCACGTCGGCGTGGCCGGTGAGTTCGGCGGCCAGGGCCGCACCGAGGCCCTGGGAGACCAGGGCGATGGGCAGGATGCCCGCCGCGGTCCTGACGACCAGGTCCTCGGCGTCGTCCAGCTTGGCCATGAGGTCGTCGATGGCGGTGCGGGACAGGTCGGTCTGGCCGCTGGACAGGACGTGCTCCAGCAGGGCGACGGACAGCTTGAGGGCGACCAGCTGGTGCTGGGCGCCGTCGTGCAGGTCGCGTTCGAGGGTGCGGCGTTCGCGGTCCATCTCGGCGGCGGCGCGCCAGCGGGCGTCGGCGAGGTCGCGGGTGGCGGTGTCGCCCGCGCGGCGCAGGGCGTCGGTCTCCTCGCGCAGGCGGGCGGCGGAGAGGACCGGGCCGAGGACGGCGGCGGTCTCCTGCAGCGGGCCCGCCGACTCCGGCACCAGGCCGAGGGTGCCCTGCGCCTTGCCGCCGTGGTCGACGGGGGTGGACCACGATGGACCGTCCGCGCCCCACCCGTAGCGGCGGCCCGCGACCCGCAGCCAGCACCCCTGGGCGCCCGCCGCCCTGCCGACCGCCTCGGCCAGCGCGGCGAGGTCGGGCTGGACCCCGTCCGGCCACGGGACGCGCAGCCACGCAGCCACCGCGGCGACCGCCCGCTCGTCCCGTTCGCGCACCCGCACCCCCGCGACGCTACCGCGACGGCGGCGGGCCACGGCCGGGTGATCCGCGTTGCCGGTTGCCAGTGCGGGACCTGCCGAAACTGTTGCGACGTCAGCGCGCGGCGATCCCCTCGCAGGTGCGCACCAGCACCTCCGCGGCGGCCCGCACGGACCCCGTCGCCGCGGGGTGCGCGCCCGCCGCCCGCCACCGGTCGGCCGCGTCGCGGGCGGCGGAGCGGACCCGCGCGTCCGAGGCGCCCGACGGCAGGTCCAGGCGGGACCGGGCGTCCAGGCCGTGCACCCCGAGCAGGCGCAGCGCCTCGCCGTGGCGGTCGCGGAGCAGGACCGCGCCGCGGTCTATGTCGTCCATCAGGTCCAGTTCGGCCAGGTCGTGGGCGCAGGCGCGGACCCGCTCCACCGACCACGCCAGCGAGTGCCCGTCGCGCAGGGCGCGGACCAGGGCGGCGGCGTCCACGAGCGCCCGGCGCGCGGCCACGGTGTCGGCCCGCAGCAGCAATCCCCTGGCAACGGCCTCGCGCAGAGCGCCGCGGCCCGGGACGGTGTGCGGAGCCGCGGCTTCCAGCACCATGACGCGGTGCTCGGCCGAGCGCAGGGCCGCGCGCAGCCACGGCGCGGGCGGGGACGGGCACACGACGGCGTCCACCGCCCACACCGGGTCGACCGGCAGCGCGGCGGCGAGTGCGGCGTCCAGCGGTGTGGTCAAGTCCACGATGGACAGCGAGCGCAGCGGTTCGGCCGGGAGCCGGACGACAGGGTTGCCCGCCGGGTCGGTGGTGGCGTCCCCCTCGCCGTGGACGTACCAGGTGGGCTGCTCGGCGGGCGGCACGTCGATGCCGAGCAGGGCGCTGACGGCGCGGTGCCCGCCGAGGACGGCCAGGCGGGGCGGGTGGTGCAGGCGCTCGGCGATGGCCGCCCAGCGGTCGCGGACGCGCTGGTCCGGCGCGGTCTGCCAGCCGTGTTCCAGCACCCCGCGCACGGCGTCGAGCAGCGAGGTCCCCTCGGGCTGCTCCGGCGGCGCGCCGAGGCGCTCGGGCAGGCGGACGGTGACGGTCACGGGGAACTCCTGCGCCGACGCGTCATCGGTTCCGACCATCCTGGACGTCACGACATCGGCGTAGGCGTCCTCCACGGCGCAGTCGAGGGCGCCGCCCAGCACGGCGATGCGCTCCGCGTCGTCGGCGAGGGCGTCCCCCAGGTCCGCGCGGGCCGACGCGGTGACGCGCACCTGCAGCGCGCCGTCGGCGCGGGAGAGGGCGACGGTCACCGGCGGGCCGCCCCGGGCCGCGACGAGGTTCAGCACCGCGGCGACGGCGTGGTAGAGCCCGGACTCGACCTCCCAGCCCACCCTGCGCCCGAGGTCGCCTGCGAAGCGGACCGGGGTCGCCAAGGTGGCGGCCAGCTCCTCCAGCGCGGCGGCGGGGCCGCGGTCGGGCAGCATCGCCGGGTGGACGCCGCGGACGGTGGTGCGGAAGGTGTCGATCAGGTCGTCCAGCGCGTCGCGCAGGCGCTCGGCCGCGGCCGGGTCAAGGTCGGCGCGCAGGTCGCCCGCGCGGGCCCGGACGTCGCCGAACTCGCGCCCGGTGACCGCGGTGACGGCCGCGACCAGCCTGCGCCGCTCCAGGTCGCGGACCTGGGCGAGGCGGGCGCGAGCGGTGCGCAGCTCGGCGGTGACCGCGTCGGTCCTGGCGGCGGCGCGGTCCCTGGCCGCGCGGTCGCGCTCCACGCGGGCGGCCACGCCGAGCCACACCGCGGTGTCGCCCACCGCGGCGAGTTCGCTCGGGCTGACCCGGCCGGACTTGGCGACGAGCACCGCTCCCCCGCCGGGCACGGCCTCCACCACGGCGAAGCGCGGGTCGGCCGCGGCGGCGGCCACGTCGGCGGCCAGCGCCTGCGGCCGGGGCCGGGGCGGCCAGGCGGCGACGGCGACCAGGCCCGCGGGCGTCGGCACGCAGTAGACGATGTCGCCGCGGACGACCTCGGCCAGGTTGCGGACCAGGGCGGGCACCAGCAGCGGCGCGGGCGCGGTGGAGACGACCTCGTGCGGCGGCCTGCCCCGCGACCTGCGCACGCCCACCTAGCCCCCGATCCGGCGGGACCGCAGGTAGGCGAGCACGGCGAGGACGCGCCGGTGGTGCACGGTCGGGTCGCCGGGGATGTCGAGCTTGGTGAAGATCGCCGCGATGTGCTTCTCCACCGCTTTGGACGAGACGAACAGCTCGCCTGCGATCGCGTTGTTGGTGCGGCCTTCGGCCATCAGCCGCAGGACGTCCATCTCGCGCTCGGTCAGCGAGTCCAGCGGGTCGTCGTCGCGGCCCGCCTGGTTCTGCACCAGCCGCTTGGCCAGCACCGGCTCGATGACGATCTCGCCACCGGCGATCCGCTCCAGCGTGTCGCCGAGCACCTGCACCCCGGCCACGCGCTCCTTGAGCCGGTAGCCGATGCGCTCGGTGCCGATCTCCAGCACCCGCATCAGGTAGTGCGTCTCGGCGTAGTGCGACAGCAGCAGCAGCCCGATCTCCGGGCGGGCGGCCCGGATGCGCGCGGCGGTGAGCAGGCCGCCCTCGGGCTCCGGCGGCATGCGGATGTCCAGCACGGCCACGTCGACCTGCTCGGTGAGCACCAGCGACAGCAGCCTGTCGCCGTCGGGCACGCAGCCGACGACCTGGTGACCGGCCGCCTTCAGCAGCAGCACCAGGCCTTCGCGGAAGAGCGCGCCGTCCTCTGCGATGGCTACCCGCACCGGATCACCGCCCAGCCGACGCGCCCGGCGGCGGTGACCCGCACCCGCACGAACCGCCTGCCGCCGCGCACCCGCACCGCGACGGCGGTGCCGGGCTCCAGCGAGCGCAGGTGGTCGGCGACGAGCAGGCAGACGCGGGAGTGCTCGCGCGGGTCGAGGCCCCCGGCGTCGACGGCCATGTCGATGGTCATGGCGAGGTCCTGGCGCTCGGCGACGGCGCGCAGCGCGGGCTCGAGGCCCGACCCGGCCAGCACCGGCGGGTAGAGCACCTCGCCCATGGCCCGGAGGTCGTCGATGACGTCCTGGACGGTGTCCTGCGCGGCGTCCAGGCGCTTGCGCTCGACGGGATCGGTGACGGTCACGGCGAGCAAGCCTAGTTCCAGCGCCAGCGCGGACGCGCGCAGCGCGGGTCCGTCGTGCAGGGCGCGTTCGAGGGCGCAGCGCAGCTCGGCGGTGTCGCGGTCGGGCGCGCGCAGCCGGTGCGGCCGCGCGCGGAACGGCGACAGCAGCGCGCGCAGCGGTCCGGGCATCCTCACAGCATCGCGGTCGTTAGCACGGGTAGCAATGAGGGGTCCCCGAGTCCGGGGTAGGGACATCCCTACCCAGCGACAGCGGGGTTACTATCCGTGCAAACGGTTTCAGTTTCCATTCAGGGGGACTCGTGCACTACGGGCTCGGTGTCGACCTCGGGACCACCTTCACCGCCGCCGCGGTGTCCGGCCCCCGGGGCACCCGGATGGTCCCGCTGGGACCCGACGTGGTGACGCCGTCGGCGGTGTTCGCCTCGGCCGAGGGCAGGCTGCTGACCGGGACGGCCGCCACGGCCGCGGGCGCGGCCGAGCCGAGCAGGCTGTCCGTGGGCCACAAGCGCAGGCTGGGCGACCCGACGCCGCTGGTGATCGGCGGGGCCGCGTTCTCGGCGGCGGCGCTGCTGGCCGCGCAGCTGCGCGACGTGCTGGGCACGGTGGTCTCCGGCGAGGGCGCCCCGCCCGCCCAGGTCGTGCTGACCTGCCCCGCGGTGTGGGGGCCCTACCGGCGCGAGCACTTCGACGAGGTGCCGCAGCTGGCCGGCGTGCGCGACGTGCGGGTGGTGACCGAGCCGGAGGCCGCGGCGACCCACTACGCGGTCGAGCGCAGGCTCGGCGAGGGTGAGCTGATCGCCGTCTACGACCTCGGCGGCGGCACCTTCGACACCACGATCCTGCGGGCCAGACCCGGTGGCATGGAGATCATCGGCACCCCGGAGGGCGTCGAGCGCCTGGGCGGCATGGACTTCGACGACGCGCTGCTGGCCCACCTGGACAGCCGCCTCGACGGCGCGATCACCGCGCTCGACCCGGCCGACCCCACCGCCGCCACCGCGCTGGCCGCGATCCGCGCGCTGTGCGTGCGCGCCAAGGAAGACCTCTCCACCGAGCCGGACGTGACGCTGGCCGTGCCGCTGCCCGGCGGCGCGCGCGAGGTGCTGGTCACGCGGCTGGAGTTCAACGACATGATCCGCCCGGCCGTCGCCCTGACGACCGAGGCGCTGGAGCGCACGATCACCTCGGCCGGGCTCAAGCCGCAGGACCTCTCCGCCGTGCTGCTCGCGGGCGGGTCCTCGCGCATCCCGCTGGTCTCGCAGATGGTGTCCTCGGCCTTCGGCAGGCCGGTGCGGGCGAGTCTTCACCCCAAGTTCACCGTCGCCCTCGGGGCGGCGGCGACAGCGCGCGCCACCCCGCCCGCCGCCGCTTCCCCGCCGCCCGGCACTCCCCCGTCGGGCCTGAACCCGGTGCCCCCGCTGCCCGCCGTCGCGGCCACGTCGGTGAAGCGTCGGCCGAAGTGGGTCGTGCCCGCCGCCGCCGCGGGCGTGCTGCTGCTCGTCGGGGGCCTGGTCGCCGGGTTCACGCTCTTCGGCGGCGACGACGGCAACGGCGCGCGCGCGTTGGGCGGCCCGTCGCAGGGCGCGACGGCCCCGGCGCAGCCGCCCGGCGAGCGGGTCCTCTATCAGGAGGGGGACGTGCAGCCGTACAAGAGCATCATCGGCTCCGCCGAGAACTGGACCGGCACCCACGTCGGCGTCGACCGCTCGGCCTCGCACGCCGAAATCACCATCAGCCCCGACGACCTGGGCGACGGGCGCAAGGGGCTGCGGGCGAGCTGGTCGGGCTCGGGGGCCGCGCAGCTGTACTTCCAGGACATCGACGGCACGCAGGACATGACCGACATCGTCAGCGGCGACGGCGCGCTGGTGTTCGACGTCGTCGTGTACACCCCGCCCACCGACAACCTCACGGTCCAGGCGCACTGCCGCTACCCGTGCAAGGGCGTCCTGGAGGCCACGGGTCTCTTCGCCGGGCTGCCCGTCGGGGAGAAGACGACGGTGCGCGTCCCGCTGTCCTGCTTTGTCGACAAGGGCCTCAAGCCCGACCAGGTGGACACGTACTTCCTCATCTACACCGAGGGCCGCTTCGAGGCCGCCTTCGACTCGGTGCGCTGGGTGAAAGGCGCGGGCGCGGACTCCGACGCCGTCGGCTGCGCCGACCTGACCAGCCCCTGACCGGCCCACCGGCCGGTCAGGCCGCGTCGGCCAGCACGGGCTCGCGCTCGTCGGCGGCCCCGCCGAGGAAGTCGACCAGGCGCTGCCGCGCGTCGGCCTCGGCGACCAGCTCGCGCAGCTGGGGGCGGTCCGCGGGGGTCTGGGTGTCCATCGCTGTCCCTTCCGGTGCCTCGGTGATCGTTCTCCGCTGATCGTTCTCCGCTGGGCCACGGCCGCCGCGCTCCCGCCGGTTCACCGCGCCGCGAAGGGTAGGGATCGCCCTACCCCGGGGGTGGGGGGACCTCGGGATACCGGCGGGGAAGCCCCTCGCGGTGTGGGGACAGGCCCACCGACAGCGACGGGTCGGTAGCGGAAGTGTTAGGGCATCGGGAAAGCACCTCGATGACCAGGGAGATCGCGATGTCCGCTTTCGACAGCATCGTCCGCGACCACGGGCCCGCCCTGCTCGCCTACGCCACCCGGCTGTGCTGCGGGGACCGCCACCGGGCCGAGGACGTCGTGCAGGAGACCTGGGTGCGCGCCTGGCGCAACATCGACCGCCTGACCGAGGAGCGCGGCTCCGTGCGCGGCTGGCTGACCCGCGTCACCCACAACGTGGCCGTCGACCAGCACCGCCACCGCCAGGCCCGCCCGACCGAGGTCGAACTGCCCGACACCGACCCCACCAGCACCCCGAACCCGGTCGACGAGGTGCTGGACCGCATCGTCGTGACCGCGGCGCTGGACTCGCTGCCGGTCCAGCACCGCAGGACCCTGGTCGAGGTGTACCTGGCCGACCGCACCGCCGCCTCCGCCGCCGTGGCGCTGGACGTGCCGGTGGGCACCGTCAAGAGCCGCGTCCACAACGCCCTGCGCAGCCTCCGCGCCCGCCCCGACCTGCAGGCGGCCTGACCGCCGCCGTACCCGCACGGCTCCGCGCTGCGCCGCGGGCCCGCCGCGCTTACGGTGTGCGACATGGCGGACGACACCCCGCTGCTGCTGTTCGCCGACCAGTTGGGCACCCGCTTCCACAGCGGAGACCACGCGCACCGCGAGGTCGTGCTGGTCGAGTCCGCCGCGGCGATGCGCAGGCGGCGCTACCACCGGCAGAAGCTGCACATCGTGCTCTCCGCGCTGCGCCACGCCGCCGCCGACCTCGGCGAGCGGGCCACGCTGCTGCGCACCGAGACCTACCGCGAGGCGCTGCGGGCCGTCGGCAGGCCGGTCCTGGTCCACGAGCCCACCTCGCACGCCGCGGAGGCGTTCGTCCACGCGCTGCGCGAGGAGGGGCTGGTGGCCGATGTCCTGCCGACGCCCGCGTTCGCGCTGCCGCGCGCGGAGTTCCGGGACTGGGCGGGCGAGCGGACCCGGTTCCTGATGGAGGACTTCTACCGCGACCAGCGCCGCCGCTTCGACGTCCTGATGGACGGGCCGCACCCCGTCGGGGGCCGGTGGAACCTCGACGCCGAGAACCGCGAGCCACCGCCGAAGGGCAAGCAGACCCTCGGTGTGCCCGATCCCTACCGGCCGCGCGAGGACGACATCGATGAGCGGGTCCGCGCCGACCTCGACGCGGCGGACTACCCGACCGTCGGAAGCGATGGTGCGCGGCGCTTCGCCGTCACCCCGGCCGAAGCCGACCGCGCGCTGCGGCGGTTCATCGAGCACCGCCTGCCGACCTTCGGCCGCTACGAGGACGCGATGCTCGCGGGCGACTGGGCGATGTCGCACTCGCTGCTCTCGGTCCCCCTCAACCTCGGTGTGCTCGACCCCCTGCGGGTCGCGGAGGCGGCCGAGAGCGCCTACCGCGCCGGGCACGTCGGTCTGGCCGCCGCCGAGGGGTTCATCCGCCAGGTCCTCGGCTGGCGCGAGTACATGTGGCACCTCTACTGGCACTTCGGTCCCGACTACACCGACGCCAACGCCCTGCGCGCCAAGCGGCCCTTGCCGGAGTGGTGGCGCGACCTCGACGCCGAAGCCGTGTCCGCCCGCTGCCTCAGCGACGCGCTCGCCGGAGTCCGCGACCGCGGCTGGGTACACCACATCCCGCGGCTGATGCTGCTCGGCAACCACGCCCTGCAGCGCGGCTACTCCCCCGCCGAGCTGACCGAGTGGTTCGCGACGGCCTTCGTGGACGGGTTCGCGTGGGTCATGCCGCCGAACGTGGTCGGGATGAGCCAGCACGCCGACGGCGGCAGGCTCGCGACCAAGCCGTACGCCTCGGGCGGTGCCTACATCAACCGGATGAGCGACTACTGCCGCGGCTGCCCCTACCGCCCCACCTCACGCGTCGGCGACGACGCCTGCCCGTACACCGCGGGCTACTGGGCCTGGGTCCACCGGCACCGCGCCGCCCTGGAGCGCAACCACCGCACGGCGCGCGCGGTGGCGTCGATGGGCAGGCTGGCCGATCTGGACGCGGTCCTGGAGCAGGAGCGCCACCGCGACCGGTTCTGACTCAGCCGGCCAGCAGCGCCTCGGCGACGCGCCTGCCGGAGACCAGAGCGCCCTGGATGGAGCTGGTGTCGCGGTGGTCGCCGCAGACGTGCAGGCGCTCGCCGAAGCGGGTTCGCCTGCGCATGGGGTGCGGGGCGGCCATCGCGGGCAGGGCGCGCGGGATCGGGTAGCGGGCCAGCAGGTCCCAGCCCGCGGCATCCGCGCGGAACAGCCTGCCGAGGTGGGCCCGGACGTCGGACTCGGTCGCCTCGAAGTCCACAGTAGACCCCTGAACCACCGGGCCGGGCAGGGCCAGGGCGTTGACCAGCGGGCCGCTGTCGGCGTCGACCACCAGGGCCGGATCGCGCAGCGGCGACTCGGGCGGGCGGAAGTACCAGGTGGTGACACCGTGCCAGCGCGGGGCGGGGCAGGCGGGCACCAGGCGGTGCGCGGTGTCGCCGTCGGTGGCGACGACCACCGCGTCGGCGGTGACGCGCTCGCCGCCGGCGAGGCGGACACCGTCGGGAAGGACCTCCTCGACGGCAGAGTTCAGGCGGAGCGCACCCGCGGGAAGCCGGGCGGCGAACTGGCGGGGCAGCGCGACCATCCCGTCGGCGGGCAGCACGGCGCCGCCGCGCGCGAAGCAGCGCCACACGAGGTGGAAGAACCGCGACGAGGTGGTCAGCTCGGGTTCGAGGAACACCCCGGCCAGGAAGGGCAGCATGACCCGCTCGATGGCGTCCTGGGAGAGCCCCCGGCGCGCCAGGTCGGCGCGCGTGGTCCGGTCGACGGCCCGGCGGAGCAGGTCGGCGGGAGCCAGCCAGTCGCGGACGGTCAGCGCGCCGAGCGCCGCCAGGTCCTTGGCGCCCAGCACGGTCTGGTGCAGCGCGCCCTGCCAGGCGGCCGGGCCGCCCCTGGGGTCGGCGAGCAGATCGCGCCGCCCGCCGTGGGCGACGAACGCGCCGCGCCGCAGCGGCCTCGGGTCGAGGGCGGCGAGGTCGACGCGGGAGGCGACCTCGGGGTAGGCGGGCAGCAGGATCTGGAAGCCCCGGTCCAGGCGCAGACCCTCGACGGTGTCGGTGCGCACGCGCCCGCCGACCTCGTCGCCCGCTTCCAGGACGGTGATCCGCACGCCCGCGCGGTTCAGGACGTCAGCGGCGCTGAGCCCCGCCAGCCCGGCGCCGACGATCGCGACATGCACGGTGCACCGCTCCCCGTCTAGCGCGCGACCTGCGGACCCGCCGCGGCTTCGCGGGCGAGTCCGAGGATCCAGCCGAGACCGCTGCCCCCGGCGGGGTCGAAGCGCGGGGCCTGGCGCCACACGTCCACCCAGGCGCGTCCCGCCGCGGCCTCGGCAGCGGAGTCGTCGTCCAACACCAGGCGGGCGACAGCGAGGACGCGGGCCGCGGCGGCGTCGTAGAGGTCGCCGAAGGCCGGTCGGTCGCCGGAAGCCACCCGCGCCAGGAGCGCGTCGACTTCGGGCTTAGCAGCGGTGATCACGGGGAGGTCATACCCGCGATCGGGCCCGCTCACGCGCGGGCCGACGTCTCGAAATGGCATCGGGACCAGCCTGCCATGTGCGGCAAACGGAGCAACGACCGGCCATACATCCACGATGCGGGAGGTCTTGCCACATGGCGGCAGCGCCGTGACGATCTCACCGTGACCTCGGAAGACCGCGTGCCTGGTCACGCGACTGACACGAGGTGGCGACTGTCGGAGGACTTCGCCGGGGCCGTGGAGTACCCGGTCTACGCGATCCTCCTCGGCCCGCTGGGCAACCTCGTGCTGACCAAGCTCGGCGTCCGCGACCGCCTCGCCGGCGGCTTCCGCACCGAGTCCTCCATCAAGACCGGACTCGTGCTGCTCGGCGCGTCGATCAACTTCGCGGTGATCGCGAGCGCGGCGGGACCGGCGATCGTGCGGTCCACCGTGCTGATCACCGTCGTGTTTGGGGTCACCTGATGGCTGGGCGGCAGGCTGGGCCTGGACGACAGGCTGCGCGCGCTGCTGCCCTCGGCGGTGTCGGTGCAGGCGAGGCGGGAGCAGCTGGCCTACACGGCGAGCCTGGTCATCATCTTCGCGCTGCCGGGCGTCGTGGCCGTCGCCGACCTTCGCGCCGACGGCCTACTTCGCGCTGAGGGTCGAGCGCACCAGCGGCCAGCGCCGCGCGGGCAGGCAGCTGCGGGAGCGGTTCCCCAAGTTCGTCCTGGGCTTTCTCGCCGCGTCGGTCATCGCGACCGTCTACACCGGCGCGGTCGGCTCGGCGGAGGCGAAGCCGGTCGTCGCCATCGTCAACGGCCTCGCGGTGGTGCTGTTCTCCACCTTCACCCCGTGACCCCGTCCGCCCGCACCCGGGCGGTGGGTCCGAGCCGATGGCTGACCCACCGCATATAGTTCACTCCCCGTAATCAATCGGCGAATGACATTTCTCGGACGGCGCAAGGACATTTCCAACGTCGAGACAATCGCCCGACGAGATATCCGATGCCACCATTCACCTCCCGAAACCGTTCACCGCAATTGGCACTCCCGTGACCGCTTTCGTTCGGTTAGCGTCGGTGCCATGTTCGCCGCCGAACGCCGAATGGTCATCCTCGAACTCCTGCGACGCAACGGCGCGGTCTCGCTGCGGGAGCTGGCCAAGATCCTCAAGACCAGCGAGGTCACCATCCGCCGCGACCTGCGGCACCTGGAGGGCGAGGGGCTGCTGGCCCGCAGGCACGGCGGCGCGGTGGCCACCGACCGGCCCGCCTACGAGCCGACGCACACCGAGAAGACGCACGTGGCCAGCGCGGAGAAGGCCGCCATCGCCGAGGTCGCCGCCGAGCTGGTCAGCGCCGGCGACGCGGTGGTGATCGGCGCGGGCACCACCACGCTGGCGCTGGCCCGGCGGCTGAGCAAGCTCGCCGAGCTGACCGTGGTGACGAACTCCCTGCTGGTCGCCCAGGTCATGGCCCGCTCACCGGGGATCGAGGTGATCATGCCGGGCGGGCTGCTGCGCGGGTCGATCTTCGCCCTGGTGGGCAGCGCGGCCGAGCGGGGCATGGCCGGGCTGCGGGTGCAGCGGGCGTTCCTGTCGGGCAACGGGCTGTCCGCGGCGCGCGGGCTGTCCACCCCGAACGCGGCCGTGGCGGCGGTCGACCGGGCCATGGCGGCGATCGCCGACGAGGTGGTGGTCGTCGCCGACAACACCAAGATCGGCGTCGACACAATGGTGCAGACCGTCCCGCCGCCGCAGATCGCCCACGTCGTCACCGACGGGGCGGCCTCGGCCTCGGAGCTGGCCGCGCTGCGCTCGACCGGCACCCGGGTGCACATCGCTGAAGCGATGACCGTTTCGCACGAGCAAACGAACATTTCCGGTCACTGAGCGGTCGTTTTCTTGCCATCGGCGGGCATCTCCGGCTTAAGTCATCGCTATTGAGCGCAACGCGGCTCGCTCCCGCCAATGCCGTCTAGGAGTGGTCATGACCGCCGTTCTCCCCTTTCCCCGGAACCGGTTTCGCCAGGTCCGGGCCGGTGTCGCGCTGACCGCAGCCGCCTTACTCGCTGTCACCGGCTGTGCGAACCCGGAGGCGTCCGCACCCGCGGGCGGCGGTGGCGAGGGCGGCGGCCAGGTGGTCAAGACCGACGCGCCGAGCGGGCCGACCTGCACCGCTGAGCAGTACGGCGCCGGGCCGATCGACCTGACGACCGCGGTGGTCGGCTTCTCCCAGTCGGAGAAGGAGGCCAACCCGTTCCGCATCGCCGAGACGCGGTCGATCCGCGACGAGGCCGAGAAGGTCGGCGTGGGCAGGCTGCTGGTCACCAACGCCGACTCCAACCTGGGCAAGCAGGTCTCCGACATCCAGAGCATGCTCGCCCAGGGCGCCCAGGTGCTCATCGTCGCGCCGCTGAACTCCGAGGGCCTGGAGCCCGCGCTGCGGGCCGCGCGGGACAAGAAGGTCCCGGTCATCACCATCGACCGCAAGCTCGGCTCGGCCAAGGCCTGCCAGGACTACCTGACCTTCATCGGCTCCGACTTCGTCGAGCAGGGCAGGCGCGCAGGCGAGCTGATGAACGAGGTCACCGGTGGCGAGGCCAAGGTGGCGATCCTGCTCGGCGCCTCCGGCAACAACGTGACCACCGACCGCACCGCCGGCTTCAAGGACTACGTCGCCGCCAGCGCCCCCGGCATCGAGGTGGTGGCCGAGCAGACCGGCGACTTCTCCCGGGAGAAGGGCCAGGCGGTCACCGAGCAGCTGTTGCAGGCCAACCCGGACATCACCGCGATCTACGCCGAGAACGACGAGATGGCGCTGGGCGCGGTGACCGCGATCAAGGCGGCGGGCAAGAAGCCCGGCCAGGACATCAAGATCGTCTCCATCGACGGCACCCGCAACGCCGTGCAGGGCATCGTGGACGGCGAGATCAACGCCGTCGTGGAGTCCAACCCGCGCTTCGGCCCGCTGGCCTTCCAGACCATCGCCGGGTTCGCGGGCGGCGAGGGCATCGCCGAGTCCATCATCATCGAGGACCGGCAGTACGACGCGGACAACGCCGCCGCCGAGCTGAGCACCGCGTACTGACGATGGCGGCGACCGATGTGCTGGCGGCCACCGGGCTGACCAAGCGGTTCGCGGGCGTGCGCGCGCTGGAGGACGCCGACATCGTCCTGCGCCGCGGCCGGGTGCACGCGCTGATGGGCGAGAACGGCGCGGGCAAGTCGACGCTGATCAAGCTGCTCTCGGGCGTGCACGAGCCGGACTCCGGCGTCCTCGACCGGCGCGGGGCGCGGATCAGCACCGTGTACCAGGAGGTCAACCTGGTGCCGACGCTGTCGGTGGCGGCGAACCTGTTCCTCGGCCGCGAGCCGCGCAGGCGCGGGCTGGTCGACTTCGCCGCGATGCGCCGCCAGGCCGCCGAGGTGCTGGGCGGCCTGGGCATCGACGCCGACCCGCGCGCGCCGCTGACCGACTTCGGCCTCGGCGTTCGGCAGCTGGTGGCGATCGCCCGCGCCGTCACCACCGAGGCCGACGTGGTGATCATGGACGAGCCGACCTCGGCGCTGGAGCCGCGCGAGGTCGGCACGCTGCTGGACCTGGTGCGCGACCTGGCCGCGCGCGGGGTGGCCGTGCTGTTCGTCAGCCATCGCCTGCACGAGGTCTACCAGGTGTGCGACGACGTGACCGTGCTGCGCGACGGCCGCGTCGTGCACACCGGTCCGCTCGCGGCGCTGGAGCGCGCGCGGCTCGTGGCGACCATGCTGGGCCGCGAACTCGCCGAAGCCCGCTCGCACGTCGCCGACACCGACCACGCCGCGGAGCCGGGGCCCGCGGCGCTGCGGGCGCGCGGCCTGCGGTCGGGCGCGGCGGTGGCCGGGGTGGACATCGAGGTCGGGGCGGGCGAGATCGTCGGGCTCGGCGGGCTCCTCGGCTCCGGCCGCACCGAGACGGTGCAGGCCCTGGCCGGGCTGCGCGGGCTCGACGCGGGCGTGGTCGAGGCCGCCGACCGGCCGGTGCGGGCGGGCTCGCCGAAGGCGTCGATCGGCGCGGGCATCGTGCTGGTGCCCGAGGACCGCAAGGCGGACGGGATCATCCCGCACCTGTCGGTGCGCGACAACATCGTGCTGGCCGTGCTGTCGCGCGTCTCCCGGTTCGGGGTGCTGTCGAAGGCCCGCCAGGACGCGGTCGTGCGCGGCTTCATGGAGCGGCTGTCCATCAAGGCGTCCAGCCCGAACCAGCCCGTCGGGGAGCTGTCCGGGGGAAACCAGCAGAAAGTGATGCTGGCGCGGTGGCTGGCGATGAGTCCCCGGGTGCTGCTGCTGGACGAGCCGACCCGGGGCATCGATGTCGGGGTGAAGGCCCAGGTCCTGTCACTTGTGGACGAACTCGCCGCGAACGGGCTGGGCATCGTGCTGGTCTCCAGTGACCTGGAGGAGCTGGTGGAGGGCGCCGACCGGGTCGTCGTGCTGCGGGACGGGTGGTCGGTGGCCGAGCTGCGCGGGGCCGACGTGACCGCCGACGGGGTGCTGGCGGCGATCGCCGACGCAGGGGAGCGGGGGCGGTGAGCGTGCGGGAGCGGGAATCTCCGGCCCCCCGCCGCCAGGCTGTCGGGGGGAGGCTGAGAGGGGCCAGGTCGGTTCGGGGGTGGGGACAACCGGGGCGCGGGTGGACGGACTACGCGCGCGACTACGGCGTGTACGTGGCGCTCGGGGTGCTAGTGCTCGGGAACCTGGTGTTCACACCGAACTTCCTGGCGGCGGAGAACCTGCGGACGCAGGCCGTGCAGGTGGTGCCGGTGCTGGTCGTGGCGCTGGGGATGGCGCTGGTGATCGGGACCGAGGGCATCGACCTCTCGGTCGGGTCGGTGATGGCGATCAGTGCCGCGGTTCTGCCGCTGTACCTGGGGTACGGGCCGTTCGTGGCGATCGTGTTCTGCCTCGTCGCAGGCGCGGTGGCGGGGGTGGTGAGCGGGTCGCTGGTGGCGTTCCTCGGGATTCAGCCGATCGTGGCGACCCTGGCGATCCTGGTCGGGGGGCGTGGGCTGGCGCTGGTGTTCGCCGACGGGCAGCTCAAGGACATCCGCAGCGCGCCGATGCGGGAGCTGGGGTCGGGGTCGGTGCTGGGCATCCCGTACACGGTTCTCGTGGCGGTCGGGCTCGTCGTGCTGGTCGGGCTGCTGGTCTCGGGCACGACGTTCGGGCGGCACCTGGTGGCCATCGGCGGCAACCGCAGGGCCGCGGAGTTCGCGGCGCTGCCGGTGAAGCGCGTGCTGGTCCTGGTGTACGTGATCTCCGGGGTGCTCGCGGCGATCGCTGGGGTGCTGGCCACGGCGCGGCTGGGCGCGAGCGACCCGTCGCGGCTCGGGGAGCTGATCGAGCTGTCGGCGATCACCGCGGTGGTCGTCGGCGGGACACCGCTCACCGGCGGGCGGGTGCGGGTCGTGGGGACGGTGGCGGGCGCGGTCCTCATGCAGCTGATCACCGCGACCCTGATCAAGAACGACGTGCCGGTGTCGGTGGCGCAGATGGCCCAGGCCGTGATCATCGCCGTGGCCGTGCTGCTGCAACGCGAACGGGGAAACCGATGAGCCCACCTGTCACCTCCGCGCACGGACGGCGCGACCGGTGAGCGCGCCCACCCGCGCCCCAGGGGCCCGGACCTCAAGGACCGCCGCCGCGCTGGTGCAGCGGCACGGCGCGCTCGTCGTGCTGGCCGTGCTGCTCGTCGTGGGCGGGGTCGCCTACGACACCTTCCTGACCTTCTACACGCTGGGCAACCTCGCCGTGCAGGCGTCGTTCCTCGCCGTCGTCGCGCTGGGGATGACGGTGGTCATCATCAGCGGGGGCATCGACCTGTCCGTCGGGTCGGTGTACGCGCTGGCCGGGGTGCTCGCCGCCTACGCGTCGCGGTGGGGCGTGATCGCGGCGCTGGTGCTGCCGATCGCGGTGTGCGCGGTGGTGGGGCTCGTGCAGGGGTGGTTGATCGGGCGGCACCGGATGGCGCCGTTCATCGTCACCCTCGGTGGGCTGCTGTTCGCGCGCGGGCTGCTCCAGCTGATCACCGACGAGGGGTCGCAGACGTTCCTGGTGCCCGCCGAATCGGCGTTCCGGTGGCTGGGGCAGGAGACCGTCCTCGGCGTCGGCGTGCCGGTGTGGATCGTCGCGGCGCTCTACCTGGGGGTCGGGGTGCTGCTGGCCCGCACCGGGTTCGGTCTGCGGGTCTACGCGATCGGGGGTGGTGAGGACGCGGCGGGGCTGATGGGGGTGCCGGTCGCCGCCACCAAGGTCCGGGCCTATGTGCTCTCGGCGACGCTGGCGGGCTTCGCCGGGGTGCTGGCCGCCTCCCAGCTCGGCTCCGGGGTCACCGTCGTCGGGGTGGGGCTCGAGCTGAACGCGATCGCCGCGGTCGTCATCGGCGGCACCCTGCTCACCGGCGGGGTCGGGGCGGTCGGGGGCACCCTCGCCGGGGTCGCGCTGCTGTTCGTCATCCAGGAGCTGATCAACCAGTCGGGGGCGTTCACCGCCAACATGCAGGCCGTCGTCAGCGGCGCCGTGCTGATCGCGGTGGTGGTCGTCCAAACGGTCCTGTCCCGAGCAAGCCTGTCCCGAGCAAGCCGAGCACCACGACCCTGAGGAGTGTGCCGTGCCCGCACCACCGCGTGGCTTCCGGAGAGCACTTGTCCCCGTCCTGTCCCTGCTGACCGCCCTGTCCGCCGTCACGGTCACCGCGCCCGCCGCCCGGGCGGCCACGTGGGTGCCCAAGCAGCCGCCGCTGACCACGCCGTGGACGGCGCAGGTCGGGCCGGACAACGCGCTGCCGGAGTACCCGCGCCCGCAGCTCACCCGCGCCGACTGGCTCAACCTCAACGGCGTGTGGGAGTTCACCGGCGCGCCGAACATCGACTCCCCGCCGGTCGGGCAGTCGCTGCCCGAGGGCGTCCTCGTCCCGTACCCGATCGAGTCCGCGCTGTCGGGCATCAAGCGGCACGAGGACAACATGTACTACCGCAAGCAGGTGACGATCCCGGCGGGCTGGAGCGGCAAGCGCGTCAAGCTGAACTTCGGGGCGGTCACCTGGCAGACCAGGGTGTGGGTCAACGGCGTGCGCGTCGGCGAGCACACCGGTGGCTTCGACTCCTTCGGCTTCGACATCACCAGCGCCCTGCGCGCGGGCGCCAACGAGGTGATCGTCGGCGTTCGATCCACAGTGGATGGTCACGCCTACCCGGTCGGCAAGCAGCGCCGCAACCCCAGCGGCATCTTCTACACCGCCGCGTCCGGGATCTGGCAGACGGTGTGGCTGGAGCCGGTGAACGCCGCGCACATCACCCGGCTCGACACCACGCCGAACGTGCCCGCGGGCGCGCTCGACATCGCGGTGCAGGCGGCGGGCGCGAGCGGGCAGCAGGCCCGCGTCGAGGTGCTGACCGGCGGCCGGGTCGTCGGCTCGGCATCCGGCGCGGTGGGCTCGCGCGTCCGCGTCCCGGTGCCCAACGCGCGGCTGTGGTCGCCCGATGACCCGTTCCTGTACGACCTGCGCGTCACCCTGGCGAGCGGGGACGCCGTCGGCGGCTACTTCGGCATGCGCTCGCTCGGCAAGGCGATGGTCGGCGGGGTGATGCGACCGCTGCTCAACGGCAAGTTCGTCTTCCAGCTGGGCACCCTGGACCAGGGCTACTGGCCCGACGGCATCTACACCGCCCCGACCGACGCCGCGCTGCGCTGGGACCTGGAGCGGCAGAAGGCCCTGGGCTTCACCATGGTCCGCAAGCACATCAAGGTCGAGCCGGCCCGCTGGTTCTACCACGCCGACCGCCTCGGCCTGCTGGTCTGGCAGGACATGCCGTCGCTGGACACCATCGACGACCCGAACGCCACGGCGAAGGCCAACTACGAGTCCGAGCTGCGCCGCATGCTCGACCAGCTCAAGGGCATCACCTCGATCGTGCAGTGGGTGGTGTTCAACGAGGGCTGGGGCGAGTACGACGCCGGGCGCATCGTGGACCTGACCCGATCGGTCGACAACACCCGCCTGGTCAACCACAACTCCGGGTTCAACTGCTGCCTGTCGGACCCGGACCCGGGCAACGGCGACGTCCGCGACGACCACGCCTACCAGATGTCGGCGGGCACCACCCTGCCCGACGCGACCCGCATCGCGGTGCTCGGCGAGTACGGCGGCCTCGGCAGGCGCGTCGTCGGGCACGAGTGGTCACCGGGCGACGGCTTCGCCTACGGCGCGCTGTACCCGGACGAGACGTCGCTGACCACGCGCTACGTCGAGATCACCAAGGAGGTCGGGCGCTTCGTGCACACCCGCGGCCTCTCGGGGTCGGTCTACACCGAGCCCTACGACGTGGAGAACGAGCTGAACGGCTTCTACACCTACGACCGCCGCGTGCTGAAGATGAACGAGGCGCGGATCAAGGAGGTGCACGCCAGGGTCCTCGGCCTGGCGCACGGCACCGAGGTCGGCCGCGGCGAGGTCGTGTCGCTGAAGGTCAGCACACCCGGGTTCACCAACCGCTACCTGCGCCACCGCGACAGCCTCGCCCGCACGGACGTGATCGGCACGGGCAGCGCCGACGTCGACCGCCAGGACGCCACCTTCCTGGTGCGGCCCGGCCTGTCGAACGCGGCGTGCGTGTCGTTCGAGTCGCGCAACCAGCCCGGCCAGTACCTGCGGCACAGCAACTACCGGGTGCGCATCGACGCCAACCCGCCCGCCGCGGACGCCACCTTCTGCCCGCGCGCGGGCAACGGCGGAACCCGCCTGGAGTCGGCGAACCTGCCAGGGCACTTCATCCGCCACTACGCCGAGCAGGTGTACCTGGCGCGCTCGGGCGGCACGAACCCGTGGGACTCCGCGGCGAACCTCGCCCAGGACTCCACGTGGGCCCCGACGATCGCGCTGTGGCGCAGCGGCGCGGCGCTGCCGCAGGACCAGGCGCGCTCGCTGCGGGTCAGCACGCCCGGCTTCACCGACCGCTACCTGCGGCACCGGGAGAGCCTGGCCCGCACCGACGTGGTGGGCGCGGGCAGCGACGCGCTGACCAAGGCCGACGCCACCTTCGTCGTGCGGCGCGGCCTGGCCGACAGCTCCTGCTACTCGCTGGAGTCGCGCAACTTCCCCGGCCAGTTCCTGCGGCACGCGGAGTTCCGGGTGCGCATGGCGACCAACGACAACACCGAGCTGTTCCGCAGGGACGCCACCTTCTGCGCCCAGCCGGGCGCGACGGCGGGCACCGTGCGGCTGGAGTCGGTGAACGAGCTGGGCGCGAACATCCGCCACTACGCCGAGGAGGTGTGGGTCGCCTCCAACGGCGGCGCGCACGCCTACGACAACCCGACGTCCTACGCCCAGGACGTCAGCTGGACCTTCGCCGCCCCCTGGGCGCCGTGAGGTGACAGGCGGAGCCCCCCGGCTGACCGGCCGGGGGGCTCCGCTGTCCGCGCGTGGACCCCCGCCGTCAGGCAGCCCCGAGAGCCCCTACGGCCCCGAGAGCCCCGACAGCGCTGTCGGCGCTGTCGGCGAACACGGACGTCGGGCTCAGCTCGAAGGCCTCGCGCAGCCCCGCGATCACCCGCGGGGCGACGTCCGCGCCGACGACCGCGCCGATGCGACCGGACTCCGCGGAGACCGACACCGGGACCGCGCCCGCCCGGCACAGCACTTCGCAGAAGGTCGGCACCAGCACGGGGTCGCCGCGCAGTCCGGCCCCGGCGAGGACGACCCGGACCACGGGTTCGGGCCGCCCGGCGCCGGGGAGGTGGGCGATCGCCGGGGCGTCGGCCGCCGCAACGGCCAGCAGCACGGTCCCGCCGGGCAGCAGGTCCACCGCTTCCGGGCGCACGCCCGCCGCGGTCACCGCCCGCAGCACCTCGGCCAGGCCGCCGCGCACGTCGACCCGGCAGAGGCCGCCGCGCACGTCGAGGTCTCCGACGATCGCCTGTTCCACGTCAGTCTCCCTCCGGTGCGGCGCCCGACGGCTCGATGATCGACGTGACCACGCCGCCGAGGACTCCCACGTGCGGCTCGCGCATGACGCCGAAGTGGTCGCCGGGCACGCGGTGGACGTGGACGTCGCCGACCAGTTCGCGCCAGCGGCCGAGGTAGTCGTCGGCGGTCTGGCCGTCGGCGACCTCGTGCTCGCCGTCGGCCAGCTCGTCGGTCATGATCAGGTGCAGGTCGCCGGTGAAGCGGCGGTGGCGGTAGGTCAGGTCCATCTCCATGACCTCGCGCCAGGTGCGCACCGCCCGGGGCCACATGTCGCCGACCCCGTCCTCCGGCAGCGTGACCCCGCCGTCGGGGGCGTCGTCCACCAGGTGGTTGAGCAGCGTCAGGATCTCCTCGCGGCGGGCCGGGGTGTTCTGCTCCGGCCCGCCGTCGGCGATCGCGGTGACCAGGTCGTCCAGGCGCTTGATCAGGGCGAACTCCGACCAGCCCGCCGGGCGGGTGTGCACGTCCAGGCCCGGGTCCAGCAGCATGAAGGTCACCTGCTCACCCTCGTTGACCAGGCGGTGGGCCATCTCGGTGGCGATGCCGCTGCCGCCGCACCAGCTGAACAGCCGGTAGGGCCCGTGCGGCTGGGCCGCGCGCAGCTCGGCGAGGTAGCGGTCGGCCATCACCTCGGCGGTCGGCACCGCGCCGGGGTGCGGGCCGGGCCACTCGAAGGCGAGCACCGGCACGTGCTCGGGGATGTGCGGGGCGAGCCGGGAGTACCAGTGCGCGCTGCCGCCACCGGGGTGCACGCAGACCAGCGGGGTGCCGGTGCCGCCCTGCCTGATCCAGAGCAGCGCGTCGGCGCCGACGCCGCCGCCTTCCACGGTGGCCGCGATCCCGGCGATGGTGCGGTGCTCCATGAACGTGCGGAACCGCAGCTCGACGCCCGCCTTCGTGCGCAGGGCGGCGATGACCCGCATCATGACCAGCGAGTGCCCGCCGAGGTCGAAGAAGTCGTCGTGCACCCCGACCCTGGCCACGCCCAGCGCCTGCGCCCAGGTGTCGGCCATGAGCCGCTCCAGGTCGGTGCGCGGGGCGGTGTAGGGCAGGTCGAGGGTGGGGCGCTCGTCGCCGGGGACGGGCAGAGCCGCGCGGTCGATCTTGCCCGCCGGGGTGGTCGGGAACTCCTCGACGCTGATGTAGTGCGTGGGCACCATGTGCCGGGGCAGCTTGTCCCGCAGGTGCTCGCGCAGGTCCGCGCCGGTGGCCGGGGTGTCGCTCGGGCGGGTGTAGGCGACCAGGGTGGCGTCGCCGGATGCTCCCCTGTGGACGGTGACGATGACTCCGGCGACGCCCGGGTGCCCGGCCAGCGCCTCCTCGATCTCGCCCAGCTCCACCCGCAGGCCGCGGATCTTGACCTGGTGGTCGGCGCGCCCGTGGTACTGCAGGGTGCCGTCGGCGTTGCGGGAGACCACGTCGCCGGTGCGGTAGAGGCGCGCGCCGGGCTCGGCGGAGTAGGGGTCGGGCAGGAAGCGGTCGGCGGTGAGGCCCGGCTTGCCGAGGTAGCCGCGGACCACGCCGGGGCCGCCGACGTACAGCTCACCGCGGACACCGGTGGCCAGCGGGCGCAGCTCGGCGTCGAGCACGTAGCCCTTCACGTTGCCGATCGGCAGGCCGATCGACGGCGCGGCGGGCGCGCCCGTCGCGGGGATCGCCGACAGGGAGGCGCACACCGTGATCTCGGTGGGGCCGTAGGCGTTGACGAAGGTCGCCGCGTCGGCCCAGCGCGCCACCTGCTCGCCCGTGCACGCCTCGCCGGCGGAGACCACCACGCGCAGGGCGGGGAAGTCGGCCGGACTGTAGCGGTCCAGGATGGACGGCGGCACGGTCATGTGGGTGACCAGAGCGGCCTGGGCGCGCAGGTCGCCCGGGTCGGTGTCCGGTGGGGGCAGCACCAGCTCCGCGCCGTTGGTCAGCGCCATCAGCAGCTCCCACACCGAGGCGTCGAAGCTCGGTGAGGCGAACTGCAGGACGCGGTCGCCGGGGCGGACGTCGAGGTGCTCCAGCTGGGCGTGGCGCAGGTTCAGCGCGCCGCGGTGCGGCACGGCGACGCCCTTGGGCTTGCCGGTGGAGCCTGAGGTGTAGATGACGTAGGCGAGGCTCTCCGGGGTGATGGGCGGGCTGGGCGTCCGGCCCCCCGCCGCCAGGTCGTGCCGGGTGGGAGTGGCGGGGACAGGTGTCGTTCGGGGGTGTGGATGGTCGTCGATCTCCAGGATGCGGACGCCTTCGGGGAGGACGGGGCGCAGAAGGGTGGAGAGGGTGATGAAGGTGTGGACGGCGGCGTCACCGACCATGTAGTCGAGGCGGTCGGCGGGGTACTCGGGGTCGAGGGGGAGGTAGGCGGCGCCGGAGACCAGGACGGCGAGCATGGCGGTGGTGAGGTCGATGCCGCGGGGCAGGTGCAGGCCGACGACCTTCTCCGGGCCGACGCCGGTGGCCGCCAGGTGCTCGGCGAGGGCGTCGGCGTTGGCGAGCAGTTCGGCGTAGGTGACGGTGGTCTCGCCCTGCCGCAGGGCTATGGCGTCCGGTGTGGACTCAGCGCGGGCGCGGACCAGGTCGTGGACGAACGGGCCGCCAGGGAAGGGGCGGTCGGTGTCGTTGCCCGCGGCGATGGCGGCGGCGGCGTCGGCGGGCGGCAGGCCGATGGCGGTGGCGTCGCCGTCGGGGTCGGCGGCCATGGCCTCCAGGACGTGGCGGTAGAGGCGGGCCAGCAGCTCCAGCTGCTCGGCGCCGATGCGCGAGGGGCGCCCGCCCAGGCGCAGGATGCCGGGGAACGTCCACACCTCCAGCGGCAGCTCGCTGGGGCTGAAGTCGTCCACCATGCCGACGGACTCGGAGTTCCAGTCCATGACGTGGAAGTCCAGGAACCCGAAGGCGACTTCGATGAGCGTGCCCTCTCCGCCCCACTCCCGCTGGATGGCGGGCATCGGGTAGCGGCGGTTGGGCCACAGCTCGGCCTCGCCGGCGAACACCCGGGCGACCAGGTCGCGCCAGGTGGCGGCCGAGGTGTCGGCGGCGTAGGGGACGGTGTTGAGGTACATGCCGCGGACCTCGTCGCCGCGGTCGTGCTCGGGCCTGCCGTTGCAGACCAGGCCGCCGAAGAAGCGGGTGCGGCCGGTGACGACGCTCATCGCCTTGAGGTGCGCGGAGTGCAGCACGCTCTTGAGCGAGGCCCCCGCGACCGCGGCCAGCGCGCGCAGCCGGGGCAGCAGGTCGGCGTACTGGACCTCGACGATGGTGGCCTTGCGGTCGGCGGCGTGCGCGCCCCACGCCTCGGGCAGGGTCAGCCGCTCGTCGCCGTGCACCTTGCCCGCCCAGAAGGCGCGCTGCTCCGGGGAGGCCAGCGCCTTGCGCTCCAGGGCGATGAAGTCGGCGAAGCGCACCTCGGGCACCGGCTTGAGGCCGGGGTCGCGGTCGTGACGGATCGCGCGGTAGGTGTCGATCAGCTCGGCGACGACGGAGGTGTGGCTCCAGCCGTCGAGGATCGCGTGCGCCTCGGTGTGGGTCAGCCAGAACTCGGTCTCGCTGATCTGGTGCACGTGGTAGCGCAGCTGCGGCGCGTGGGCGATGTCGACGGGCTTGCCCCGCTCGGAGAGCAGGAACTCCTCCACCACCCGGCGCTGCTCGGCCGCGTCCAGACCGGTCAGGTCGGTCCACTCCACCGGCAGGTGCGCCTCGGCGTGCACCAGCTGCAGCGGCTCGGAGTAGCCGGCCAGGTCGAAGGAGGTGCGCAGGATCTCATGGCGGGCGATCAGCGACTCCCCCGCCGAGCGCAGCGCTTCGACGGCGAAGGGCAGGTCGTCGCGCACGATGTAGCAGGAGACGTTCTGGTAGACGGCGCGGTGGTCGGCGGCGAGCATCTCGTAGGTCATGCCCGCCTGGGTCATGGCCAGCGGGTAGGCGTCGACCACGTCGGCGGGCAGCAGCGCGCGGTCATCGGCGGAGAGCTGCGCGAAGCGCTCCACGACGATCTCGTCCACCGCCGTGCCCGCGCCGCGCTCGATCAGCGCGGCCAGCGCGGCGGCGCTCTGGTGGGTGAACATGTCCTGGACGCTGACCGTGAGCCCGGCCGAGCGCAGCAGGCCGACCGCGCGGATGGCGCGCATCGAGTCGCCGCCGAGCTGGAAGAAGCTGTCGTGCACGCCGACGGCCTCGATGCCCAGGGCGCCCGCCAGCGCGGTGGCGACGGCGGCCTCCAGCTCGGTGCGCGGGGCGAGGAACTCCCGCTCGGTGCCGCGCGTCCGCTCGGGAGCGGGCAGGGCGCCGCGGTCGGTCTTGCCGCTGGATGTCAGCGGCAGCGCGTCCATGGCCATCCAGTGCGCGGGCACCATGTGCTCGGGCAGGCGGGCGGCCAGGTGCGCGCGCAGCGCGTCGGCGTCGGCGGTTCCGACCGTGTAGGCGACCAGTTGTCCGTCGCGGACGGCGACGGCGGCGTCGGCGACGCCGGGGTGCTCGGTGAGCACGGCCTCGATCTCGCCCAGCTCGATGCGGTGGCCGTTCACCTTGACCTGGTGGTCGATGCGGCCCAGGTACTCGACCGCGCCGTCGGCGCGCTGCCGGACGAGGTCGCCGGTGCGGTAGACGCGGCCGCCGGGCTCGGCGGCGAACGGGTCGGGCACGAAGCGCTCGGCGGTCAGGCCGGGCTTGGCCAGGTAGCCGCGGGCCAGCTGCACGCCCGCCAGCACCAGCTCGCCGGGCACGCCCAGCGGGACGGGCCGCAGGTCGGCGTCCACGACGTAGGTGCGGGTGTTGGCGACGGGCCAGCCGATGGTGACCGGCTCGCCCGGGGTGCACGGGGTGTAGGTGACGTCAACCGAGGCCTCGGTGGGGCCGTACAGGTTGTGCAGCGGGCAGCCGATGCGCTCGGCGACCCCGGTGACGAGGTCGGCGGGCAGCGCCTCGCCGCTGCACATCATGCGGCGCAGCGACGGCAGCTCCCCGACCTCATAGGCCAGGAACGCGCGCAGCATCGACGGCACGAAGTGCAGCGTGGTGACGCCCTCGGCACGGATCAGCTCGGCGAGGTAGGCGGGGTCGCGGTGGCCGCCGGGCGCGGCCACGACCAGGGTCGCGCCGGTGATGAGCGGCCAGAAGAACTCCCACACCGACACGTCGAAGCTGTACGGGGTCTTCTGGAGCACCCGGTCGGTGCCGTCGAGGCCGTACTCGTCCTGCATCCACAGCAGCCGGTTGACGATGCCGCGGTGCGGGACCAGCACACCCTTGGGCCTGCCGGTCGAACCCGAGGTGTAGATGACGTAGGCGGCGTTGTCCGGGGTGATCGCCGGGCTCGGCGCCGCGGCGGGCAGCGCGGAGCGGTCCTGTCCGATGAGGACGGTGTGCTCGACGTCCGGGCGGGCCTCGTCGGCGACGAGGACCCGGGCGCCGGAGTCGGCGAGCATGTAGGCGAGCCGCTCGGCCGGGTAGTCGGGATCGAGCGGCAGGTAGGCCCCGCCCGCCTTGAGCACGCCGACCAGCGCGGTGACCAGGCCCGCCGAGCGCGGCAGGCAGACCGCGACCACGGACTCCGGGCCGACGCCGAGACCGCTCAGCTGGTGGGCCAGCCTGCTGGACTCGGCGTCCAGCTCCGCGTAGGTCAGCGCCGCGCCCGCGAACCGCACGGCGACCGCGTCCGGGGTGCGGGCGGCCTGCGCGCTCAGCAGCTCGGTGAGCGTCGCCGCCGGATAGTCGGCGGAGGTGGCGTTCCAGGTGTGCAGGACGTCGGCCAGTTCGGCCTCGGGCAGGGCGGGCAGGTCGGCGACCGGGGTGTCCGGGTGCGCGACGGCGGAGGCCAGCAGCGCCGCCATGCGGTCGGCGACGCGGCGCACGGTGGCGGCGTCGAACAGCGCGGTGGCGTAGGTGAACGCCAGCGCGATGCCGCCGTCGGCGCGCGGGGTGGCCGAGACGGTCAGGTCGAACTTGGCGGTGGTCTCCCCCACCGCCACCGGCTCGAACGCCAGGCCGGCGGCGGGGACGGCCGCGTCGGCGTCCTGCCACAGGACCATGGTGGAGAACAGCGGCGTGCGCGACGGGTCGCGCTCCGGGGACAGCTCGTCCACCAGCTTCTCGAACGGCACGTCCTGGTGGGAGTAGGCGTCCATCGCGGTGGCGCGGACGCGGTCGAGCACCTCGCCGAAGGTGGGCGCGCCGGAGAGGTCGGCGCGCAGCACGATCGTGTTGAGGAACAGGCCGACGACGTCCTGCACCTCGGCGCGGTCGCGCCCGGCGACCGGGGTGCCGATGGTGATGTCGGTGCTGCCGGTGTGCCTGCCCAGCAGCACCGCCACCGCCGCCGAGAGCAGCAGGAAGGGCGACGCGCCCCGGGCCTTGGCCAGCGCCAGCAGCGGCTGGGCGACCTCGGCGGGCAGGGTGGCGCGCAGCAGGTCGCCCGCGCCGTCGCGCACGGCGGGCCGCGGCCGGTCGGCGGGCAGCTCGACCGGGGTGACCCCGGCGAGGCGGTCGCGCCAGTAGCCGACCTCCTTGTCGAGGCGGTCGCCGCTGAGCCTGCCCGCCTGCCAGGCCGCGTAGTCCGCGTACTGCACGGGCAGGCTCGGGTGCGGGGCGGGCTTTCCCGCCAGCGCGGCGTCGTAGCCGGTGCGCAGCTCGCGCAGCAGGATGTCCTCCGACCAGCCGTCGGCGGCGACGTGGTGCACGGTCAGCACCAGCACGTGCTCCACATCGGACAGCACGGCGAGGGTGGCGCGCAGCATCGGGCCATCGGCCAGGTCGACGGGCACCCGCTCGGTGCTCGCGATCGCGGCGACCCTGGCCTGCTGCTCGGCGCCGGGCAGCGCGGTCAGGTCGACCACGTCCAGCACGGCGGGCGACGGCGGGTCGATGACCTGCACGGGCTCGCCGTCGACCAGCGGAAAACGGGTTCGCAGCGTCTCGTGCCGGGCGACGAGGCCGTCGAGCGCGGTGCGCAGGGCGGCGGTGTCGAGCGGGCCGCGGACGCGGCGGGCGGAGGTCATCAGGTACTCGGTGGAACCGGGGCGCAGCTGGTCCAGGATCCACATCCGCCGCTGGGCGGGCGAGAGCGGCAGCGGGCGGTCCCGAGGCTGGACCTCGATCCCCGCGGCCGGCGCCGCGGTGCCGCGCAGCCTCCGGCGCAGCAGCTCGGCGCGCAGCGCGGCCGAGTCCAGCGTCCCCGTCATGACACACCATCCTTGGCGAGCAGTTCCTGAATGTCCTCATCGGACAGCGAGGCCACGTCGGCGGCGACCGCGTCGGCGACGGCGGCGGCCAGGTCGGCGAGCGTGGTGGTCTCGAAGAGCAGCCGCAGCGGCAGGTCGACGCCGAAGGCGGCGCGCAGCTGGGCGAGCACCCTGGTGGCCAGCAGCGAGTGGCCGCCGAGGGCGAAGAAGTTGTCGTCGATGCCGACGGCCTCGCGGTCCAGGACCGAGGCCCAGATCTCGGCGACGGCCTCCTCGGCCGGGTCGCGCGGCGCCCGGAACCCGGCGTCGCCGCCCGCGACCGGGTCCGGCAGCGCCTTGCGGTCGATCTTCTTGCTGGCCGTCATCGGCAGCTCGGGCAGCGTCGTCCACAGCGACGGCACCATGTACTCGGGCAGCAGGTCGCGCAGGTGCTCGCGCAGCGCGCCGATGCCGGGGTCGCCGTCGGGGCAGACCAGGTAGGCGCACAGCCGCTTGTCGCCGGGGGCGGCCCCCGCGACGCCGCGGGCCACCACGACCGCCTCGCGGACGGCCGGGTGGCGCACCAGCGCCGCCTCGATCTCGCCCAGCTCGATGCGGAAGCCGCGGATCTTGACCTGCTGGTCGATGCGCCCGAGGAAGGCGATCGTGCCGTCCGGGCGGTGCCGCACCAGGTCGCCGGTGCGGTAGAGCCGCGTGCCGTCGCCGTCGGGGTCGGGCACGAACCGGTCGGCGGTCAGCTCCGGGCGGTCGAGGTAGCCCCGGGCCAGGCGGACCCCGCCCAGGCACAGCTCGCCGGGCACGCCCAGCGGCACCGGGCGCAGGTCGGCGTCCACGATCACCGCGCGGGTGCCGGGGATCGGCAGGCCGATCGGCATGGCGGCGGCCCGGTCGCCGGTGAGGTCGGCGGGCACCGGCCAGTGCAGCACCGAGGTGATGGTGGCCTCGGTCGGCCCGTAGTTGCAGACGAATCGGCCCGGCAGGCCCGAGTCCGACCAGAGGTTGACGTCGTCCACGGTGACCACGTCGCTGCCGACGTTGACCAGGCGCAGCGTGGACAGGCCCTGCGGCTTGCCTGCCATGATCTCCCGGTAGTAGGCCGGGGTCAGCTCCATGACCGTCGCGCCGTGCGCGGCGGCGTGGGCGGGCAGGTCCTCCGGGGTCCAGAACACCGGGTCGCTGACGATCAGCGTCGCCCCGGTGGCCAGCGTGCCCGCCACCTGCTCCATCGCCGCGTCGAAGGTCAGCGCGGACAGCAGCGCCACCCGGTCCTCGCCGGTGATGCCGAACGCCTCGGCGATCAGGTAGCTGTGGTGGGCGTAGGAGCGGTGCTCGATCATCACGCCCTTGGGCTTGCCGGTCGAGCCGGAGGTGTAGATGACGTAGGCGAGGTTGCCCGGCCCGGCCGTGCGCTCCAGCGCGGCGCCGTCGTGGGCGGCGATGGCCTCGGCGTCTGCGTCGATCCGCACGAGGTGGTATGCCTCGGAGGCCAGGCGCTCGGCGAACTCGGCGTTGGTGACCACGACCTGGGCACCGGCGTCGGCGAGCATGAACGCCAGCCGCTCCCCCGGGTGCGCCGGGTCGAACGGGGTGTAGACGCCGCCCGCCCGCATCACGCCCAGCAGCGAGACCACGGCGTCGAGGCCGCGCTGCAGGCAGCAGCCGACGATGACCTCCGGGCCGACGCCGAGGGCGCGCAGGTGGCGGGCCACCTGGTTGGCGCGGGCGTCGAGTTCGGCGTAGCTCAGCTCGCTGTCGTTGAACACGACGGCGGTCTTGCCGGGGTGCTCGGCCGCGCGCAGGGCGACCAGCTCGGGGAAGGTCAGGTCGTGGCGCTCGACGGGGTCGAGCGCGGTGGCGACCTCGGGCATGCGGTCGGCCCAGGCGGCCAGCTCGGCGCGCTCGGCGGCCGGGCTCAGCTCCAGTTCGGACAGCCGCGCGCCGGGCGTGGTGGCGATGCCCGCCAGCAGCGTCAGATAGTGCTCGGTCATCCGCTCGATCGTGGCGCGGTCGAACAGGCCGGTGGCGTACTCCAGCCACACCCGCATGCTGCCGTCGCCGAGCTGCTTGACCGACAGCGTCAGGTCGAACTTGGCGACCTGGGCGCCGGTGGTGAACGGCTTCAGCTCGGCCTCGCCCAGGGTGGCGGGCACCTCGTCGAGGTGGGCCAGCTCGAACATGACCTGGAACAGCGGGTTGCGCGAGAGGTCGCGCTCGGTGCTGATCGCCTCGACCAGGTGCTCGAAGGGCACGTCCTGGTTGCCGAAGGCGGCCAGCGTGCTGCCCCGGACCTGGTCGAGCAGGTCGGTGAACAGCGGGTCGCCGCCGAGGTCGGCGCGCAGCACCAGGTTGTTGACGAAGAAGCCGAGGATCTCCTCGGTCTCCTCCCGGGTGCGCCCGGCGACCGGGGTGCCGACGGCGATGTCCGTGCGGCCGGTGTAGCGGGCCAGGAGCACGTGGAAGGCGGCCAGCATCGTCATGAACGGGGTCGCGCCGTTGCGCGAGCCCAGTTCGGTGATCCCGGCGACGACCGCGTCCGGCACGTCGGCCATGACGGTGTCGCCGCGCGGGTCGCGCACGGCGGGCCGCGGCCGGTCGGTCGGCAGCTCCAGGGCGCTGAGCCCGGCGAGCCGGTCGCGCCAGTAGTCGAGCTGGTCGGCCAGGTCCAGGCCGCGCTGCCAGGCGCCGAAGTCGGCGTACTGGGCGGCGGGCGGGGCGGGCAGCGCGGCCGGGTCGCGGTAGGCGGTGCCGAGGTCGCGCAGGAAGATGCCCATCGACCAGGCGTCGAAGGCGATGTGGTGCAGGGTGACCGCCACGAAGTGGTCGGTGTCCTCGGCGCGGGCCACGGTCACCCGGATCGGGTGCTCGGCGGCCAGGTCGAAGGGCACCGCGCTGGCCCGGTCGATCGCGGCGCGCGCCAGCTCGGGCGTGCCCGGGTCGACGAACTCGAAGGCGACCGGCCCGGCCGGGTCGATGACCTGCACGGGGTCGCTCTCCCCGAGGTGGCGGGTGCGCAGGATCTCGTGCCGGGCGGCCACCAGGTCGACGGCCGCCCGGAAGCGGACCACGTCGAACGGGCCGTGCAGGCGGAAGGCCAGCGGCACGATGTACTCGGCGCTGTCGGGCTCCAGCCGGTCCAGGAACCACATGCGCTCCTGCCCGAAGGACAGCTGGAGCGCACCGGTGCGGTCGACGGTGGCGATCGGGATGTTCTTGGCGGCCCCGGCCTGGTGGTCGATGAAGGCGGCCAGCTTCTCCACGGTGCGCTCGGCGAACAGCTCGCCGACGCTCAGCTCCAGGTCGAACTCGCGGCGCAGCTTGAGCACCAGGCGGATCGCCAGCAGCGAGTGCCCGCCCAGGGCGAAGAAGTCGTCGGAGGCGCTGACCGACTCCACGCCCAGCACCTCGCCCATGACCCGGGCGACGGCCTGCTCGGTCGCGGTGCGCGGCTCGACGCGGTCGCCGTCGGCCACCGGCTCCGGCAGGCCGGGCGCGGGCAGCGCGGCGCGGTCGACCTTGCCGCTGGCGTTGAGCGGCAACGCCTCCAGCGCGACGAAGAAGGCCGGGATCATCGGCGCGGGCAGCAGCTCGGCGAGGTGGTCGCGGAGCGCGTCGGTGCCGACGCCCGAGCGGGAAACCGTGTAGGCCACCAGCTCCAGGTCGCCGGTGTCGGTGCGGTGGGCGGTGACGGTGACGGCCTCGACGTCGGGGTGGGCGCGCAGCGCGGCCTCCACCTCGCCGGGCTCGACGCGCACGCCGCGGACCTTCACCTGGTGGTCGATGCGGCCGAGGAACTCCAGGTCCCCGTCGGCGCGGCGGCGGACGAGGTCGCCGGTGCGGTACCAGCGCCCGCCCGGGGTGGCCGAGTACGGGTTGGGGCCGAACTTCTCGGCGGTCAGGTCGCCGCGGCCCAGGTAGCCGCGGGCCACGCCGACACCGGAGACGCACAGCTCGCCGGGCACGCCGAGGGGAACCAGCCGGTCGTCGGCGTCGACGACGTAGGCGGCCATGTTGGGCAGCGGCGCGCCGATGGGCGCGATCTCGGCCTGCTCGGCGGCGGTGTGCGGCCAGGCGGTGGCGTCGATGGAGCACTCGGTGGGGCCGTAGGTGTTGACGATCTCCACCGCGACGGCGTCGAGCACCGTGGCGCACAGGGCGGTCGGCAGCGGCTCGCCCGCCGAGCAGAGCAGCCGCAGCGCCGTGCACTCGGCCAGCTTCGGCTCCTCGGCGACCATGCGCAGCACCGACGGCACCAGCTGCAGCACGGTGACCCCGTGCTCGGCGACGGCGGCGACCATGACGGCGGGGTCCTTGTGCGCGGTCGGCGGGGCCATCACGACCGTGCCGCCGCAGACCAGCGGCGCGGCGAACTCCCAGACGGAGGCGTCGAAGCCGATGGTGGTCTTCTGCAGGACGCGGTCGGCGGCGCCGAGCCCGTGGGACTCCACGGCCCACAGCACGCGGTTGCGGATGCCCTCGTGCGGGATCACCACGCCCTTGGGCTTGCCGGTGGAGCCGGAGGTGTAGATGACGTAGGCGGCGTTCGCGCCCGACAGCGCGGGGCGCTCCAGCGCCAGACCGGTGTCCCAGTCCCCGTCGATGGTGAGCACCGGGGCGCCGGGGATGAGGTCGCGCAGCGCCTCGTGGGTGAGGACGAGCGCGGGCAGCGCGTCGGCGGCCACGGCGGCGAGCCGGTCGGCCGGGTGGTCCGGCGGCAGCGGCACGTACACCCCGCCCGCGGTCCACACCGCCAGCAGCGCGGTGACCAGGTCCGCGCCGCGCTCCATGGCCACGCCCACCGGGATCTCGGGGCCGACGCCGCGGGCGCGCAGCGCCGCGGCCAGCGGCTCGACGCGGCCCATCAGCTCGGCGTAGGTGAGGGTGGCGCCCGCCTCGATGACGGCGACCGCGTCGGGGGTGGCGGCGGCCTGGGCGGCGACCAGCTCGGGGAGGGTGGCTTCCGGGCGCGCGGCGGCGGCGGTGTTCCAGGCGAGCAGCTGCTCCACCTCGGCCTCGGCCATGATCTCCAGCGCGCCGACCGGGGTGCCGGGCGCGGCGGCGGCCTCGGCGAGCAGCCGGGTGTAGTTGGCGGCCATCCGCTCGACGCGGGCGCGGTCGAACAGCGCCGTCGGGAAGTTCATCGTTCCGAACAGCGAGCCGTCGGGCTGCTCGGCGAAGTGCAGCGACAGGTCGAACGGCGAGGTCTGCCAGCTGCCCGGCCACTTCTCGACCTCGACGCCCGCCAGCGCCAGCGGGGTGCGGCGCTGGTTGTGCAGGCCGAAGGCGACCTGGAAGACGGGGTTGCGGGACAGGTCGCGCTCGGGGGCCAGGGCGTTGACGACGCGCTCGAACGGCACGTCCTGGTTGCCGAAGGCGTCGAGGGCGGTGTTGCGCACGCGGGCCAGCAGCTCGCCGAAGGTGGGCTCACCGGCCAGGTCGGTGCGCAGCACGACGGTGTTGAGGAACAGGCCTGCCAAGGACTCCAGCTCGACCTGCGCGCGCCCGGCGATGGACACGCCCACGGCGACGTCCTCGGTGCGCGCGTAGCGGGAGAGCAGCAGCTGGTAGGCGGCCATCAGCGTCATGAACGGGGTGGCGTCGTGGCGCCTGCCGACGGCGGTGACCGCGGCGGCCAGCTCGGCGGGCACGGTGAACTCGACGCTGTCGCCCGCGGGCTCCCAGGTGGCCGGGCGCGGCCGGTCGGCGGGCAGCTCCAGCGGGGCCAGCCCGGCCAGGCGCTCCGACCAGTACTTCTGCTGCTTGCGCAGACCGCCGTCCGGGGATTCCCACCAGTCGCGCTGCCACTCGACGTAGTCGACGTACTGGACCTCCAGCTCCGGCAGCGGCGACGGCTCACCGGCCAGGAAGGCCGCGTACAGCGTGGACAGCTCGTCGGCCAGGACGCCGATCGACCAGCCGTCGAAGGCGATGTGGTGCACGGCGAACATCAGCACCGACTCGTCCGGCCCGTAGGAGGCGAGGGTGACCCGCCACGGCCAGGCGGCGCGCAGGTCGATCGGGGTGGCGACGTCGGCGGCGCCCAGCTCGCGGACACCGGCCTCGCCGTCGACGGCGACCACCGCCAGCGGCGCGGGGCCCGGCGGGTCGATGACCTGCACCGGGACCCCGTCCACCGACTCGTAGCGCGTGCGCAGCACCTCGTGCCGGGCCGCGATCTCGGTGAGCGCGGACGCCAGCGCGCCGGTGTCCACCGGTCCGCGCAGCCGGTACGCCCAGTGCATGAGGTACTCGGTGGCACCCGACCTGAGCTGGTCGAGGAACCAGAGCTGCTCCTGCGCGAAGGACAGCGGGAACCCGCCACCACTGCTAGTCATTCGTGCCCTCCCAGGCCGGCTTGCGCGTTGTGCTGTGGACGCGGCTCAGGACGCCGCGGGTTCGGCCGAGGACTCGGCCATCGCCACGGCGATGCGCCGCGGCCCGGTGAACGGCTCACGCGCGTGCGCGGCGAGCATGTTGTCGACAATCAGGATGTCGTCGGTCTCCCAGTCGAAGCGCGTCCACGCCGCCCGGTAGCAGGCGCGCAGGTGCGCCATGACCTCGTCGGGGATGACCCCGCCGTCGCCGTAGTAGGTGTTGGTGGGCAGCTCGTCGTCGTCGAACATCTCGCGCAGCCCGGCGCACATGTCCTCGCCCAGCGTGGTCACGTGCCAGAAGGTCATGTGGTTGAACCAGACGCGCTCGCCGGTCACCGGGTGGGTGTGCACAGCCTCGCGACGGGCGCGGGTGCGCAGGCCGTCGCGGCCCACCCACTCGACCTGCACGCCCGCGCGCTCGCAGTACGCGGCGACCTCGGCGCGGTCGGATGAGCCGAACGCCTCCTGCCACGGCACGCCGAAACCGGGGGTGAAGTTGCGCACGACCATCCAGCCGCGGCGCTCGAACTCCGCGCGCACGGCCGGGTCGATGAGGTCGTAGACCTTGCGCACGTCGGCCAGCGGGGTCGCGCCCTGCGTCTGGGGGGCGATCATGCAGTGGAAGAACAGCACCAGCGGCCAGTGCTTCTGGTAGGAGTTCTCGTTGTGCAGGAAGATCTCCTCGCTCGGCGGGTAGTCCGTCGAGGTGTAGACCTGCCCCTTGATGGTGCTGCGCGGTGAGCTGCGCTCGGCGTAGCTCAGCGGCGCGCCGGACACCGCGCGCACGACGTCGGCGAAGCCGTCCACGCCGCCGATGTCGAAGCCGCGCAACAGGACCGCGCCGTGCTCGCGCAGCCGCTGGCGCACGACGGGGCGCGCGTCGGAGAGGTAGGGGATCACGGGGGCGCCCGGCTCGGCGGCGGTGAGCACCACGGGCAGCGTGCGGCCCGTGCTCGCCTGCGGGGCGGTGGTCGTCGCGGTCATGCGGTCAGCGTGGTCCGCGGCAGGCCCCCGCACGAGAGAACAACCGGCACACCTGCGCTGCCGCCGTTGTTGCGTCTTCTTCTCTGCGCCCGGCGGCGGACCCCGGGGCAGGCTGATCACAACCGCCGGAGCGACCAAGGAGGCACGGGTGTTCCGCACGATGCTCAAATCGAAGATCCACCGGGCGACGGTGACCCAGGCGGACCTGCACTACGTGGGCTCGCTCACCATCGATGAGGACCTCATGGAGGCCGCCGACCTGCTTCCCGGTGAACAGATCGCCATTGTCGACATCGACAACGGAGCCCGCCTGGAGACCTACGTCATCCCCGGCCCGCGCGGCTCGGGGGTCATCGGGATCAACGGCGCCGCCGCCCGGCTCATCTCCCCCGGCGACCTGGTGATCATCATCAGCTACGTCGGCGTGGCCGAGGAGAAGGCGCGCGACCTGGTGCCCTCGGTGGTGATGGTCGACCGCGACAACAAGCCGATCCGGCTGACCGACGACCCGGCGGAGCCGGTCCCGGGCACCAACGGCGTGCGCGGGGACCTCCTGGCGGCGGCTCGTGTCTAGCGAGAGGCCTGCGGTGGGGGTGCTGGGCACCGTGGGCGGCACCCCCATCGTCGAGCTGGCCAAGCTGGACCCCGACGCCGGGTTCCGGGTGTACGCGAAGCTGGAGGCGCACAACCCGGGCGGCAGCATCAAGGACCGCTCGGCGCTGGAGATGCTGAGCGCGGCCATCCGCGGCGGTGACGTGGTGCCCGGCCGCACGGTGGTCGTGGAGTCCAGCTCCGGCAACCTCGGCATCGGCATGGCGCAGGCGTGCGCGTACCTGGGCGTGCGGTTCCGGTGCGTGGTGGACCCGCGCACCAACGCCCAGAACATCGCGATCATGCGGGCGCTGGGCGCCGAGGTCGAGGTCGTCACCGAGACCGACCCGGCCACCGGCGAGTACCTGCCCGTCCGCAAGCGCCGGGTGCGCGAGCTGCTGACCCTGCTGGACAGCGCCTACTGGCCCAACCAGTACGCCAACCCCGGCAACCCGCTGGCCCACCGCACCACGATGCGCGAGATCGCCGAGGCGGTGCCCGGCGGCGTGGACTACCTGTTCTGCGCCACCAGCTCCTGCGGCACCCTGCGCGGCTGCGCCGACTTCATCCGCGACCACCGGCTGCCCACGACCGTGGTCGCGGTGGACGCCGCGGGCAGCGCCATCTTCGCCCCGCCCACCGGCCCCCGCCTGATCCCCGGCCACGGCGCGGCCGTGCGGCCCGCCCTGCACCGCGACGGCATGGCCGACGCGGTGGTCATCGTCGACGACGTCGACTGCGTCGCGGGCTGCCGCAAACTGGCCGCCCGCGAGGCGATCCTGGCGGGCGGCTCCTCCGGGGCCGTCGTCGCCGCCCTCGCGGCGATGCGCGAGCGCATCCCCGACTCCGCCACGTGCGTGCTGATCCTGCCCGACCGCGGCGAGCGCTACCTGGACACGATCTACGACGACGAGTGGGTGGCCGAGCAGTTCGGCGACATCGCCCACCTGTGGAAGGAACCCGCCATGGAGGTGGCCCCATGCTGATCCTCGGCGCGGCCCAGGTCCGCCAGGCCCTCGACGGCGCGGAGGAGGAGGTCCTCTCCGCCGTCCGCGACGCCTACGTCCTGCACGCCGCGGGCCGGACCGTCGTGCCGCACTCGTCGTTCCTGCGCTTCCCCGACGACGACCGCAACCGGATCATCGCGCTGCCCGCCTACCTGGGCACCGAGTCGCCGATCGCCGGGATCAAGTGGATCTCGTCGTTCCCGGGCAACGTGGCCAACGGCCTGGAGCGCGCCTCGGCGGCGCTGATCCTGAACTCGATGGAGACCGGCCACCCGACCGCGCTGCTGGAGTCGTCCACGATCTCGGCCCGGCGCACCGCGGCGAGCGCGGCGCTGGCGGCGGCGGCACTGCCCGGCGGCGACACCGGGGTGGCGCTGGTCGGCTGCGGGGTCATCAACTTCGAGGTGCTGCGCTTCCTGCGGGTGACCGTTCCCACGCTGGAGACGGTGACGCTGTTCGACCTCTCCGGCGAGCGTTCCGAGGCGTTCGGCAGGCGGGTGGAGGAGGAGCTGGGCGGGCTGAAGGTGGAGATCGCGGACTCCCTCGGGTCCGCGCTGTCCGCCCACCGGCTGGTCAGCTTCGCGACCGTCGCGGGCGTTCCGCACACGGCCGCCGAGGCGTGCGCTCCGGGAACCCTGATCCTGCACGTGTCGCTGCGGGACCTGGAGGCGTCCACGATCCTGGGCGCGGTGAACGTGGTGGACGACGTCGACCACGTCTGCCGGGCGGCGACGTCGCTGCACCTGGCGGAGCAGCGCGTCGGGCACCGGGACTTCATCGACGCGAGCATCGGCGAACTGCTGGGCGGCTCGGTGTCGCTGGAGCGTGCGACCGACCGCCTGACGATCTTCTCGCCGTTCGGTCTCGGCGCACTGGACCTGGCCGTGGCCGCGGTGGTCCACCAGCGCGCGACGGACCTCGGCCTGGGCACCGACGTCCCCGACTTCCTGCTGCCTGAACTCCCGTAGCCAAACATCCCCGCGGCTGGGCGCCGTGCCAGGGTCACCTGACCCTGGCACGGCGCCCAGCCATGTCCGCGTGTTGCCGCTCGACCTGGGCGCGCTGGTCGGCGACATCCCTCTCCGCCGAAGACCTCTGCGTGACCGACGACCCCATCGGCGCCGCCGGCACGTGCCCTGACCCGGCCGCGCCCGTACCGTGGCCCTGATGACCCCCTTCGGCCGACGAGCCCGCCACGTCGACCCGACCCCGCTGGACGCGCGCTTGGCCGCCTTCGCGGGCCGGGTCGGCGCGCTGAGCGACGGAGCTGGGGCCGAGGGCCATCTGCTGCTGTCGCGGAACGTGGTCGCCGAGCACCCCGCGATGCTGTGGTGGAAGGTGCGCGGCACGCCACGTGAGGTGCTGTGCTGGGATGTCGTCATCGAGCGAGGACCCGGCTACATCGGTTACCTCCAAGGGGAGTACGAGGAAGCCGAAGCGCTGGACGAACTCCTGTGCTCGGCTTTCCGGCTGGCCTCTCGGGAGTACGTGATCACGTGGCTGAACGGGGACGACGCGAGAGAGGTCCGCGAAGCGCATTTCGCGCACCTCCGGTCACCGGCGTGACTGGGCGCCGGGTGTCCGGAGAGGACACCCGGCGCCCGGCCGAGAACCGATCTACCCCTCGTCGACCGCCACGAACCTCAGCTCCGCGGTGTAGGACTCCCCCGCGTCGTCGGTGAGCCAGGTCTGCTCCGGGGTCGGCAGCATCTCGGTGATCGTGATGACGCCCTCCGGGTCCTTCTTGACCAGCCTGCGCAGCGCCTTCGCCAGGATGTTCACGTAGACCGGGCTGTCGAAGTCCACGTAGAACGGCCGCGGCTCGGTCGGCAGGACGGCGAAGACGAACCGCGGCATCGCGTGCTCATCGCGCCACGCGCGGCCCAGGACGAAGCGCCTGGCCTCGTCCTTCGCCTCGGCGAAGCTCGCCCCCGAAGCCGGGAGGCGCCAGGTCTCGCGGGCGATGACCATCCGGTCCACCGTCACGCGCGGGGTGTGCGGCGCTTCCGGGAGGACCTCGAAGAGGTCCATCGCCAGGGTGGTCAGCACGTGGGAGAAGACGTCCACGGCGGCGAACCGCTCGCCGTCGGGCAGGACCACCGCCAGGTCGCCGTCCACGTCGATGACCTCGACGTCCGCGCTGCGCACCGTGCGGGGCCTCGTCGGGTCGGCGGTGAAGTCGACCAGGGCCAGGTAGTAGTCCTCCGGGCGGACGAGGGTGTGGCGGATGCGGGCGGACAGGCGGGAGCGGTGCTCCTTGGGCAGCAGCGGCATCAGGCGCGCGCCCGGGTGGTCGCGGCCGGTCAGCTCCAGCAGCTCGGCGGGCTTCGGGTGCTGGTTGACGAACAGCGACGCGCCGATGGTGTTGCTGGCCAGGTGCAGTTCGCCGAGGACCAGCTCGAAGTTGCCCAGGGCGACCGCTTCCGGACCGGTGGCGGCGATCATGATGTCCGGGCTGAGGTAGCGGGCCGTCGTCCAGGCCTTGCCGGGCGGGCCGAAGTAGGCGCGCACGCCGTCGGCGACGGTGGACAGGGAGCGGTGGACGCGGTCGATGTCCGGTTCGGGGGTGAGGATGCGGCGCCAGCGGTCCTGGAACTCCCGGCGCAGGCCCTCGGCCTCGGCGCCCGCGTGGCCGTGCAGGATCGGCATGCAGGCGAACCAGAACTCGGCCAGGTTCACCGGGCCGCGGGCGGCCAGGGTCGTGAAGACGCCGCGGGCACGGGCCATGACGGCGGCGGCGAGGCGGGAGGTGAGCCAGCCCGCGCTGTCCAGCAGGGGTTCCAGCGGCGCCAGCGCGTCGAGCACGCCGCCGCCGAGGCGGGCGGTCGCCGCCCGGCGCGAGTCGGCGTAGACGAGGGCGCGGCACGGGGCGGTGCCCGTCGACTTCTCCCGGACGGCGGCGGTGTCGGTCAGCGCGACGAACCGCTGTTCCAGCGCGGTCAGCGCCTCGACCAGCTCGTCCGGACCGCACGCGGCGGCCACGGCGTCGCGGCCCCGTTCCAGCTCGTCCAGGGCGCTCAGGCCGCGGGTGCGCAGCTCGTCGTCGCCCACGGTGCAGAGCCAGGCGCGCAGGCCGCGCTCCGGTCGGGCGTCGGCGGGGATCTCCAGCCGCCAGTGGGCCCAGCGCTTCTTGACCAGCTCGGCCAGAGTCGCGGGGATGTCCAGTTCGGGCAGCGCCTCGGCGATCGCCCGCGCCGGGCGGACGCCGTCGCAGAGGTCCAGCACGGCCAGCTGCGCGGGTGTCGCGGGCTGCGGCGGCCTGCCGGGGACGATGACGGTGTCCCCGTCGCGGCGGATGAACGGCACGCGCCGGGGCGCGGTCCACGACGGCACCGCCGGGTCGGCGGCGATGGTGGCGGCCAGGGTGTCGATCGCCCAGCTGGCGAAGTACACCTCGGTGCCCGCGAGCAGCCCCTCGCCGGGGTCGACGGCCAGCCCGGCCGTCGACAGGTCCCAGCGGCCCCACCCGACCGGCCCGAAGAAGCCGATCGTGTCGTTCTTCACGCAGAACCGCTGCCAGTAGTGCGCCACCAGCTCCTCGCGCTGGCGCGGCATGCTGCTGCGCCCCTTGTCCGGCGTCCACGCCAGGAACGGCTTGATGCCCGAGCTGAGCACCGGCCGGTTCTGCCAGGCCACCGCCTCGCGGAAGTCCGGCCGGGCGGCGATGCTGAGCAGCTCGTGTGCTGTGTCGGTGGCGGCGGCGGTGAACTGCGCGCTGAACTCGGCCCACTCGGGCGTTGCCGGGTCGGCAGGATCGGCTTTGTCGGCTGCCTCGGCCAGCCCGTCCGGGGCCAGTCGCAGCACCCCGGCGGCCGGGAACCCGGCGCCGCGCAGTGCGAACTGGTCCCACAGCCGCCAGCGCGCGCCCAGCTTCGGTGTCTGGTCCACGCCCGCCCCCTATGCTCGTGCGAAATCGGTGTCGACGACGTCCGCCAGGTCGGCGGGCGACGGGTAGGCGAAGACCAGCGCCACGGGCACCTCGACGCCCAGCGCCTCCTCCAGCCGAGCGGTGATCTGGAACGCGGTGAGCGAGTCGCCGCCCGCCTCGTAGAAGTCGCTGTCGGCGTCCAGACCGGCATCGCCCAGGGTCTCGCGGTAGATGTCGACCAGCAGGTCGACGGTGGCGACGTCGGTGGCGAGCTTCTCGGTGGTGGTCATGCGAACTCCTTCTCGGTGGGGACTCTGTGGACTGGCAGGTGGGTCTTGGCCGCGACGGCCAGGGCCTCGGCCGTGTTGCCGCCGGAGACCACCGCGGCGGCGGTTCCCCGCCAGCCGGCGCGCAGCGCGCCCGCCAGGGCGACCGCGCCGCTGGGCTCGGCCGCGACGCCACGGCGGGCCAGCCGGTCTCGGGCGGCGACGATCTCGGCGTCCGACACGGCGACCAGCTCGTCGACGCGGGCGCGGATGACGGGGTAGGTGAGCAGGCCGGGCTGCTGGCCGCGCAGCCCGTCGGCGACGGTGCGGCTCGGTGGCAGCCGCACGGGTCCGCCTTCGGCGAAGGACCGGGCGTACCGGTTGGCGTTCTCCGGCTCGACGCCGACGACGCGCACCGGCAGGTCGCGCACGGCCAGGCAGACCCCGGCCAGCAGACCGCCGCCGCCGGTCGGCACGAAGATCGTCGCGACGTCGGGGGCGTCGGTGAGGACCTCCAGGCCGACGGTGCCCTGACCGGCGATGATCAGCTCGTCGTCGGAGGACGGCACGAACACCGCGCCGGTCTCCTCGGCCAGCTCCCGCGCCCTGCGGTCGCGTTCGGCGACCCCGCCCGCGACGGTGATCGTGCGCCCGCCGAGGGCGTGGATGAGGTCGGATTTCGCCGTGCTGGCCCCGGCCGCCATGACGACGGTGACCGGCACGCCCAGCGGCGCGGCCATCGTGGCCAGGGCGATCCCGTGGTTGCCCGATGACCCGGTGACGAACGCCCGCGCCCCGAGGGCGAGCACGGCGTTGGCCGCGCCGCGCAGCTTGAACGAGCCGCCGCGCTGGCGGTGCTCGCCCTTGAGCCACAGGCCGGGCAGGTCGGGGTCGGCGAGCAGGGGTGTCCTGCGCACGTGGCCGGTGATGCGGCGCGCGGCGGTGCGCACGTCCCCCGGCCCCAGACCGGTGATGGCGGCCGTCATGGTCCCCCGCTTCCGCTCAGGGCGCGGCGGTCGGTCTTGCCGCTGCGCGTGGTGGGCAGTTCGGCGAGCCGGACGAACCGGCGCGGCATGAGGTGCGGGGGCAGCGACGCGGCCAGGTGCGCGCGCAGCGCGCCGTCGGTGGCCCCGCCGCAGTCGCCCGCGACGTGCGCGGTGAGGAACACCCGGCCCCGGTCGTCGTGCTCGGCGCTGACCACCGCGCCGAGCACGCCGGGGTGGGTGAGCAGCGCGCCCTCCACCTCGGCCGGGTCGACCCGGTAGCCGCGGATCTTGACCTGGCGGTCGCCGCGGCCGAGGAAGTGCAGCCCGCCCGGTCCCCACCGGGCGAGGTCGCCGGTGCGGTAGAGCCGCGCGCCCGGCGGCCCGTGCGGGTCGGGGACGAAGCGCTCCGCGGTGCGCCCGGCCAGCCCGTGGTAGCCGCGGGCCACCCCGGCCCCGCCGATGTAGACCTCGCCGACGTCGCCGTCGGCGACCGGTTCCAGGTCCTCGCCGAGCACCCGCACGACGACCCCGCCGACCGGCTCACCGACGATGTCGACCTCCAGTTCGGGGTCGGCAGGCACGCGGAAGCGCGTCGAGGTCATCGTGGCTTCGGTGGGCCCGTACTGGTTGACCAGCTCGCCGGGCACCAGCGCCCGCCCGCCCGCCGACAGGAACGGCCGCAGCGACTCGCCGCTGGAGACCACCAGCCGCATCCCGCCCAGCAGCGCGGCCGGGTCGGGCTGCCCGGCCAGGAACGACAGGAACGACGGCGTGGTGCTCAGGATCGTGTCCACCCCGTGCCGGGCGACGGCGGCGCCGAACTCGGCGGGCCGCAGCAGCGCCGAGCGCGGCAGCAGCACCAGGCGCCCGCCCGCCAGCAGCGGCGCGAACGTGTCCCGGATGGAGGCGTCGTAGCCCATCGGCGCCATCTGGACTGCCACGGTGTGCGGGCCGAGCCCGTAGTCGGCGGCGATGAACCGCAGGTAGGAGTCCAGGCCGCGGTGCTCGATGAGCACCGGGCTCGGCTCGCCGGTCGAGCCGGAGGTGTGGCTGACGTAGGCGAGGCCGTCCGGTCGCGGGGACGGGAAGTCCCCCGGCCAGTCCCCGGTGTCGCCCACCAGCACCGGCGGAGCGGCAATGGGCAGGTCGACCGTTGTGCCGTCGGCGGTGACCAGCAGGCTCGCTCCCCCGCTGCGCACCAGCCCGGCCAGCCGGGCGGCGGGCTGGCTGGTGTCGAGGGTGAGGAACGCCGCCCCGGCCCTGGTGATCGCGGCGACCGCGACGACCGCGTCCACGCCCCGGTCCACCGCGACCGCGACCACCTTCTCCGGGCCGGCCCCGCGTGCCGCGAGCGCGCGGGCCAGGGAGTCGATCCGGGCGGACAGCTCGCCGTAGGTGACGTCGCCGTCCTCTGTGGACAGGGCGATCGCGTCGGGCGGGTGCCCGGCGATGGTGTCGGCGTAGGTGTCCATCAGGACCCCTCCACCGCGGCGGACTCGACGGCGGTCTGGTCGACGGCGACGAAGCGCAGCTCGCTGGTGTACTTCTGGCCCTCGTCGTCGGTCAGCCACGCCTGCTCGGGGTTGGGCAGCATCTCCGAGAAGGTGATCTTCGCGGCCGGGTCCTTGCGGGCCAGCCTGCGGATCGCCTTGGACAGGATGGTGATGTAGATCGGGTTGTCGAAGTCGACGTAGAACGGGCGCGGCTCGGTCGGCGAGACGGCGAAGACGTAGCGGGGCAGCTCCAGCGCGTTCTGCCAGTGCCGGGCCCGGACGAACCGCTTGGCCTCGGACTTCTCCTCGGTGAAGTCCAGCTCCGAGGCCGTCACCCGCCAGGTCTCGCGGGCCACCACGACCCGGTCGATGGTGATGCGCGGCGAGTGGTCGGCGGCGGGGCGCAGCGTGAAGCGGTCCATCACCCGGTGGGTCATGGCGTTGGCGTAGGCGTCGAGGACGTCGAACTCCGCGCCGTCGGGCAGCACGGCGACCAGCTTGTCGCCGCGCTCCTCCACGGCCACGTCGCCGCTGAGCACGGTGCGCGGGCGGTGCGGGTCGGTGGTGTGGTCGACCATCGCGACGTAGTAGTCCTCGGGGCGGTCCAGCGACGGCCTGCTGCGCGCCGACCACTTCAGCGGCAGCTCCTTGGGCAGCATCGGCAGCAGCCGCGGCGTCGGGAAGTCCTGGGCGGTCTCCTCGGCGAGCAGGTGCCGCTCGGGGTGCTGGTGGACGAACAGCGAAGCGCCCATGGTGTTGAGCGCGCAGTGCATCTCGCCGAGCACCAGCTCGAACTCCCCGCGCGCCACCGCCTCGGCGTCCTCGGCGAGCACCAGCAGGTCGGGGCTGAAGTAGCGGGACAGCGACCACCCCGCGCCGGGCTCGCCGAACTCCTCGCGCACCTTCGCGGCGATGTCGGCCGAGGAGATCCGCACCCGGCTCGGGCCGGACGGCACGTCCAGGATGCGGGCCCACTTCGCCCGCAGCTCGTCCTGGATGGCGTCCATGTCGGCGATGGAGGCCGCGTGCGGGGTGGGCAGGCACTCGAACCACAGCGACGCCAGGTCGACCGAGCCGCGCCGCGCCAGCACCGTGTCGTAGGCCTCGCGCACCCGGGCGCCGATGACCGCGCCGAAGCGGTTGGTCATCCAGCGGGCCGCCGTCAGGCACATCTGCAGCGGGGTCAGCTCGTCCAGCACGGCGCGGCCGAGGGTGGCGGTGGCCGCGCGGGTGCAGTCGGAGTAGACCAGCGCGCGGCAGGGCGCGGTGCGCTGGCCCTTGGCGCGCTGGGCCTCGGTGGCGGTGATGTCGGCGAAGTCGTTCTCCAGTGCGGTGAGCGCGGCGATCAGCGCTTTGGCGTCCTGTCCCGCGGCGGCGACGGCGGCGCGCCCGGCCTCCAGGGCGTCGAGCTTGGCCAGCGCGGCGGCCTTGACCGGCTCGTCGCCGACGCGCTCGATGATGGCCCGCAGCTCGCGCTCGGGGTAGGTCGCCGAGGGCACCTCCAGTCGCCAGTGCGCCCAGCGCTTCTGCACCAGGAACCGCACGGTCTCGACCACGTCGTCGCTCTCGCGGCCGAGCGCGGCGGCGATGGCGGGCACCGGCCGGGTGCCGTCGCACAGCTCCAGGACGGCGCGCGCGTCGGCGGGGATGTCCTGGGCGGGCCTGCCGGGCACGGCGATCTGGTCGCCGTCGAAGCGGGCGAAGGACACCCGCCGCGGCGGCACCCAGGCCCGGAACGCCGGGTCCGCGTCGAGGACCTTGGCGAGCGCGTCGATGGCCCAGCTGGCGAAGTACACCTGCGAGCCGGACAGGAAGCCGGTCGAGCCCGGGTCGATGGACAGGCCGTCGGCGGAGAGGTCCCAGCGGCCCCAGCCGACGGGACCGAAGAAGCCGATCGTGTCGTTCTTCACGCAGAACCGCTGCCAGTAGTGCGCCACCAGCTCCTCGCGCTGGCGCGGCATGCTGCTGCGCGCCTTGTCCGGCGTCCACGCGAGGAAGGAGGCGATGCCGGTGTCGAGGACGGCGCGGTTCTGCCAGGCGACGGCGGCCTGGAAGCGCGGCTGGGCCGCGATCCCCTGCAGCTGCACGGCGGTGCGCACGGCGGCGGCCTCGAACTCCTCGGCGAACTCGTCCCAGTCCGCGCCCGCGAGCTTGTCCTCCTCGCCGAACTTGTCCGCGGCGAGGGCCAGGCCCGGCGGGACGATGCGCAGCACGCCGTCGGCGGGGAAGCCAGGGCCGCGCAGGGCGAACTGCTCCCAGAGCCGCCAGCCCCCGTCGGGCAGCAGAACGGGTTCCTTCTTCTCGGGTGTGTCAGGCATGGCGAGCACCTTCCGGATGCGGTGGGGTCAGCCCGCGCGGGCGGCGACGGGGGCGGCGGGCGGGGGCGCCGCCTCGGGGGTGAGCTGGCGCAGGGCCAGGATGGCGTTGACGGAGGCGAGGCTGGCCAGGGTGGCGATCAGCACGACGGTGGCGGTGATGCCGAGCCCGTCGGTGAGCAGACCGGCGGTCAGGAAGCCGAGCGGACCGGCCAGGCCGCTCAGCGTGATCACCGACTGCAGCACCTTCGGCCGGTAGTCGGCGGGCACGCGGGCGGTCAGGATCGCGAAGAACGGGGCGTTGGACACCGGCACCGCGGCCGAGGCGACCGCGACGGCGGCCATCAGCACCCACACCGGCACGTCCGGCACGAGCAGCCACAGCGGCAGGGCCATCGCCGTCATCGCGACCAGCACGAGCGTCTTGGGTTCGACCTTCGTGGCCACCGCGATGGCTATCAGCGACCCGGCGAGCGCACCGGCCCCGGACGCCGACAGCAGCAGCCCGCCGAGCTGGGCGTCGCCGTCGAAGCGCTGGAAGGCCAGCAGCGGCAGCGCGATCGCCAGCACCCGCAGGACGAAACCGTAGGTGATGGTGGACAGCACGGCCTTGCGCAGGAACCCGTCGGCGTGGATGTGCTTGAGCCCGGCGAGCACCCCCGGCGGACCGGAGCGCGTGGCGGTGCCGTGCATGCGCGGCACCAGCAGGAGCAGCAGGGCCGACAGCGCGAAGGTGCCCGTGTCCAGCCACAGCACGGCGGGCGCTCCGAGGAAGGCGATCAGCGCGCCCGCGGTGGCGGGCCCGGCGAACGCGGCGATGTTGACCGCGCCCTCCAGGATGCTGTTGGCCCTGGCCATGCCGCGCGGGTCGTCGCCGATCAGCTCGGTGGCGAGCACGCGCTGCGCGGCGTAGTAGGGCACCCCGAAGACGCCGAGCACCGCGACGATCGCCAGCAGCAGCGGGTAGCTGAGCAGGTCCATGCCGTGCAGCAGCGGCACGAGCGCGATCAGCGGGGCGCGCACGGCGTCGCCGACGAGCATCGTGCGGTGCGCGCCGAAGCGCTGGATCACCTCGCCGCCGAGGAAGCCGAGCAGGGCGATCGGCAGCACCTGCACCGCGAACACCAGCCCGGTCTTGGTGGCCGACCCGGAGGTCTCCAGCACCAGCCACGGCAGGGCGAGCATCGTCATCTGCGTGCCGAACGCGGACACCGCGCCCGCGGTCAGCAGCGCGCGCAAGCCCATCACCGCGGACCTCCCGCGCACCACTCCAGCACCGCGCGGGCGGAGTGGTACTTGTTCTCGGCCTGGGCGAAGGCGGCGCTGGCCGGGCCGTCGAGCACCTCGGCGGTGACCTCCTCGCCGCGGTGGGCGGGCAGGTCGTGCAGGAACACCGCGCCGGGGCAGCGGTCCATCAGCGCCTGGTTCACCTGGAACGGCGCGAACACCGCGCGCCAGTCCGGGGTGGGCTTGACGGTGCCGGTGGTCTGCCAGCGGGTCGTGTAGACGACGTCCACCTCAGGCAGGTCGTCCACGTCGTGGCGCTCCTCGACGGTGGATTCGGCGCGCTTGGCGTGGATCTGGGCGCGGTGCAGGTAGTCGGGCTCCAGGCCGTAGCCGGGCGGCGTGCGCAGGTGCAGCTCGGTGCCCGGGAAGCGGCTGAGGCCGAGCGCGAGCGCGGAGGCGGTGTTGTTGCCCTCGCCCACGTACAGCACGCGCAGGCCGTCGACCGAGCCGAAGCGGCGGGTCAGCGTGGTGAGGTCGGTGAGCCCCTGCGTGGGGTGCTCCCCGGCGCTCATCGCGTTGATGACGGCCATACGGTCCTGGTTGGCGTAGGCGCGCAGCTCCGCCTCCGGCCCGGCGGTGCGGGCGACGAGCACGTCGAGCATCCCGGCCAGCACCTGGCCGGTGTCGTCCACGGTCTCGCCGGTGTTCTCCTGCAGGTCGCCGGGACCGTAGGTGATCAGCTTGGCGCCCAGGCGCAGCGCTCCCGCCGAGAACGCGGTCCGGGTGCGGGTGGAGGTCTTGCGGAACAACACCCCCACGATCAAGTCTTCCAGGGCGCGTTCGCGCGGCGGGCGGACGTGGTCCAAGGACCCCGCGGAGTAGTCCGCGCCGCGGTTGACGATCCAGCGCAGATCGTCCTCGCTGAGGTCGTCGAGCGAGATGAGGTGCCTGCGGCCCATCGCCGCCTCCTTACGGGTTCGCCGGGGTGCTCACGCCGACCAGAGGGCCGCGCGCAGGATGTCCACGCCGCGGTCGAGCCGGGCGATGTCGATGTTGACCGGGGGCAGCAGCTTGATGACCTCGTCGTCGCGCCCGCACAGCTCCACGATCAGGCCGTGCTCGAAGGCGTAGCGCTGCACGCGGTCGGCGCGCTCGGCCCCGCCCGCCGCGCCCAGGTCCAGGCCCAGCGCCATGCCGCGGCCGCGGGTGACGATCTCCGGGTGGGTCTGGGCCAGCTCGGTGCGGAAGCGCTCCAGCCTGCGGCTGGCCACCGCGAGGTCGGTGCGGAACTTGGTGCTCTGCCACAGCTCGATGGCCGCGGTGGCGGCGACGAAGCCCAGCTGGTTGCCGCGGAAGGTGCCGGTGTGCTCGCCGGGCTCCCACACGTCCAGTCCGCGCTTGAACAGCGTCAGCGACACCGGCAGGCCGATCCCGCCGAGGGACTTCGACAGCGTGACGACGTCCGGGACGATCCCGGCGTGCTCGAAGCAGAAGAAGCGGCCGGTGCGCCCGCAGCCGGACTGGATCTCGTCCACGATCAGCAGCACGCCGTGCTTCTCGGTGACCTCGCGCAGCGCGCGCAGCCACTCCCGGGACGCCGGGTAGACCCCGCCCTCCATCTGCATCGGCTCGACGATCACCGCGGCGGGCTTCTCCACCCCCGACGACGGGTCGTTGAGGTAGCGCTCGATCAGGCCGATGGAGTCGAACGCGCCCGCCGGGCCGTCCTCGAACGGGATGAAGGTGACCTCGCCGGGGCCGACGCCGCCCGCGCGGCGGGCGCGCAGGCTGCCGGTCGCGGCCAGTGAGCCGCGCGACATGCCGTGGTAGGCGCCGGTGAAGGCGAAGATCCCGCGCCTGCCGGTGGCCTTGCGGGCCACCTTCAGCGCCGCCTCGACCGCGTCGGTGCCGGTCGGCCCGCAGAACTGGATCTTGTAGTCCAGCCCGCGCGGGCGCAGCACCACATCGTTGACCGTGCGCAGGAACTCGCGCTTGGCCGCGGTGTGCATGTCCAGGCCGTGCATGATGCCGTCGGCGGCCAGGTACTCCTGCACCTTCGCCTTGATGGTGGCGTTGTTGTGGCCGTAGTTGAGGCTGCCCGCCCCGCAGAAGAAGTCGATGTAGCGGCGGCCGTCCTCGGAGAACAGGTCAGCGCCGACCGCGCGGTGGAACACCACCGGGAACTTGCGGCAGTAGGTGCGGACCTCGGACTCCAGGTCCTCGAAGACGGTGAAGTCGATGGCGGACGCGCCGGGGGTGACGGGCGCGACCGGGTCGGCGGCGAGAGTCATGGTGGTCTCCTTGTGCCTCAGCGGGGGGTGGCGGCGGTCCGCCGCCTGCTGCGCAGGACCGGCGCGGCGGTGGTCTCGGTCATGCGGGGGTAGCTCGGCAGGGCGGCGGCGAGCGCGGCGACGCTGCTGTGGTCGAACAGGGCGCGCACCGGCACGTCCACCGAGAGCGCGGCGCGCAGCCGCACCGCGACCCGGGTGGCCAGCAGGGAGTGCCCGCCGACGTCGAAGAAGCTGTCGTGCACGCCGAACGCGTCGGTGTTCAGCACCTCGGCCCACACTCCGGCGACAACCTTCTCGTCGGGGGTGCTCGGCAGGACCTTGGCGTGGGCCGCCGGGGCTTCCGGCAGCGGCAGCGCGAGCCGGTCGACCTTGCCGTTGGCGGTCTTGGGCAGCTCGTCGAGCACGACGTAGGCGGCGGGGAGCATGTAGTCGGGCAGCGACGCCAGCAGGAACGGGCGCAGCTCGTCGGCGCCGGGCGGATCGCCGACCAGGTAGGCGGTGAGCTGCAGGTCGCCGTCGGGGGCCGGGGTCGGGTGCACGACGGCCGCCCGCACACCGGGGTGCTCCAGCAGCGCGGCCTCGATCTCGCCGGGCTCCATCCGGTGCCCGCGGATCTTCACCTGGTGGTCGGCGCGGCCCAGGATGGCCACGGCGGCGCCGGGCCCGCGCCTGCCGAGGTCGCCGGTGCGGTACAGGCGCGCGCCGGGCTCGGCGGAGAACGGGTCGGGCAGGAACCGCTCGGCGGTGGTGTCCGGCCGGTTGCGGTAGCCGACGGCCATGCCCGCGCCGCCGAGGTAGATCTCCCCCACCGCGCCGTCGGCCACCGGCTCCAGGTCGGCGTCGAGGAGGAAGACGGTGGAGTTGTTCTGCGCGGCCCAGTCCAGCACGCGGCCCTCGGCGTCGACGCGGGCCGTGGTCGCCCACACGGTGGTCTCGGTGGGGCCGTAGAAGTCCCAGACCTGGGCACCGTCGGCGGAGAGCCTGCGCACCAGCTCCGGCGGCAGCTTCTCCCCGCCCGCCAGGACGGTCAGCGTGGACGGCGGCGACCAGCCGGAGTCCAGCAGCATCCGCAGCGTGACCGGGGTGGCCTGGAGCACGCGCGGGCCGTGCTCGGCGATGAGCGCGGCCAGGCGCTGCGGGTCGCGGGCCTGCTCGGCCGAGGCGATCACGACGTGCGCGCCGGTCAGCAGCGGCAGGTACAGCTCCAACACCGACGGGTCGAAGGAGACGGTGGTGAGGCCGACGACCGCGGTGCCCGGCTCCATCCCGGGGCGGTCCACCATGGACACCAGGAACTCGGCGAGGCCGCGGTGGTCGATCATCACGCCCTTGGGCAGGCCGGTCGAGCCCGAGGTGTAGATGGTGTAGGCGAGGTCCTCGGGGGTGGGGCCGGGCTCCGGCGGGGTGTCCGGGTGCGCGGCGATGGCCTCGGCGTGGGCGTCGATCAGCACGGGGACGGCCCCGCCCGCGGCGAGCACGTCGGCGAGCGCGGTCTCGGTGATGAGCGCGGTCGCGCCGGTGTCGGCGAGGAAGAACTCCAGGCGGCGGGGCGGGTAGTCGGGGTCCAGCGGCACGTAGGCCGCGCCCGCCTTGAGCACGCCGAGCAGGGCGATCGGCAGCCGGTGGCCGCGGTCGAGGTGCACCCCGACCACCGAGCCCCGGCCGACGCCGAGCCCGCGCAGGTGGTGGGCGAGGCGGTTGGCGGCGGCGTCGAGCTGGGCGTGGGTGAGGTCGCCGTCGTGCGAGCGCACGGCGGGCAGCTCCGGGGTGCGGGCCGCCTGCTCGGCGATCAGCTCGACCACCGTGCCGGTGGGCGGCGGGGCGGCGGTGTCGTTGCCGTGGGCCAGGAGCCGGGCGCGCTCGCGGCCGGGCAGGGCCGGGATGAGCGCGGTGTGGGCGGTCACCGGGGTGTCGGGGGCGGCGAGCGCGGCGCGCAGCAGGACGGGGTAGTCGGCGCCGATGCGCTCGACGCTGTCGGTGTCGAACAGGGAGGTGGCGTACTGCACGCGCCCGGCGAGGCCGTCGCCGACTGGGATCAGGTCCAGCACCAGGTCGAAGGGCAGGCCGGTGGGCGGCGACGGCCGCATCGCCACGTCCAGGCCGGGCAGGCCGACCCCGGCGACGCCGGCGGCCAGCAGCGAGAAGGTGACCTGGAACAGCGGGTTGCGGGAGAGGTCGCGGGCCGGGGCCAGCTCGGTGACGACCTGGTCGAAGGGGATGTCGGCGTGTCGCAGGTCGGCGAGCATGCCCGCGCGGACCCGGCCGAGCAGCTCGGTGAAGCTCGGCTCGCCCGCGACGTCGGCGCGCAGCGCGATCGTGTTGACGAACAGCCCGATCAGCGCCTCGGCGGCGACCCGGTCGCGGCCGGTCACCGGGGTGCCGACGGCGAAGTCGGTCTGGCCGCTGTAGCGGGCGAGCAGCGCCTGGAAGGCGGCCAGCAGCACCATGTACCGGGTGGACCTGTTGGCCCTGGCGAACGCGTCGACCTCGGCGAGCAGGTCGGCGGGGACCTGGAAGCGGCCGATCGCGCCCGCGCCGGTCCACTCGGCGGGCCGGGGCTTGTCGGTGGGCAGGCGCAGCGGCGGCAGGTCGGCGAGCTTGCCGGTCCAGTGCGCCAGTCCGGCCTCCATGCGCTTGCCCGCCAGGCGCTCGCCGTGGGCGCGGGCGTGCTCGGCGTAGCTGGTGGCCAGCGGCGCGAGGTCGGCGGGGCCGCCTCCGGTCAGCTCGCCGTAATGGGCGGCCAGCTCGCGGGTGAGCACCGGCCAGGAGCCGAAGTCGAAGGCGATGTGGTGCACGACGATCACCAGCACGTGCTCGTCGTCGGCGAGCCTGCCCAGCACGGCGCGCAGCGGGACGCCCGCGCCGACATCGATGGGCCTGCCCGCCTCAGCGGCGACCCAGGCGTCCACTTCGGATTCCGTACGGCCGCTCAGGTCGACCAGGTCGACCGGCACGGCCGAGGCCGGCTCCAGCACCGCGACCGGATCGCCGTCCTCGGCGGGAAACCGCGTGCGCAGCACCTCGTGCCGCCCGGCGACCGCCCGCAGCGCCCCGGCCAGCGCCCCGACGTCCAGCGGCCCACCCACCCGCAGCGCCACGGGCAGCAGGTAGTCGGCCGATCCGGGGTGCAGCTGGTCCAGGAACCACAACCGCCGCTGAGCGAAGGACATCAAGCCACCGGAGCCCACCGGACACCTCCTCCAGTACCGAGACCGGGCCTCTGGGCGCCGGCTTGTGGCACAACGCTGCCCGTCGGCGGGTGGGTGTCACCAGAGAAGGAGCGGCAGCCATCCACCGCGACGGCTTCTGCGCTTTTCTCCCTGTGCCGAACCCCGGCCGGGGTACACGCTTGAGCCTGTTCGCCCCACAGTTCAGGAGGACCGGATCGATGAGCGACGAGGGAACCTACCGCGTAGTCCGCAACGACGAGGAGCAGTACTCGATCTGGCGGGCAGGCCGCGACCTGCCCCTGGGCTGGTACGCCGAGGGCACGACGGGAACCAAGCAGGAGTGCCTCGACCACATCGGTGCGGTGTGGACGGACATGCGCCCGCTGAGCCTGCGCAAGCAGATGGACGCCGCCGCGGTCTGACCGAGACGGCTGTGAGGGGTGGCCCGGATGGGCCACCCCTCACAGTGCTGTCGGCCGGTGTGCCGAGGGTGCTGTCGATGCTGTGTTGCCGGAGATGGCCGGAGTCAACCGGATACGAGGACCACCGGGGCGATATCCCGGCACGCGGTGTCGGCAAGGCGGTCTGGCCAGGCGGACACCGCCCCCCGCCGCCTGGTTATCGAAGGCGGCGGTGCGGGTTCCAGGCGAATGCGGCGGCTGTGGACTGCCGCCGTTCGCACCAGGCTCGCTCGACCGGGGTTCGCTCGACCGGGGTCGCTCAGATCAGGCCTGTGCGGATGGCCGTGGCGACGGCGTGGGAGCGGTTTCGGGCCTGGAGCCTGCCCATCAGCTCGTAGATGACGTTCTTCACCGTGTGCTCCGAGCAGCGCAGCATCCTGGCGATGTCGGCGTTGCCGTGGCCATCGGCCATCAGGCCCAGGACACTCGTCTGCCTGCGGGTGAGCACCGCGGGTACGGGTTCGACGGGTTCGGGGCCGCCGAGGAGGCGGACCAGGACCTCGTGGGGGACGCGGCCGTCGCCGGAGCGGGCGGCGTCGACGGCGGCGAGGAGGCGGGCCGGGGTGAGGTCGGCGGTGCGCAGCATCGCGCTCGCGCCCATACGCAGCGCCCGGCGCACGCCGATCTGGCTGAAGCGCTCGGCCACCACCAGGCCCGGGGTCGCGGTCCCGCAGGCGTCGATGGCGTCCTCCACCGTCTCCCCCACCGCCGCGACGACGGCGGACCCGCCCGCGGGCCCGGATAACGGGACGCCCGCTAGGCGGAGCGCGGAGGTGATCTTGGCGCGCGTGCTCTCGTCGGCGGCGACGACCCGCACCGGCAGCGCGGCGGGCGGGGCCAGCAGGGCGGTCACAGCAGACCCGCCCGGAGTGCGTAGGCCACGGCGTGCGCGCGGTTGCGCAGCCGGAACCGGCGGGTGATGTCGTGCACGACGGTGGTGACCGTGCGGGTGGAGTAGGACAGCGTCCTGGCGATCTCGCTGGTCTCGTGCCCGTCGGCGACGAGGCTGAGCACAGCGCGCTCGCGGTCGCTGAGGCCCGCCGCCGACCAGCCGCCCGCGGCGGAGAGGTCCCGGTCGCCGAGCAGGCCGCCGTCGAGCAGGCGGTTGAGCATGTCCGGCGGCACGGTGCAGTCGCCGCCCGCGGCGGCCAGCACGGTGCGCGCCAGCCGGACCGGCGTCGCCTCCTTGCGGCGCAGCAGTCCCCGCGCGCCCGCCGCGATGGCCCGCTGGGCGGCGCCGGGGTCGACGTCGGTGGCGACGATGACCACCTCGGGGCGGTGCGGGGCCGATCGGGTGGCGCGCACGGCGGCCAGCTCGTCGGCGCCGACGGAGTCCACCATCACCACGGTGACGACCGCGGGCTCGCCGGGCGTCACCACCGACAGGTCGGGGCAGGAGCGCAGGGCGCTGGTCGCGCCCGCTTCCAGCATCGGGTCGTTCGCCACCACGGCGACGCACACGGGATCGCCCATGTCGTCTCTCCTTCAGCAGTCATCCGGTCTGCCGACACCGTCGCCCGCGCCGCTTGGCATCCGCTTTCGACGCGCTGTCGGCGGCGTTTAGCGCTCGGATAGCCGACTGACGACTCCTCACTTCAGGGCCCTCACCTGGTGGTGGCCGATTGACGACATAACCCGGCAGTTTGGCGGCACTTGTCTCGGTCCACGTGGCGGTCGCGTTACGCTTCGGTCGGTTACGACTGTTAGCCTCCGATCGCGCCGAACCGGGAGGGGTCGGATGGAGTTGCGGCTTCTCGGCCCGCCCGAGCTGGTGGTCAACGGGCGGACGCTGGACCTGGGAGGACCGCGCCAGCGCCTCGTGCTGACCCTGCTCGCGCTCAACGCCAACCGGGTCACCTCCGTCGAACACCTCCTGGACGCCGTCTGGGACGACGCGCCGCCATCAACCGCCCGCGGCCAGATCCAGATCTGCATCTCCGCGCTGCGCAAGCTCTTCGGCGAGTCCGGCTCGGCCGCCATCCGGACCCAGCCGCCCGGCTACGTGCTCACCCTCGGCCCCGGCGAGCTGGACATCGATGTCTTCCACGCCCGCGTCGCCGCCGGGCACGAGCACGCCGCCGCCAACCGGCCCGCCGAGGCCGTCGCCGAGCTGCGGGCCGCCCTCGCGCTGTGGCGCGGTCCCGCGCTCGCGGGCATCTCCGGCGCCGCGGCCCTGCGCGAGGCGACCCGCCTGCACGAGCGCCAGGCCGCCGTCTTGGAGGAGCGCATCCGCCTGGACCTCACCCTCGGCAGGCACCAGGAGCTGATCGGCGAGTTACGCGCGCTGGTCGCCGAACAGCCCCTGCAGGAGAGGCTGCACGCCTTCCTCATGCTCGCCCTCTACCGCTGCGGACGGCAGGCCGACGCGCTGGAAGCGGGCAGACGGGCCCGGACCCTGCTGGCCGAGGAGGTCGGGGTCGACCCCGGCCCCGAGCTGGAGCGCATGGAGCAGGCGATCCTCACCCGCGACCCGGTCCTCGACCTGCCCGGCGACCGCGCCCCCGAGCGCCCCGCCGAGACCCGCGCCGCAGCCCGTCCCGCCGAGGAGGGCATCGCGGTGCCCCGGCAGCTGCCGCCCAGCATCGCCGACTTCACCGGCCGCGGCGGCCAGCTGGCCGAGGTCAACGGCGTCCTCTGCGGCGACCGCGACCCCTACGCCATGCCGATCGTGGCCGTGAGCGGACCCGGCGGCGTCGGCAAGTCGAGCATGGTGGTCCGCGCCGCGCACGAGCTGGTCGAGGAGTACCCCGACGGGCAGCTCTACGCCGACCTGCGCACCAGCGGCGTGGACGACGGCGCGTCCCGCCAGCTCGCCCGCTTCCTGCGCGCGCTGGGCGTGCCCGGCACGTCGGTGCCCGACGACCCGCTGGAGCGCGCGGAGCTCTACCGCAGCAAGCTCGCCAACCGCCGGGTGCTCGTCGTGCTGGACGACGTCTCCGACGAGGAGCAGGTGCTCCCGCTGCTGCCCGGCAGCCCGCACTGCGCGGTGATCACCACCAGCCGCACCCGGCTGACGGGCCTGCCCGGCGCGCACTGCATCGATGTGGAGACCCTCGACGCGGACCAGTCGGTCGCGCTGCTGGGCCGGATAATCGGCCCCGACCGCGTCGCCGAGGAGCCCGAGGCCAGCGACCGGCTGGTGCAGCTGTGCTCCGGTTTGCCGCTGGCGCTGCGGATCGCGGGGGCGCGGCTGGTGTCGCGGCCGCACTGGCGCGTCGACGATCTGGTGCGCAGGCTCGACGACGAGAAGCACCGGCTGGACGAGTTCGTCCACAAGGGACTGGAGCTGCGCTCCACGATCGCCCTGACCTACCGCGGCTTACCCGAGCGCGCCCGGCGCCTGTTCCGGCTGTGCGCGGTGGTCGACGCCGCCGACTTCCCCGGATGGGCCCCGGCCGCGCTGCTCGACACCTCCCTGCGCGCCGCCGAGGACCTGGTCGAGACGCTGGTCGACGCGCACGTGCTCGAAGTGCGCTCCGTGCCCGGCGAGCGCACCCGCCGCTACCGCTTCCACGACCTGGTCCGGGTCTTCGGCCAGGAACGCCTCGCCGACGAGGAGCCCAAGGAGAGCCGCGACGCCGCGGTCGAGCGCTACCTCGGCGGCTGGCTCGCCCTCTCCGACGCCGCCCACCGCAAGGAGTACGGCGGCGACTTCACCGTCCTGCACGGCGCCGCGCCGCGCTGGCGGCCCTCCGACGCCGAGCTGCCCGAGCCGGTCGCCGAGCCGCTGGCGTGGTGGGAGCGCGAGCGCCGCGGCCTGGTCCCGGCGATCCGGCAGGCCGCCGACACGGGCCTGGTCGAGGCCTGCTGGGACCTGGCCCTCACCTCGGTGACCCTGTTCGAGACCCGCGGCTACATCGATGACTGGGTGGAGACCGCGACCCTGGCCGCCCGGGTCACCGAGGGCGAGCAGCGCGGCCACGCCGCCGCGGTCTACAACCTCGGCACCCTCGCCCTGGCGCAGAAGCGGCTCGCCGAGGCCGACGAGCACTTCGCGAGCGCGCTCGCCGGGTTCACCGAGTGCGGCGACGTGCACGGGCAGGCCTTGGTGCTGCGCAACTCCGCCTTCATCAGCCGGGTGCGCGGGGAGTCCGGGACGGCCCGCGCGAAGTACTCCGACGCGCTGAGCCGCATGCGCGAGGCCGGTGACCGGGCAGGCGAGGCGCACGTGCTCTCCAGCCTGGCGAAACTGTGCATCGACGACGGCGACACGGCGCGGGCGCGGGAACTGCTGGACGAGGCGGTCGCGATCTGCCGGGACGCGGGCAGCCTCCGGGTGGAGGCCCAGGTCACCTACCGGCTCGCGGAGCTGCACCTCGGGGTGGACGACGTCGCCGCCGCGCGGCAGGCGCTGCACCGGACGCTGCGGGTCGTGCGCGACCTGGGCGACAAGGTCGGGGAGGCGTACGCGCTGCACGCCCTCGGCGCCGTCCGCCACCGCGAGGGCAGGCTGGACGCCGCGCACACCACGCTGTCGCACTCGCTGTCGCTGGCCATCGAGGTGGGCGACCGGTGGATCGAGGGGCAGGCGCGGTACAGCCTCGGCGAGGTCACCGTCGCCAGGGGCAACGAGGAGGTCGGCGCCGAGCACCTGCGGGCCGCCGCCGCGTGCTTCGCCGAGCTCGGCTCGACGCTGTGGCGGGCCAAGGCGCTGGTCCTGCTGGCCGAGGCGCACCTGTCCGCCGAGCGCTCCGCCGAGGCGGGCACCTGCCTGGACACCGCGCTCGACCTGCTCTCCGGGACCGAGTCCGAGGAAGCCGCCCGCTGGTCCGAGCAGGCCGAGCGGGCCCGCGCCACGGTCTTCACCGACCTCGACCTCGTGTGAGCCACCGGGCCGTCAGCCCCAGTGCGAGTCGTTGAGGACGGTCGCGGCCGGGGCGGAGCCCCAGTGCGAGTCGGCGGGCGTGGCGCCCCAGTGCGAGTCCGCCGGGGTGAAGCCCCAGTGCGAGTCGGCGGGGGTGGCGCCCCAGTGGGAGTCGGCGACCGTCGGAGCGCCCCAGTGCGAGTCGTCGCCTGCCGCGCCGACGAACACCGCGCCGAAGGCCGCGAACAGGGCGGAAGCGGCGACGACGAACTTGCTGACCTGGGCGGCGGTCTTGGACATCTGGGACGCTCCCTCTGCTGGTTCCCCCGGCGTTCTGCCGGACTGGAGCCAGTTCACGGGTCCGCGCTCAACAGGAGACTTCGATCCGGTTTACCTGAGCGCTTAGCGCGCCGATAGCGAACGCATAAGGCTCTCAGCCACGCTCCTGGGCGCATCACCACTGACGATGGGGGCACCGATGCGAGACGGCACCAGAACACTCACCGACGACGACCTCTGGGCGCTCACCGAGCACGTCGACGTGTCCGCCGTGCTGCGCGCGGCGCTCGCCGAGCTGCGCGCGTCCGGTGCCGCCCAGCCGCTGGGGGAACCGCCCGACGGCGACCCGGTGCTGCTGATAGCCGACCCGCTCACCGGGGGAAAGGCCGAGCTGCCCGCAGCCGCGGTGCGCGCCATCCGGCAGGCGGGCTGCGCCGCGGCCGCCGCCGTCGACCTGCTGCCCCCCGCGGTGATCACCGCGGGCGTCATCGGCGCGGCCCCGGACGTGTGGTGGCACGCGCGCGTGCTCTGCCAGGCGCTGCCCGCCATCACCCACATCGCCGTCACCGCGGCGGGCCCGCCGCCCGCCCGCCTCGCCGACCACCTCGACCTCGCGGGGGTCGGGCTGGCCGTCGCCGCCGACGCCCGGACCGCGGCCTTCGGCGCGAACCTGGTCGTGGCCGCGGGCCCCGCCGCGCTCGCCCCGGAGGGCATCACCGCGGGCGCGGTGCTGGTCGAAGCCGTCCCGCACGCCTATCCCCCGAGCCTGCGCGGCCCCGACGACCTGCTCGCCGACGCCGACCTCCCGCACCCCTTCCATCTGGTCCCGCCCCGGGCGGGCTGCCACTCCCCCGCCCTGGACGCCTTCCTCGCGGCGGCGCTGCTGGCATCGCTGCCCTGAACCCGTGTTTGCGCCCGAACGGGCCGCGTCAAGTCGCTGGGCACCGCCTACCAGGGCTCTGGCGGTGCGAGGCCGCCGACCTCTTCCGGCACAAGCTCGGCGAGCTGCCGACTACCTCGACAAGGCCAACCGCTCCCTCAACGCCGCCGCCGACGCGCCGCGGCGCTGGCACGCCGACCTCGTCCCGATGCAGCGCGCCGCCAACGACCTGGAGGCCCAGGCCAGGGCCGCGCTGGAGCGGCTGCGGTCCGCCGATCCGGCGGCTGCCGCGGCGGGCTGGTGATCGGGGAGCTCCGGATGCCGGCAGGCCGCTTCGGCACTGCCGCGGAGCTGGTGGTGCCGACGTTCCGGGCGGTGGGGCTGGCGCCGTTGCCGACGGGCGACCACGTGGCGGTCTTGGACGTCAGCACGACCAGCCCGGCCGCGTGGCCCGAGGTGTCCCGGCAGGAGGCGGGATCGCGCACAGCTTGCGGCACGGGGTCTCGTGAGCGGGGGGTTGGGCACGGCCATCGCGGTGGTGGCCGTGCCGGTTCCGGTGGCCGTGGGCGCGGTGGTGTTCGCCTGTCGGCACCGGCTCCTGTCCGTCGCGCAAGGTGGAGAGGTTCGCGAGCAAGTGCGACGGTCGCAGGGTTGTTCACTTTCAGCCGTGGTACTGGTCTTTCGGCGTGACCGTGGCGCGGGGAGTCGCTCGGGAGCGGGGACATGCGGAGGCGGGCGCCACCGGTCCTCGCCTTGGTGCGAACCGGGACGTGATGAACTTCGTCCCCGGCAGGCGCTGATTTGTCCACTTCGGACAACATGAGAGCGGGAGGCGGCATCGCGATCTTGCCGGTATTGTCGGAATAGTTCGCTGTGCCGCTCTAGCTGAAGGGTTTGACATGAGCCTGTTCGACTCCCTCCGGGACAAGGCCGCCGAGATGTTCTCCGGCGCTTCCGACCAGGTGGGTGACGTGGCGTCGTCGCTGCCGGGGGCTGATGTCGTCGGCGAGCAGACCGCCGCGGTGAGCGGGGCCGCCGAGGGGTACGTCGCGGACGCCACCGGGATGGCTCAGGACTTCGGCGGGACCGCGACCGAGGCCGTCGCGCCGTACGCCGAGGCAGCCCAGGACGTCCCCGGGGCATTCGGCGAGGCAGCCGCCCCGTACACCGAGGCCGCTCAGGGCTTCGGCGAGGCCGCCGCCCCGTACACCGAGGCGGTTCAGGACTTCCCCGGCGCTCCGGAGCCTTACCGCCCCTGAGCGGTGGCACGGCGCGGGGGCCGGGCCGGTGGCTCGGCCCCCGCGTTCGCTCACCGCTCGGACCGCAGCCGCTCCAGCGTTCGCTCCCGGCGCTCCTGCCCGTCCGGCGTCAGCGCGAGCCCGGACGCCGCGGACGCCCGGCACGTCAGGTCGCGCTGGGGCATCACCCCGTCGACCAGGTACTTCGTGGTGACGTTCAGGGCACAGGCGTTGTCGTCGTACACGTAGACCCCGTGCCCGGAGCCGTCGACACTCACCATCCGCGCCCGCTCGCCGAACTTCGCGCGCACGAGCTTGCCGCCCAGGTGCGGCGTCGCCGGGTCGCGGAGGTTCTGCAGGACCAGGATGTTGCGCGGGCCCTCGTCGCTGATCTCCACGCGGGGCTGTGGGTCGTGGCGCCAGAACGCGCACGGCATGACGTTGGCCCCGGCCGCCCCGTACAGCGGGTGCTTCTCCCGATCCTGCGCGACGTCCCGGCGGTAGGTGGCCACGTCCTCGGGCCACTCCACGTCGTTGCAGGTGACGGCGAGGAACACCGTCCACGGGTTGTCGAACTGCGAGCCGTCGATACCGGGCGCGGGAGTCTCCTCGCCCCGCTTCACCGACTGCCACATCTGGGCGGTCCTGGCGTAGCTGCGCTCCTTGTACAGCCCGGCGAAGGTCCCGAGCCGGAAGAGGGTTCCGTTGATCCCCGCCACCGGTCGCTCATCCACCCGCTCCGCCAGCGCGAAGTACGTCCGGCGCACCTGCGCGGGCGTGCGCCCCAGGTCGTAGGTGCCGTGGCGGGCGGCCACCCACGCGGCGAAGTCCGGGAACGTCTCCTCGGCCCCGAGGCCGAAGCGGCGCATGCCGTCGTGGTCCAGCGCGGTGTCGCCGACGTTGCTGTCCAGCAGGACCCGGTCGGTGCGCTCCGGGAACATGGTGGCGTAGGCGGCGCCCAGGGCGGTTCCGTAGGACAGGCCGAAGAAGCTCGTCTTCTCCTCGCCGAGGGCGGCGCGGATGGTGTCGAGGTCCCGGGCCATAGTGGCCGTGGAGATGTGGCGCAGCCTGCCATCGGGATCGTTGGCGGCGCACTGGTCGGCCACCGACTTGGCGATCTCCGCCTGGCGGACGACGGCGGCATCGTCGACCGCGTAGGGCGGGATGTTGCCGAAGTACTCCTGATCGGCGGTGAAGCCGCAGCTCACCGGCGTCGAGTGGCCGACACCCCTGGTGTCCATGCCGATGAGGTCGTAGGTGTCCAGCACCGACGCGGGCATCCCCAGGTCCGCCAGGTCGGCGGGCATCGACAGGCCCGAGCCGCCGGGGCCGCCCGGGTTGAGCATCAGCACGCCCCGCCGGGCCGACGGGTTGGCGCTGGGCAGCCGGGAGATCGTCAGCTCGATCTCCTCGCCGCCGGGGTCGCTGTAGTCCAAGGGCGCCAGCACGGTGGCGCACTCCAGCACCGGTGCGGTGATGTCCTCCGGACACGCACCCCATCGCACGCCCGGCGCGGCCTGGCCCGCCTGCGCGGCTGGTGTCGCGAGCAGCGACCCGACGACGCCGACCACGGCCACCAGGGCCGCTTTTCGCCTTCGTTCCATGTCGTTTCTCCCCGATCTGCTCCTGTGGTGTGCCACCCATTCGAGACCGTGCCCTGGGGGCAGGGTCAAGCGGTGGGCCCTGGACGGGCGCGTCGTCTTGACCCTGCCCCCGGGGCACGGTGTGCAATGGGCCGATGGCGTGGAGCACGCGCGAGCTGGCCGAACTCGCGGGCGCGACGGTGAAGACCGTCCGCTACTACCACCGCATCGGACTGCTCGATGAGCCCGAGCGCGCCGCGAACGGCTACAAGCGCTACCAGGTCGCGCACCTGGTCCGGCTGCTGCGCATCCGCAGGCTGGTCGACCTGGGCGTCGCGCTGGCGGACATCCCGGCGGTGGAGGAGTCCGACGAGACCGCCGAGCAGGCGCTGCGCGCGCTCGACGCGGAGCTGGCGGCGAGCATCGAACGCCAGCAGCGCATGCGCGAGGACCTGGCGCTGGTCCTGCGCAACCGCACCCTCGTGGACCTGCCCCCCGGCTTCGACGAGCACGCCGCGGACCTCACCGACGCCGACCGCTCGCTGCTGCTGGTCTACTCCCGCCTCTTCGACCCGCCCGCGATGGCCGCCCTCCGCGACCTGCACTCCGCGCCGCGCGCCGCCGTCGAGACGGAGTTCGACGCCCTCGCCGAGGACACCTCGGAGGACGCCCGGCAGCGGCTGGCCGAGCGCCTGGCCCCCGAGGTGCGCAGGCAGATGCGCGAGCACCCGCGGCTCAAGGACGCTCCCGCCAGGAGCCCGCACGGCGCGGAGTACGCGCTGTCGGTGATCGTCAAGGGATTGGTCGAGCTGTACCGGCCCGCCCAGCTCGACGTCATGCGCAGGCTCGCGCTGCTCCTCAACGCCGACGGCTGACCTCCGCGTTCGCCACTGCGAACATCAGGTCCATCGGTCGAATGCACCCGTTCGGGTGGTTGCTAGCGTGTGCCCGGTGTCAGAGCGTGGACAGACCGGTCGGGTGGTGGGCGGCCGGTTCGAGCTGCTGGAGCCGCTGGGCAGCGGTGGGATGGGAACGGTGTGGCGGGCCCGGGACACCGGACTGCACCGCGAGGTCGCCATCAAGGAGGTGCGCCCGGCCGACGCCGCGCTGTACGAGCACAACGCCGAGCTGGCCGCCCAGCAGCGGGAGCGGGTGCTGCGCGAGTCGCGTGCCCTGGCCAGGCTCCAGCACCCGAACGTGGTCTCGATCTACCAGATCATCGAGGACGACACCCCGTACCCGTGGATCGTCATGGAGCTGGTCCAGGGCACCTCGCTGGACGAGCGCCTGCGCGCGGGCGTGCTGTCCCCCGCCGAGGCGGCCCGCATCGGGCGCGACGTGCTCGGCGCCCTGCGCGCGGCGCACGCGGCGGGCGTGCTGCACCGCGACGTCAAGCCCGGCAACGTCCTGCTGCGCGCGAGCGGCGGGGCCGTCCTCACCGACTTCGGCATCGCCGCGCTGCACGACTCCGGCCAGCTCACCGCCACCGGCGAGGTGATCGGCTCGCCGGAGTACATCGCCCCCGAGCGCCTGCTCGGCGACGAGACCAAGACCGCCTCGGACCTGTGGTCGCTGGCGATGCTGCTGTACGTGTCCGTCGAGGGCTACCACCCGATGCGCCGCGCCACCACGATGGCGACCCTGGCGGCGGTGATGACCGAGCAGGTCCCGCCGCCGCGCCGCGCGGGCGCGCTGGGCCAGGCGCTGAGCGCCGTCCTGGTCTCCGACCCGGCCGCGCGCCCCACCGGCGAGGTCCTCGACCGCATGCTGGCCGCCGCCGAGCACGGCGCGCCGCTGGGCCCGCCCACCCCGGCCGGTCCGGCGTTCCAGGCCTACCCGACCCCGCCCGGCCAGACCCCGCCCGGCGGGCAGTGGTACCCCAACCAGCACCCCGCCCACCAGCAGTCCCCGTCGCACCCGTTCCCCAAGCCGGGCTTCCAGCAGTCCCACTCCCACCCGGTCGCCAAGCCCTTCTACCAGCCCAGCCCGTCGCACCCGGTGGCCAAGCCGGGCCGCAAGCAGCTCGGCGCGGTCCTGTTCTCGCTGACCGCCGTGGCGCTGGTCGTGACGGTCACGCTGCTGCTGGTCAACAGCTTCAGCGCCAAGGACGATCCCGAGGACAACCGCGCGGGCGCGGGGGGCACCACGACCGTGTCCGTCCCGAAGGTCAAGGTCACCACGACCGACCCGGAGACCCGCGAGGCCACGACCACCACGACCGCGACCACGACCGAGGCACCGCCGGACACCCTGCTCAGCCCGGCGGGCGCGCGCGAGGTGGTCGGCGAGCTGAGCAAGGTCATGGGCGGCACCAAGGTCTCCGACCTGACCATCTACCCCGACTTCGCCAGGGCCACCGCGCCCGCCAAGGCGGTCAAGAACGGCTTCGACGACTTCCAGTACCGCAACGGCGAGGCCATCCGCGAAGGCCCCGACACCGTCGACGCCGACCGCGCCGTCCTCGACCTCGATGACGTCAACTGGGACGCCCTGCCCTCCATGTGGAAGCGGGCGGAGAAGGACCTCGGCGTCCCCAAGCCGACGATGCGCTACATCATCATCGACACCGACATCATCGACGGCACCGCCGAGTTCAAGCTCTACCTCAGCGACGACTACGGCGGCGCGTACCTGCTCGCCGACCTCAACGGCAGGGTGCTCAAGCTCTACCCGCGCGACAGCTGAGGCTCAGGGCGTGCGCCAGGCGTCGTCCGGGAGCCGTTCGCCGGCCTGAGGGCCCATGAGGAGCATGCCTCCGTCCACGACGAACGACGCCCCGGTGACGTAGCCCGCCGCAGGCGTGGCCAGGAACGCGATGACGGCCGCCACCTCGTCGGCGTGCCCCGGCCTGCCCAGCGGAATCCCCGGACGCGGCTCGGACCTCGGGTCGGCGTCCTCGTCGTCGTTCATCGGGGTGGCGATCTCGCCGGGGGCGACGGAGTTGACCGTGATGGCGTGCTCGGCCAACTCCATCGCCATGACCTTGGTGAGCATCCCGAGCCCGGCCTTGGCCGCGCAGTACGGCGCGGCGCCCACCCTCGGCGCGTGCTCGTGCACGCTGGTCACGTTGATGATCCGCCCGCCGACCCCCGCCTCGATCATGCGCGCCGCGGCTCGCTGCGAGCACAGGAACGCCCCGTCGAGGTCGACGCTGAGCACGCCGCGCCAAGTGTCGAAATCCATCTCCATGACCGGGGTGCTGCTGCCCCGCCCAGCGTTGTTGACCAGCACGTCGATCCCGCCCAGCTCGTCGGCCAGGTGGTCGATGGCGCTCGCCGCGCCCGGCAGGTCGGTCAGGTCGAGCCGGGCGACGACCCCGCGCGCGCCCGCCGCCTCCACCTCGGCCTTCGTGCGCAGCGCGCCCTCCTCGTCGCTGTTCCAGGTGATGCCGACGTCCACACCGCCCCTGGCCAGCGCGACGGCGGCGGCCTTGCCGATCCCGGAGTCGGACCCGGTCACCACGGCGCGCAGTGGCGCGCCGGAGCGCTCGGCGGGCAGGGGCGCGATCACGGCGTCTCCTCTCGACAGTCCTGCCCTTGGTCTTCCCCGCCGAGCCGCGTCCTATGCCCCCGGGAACTCCAGTCCGGAGTACGCGTTGAGCGCGGGCTGCCCGCCCAGGTGGGCGTAGAGGACGGTGCAGCCGCGGTCGATCTCCCCGGTCGCCACCAGGTCGATCAGCCCGGCCATGGACTTGCCCTCGTAGACCGGGTCGGTGATCATCGCCTCGGTGCGGGCGGCGAGCGCCATGGCGGCGGTGGTCCGCTCGTCGGGGATGCCGTAGGCCCCCGCGTGGTAGCGCTCGTCCAGCTCGACGGCGCTGTCCTCGACGGACGTCCCGCGCAGCTCGGCGGTCCCGCGCGCGATGCGCAGCACGGCGGCGCGGGTCTCCTCGGGCTTGGCCGAGGCGTCGATGCCGATGACCCGGCGCGCGCGGTCCTGCCCGGCGAACCCGGCGACCATGCCCGCCTGGGTGCTGCCGGTGACCGAGCAGACGACCACGGTGTCGAAGAAGACGCCCAGCTCGCGCTCTTGGCGGGCCAGCTCGTCGGCCCACTCGGCGAAGCCGAGGCCGCCCAGCGGGTGGTCGGAGCCGCCCGCCGGGATGGAGTAGGGCTTGCCGCCCCTGGCCCGCACGTCGTCCAAGGCGCGCTGCCAGGACTCCTTGATCTCGATGCCGAAGCCCGACGGGTCGCGGCGGACCTCGGCGCCCATGAGCCTGCTCAGCTGGATGTTGCCGACCCTGTCGTAGCCGGGGTCCTCCCAGTCGACCCACTTCTCCTGCACCAGCACGCACTTGAGCCCGGCGCGCACGGCCGCGGCAGCGACCTGCCTGGTGTGGTTGGACTGCACCCCGCCGATGGAGACGAGGGTGTCGCAGCCCTGGGCGAGCGCGTCGGCGACGAGGTACTCCAGCTTGCGGGTCTTGTTGCCGCCGTAGGCGAGCGGGGAGTTGAGGTCCTCCCGCTTGGCCCACAGCCGCGCGCCGCCGAGGTGCGCGGAGAGCCGGTCGAGCGGGTGGACCGGGGAGGGGCCGAGCAGCAGCGGGTAGCGCTCGAAGGTCATGGCTTCTCCTTCTTCTCCAGCGGGACGGACTTCTCCAGCAGGACCGACAGGGTCGCCCAGTTGCGCTCGGCGAGCCCGGCCGCGAGCCCGGCGTCGCCGTCGGCGCAGGCGGCGATGATCCGCTCGTGCATGGGCGCGGAGTCGCGCCCCAGCGGCGACCCGAGGTACAGGTGGATGGCCCGGTGCAGCAGCGGGGTGTACCGGCGGATGGTCGCCGCGACGGCGGTGTTCCCGCAGGCGCGCACGAGCACGTCGTGGAAGGCGTCGTCGAGGTCGATGGCGTCCATCAGCGCGCCGGAGCCGATCGCGGCGGCGAACCGGGTGTTGGCCGCGCGCATGTCCGCCAGGTGGCCTGCGGTGAGCACGGGCACCGCCAGCCGGGTCGCGAGTCCGTGCATGGCCTGCACGACGGCGTGCGCGTCACGCACGGCGCGGGCGTCGAGCGGGGTGACGCGGGTGTAGCTGTGCGGCTTGGTCTCGATCAGCCCCTCGTCGGCCAGCCGGGCCAGCGCCTCCCGGACCGGCGTCCGCGACAGCCCCATGCGAGCCGCCAGCTCCACGTCCTTCACCGCCTCACCGGGCGCCAGCTCCCCCGCCACGATCGCGCGCCGAATGGCGCCGAGCGCCTGCTCGCTGAGCAGCGACCGGTCCACGCGACTAATATATTGCATTCTGGAAGACTAGCAGGCGCGCGCGAAGGCAGGCGTGGCGGCAGTCCACCCGACGGCTGACGCGCCAACGCCCCCTCACCTTCGGCCCGCCCTGTCGGTCAGCCCCGGTACGGTTCCCGCGTGGAGATCACAGAGGACCGGACGTTCCCCGCCGCACTGGCCGCGCTCACCCGCGTCGACTTCCCCTACGACGACGAGGAGCTGGGCTCGATCGACTACGAGGCCTACCAGGAGTTCGACTCCGCCGAGGACACCACGGGCTGGCTGCGCTCCTGGACCGGCAACGACGGGCTGGACGGCGCCGCGTTCCGGGTGTTCGGTCAGGACGGGACCGGTGGTCTGGCGGCGATCTGGCTGGTGCGGCCGGGCAGGCCGCTGGCCGAGCAGCCGGTGGTGTTCTTCGGCTCCGAGGGCGAGACCGGGGTCGTGGCGGCCAGTCTGGGCGAGTACCTGTGGCTGCTGGCCGACGGTGTGGGGCCGATGGAGGCGGTCGCGTTCGGGACTTCCCTGGGGGTTCCGCACGCCGGGCTGCGCGCGGTCGCCGAGGAGCACTCCGGCATTCCCCCGCGCTCGGCCGACGCGGTGGTGGAGGCGGCGCGGGCCGGGTTCCCCGACTTCTCCGCCACTGTCGAGTCTTGGTGCCGGTAGATCACCCGTTCGCCGCCCGGCGACCACGTTCCGGCAACCGCGACCACACGATTCGGGACTGTCCGGGCCCTCGCGTGCTGCTCGACAATCAACGCCATGCCGAGACACACCGCCGCTGACGGCGTTCTCATAGTGGGTGCGGGGATTGCCGGACTGACAGCGGCGCGCGCGCTGCACGACCTCGGCCACCGGGTCACCGTGCTGGAGGCGCGCGAGCGCGTCGGCGGCCGGATCTGGACCGATGAGCACGGCGTCGACCTCGGGGCGCACTGGATCCACGGCACGGACGGCAATCCGCTCACCGAGCTGGTGGACGACCTCGGCATCCCCTACAGCTACGTCGGCGGCGACAGCGCCTACACCGGCGGTTTCGACAGCCTGGACCTCTTCGGCGCCGACAGCCGCCCGGCCAACCACCGCCGCAAGACCCGCACCCTGGAGCTGGTCGACGACATCCTGCAGGAGTTGGAGCACCGCGCCGAGACCGCGCGCCGGGAGCGCCTGCCGGACATGGCGCTCGGCCACGCCCTCGCCCAGATCCTCGACGCCCGCTCACTTCCGGCCGAGGACGAACAGGCCGTGCGCTACCACCTCAACGTGATCCTGCGCGAGGACGTCGCCGAGGACATCGACAAGCTCTCCCTGAAGCACTGGGAAGACGGCTACCTCGTCTACGGCCACGGCGACAGCATCCTGCACCAGGGCTACCAGTCCGTGGTGGACGCGCTCGCCGCGGGCGTCGACGTCCGGCTGGGCCACGTGGTCACCCGGGTCGACACCAGCACCTCGCCCGCGCGGGTCGAGACCGACCGCGGCGTCTTCGAGGCGGGGAAGGTGCTCGTGACCCTGCCGATCGGCGTGCTCAAGGCGGGCTCGGTCGCCTTCGAGCCGCCGCTGCCGGAGGCGAAGCGCTCGGCCGTCGAGCGGCTGGGATTCGGGACGCTCAACAAGATAGCGCTGCACTACGACGAGCCGTTCTGGCCGCGGGAGCAGTACGTCTTCGGCTACCTGTGCCGCGACACCGACCGCTACCCCACCGTCGTCATCAGCATGTGGAAGTCCCACGGCAAGCCGATCCTGGTGATGCTGCTCGGCGCGTCGCTCGGCCGCGAGCTGGAGACGTGGTCGGAGGAGGAGGTCACCGAGTACGCCACGACCGTCGTCGGCGACATCTTCGGCGCGGACGCGCCCGCCCCCGAGCAGATCTCCCGCACCGCGTGGTCCAGCGACCCCTTCGCCAGGGGCGCCTACACGTGCATCGGCGTCGACTCCTCGGCCAGGGACATCGCCGCGCTCGCCGAACCGGTGGGCGAACGGCTGTTCTTCGCGGGCGAGGGCACCAACCCCTACCACTGGGCGTGCGTGCACAGCGCGTACGAGTCCGGCAGGCGCGAGGCGGCCCGCATCAGCGGCGACGCGAGCCTCTACACCCCGCCGAGCGCGGGCACCTCCCGCCGCCAGAACCGCACCACCGACCGGATGCTGCGCTTCGTGCGCATGCGGATGACCCACATCACCGAGCGCGAGCTGACCGAGCGTGTCTCCTGCCTGCGCGAGAGCGCCGACCCGCACGGCGTGCGGCTGTTCACCACGCTGGCCGAGTCCGAACTGGAGACCCTCGCCTCCATGTTCGACGAGATCCCCTACACCGCGGGCGATCCGATCTGCCGGGAGGACGCCGCGGCCAACGGCGTGTTCCTCGTCGCCCGCGGCGAGGTCGAGGTCGACTTCGGCGGCATCTACGACCGCGCCGTCCTCGGCCGCGGCACCCTGCTGGGCCACTACGACCTCTTCTTCAACGCCCGCACCACCTCCGTCACCGCGCTCACCGACGACGTCGTGGTGTTCTACCTGGACCACTACCGCTACCAGAGCTTCCTCTACGCCTTTCCCGAGGTCCTGATGCTGATGATGGCGGATCTGGTGACGCGCTGGGAGCAGCTGGAGACGGCGCTCGGGGCGAGGACGCTGCCCGCCGCGCGCCGGGCGACCGGGCAGGCCCAGGTCCAGGCCTGAGCTGTCACGCCGGGCCGAGCGCGGCGCGGACCGCGCGCAGCAGGCGGGTCAGCTCCACGGCCTCGGCGGCGCTCAGGCCGCTGGTCTCGGGAGCGTTGAACGCGGCGACGGCGGGCAGGACCCGGCCGAGCACCGCGCGGCCCGCCTCGGTGGCGCGCAGCGCGGCCCGGCGTCCGCGCCCGCCGGGCCCGTCGCGTGCGACCAGGCCGCGGTCGATGAGCGGCCCGGCGGTCTCGGCGAGGCTCTGCGGGCGGACCATCAGCACGCGGGCCAGCTCGGACTGGCTGAGGTCCTCACCGTCGGCGAGGGTGGCGAGCACGCCGAACTGGGTGGGGGTGAGCCGTTCGGCGGCGAAGACCTCGGCGAACCCCCTGGCCACCACGAAGTAGGTCTGCACCAGCTCCCACAGCGGCAGGTCCGGCTCGGCGTCAGGCACCGCGCACCCCGGTGACCACACGGCCGACGCGCGCGGCGGTGGCGAGCGCGGGAAGCGCGGCCCTGGCCACCGCGGTCCCGAGCGGGCCGGACATGCGGTGCACCCACCCGAGCGGCTGCAAGGATTCGCGCAGCGCGGCGGGCGCGTAGGTGGCCAGGCGCAGGTGGTAGCGGTGCACCGCGATCGGGATGGTCGACTCCCCCGCCGCCGCGGCGGCGAGTTCGCCCGCCAGGACGTCGGCGTCGCGGATGGCGGTGACGGCGGCCTGGCCGCCGGTGGGCGGCATGGCGTGCACGGCGTCGCCGAGCGCGGTGACCGGGCCGGCGGGCCACGGGGTGAGGTCGGCGCGCGGGTCGGCGGCGTGGAAGCCGAAGAACGCGGCGGTGGCGGGGTCGGCGGCCTCGACCAGCGCGCGCACCGCCGGGTGCCAGCCGGTGAGGGTGGTCGCGGCGAGGCGGACCAGCGCGGCGGGGTCGAGGTGGCGTGCGCCGCCGGGGTAGGCGCGGTCGGGGGCGAGCAGGCCCCACACCAGCGCGGCGGGCTCGGCCGAGCGGGCGTCGGCGATCAACGGGCGGGCGTCCGGGTCGTGCACGGACAGGAACAGGCCCACCCCGGCGGGACCGAACGCCAGCGCTGGGCCCTCGGACAGCAGCGCGGGCAGCAGGGCGCGGACGCGGTCGGTGAGCGGGGCGCGCGCGGCGATCCCGCTGACCCCGGCGGGCCTGGACGTGGGCCGCCCGGCCAGGGCGGCGGCGACCCGCGAGCCGACGCCGTCCGCGCCGACCAGCACGTCCCCGGTGGCGGTGGCGCCGTCGGCGAAGCGGGCCAGCACGCGTCCGCCCACCACCTCGTGCCCGATGTACTCCGCGCCGAAGCGGACGTCCTCCCCCAGCCAGTCCGCGAGCTGGGTGCGCAGCGGGATGCGGCCGATCAGCAGTTCCTCCGCGCCGGGGGCGCCCTCGTCGGCGAACAGCAGCCGCATCCGGTGGTCGGTGACGTGGAAGCGCCGGTACGCGCCCGCCGAACTGGCCATCAGCGCCTCGTACCGCCGCGGCGCCAGGCAGGTGCGCAGCACCGCGCAGGCCCGCTGGTCCAGGCGAAGCCGGTAGCCGCCGGTCACCTCGGCGGCCGGGTCGCGGTCGAACACCACCGCCTCCAGCCCCTTCCCGCGCAGCGCGTGGGCGAGCACGAGCCCGCCGATCCCGGCGCCGATCACCAACACCCGCACACCGACCTCCTAAGTTTCAGGCACCTGTTTCTCAACCAGTATGCCACCCGGGAACGCCGAAGGGCGCCCGGGCCGAAGCCCGAGCGCCCTTCCTCAGCGGGTGTGGATCAGAACCGGTCGAGGTTCATGACCTTGTCCCACGCGGCCACGAAGTCGCGGACGAACTTCTCCCGCGAGTCGTCGCTGGCGTAGACCTCGGCGACCGCGCGCAGCTCGGAGTTCGAGCCGAACACCAGGTCGACGCGGGTGCCGGTCCACTTGACGGCGCCGCTGGCCCGGTCGACGCCCTCGAACACCTGGCCGTCGCCGTTGGCGGGCTTCCACTCGACGTCGAGGTCGAGCAGGTTGGCGAAGAAGTCGTTGGTCAGCGTGCCGGGGTTGGCGGTGAAGACGCCGTGCGCCGAGCCCTTGTGGTTGGCGCCCAGCACCCGCAGGCCGCCGACCAGCACGGTCAGCTCCGGGGCGCTGAGGTCGAGCAGGTTGGCCTTGTCGACCAGCAGGTACTCGGCGGGCAGGCGGTGGCCCTTGCCGAGGTAGTTGCGGAAGCCGTCGGCGGTGGGCTCCAGCACGGCGAAGGACTCGACGTCGGTCTGCTCGGCCAGCGCGTCGCCGCGGCCGGGCCGGAACGGCACCGCGACCGGGTGACCCGCGGCCTCGGCGGCCTTCTCCACGCCCGCCGCGCCTGCCAGCACGATCAGGTCGGCCAGCGAGATCCGCTTGCCGCCGGTCTGCGCGGCGTTGAACTCCGCCTGCACGCCCTCCAGGACGCGCAGCACCTGCGCCAGCTCGTCGGGCTCGTTGACCTCCCAGCCGCGCTGGGGCTCCAGGCGCACGCGCGCGCCGTTCGCGCCGCCGCGCTTGTCGCTGGAGCGGAACGTCGAGGCCGACGCCCACGCCGTGGAGACCAGCTGCGCCACGGAGAGACCGGAGTCCAGCACCTTGGCCTTGAGGGCGGCCACGTCGTCGGCGTCGACCAGCTCGTGGTCCACGGCCGGGATCGGGTCCTGCCAGATCAGCGTCTCGCTGGGCACCTCGGCGCCGAGGTAGCGCTCGATCGGGCCCATGTCGCGGTGGGTGAGCTTGAACCAGGCGCGGGCGAACGCGTCGGCGAACTCGGCCGGGTTGGCCAGGAAGCGCCGGGAGATCTGCTCGTAGACCGGGTCGACGCGCAGAGCCATGTCCGCGGTGGTCATGGTCGGCTGGTGGGAGACGTCGGCCAGGTGCGCGTCCGGCACGGTGCCCGCGCCGCCGCCGTCCTTGGGCTTCCACTGCTTGGCGCCGGCGGGGCTGTACACCAGCTCCCACTCGTAGGCGAACAGCGTCTCGAAGAAGCTGTGGTCCCAGGCCGCCGGAGTGGGCGTCCAGGCGCCCTCCAGGCCACTGGTGATGGTGTCCTCGGCCTTGCCGGAGCCGAAGGCGTTCTTCCAGCCCAGGCCCTGCTCCTCCAGCGGCGCGCCCTCAGGCTCGGCGCCGACGTTGGCGTCGGCGTCGCCCGCGCCGTGCGTCTTGCCGAAGGTGTGGCCGCCCGCCACCAGCGCGACGGTCTCCTCGTCGTTCATCGCCATGCGGGAGAACGTGTCGCGGATGTCGCGCGCGGAGGCCAGCGGGTCGCCGGAGCCGTTGGGGCCCTCCGGGTTGACGTAGATCAGGCCCATCTGGACCGCGGCCAGCGGGTTCTCCAGGTCGCGCTCGCCGGTGTAGCGCTCGTCGCCGAGCCAGGTGGTCTCCGGGCCCCAGTAGACGTCCTCGTCGGGCTCCCACACGTCGGCGCGGCCACCGGCGAAGCCGAAGGTCTTGAAGCCCATGGACTCCAGCGCCACGTTGCCGGTGAAGACCATCAGGTCGGCCCAGGAGATCTTGCGGCCGTACTTCTTCTTGACCGGCCACAGCAGCCTGCGCGCCTTGTCCAGGTTCGCGTTGTCCGGCCAGCTGTTGAGCGGGGCGAAGCGCTGCATGCCCGCGCCCGCGCCGCCGCGGCCGTCGTAGGTGCGGTAGGTGCCCGCGCTGTGCCAGGCCATGCGGATCATCAGCGGGCCGTAGTGGCCGTAGTCAGCGGGCCACCAGTCCTGCGAGGTGGTCAGCACCGCGGTGACGTCGCGGCGCAGCGCGTCGAGGTCCAGGGTCTGGAACTCGGCGGCGTAGTCGAAGTCCGCGCCCATCGGGTTGGCGACGACCGGGTGCTTGCGCAGGATCTTCAGGTTGAGCTGGTTGGGCCACCAGTCGCGGTTGCTGCCACCCTCGACGGGGTACTTGCGTCGCCCCGACGTGACGGGGCAGCCGGCGACCGCCGACTCATCGTTCATCTCGCCGACTACGGCGTCGGGCTGGGCGTCTGGGGTAGCAGACACGGACTTCCTTCCAACTTCACAATGGGTGGGAGCGATCAGGAACTGGGTGCCGTGGAGCATTCCGGGCACCAGCCCCAATAGACGACTTCGGCTTCGTCGATCGTGAAACCGTGGTCTTGGGCGGCGGTGAGGCAGGGCGCGCCGCCGACGGAGCAGTCGACGTCGGCGATCACCCCGCAGGAGCGGCAGACGACGTGGTGGTGGTTGTCCCCCACGCGCGTCTCGTAGCGGGCCACCGAGCCCTGCGGCTGGATCTTGCGCAGCAGGCCCGCGCTGGTCAGCGCCTTCAACACGTCGTAGACGGCCTGGTGGGAGACCTCACCGTGGTCACCGCGCACGAGGCCGATGATGGAATCGGTGTCGGCGTGCGGGTGGGCGTGCACCGCGGACAGCACGGCCAGGCGCGGCCGCGTCACGCGCAGGTCCGCGCCGCGCAGCATGCGCTCGAAGTCCGAGGTGAGGGGCACGGCCGCGAGTCTGGCGAACAATCTGGAATCAGTCAAGTTTTGACAGGCCGGATGTCAGCGCGGCGCGTCCGTGAAGTCGTGAGGACCTGGATGAGCCGACAGCTGGGACGCGATGACTGAGTCCGTATCCCCCGGGTCCTCTGGGCCTTCCGGCAGACGCCGCGCCAAGCGGCCGCCGACCATCCACGACGTCGCCGCGCACGCCGGAGTCTCCCGCGGCACCGTCTCGCGCGTGCTGCAGGGCGGGCACAACGTCAGCCCGGCGCTGGAGTCGGTCAACGCCGCCATCAGAAGCTGGGCCACGTCGTGAACCGGGCCGCGCGCAGCCTGGTCACCCAGCGCGCCGGGTCGGTGGCGTTCCTCCCGCTGATCCTGGTCACCACGGGCACCGACGACGAGCCGCGGACGAGTCCCTGGTGACCATCGGCGACTACAGCCGCGGCTGACCACCACCCGCCAGCCGTGGGACCGCATCAGCGAGGTCATGGTGCGGCTCCCTGACGTCCCAGATCGGCGGTGAGGAGGGGGCGACGGTGATCCTGCCGACGGAGCTCGTCGTCCGCCAGTCCGGCTGACCCGCGCGTGAGGTGAACGCCGTAGTCACACCTCGCGCGCACATGCCATGGGCCCGGCCTGGCCCTCGGCCTCCTACGCTCCAGGGATGCGGATCGTCTCACTGCTGCCCGCAGCCACCGACATCGTCGCCGAGCTCGGGCGCGCCGACCAGCTGGTCGGGCGCACCCACGAGTGCGACTGGCCCGCCGAGGTCGCCGGGGTTCCGGTGGTGACGGCGACCTCCATCGACCCGGAGCGGCTCAGCAGCCGGGAGATCTCCTCGGCCGTCGGCGGGCACGCGGGCTCGGCGCTCTACTCCCTCGACGCCGACCGGCTCGCCGCACTGGCCCCCGACCTGGTGCTCACCCAGGACCTCTGCGACGTGTGCGCGGTCTCCTACCGCCGCGTCGCCGACGCCGTGCGCGTGCTCGACGCGGACACCCGCGTGGTGAGCCTGGAGCCGCGCACGCTCGACGAGGTGCTCGACTGCGTGCGCCACGTCGGCGGCCTGCTGGACGTCCCCGACGCCGCCGAGCGGGTGGCGTCGCTGCGCGAGCGGCTCGCGGCGGTGGCCGACGCGGTCGCGGGCAGGCCGCGCCCGCGGGTGGCGGCCATCGAGTGGCTGGACCCGGTGTGGCCCGCCGGGCACTGGGTGCCCGAGCAGATCGCCGCGGCGGGCGGGCGGGGCCTGCTGGCCGCCGCGGGCGAGCACACCTCGCCGGTGCCGTGGGAGCGCGTCGTCGCCGAGGAGCCGGAGGTGGTGCTGCTGATGCCGTGCGGCCTGACCCAGGAGCGCACGCTGGCGGAGCTGCCGGTGCTGACCGGGCTGCCGGGCTGGGCGGAGCTGCCCGCGGTGCGCGCGGGTCGGGTGTGGGCACTGGACGGCCCGGCCTACTTCAACCGGCCCGGCCCGAGGGTGGTGCGCGGCGCGGAGGTCCTGGCGCACGTGCTGCACGGGGTGGGCGGGCCCGTGCTGCCGTCGGAAGCCCGACCGGTTCTCTGAAACAATTGCGCGCCGGAATTGTTTCGGATTTTCGAGACTTTACAGTATCGACTCCCGAGATCGCCCGCGGCTACGTCGAGTCGTCTATTGATTCGAGGAGGCGTGGTAGCCGAAGCCCGAAAGCGCTCGAAGGCCGCGGTATAGCGTTCACCGTCGCCGCCTTGGCGGTCGCGGGCGCGCTCGCCGTGGCGGACTCCCTCCGGTGCGCGCCGCGGCCGCCGCCGTCGAGGACGACAGCGCGGGCTGCGCGGTGACGCTGCCCGGCTCGTTCCCGTCGACCACCCGCCTGCCGGTCCCGTTCCGCAAGCTCGACGGCAACCGGATCACCAGCAGCTCGATCAGCGTCAACGTGAACCACAACGGCCGCCTTCTCCGCGCGCGTCGAGCTGCCCAGCGGGACAGGACTGTTCTGCGCCGTCCGATCGCCGTCAGCCGCGAAGGCACCCCGAGGAACAACAAGCAGGGCGCTTTCTACACCGCCTGCGGCAGTTCCAGCAGCACCGGATTGCTCGCCGCGTGGGCGTGGGGGCAAGCCGAATCATCGACGTCGTGGAACAGTCCGGCGGCGCGATTCTGCGGTCGGACGCATTCGGCGTCACCGGCTGCTCGAGATACGGGAAAGGCGCGTTCGCCATCGGCGCGCTCGACCAGCGCGTCGCCCTGACCATGCCGGTGGAATCCGGCGCAGGCGGCGTCCCCGCCTTCCGCTGGGTGGCGAGCGAGAGCGGCGTTCAGCGCCTACACCGGCACCCCCGCCGCCCTGCCCGTCGACACCCACCCAGCTGGCGGCGATGGTCGCCCCGCGCTGCCTGCTGATCATGGAGAACCCGCACGGCGACTGGCTCTCGTCCAGGTCGGGCACCGTGGCCGCCCTCGGCGGCGCGGAGGTCTACAAGGCCCTCGGCGCGGGATCGACCATCTCCTACTGGTCCGACGTGCAGGACGGCACCCACTGCGCGTCCCGCTCGGAGTGGCGCACCCCGATCCAGCAGCACGTCCAGGCATTCCTGCGCGGCTCGACACCGAGGTACGCAACGACGCCCCCGCCTCGGAGCCCACGCCGACCACTGGTGGCGGCAACGGCCTGGCGGGCATGCGCGAACGCGTCGACCGCGCTGGCGGCCAACTCACCGCCGGGCCCAGCGGCACGGGCTGGTCGGTGCGCGCGAGCTTCCCGCTCACCGGGACGGCCTCGTGATCCGGGTCGTGGTCGCCGACGACCAAGCCGTGGTCAGGGCCGGCTTCCGCGCCATCCTGGAGTCCGAAGAGGACATCGAGGTGGTCGCCGAGGCCGCCGACGGCGCCCGAGCGGTCGACCTCGCCCGCCACACCCGTCCCGACCTGGTCCTCATGGACGTGCGCATGCCCCCCACCGACGGCATCACCGCCACCGCGCGCCTCGCGGGCCCCGACATCGCCGACCTCATCCCCGTCCCCATCGCCACCACATTCGACCTGGACGACGACGTGTTCTCCGCGCTGCGCGCCGGCGCGAGCGGCTTCGTCCTCAAGGACATCGAGCCCGACGACCTCGTCGCCGCCGTGCGCGCCGTCGCCGCGGACGGTGGCCTCATCGCTCCCGGGATCACCCGCAGGCTCATCACCGAGTTCGCCAAGTCCACCCGCCCGGCACCCATCCCGCTGCCTCCAACTCCATGAACGTCGCCTCGGCCCACGCCCGCGCCGACTCCGCCGTGTCGCACCGCGTGTCGTGCTCGTCCAGCAACGAACGAGGGGTCCAGTGGTGGCAGTCATTCGGTGTCCGCGTGGAGGGCGGTCAGGAGGGGGAGGCGGGTAGCTCGACGGGCGGGGATTGTGGCGGCGAGGATGCCGATGGTGGCGGTTGCCGCGACGAACACCGCTAGCTGGAGCCAGGGGATCGTCACCGGAACACCGCCTTGGGAGCGCACCGCCGCCACCCCGACGAGGGTGCCTGCGAAGAGGCCGGCGACTGCTCCCAGCAGGGCGGTGAGCACGGACTCCCACCGCAAGGTCGAGCGCACCAGGCCACGGTCAGCACCCACCGCGCGGAGCAGGCCGATCTCCCGGGTGCGTTCGATGGTGGACATCGTCATCGTGTTGACGACGCCGAGGGCCCCGATGAGGACGGAGACGCTCAGGAGGGCGTAGAGGATGGCGAGAAAGACATCGAATCGGCTCCCCTCGGCCTCGCGGTGCTCGTGCCTTGTCTGGACGATGACGGTGGGGTTGTCCAGCGCGGAGATGATCTCGGCCTTGAGGGCGCCCGTATCGGGCGCGCTCGACTTGACCAGCACGGTGGATGGGCCGATGTCGGCTGGAAGAGAGGCCGCGTCGACCAGAACACCGTGGTCGAAGGTGTCGGGAGCCTGGTAGATGGCCACGATCGGGCGGCTCACCTGGGTGCCGTCGTCCCAGGTGCCCGCGACTCCGGTACCGAGCGCCCAGCCCTGGCTTGTGGCTGCCTCGGTGGATACGGCAATCCCCTCCGCGAGGTTGTCGAGCGAGCCGTCGCGGACCGACAGCGAGACGAAGTCGCCAATGGTCGTCGGGTTCACGCCGGTCACTTGCAGATAGTCGCGCCCCAGGTCGATCCAGGTCTGTGCGAGCGGCGTGACCTGACTGGCACCTGGCACGGCGGCGATCCGGTCGGGGATGTCGGGGCTGAGGTCGGCGAAGTCGATCGCGCTCACTCGGATGTCGGCGCTGTCTCCGGTGTCCGCGTCACGCTCGGCCTTCGCCGCGATGGAAGCGATGGGGAGGGTCACCGCGGCGCAGATGGCCAGACCGACCGTCAGCGCACCTGCCGTCGACGCCGTGCGCCGGGGGTTGCGGCGGATGTTGCGCAGCGCCAGCGTCCCCCTTACTCCGGCGAACGCCACCAGCGGCCGCCGCACGATTCCCGTCGCGGCGAGCGCGAGCAGCGGAGTGAGGCCCACCAGCCCCAGCACAACCAGCGGAGCACCGATGTACAGCAGGTCCTGGGTCTCCGCCGCTCCGGCCAACGCGGCCAGACCTGCGACAACGGTGATCCCGCCCACTACCGCCCGACGACGCAGCGACTTGCTCTCGGGTGGCAGGCCGGAGCGCAGCGCGGCCACAGGAGGCACCGCAGCCGCCCGCCGTGCGGGAAGGTACGCCGCCACCACCGTCGCCCCGACGCCGACCAGCACCGCCACGAGCATTGCCACCGGCTCCACCACCTGAAGCGGCACCGGAGGACCGTCTCCGACCGCGAACACCCCGCCGAGCACCCATGCCCCGAGTGCTCCGAGCAGGTAGCCGGCGACGGTCGCGACCAGCCCCACCACGACCGCCTCGGCCAACACGCCACGCATCAGCTGCCCGCGCGCGGCGCCGATGGCCCGCAGCAGCGCCTGCTCCCGCGCGCGGGCGGCGGTGAGCATGGAGAACGTATTCGCGACCAGGAACACCGCGACGAACACGGCGACCGCGGCGAACACCAGCAGGATCTCGGTGAGCTTCCCGTCGCCTGCCGCGCTCGAACCGGCCGACTCCACCCGCAGTTCGTCGCCCAGCAGCGGCTGCACGGCGTCAACCATCGCGGATTCGGCGCCGCGGGCTGTCACGTCGACGGCCGTGATCCCGAAAAGGTCGCGCGCGGTCGCGGGATCGAAGACCACCAGCGTCCCGCCGAGCGCGAGCCCTGGATCGGCCGCGGTGATCACCCCCGCGACCCGCACAAGAGTCGACTCCCCCGCGACCACAACCTGGACCTGGCCCCCGACCTCGTAGCCAGTGCGCTGGGCGGACCACTCATCGATGGCGACCTCGCCCGCTCCAGCCGGGAGCTGACCGCGCACGACTGTCTCCGCACGGTCCGACGCGGAGGCGTAGCCGGGCTGGCCGACCACGTGGCCATCCGGGCCGACCAAGAACGCACGCCCTGTCGACCTCGGGACCGCGCCCGCGACCTCGGGTACCGCGGCCAACCGCGTGACCAACTCGGGGGTCAGGCCCTCGCCGGTGACCGACAGACCGGGCGGAGGTTGAGATCTGTCGATGACGGCACGCACCGACATGCCGTACAGCAGCGCACCGGAGACGAACGCCACGCCCAGTGCGACCGCGAATAGCGGCAGCAGGAACCGCGATCTGCGGGTCAGCACCGACCGGACGGCGAGCTTCAGCATCAGCGCACCGCCTGGGCGGCGTCGAACCGGCGCATCCGTTCCAGCACGCGGTCGGGGGTCGGGCCGGCCATCTCATCGACCAGGCTGCCGTCTGCGAGGAACAGAACCCGGTCGGCGTAGCCCGCCGCGATCGGGTCGTGGGTGACCATGAGGACTGTCTGGCCCCACTCGGCCGCGCACCTCCGCAGCAGGTCGAGGATCTGTGCGCCGGAGCGGGAGTCCAGGTTTCCCGTGGGCTCGTCCGCGACGATGATGTCCGGCCGGGTGACGAGTGCGCGGGCGCACGCCACGCGCTGCTGCTGCCCGCCGGAAAGCTGGGCGGGGCGGTGGGAGAGACGGTCGGCCAGGCCGGTCGCGCGCACGATCTGCTCGGTCCACTCCGGATCGGGTCGTTTGCCCGCCAGCGAAAGCGGGAGCGCGATGTTCTCCTCCGCTGTGAGAGTGGGCAGTAGGTTGAACGACTGGAAGACGAAGCCGATCCGCTCGCGTCGCAGCTGAGTCAGCCGCGCCTCGCGCAAGGAGGAGAGGTCTACCCCGCCGATGCGGGCGGCGCCCGATGTGGGGGTGTCCAAGCCCGCCAGGCAGTGCATGAAGGTCGACTTGCCCGACCCGGACGGCCCCATCACCGCGGTGAACTCGCCCTCGTGGAAGCGCGCCGACACCCCGGCGAGCGCGACGACGGCGTGCTCGCCGGTCCCGTACACTTTTCCGAGGGAGTCCGCCTCGGCCATGGCTCGATTGCTCACCGGGCCATCGTGCTCGGGGCTTGGTGGCGGGCGAATCAGCCGCACGGCGGAGTGGCCCTGACCGTGATCAGCCGAAAGAACGAGGCACCCCCCGCCAACCAGTAATAGCGTGACGCCCATGCCAGCCCCCTCATCGAAACTGCGATGGACGCAGCGGATCACGGTCGCCTTCCTGGTCGCGTGCGCCGCTCTGCTCCTGGTGGTCGAAGGGCTGTCCGCGGAGACCACTGTCACCCAGGTCGGCGTCATCTTCTGCGGCGCGATCACCACCACCGCGCTGTTTCTGCGCCGCCTGGTCGTGCCCGCCGTGCTGGCCTCAATCACCTTCTCCATCGTGTGCGCGACGCTCACCGTCCGTTTGGACAACACCTTCGGCGTGGTCGAGTTGGCCGCCCTGTGGTGGCTGATGGTCTGGGTGGTCACCGACCAGCCGCTGCGGCGGATACTCTGGATCGCCCCCGCGCTGGGCGTCGCCGTCTTCATGATCCCGCTCCGCATGGACAACATCAGGGATCACCTCGACATCGTCTTCATCGGACTGATCTCCGGCTCGGTGTTCATGGTGATGCTGGGCCTCTACATGCGATTGCATGAACAGCGCCGCGCCGCCGCAGTCGCGCTGGCTCGGGAGACCCAGCGTCTGGAATACGCGCGTGACCTGCACGATTTCGTCGCCCACCACGTGACTGCCATCGTCGCCCAAGCCAAAGCAGTCCGGTACACCACGGCGGCGGGCAGCCCTCCGTCCGCGGAGGACCTCGACGGCATGCTCGCGGGTATAGAGGACGCGGGCTCCGAGGCGCTGGCGTCGATGCGGAGCATGATCACCGTGCTGCGCGGCGACGACCCGACACCGCAGCGCCACACCCTGGACGAGGTACTGACCGGCGCTGCCGACCGGTTCCCTGGGCCCGCGCGGGTGAGCGCCACGATTGACGACGGGCTCGCGGGGAGGCCGCTGCCACCGCCTACGCTCGATGCCGCCCGCCATGTGGTGCAGGAGTCGCTGACCAACGTGCTCCGGCACGCGGAGGGCGTCGGATTGGTGGAGATCACCGCGCGGATGCGCGGCGGCGAAGTGGAGATCATCGTGCGCGACGACGGCACGGCGTCGGACAATCCGTCACCCGGATTCGGCCTGGTCGGGCTGACTGAGCGGGTCGGGGCCGTCGGCGGCGCCCTGACGGCAGGCGCGACAGCCACAGGCTGGCAGGTCACCGCCACCCTGCCCGCGTCATGATCCGCCTGCTCATCGCCGACGACCAGCAGATGATCCGCTCGGCCTTCTCGATGATCCTCGGCGCCCAGCCGGACATGGAGGTGATCGCCACCGCTGGCGACGGTGAGGAAGCTGTCGACCAGGCGCGTCGACTCCGGCCGGACGTCTGCCTGCTCGACATCCGCATGCCCCGCCTCGACGGTCTGGAGGCCACCCGCCTCTTGGCGGGGCCCGGTGTCCACGATCCGCTGAACGTCGTCATCGCGACCACGTTCGACCTGGACGAGTACGTCTACCAGGCGCTGCGGAACGGGGCTTGCGGCTTCCTGCTGAAGGATTCCTCCCCCGCCCTGCTGGTGGAGGCGGTTCGCGCGGCTTCGACCGGCACGACGCTCATATCCCCCGCCATCACTGTCCGGCTGCTGTCTCGCCTGGGTCCGCTTCAGCACGGCACTCCTGCCGACGACGGTCCCGCGGAAGCGTTGACCGAGCGCGAACTGGCGGTGGTGCGCCTGGTCGCACGGGGCGCGACCAACGAGGAAGTGGCCGCCGACCTGCACGTCACCCTGGCGACCGTGAAGACCCACCTGGCGAATGTGCAGCGCAAACTGAACGCTCGAAACCGGGTGGAGATCGCTGCCTGGGCGTGGCGGACGGGGGTGATGGCGAACTGAGACCACGACGAGCACGGGATGAGTGCTGTGGCGACGCGGTGTCGGATGCCGGGGCCAGTAGTCGGCGTGTGCCGAGTGGCGCGGCGAAGTGAGTCAATCGGTGCCGAGGATAACGGCCCAGTAGTAGCCGCAGGTGCCCCCTACGGCTCGGCCGACGCCGATCGTGGTCAGTGAGCAGTCCAGGGGACGGGTTCCCAGGACTTCGGCCATCTCGGCTCCTGTCTCGCGAGAGGCCGCGACGTAGGTGTGCCGGATGGCGGAGCGGCTGGTTGCGGGGACGCGGTCGGTGAGGGAAGGGGCGCCGGGGGACTCCACGCCGATGTAGTCGCGGCGCATCATGTCGGTGGAGTGGGCTTGGGCGGCGTCGGTGAGAGGGCGTGATGGGTGCAGGGGTGAGCAGCCCTGGGCGGAGCGGGACGCGTTGATCGCGGAGATCATGCGGTCGGGCTCGGTGGGATCTGGGTGGGTGGCGGCTCCAGGCGCGGGGAGAGAGCGGGCCTGGGTGGCGGCTGGTGACGGAGGTAGGCCTGCACCTTGGGGTGGGGCGCTGCCGGGTGGTGGGGAATCTGGCGATGGTCGGCCGGGCGGGGTGGGACCTGGCGAGGAGCTTGGCGACGGACGGCCGGGTGGGGTGAGATCTGGCGGCGGGAGATCCAGCGGGGTGGCGGTGGGCGGAGTGGGACCTGCGGGGGCGGTGTCCCCGGGGGTGCGGCTGGGGGTGGCCACGGATGTTTCATCGGCGGGCAACAGGACGAGTACCGCGACGGCCGCGGCCACCGATGCGGCTACGGCGAGCTTGGCGGCGTGGCCCGTCGCGGCGGCGGGTGCCAGGCCGGGCGTGGGGGCGGACGCGGCGGTGTGAGGGGACGCGGAGGTGGAAGTGAACGCGGAGGTGGGAGTGAACGCGGAGGTGGGGACCGATGCGGGGGTGGAGATGCCGTCGCGGAGGGCCAGGAGGGTGCCGAGGATGGTCAGGGGGGTGGTGATGGTCGTGGTCAGGGTGCGGCAGTGGGGGCAGCGGCGGACGTGGCGGTCGACGGTGGTGCGTTGGGATCTCGTGAGGGCTGCGGGGCGGCCGGGGACGAGTTCGGCGAGGCGGGGGCAGCGGCGGGGGCTGCGGGTGAGGAGGAGTAGGCGGACGGACTTGCCGAGGGCTGTGCGGGCGCGGTGGGCGAGGACGGCGGCGTGGGCTGGTCGGACGTCCAGGGCCTCGGCGAGTTCGGTGGTGGACAGGTTGCCGCGGAGGATCAGGTCCAGGATGGCGCGCTGGCGGGGCTCCAGGGCGGCGGCGGCCGACCACACCAGGCGGGCGGACTCGCGGGCGGTGGCCGCCTCGTGCGTCGGCTCGGGTGGGGTGGGTGGTTCGGGGAGGTCACCGAGGGGGATGGGGCCTGCGCGGTGGTCGAGGGCGGCGCGGTGGGCGATGGTGAACAGCCAGGGGCGGAAACGGTCGGGGCTGCGCAGGGTGCGCAGGCGGCGCAGGGCCGTTACGAAGGTGTCCTGGGTGAGGTCCTCGGCGAGATGTGGGTCGCCGACGGTGCGGGTCAGGTAGGCGGTGATGGCCGGGCTGTGGCGGTGGTAGAGGTCGGTGAACGCGTCGCGGTCGCCTGCCTTCGCGGCGGTGACGAGGTCGGCCTCGGATGCGGTCATGACGATGGCCTGTGCGGTGCGGACCCGGTGAACTGCGGGGCGAGGCTGGACGGCCCGGCGAGCCGCAGGGCGAAGCCGGAAGCCCCGGCGGGCTGAATGGCGGAGCCGGACGGCCTGACAGGCCACGGGGCGAAGCTGGACCGGTCGACGGGCCGCAAGGAGAAGGCAGACGGCTCAGCGGGCCGCAGGGCGAAGCCGGACAACCCGACAGGGACAGTCGTCGCCACGGGCCACGATCGCGGGACGGGTGGGCAGGTCCTCCGCACCCGCGGCGCGGCGGCGGACTGCCACCGAGGAGCGCGCCGGCGGCGTGACAGTGACGGGGCGGGATGAAGTCCACCGGAACCCGGTTCGGCGGAACGGGGCGCGGCGGTGTGGGCTTTGTCGGTGGTGGGTTGGGGGGTTTGACGGGGTTTCCGAGGTGCTCGGCGGTCGTGGTGTGGCAGGGGTGGCGTTCGGGGGTGGGATGGGGTGGTGGGCGCTTCCATCGTGTGGTCGGGGGCGGGGTGGGGAGGCTGGGAGGTGGGGATCTTCGAGCGAGTGGGGTCGGCTGGGGTGGCTTGGTTGGGATACGACGTGCCCGCGGTGGAGTCAGGGGCGGACGCGGGCATGGGCCACCTTCGGAGGATCTTCCTGTGATCTGTGGCGCAGAGCGTAATGGTCGCGGGAGCGGGCGGGTCATGGGGGCGAATCTGTTCAGGGATGAGAGGAACGTCGGTGTCGTATCGCTCGCGTCGTCTGGTGGTCGTTGGGGTTGGGGTGGTTGTGGCTGGGGTCGCCGCTACCGTCGGAGTGCTGGCGGGTGGGGGGTCTGAGCCGGTGGTGGAGTCGTCGGGGGGTGGCTCGTGGGTGCCTGAGGTGTCGGTGTCCTTTGGGGTGACGTCGACTGTCGGGTCTGCCACCGTGCCTGCGACGACCACGGTCACCACCACTGAGGTCACGACCACCGCAGCGCCGACGACCACGGAGTCCGCCGGGGAATCGACCGCTGAGTCGACTACCGCGACCACGCCGCAGCCGTCCCGCACCAGCAAGCCGAAGCCCGCGGGCACTCCCCCAGCCGACAACGAGAGCGCCGTCCTCGCGTTGGTCAACACCGAGCGGGCCGACAGCGGGTGCGGTCCCGTCCGCTGGAACGCCGACCTCGCCGACGCCGCTCGTGCGCACAGCGTCGACATGGCCGAGCAGGACTACTTCGACCACACCTCCCTCGATGGCCGTTCCCCCTTCGACCGCATGCGCGCCCACGGCTACGACAGCCCGGGCGGGGAGAACATCGCCGCCGGACAGCGGACGCCGGAGTCGGTCATGGAGTCCTGGATGACCAGTCCCGGGCACCGCGCCAACATCCTCAACTGCGACTACACCACCCTCGGCGTCGGCATCGGCAAGGGTGGCAGCTATGGCGTCTACTGGACGCAGAACTTCGGTTTCTGAGCGTTTCGGGTGGCCACGGCCCGGGGTATTCCGGGGCCGTGACGGACAAATCGCCCTCCATCGTGGTGTTCGCGCCATCGCCGCAGCTCACCGTGACGGTCGAGGAGGTGAATGGCGCGCCCGACGTGCACATCCACGCCGGGGGTCAGGGGGTGTGGCAGGCCAGGATGGTGTCGGTTCTCGGGTTGCCGGTCACTCTGTGCGGGGCCTTCGGAGGGGAGACCGGTCAGGTGCTGCGGGGGCTGCTCAGCGGGGTCGGGATCACCGTGGAGGCGTTGGAGGTGGCGGCGCGGAACGGGTCCTACATCCATGATCGTCGGGAGGGGGAGCGGGAGCCGCTGGTGGAGATGGCGGCCGACCCGTTGTCCCGCCACGACCTGGACGACCTCTACGCGGTCGCGCTGCGGGAGGGGCTGGCGGCGGGAACGGCGATCCTCGCGGGGGTGGCGGAGAAGAACGTGGTGCCGCCCTCGCTCTACCGCAGGCTGGTGTCCGACCTGACCGAGATGGGCTGCCGGGTGGTGGTGGACCTGGCGGGCGAGTACCTGGAAGCGGCGCGCGAGGGCGGGCCGTCGGTGATCAAGGTGAGCCACGAGGAGGTGCTGGCCGCGGAGTTGGCCGAGGACGACTCGGAGAAGGCGCTGGTGCGGGCGGCTGAGCACCTGGCCGAGACCGGGGCCGAGCTGGTGCTGGTGTCGCGGGCCGAGAAGCCCGCCATCGCCCGCACCGCGGACGGCATCCGCCTGATCGAGGTGCCGAGCCTGCACCACGTCGACACCCGCGGCGCCGGGGACTCCATGACCGCCGCCGTCGCGGTGGCGATGGCCAGGGGCGAGGACATGGAGAGCACGCTGCGCCTGGGCGGCGCCGCGGGCGCGCTGAACATCACCAGGCACGGGCTGGGGACCGGCGAGGGCGAGACGATCCGCTCCATCGCCGAGCACGTCCGCCTCCACTCCCCCGACTGAGCAGCACCGCCGCGGCGCACATCCGGCCCGGTCGCCGCACCGAACACCACACGAGCGCCTGCTCGCCGAGCAGATCCGGCCCAGCGGGCTCACCGAACCGAGGAGGAACACCGTGGTTGACGTGTCGAGGAAGTTCACCGTCGCGAAGAGCCCCAGTGAGGTGGTCGACTACCTGCGGGACTTCGCCAGGGCCGAGGAGTGGGACCCGGGGACGGTGTCCTGCACGAGGAAGGACGACGGGCCGGTGCGGGTCGGGTCGACGTGGCGGAACGTGTCGAAGTTCCTCGGGCAGGAGACCGAGCTGACCTACGAGCTGACCAAGGCGGGGCCCGACCACCTGCAGTTCGTCGGTCGCAACAAGACCGCCACCTCGACCGACGACATCGCGATCGAGCCGGGGTCCGCGCCGGGCACGACCGAGATCACCTACCGGGCGCACATCGAGTTCAACGGGGTCGCCAAGCTGGCCACGCCGGTCGCCAAGGTCGCGATGGAGCGCCTGGGCGACGAGACCGAGGAGAGCCTGCGGCGCATCCTCGGTCCCGTCGGCGTGGACTGAGCCACCAGGGGCTACCCGACGCTGATGCCCCCGGTGTTCGCGTCGCGGACGCAGGAGACGGCGCGGCTGCCGGTGGTGGCCGCGCCGGAGAGGCACTGGGCCAGCACGCCGTGGCCGCCCGCGTTCGGGTGCCAGGACTCCTGGCAGGTCTGGAAGTGGGTCACGCAGTTGTTGGCGATGCGCTGGATGGCGATCTTGTCCTTGCCCGAGAGGCTGGTCACGACGTTGCCCGAAGTGCCGTCGTGCAGGCGGATCGGGGTGGCCAGGGCGTAGCCGGGGCTGCCGGTGCGCTCGCACAGGCGGGCTCCGTCGAAGGCGCGCTGGACGTTGAGGTAGACGAGGTCGCGGCCGGGGCGCTCGGCGGAGAGCGTGGCGTGGGTGTTGCGGACGAGGTTGCCGAGGCCGGTGGAGAACATGTGGCCTGCGGCGAGGCTGGCGCGGTGGGCGGGGCAGCCCGCGGCGTAGCGCTCGGCGCCGAGGTCGCGGAACTTGTCGCGGTCGTCGGCGCGGCCGTCCTGGGTGTGGTACTCGCCCGCGTAGTCGAAGGGCAGCGGGTTGGTGTAGTCCTGCAGGACGATGCGGTGGACGCCGTCGGCGTCGACCTCGGCGAGGGTGTCCATCAGAGCGCGCAGGGCGACGGTGGTCTCGGTGGTGGCCGAGTTCAGCTCGGCCTCGGTGGCGAGGTCGGCGGCGGTGCAGGGGGCCTGCGGGACGGGCCCGCCGATGTAGGCCCAGAACTCCCACCAGCCGGTCCAGGCGTCGGCGATGAAACGGTTGGCGCACACCGACGCGGCGTCGCCGAAGGTGAAGGAGCTGTTGTTGGAACCGAGGCCGACGAGCACGAAGTCGATGTCGTGGGTGCGGGCGACGGCGCGCAGCTGGTCGAGCTGGGAGGCGACCGTGCGGCCCTTGGCGCGGTTGGCCGAGGCCGAGGTGATGTCGTGCGGCTGGCCGCCGGAGCAGGCCAGGTTGAAGCGCGCGCTGATGCCGGGCAGGGACGCCCGCAGCAGTGAGGCGTTGGCCGAGCGGTGGCAGAAGTAGGCGTTGGCGTTGTCGGCCCCCCACCCGGGGAAGCCTTGGGCGGTGCCGTTGAGGTCCACGACTGACTGGTAGTCCCCCGCGCCCTCCCCGCTGATGAAACTGTCGCCGAGCGCGATGGCCGCGGTCGGCAGCGCCGCGGGCTGGGCCGCAGGCTGGGCCGTGGCGGCGGGCACGACGGCGAGTGCGGCGGCGGACACGGCGGCGAGTGCGGCGATGCAGCGACGTAACAGAGGCACCGGATCTCCTCCTACCAGGTGAAGGTTTCTCGCGATCACAGCACGCCCGCAGGTCAGCGTCAAGATCGGCGGCTTTCGATTCGCTATTGGACAGACGAGCCGGAGGCGATCGGCCAAGCCGTGCGACCGGCGGTAGGGTTCACCGTGTGAAACCGGCCAGCGACGAGCGGACACCGGACGGCGGTGCCCACCCCACCCTTCCCCCGCCGCACGAACAGCTGCTCACCCTGCGCTCCGCCGAGCGCCACGACGCCGTCGTGGTCGCCGCGGCGGGCGCGATCGACGGACTGACAGCGCCCCGGTTGGCCGCCGCCATCGACGCGGCCTACGACGGCCTCGGCGAGCGGGTGCTCATCGTCGACCTCGCCGAGATCGACTTCCTGGGCTCGGCCGGACTGCGCGTGCTGCGCGACGCGGCGAGCGAGGCGGTCACCCGCAGGGGGCTCGACCAGCTCAGGGTGGTCGTGGACCAGTCGCGCCCAGTCATCCGGCCGATCGAGATCGTCGGTTTCGACCAGTTCCTCGCGCTGTTTCACACCGTCGAGGACGCCCTCACGGCGGGCGAGCCCAGCTAGCCCCAGGAGAGACCCATGCCGCCGAGCTCTGAGCAGGACGAGCGGGACGCCCAGCGGGAAGCCGCCCCGTCGCGGCCCGCGCCCACCGAGCTGCGCTTCGCACTGGCGGTCGACTGGGTGTCGCCCTCCATCGCCCGGGAGCGGGTGCGGGAGTGGCTGACGCGGCTGGACTGGTCCCCCGCGCACGTCGACGACCTGGTCATCGTGATCAACGAGGCGGTCAGCAACAGCATCGAGCACGGCTTCGGCATCCACCCCGACCACCCCGGCCCGCCCAACGGGCCGCACCCGGACATCGAGGTGTTCTGCCGAGTGCTCTCCCAGGCCGGGGGCAGGCGGGTCGAGTTCACCGTGCGCGACCAGGGCGCCTGGCAGCCGGTGGACCCCGGCCCGACGCACCGCGGCAAGGGCTTCAACCTGATGCGCGCCTGCAGCGACCGCCTGGACGTGCGCCGCGACGCCGGCGGGACGACGGTGATCGCCGTGAGCAGGCCGGTCCCGGTGGCGCTGCGCGCCCTCTGACAGAGCCGCCGGCTCGGGGGCGGCGACCCTCGGCCGCCGCCCCCGAGCCGGTCCGCTAGCGCAGGCCCTGGGCCAGCCGGTGGTAGGCCTGGTTCCAGCGCAGCCGGTCGGTGAAGTCCTCAGTGGTGCTCGAGGCGCCGATCACGACGAGTTCGGTCCTGGTCATCTCGGCGAAGTCGCGCAGGACCGAGGCGTCCACAGCGCTGGAGAAGACGGTGTGGTGGGGTCCGCCCGCGGTCAGCCAGCACTCGGCGGAGACGGGCAGGCTCGGGCGCGGGGTCCAGACGGCGCGCGCGACGGGCAGGTTCGGCAGGGGCTCGTCGGGGACGACGACATCGATCTCGTTGGCCACCAGGCGGAAGCGGTCGCCGAGGTCGGCGAGACCCACCACCACGGCGGGGCCGGGGGCGGCGTCGAAGACGAGGCGGACCGGGTCCTCCCGGTCGCCGATGCCCAGCGGGTGGATCTCGCAGGACGGGCGGTCGGCGGCGATCGACGGGCACACCTCCAGCATGTGCGCGCCCAGCACCCTCGGTGTCCCCGGTCCGAAGTGGTAGGTGTAATCCTCCATGAAGGACGTCCCACCGCCCGGGGACATCGCCTTGACGGCGGCCAGCAGCGCGCTGGTCTTCCAGTCGCCCTCGCCGCCGAAGCCGTAGCCCTCCCCCATCAGCCGCTGCACGGCCAGGCCCGGCAGCTGGCGCAGCCCGCCGAGGTCCTGGAAGTTCGTGGTGAAGGCGCCGAATCCGCCGTCGGTGAGGAACTGCCGCATACCCGCCTCGATGCGCGCCGCGTAGCGCAGCGAGTCGTGGCGCTCGGCGGCCAGTTCGGGGGCGAGCCGGTACAGGTCGGCGTATTCGGCGACCAGGCGGTCGATCTCGGCGTCGGACACCGCGTCGACCACGGCAACCAGGTCGTTGACGCCATAGGTGTTGACGCTGACGCCGAAGCGCAGCTCGGCCTCCACCTTGTCGCCCTCGGTCACGGCGACGTCGCGCATGTTGTCGCCGAAGCGGGCCAGGCGCAGGCCGCGCAGGTGGTGCTGGCCGAGCGCGGCGCGCAGCCAGCCGTCGACCCGGTCGATGACCCTCGGGTCCGACACGTGCCCGGCGACGGTCTTGCGGGCCACCCCGATGCGGGTCTGCACGTAGGCGAACTCGCGGTCGCCGTGCGCGGCCTGGTTGAGGTTCATGAAGTCCATGTCGATGGACGACCAGGGCAGCGCCTCGTTGAGCTGGGTGTGCAGGTGCAGCAGCGGCTTGCGCAGCGCGTCCAGGCCGGTGATCCACATCTTGGCCGGGGAGAAGGTGTGCATCCAGGCGATCACCCCGACGCACGCCGGGTCGGTGTTGGCCGCCTCCAGCGTCTGGCGGATCGCGGCGGAGTCGGTCAGCACCGGCTGCCACACCAGTTCGGCGGCGAGTCTGCCGCTGTCGGAGAGCATGCGCTGGATGCGCTGGGACTGGCTCGCCACCTGCTCCAGCGTCTCCGGACCGTACAGGTGCTGGCTGCCGGTCAGGAACCAGACCTGTGGCTTGGCTGCGGAAGACATGCGGGTTCCCCCTTCCCCGGGACGCGGCCCGGGAGGATCGTCGGGCCTACTGCCCGTAGACGTTCTGGTAGCGGGCGTGGAGCCGGTCGACGGATTCCGGGTCGATGGCCTCGGGCCTGCCGAGCTGGTGTGCGAAGTGGACGGTTCGGGCGACGTCCTCCAGCATCACCGCGGCCTTGACCGCGGCGCGGGCGTCGGTGCCGACGGTGAACGGGCCGTGGTTGGCCATCAGGACCGCGGGCGATCGGCTGCCGCGCAGCGTCTCCACGATGCCGCGGCCGATGGAGTCGTCGCCGATGAGGGCGAACGGGCCGACCGGGATGTCGCCGCCGAACTCGTCGGCGATCATCGTCAGCACGCACGGGATGGGCTCGCGCCGGGCCGACCACGCCGTGGCGTACGGGGAGTGCGTGTGCACGACCCCGCCGACCTCGGGCATGTGCCGGTAGACGTAGGCGTGGGCCGCGGTGTCCGACGAGGGCGCCAACTCGCCCTCGACGAGTTCGCCGTGCAGGTCGGTGACGACCATGGCCTCCGGGCCCAGCTCGTCGTAGGACACCCCGGACGGCTTGATCACCATGAGGTCGGCGCCCGGCACCCTGGCCGAGATGTTGCCCGCCGTCCAGATCACCAGCCCGTAGCGGGTCAGTTCGCGGTGCAGGTCGGCGACGGTGCGGCGCAGCTCAGCCGACACCGGCAGCGTGGGGTCGGCCACCTCAGCCCTCCCGTCCGGCGCGCGCGGCCCTGCGGATGCCGCGCAGCCTGCGCATGACCTCGTTGCCGCCGCGGCCGAAGTGGTCGTGCAGCTCGTGGTATTCGGCGAAGAGGCGCTCGTAGCCCTCGACGTTGGCCGGGATGGGGACGTAGGCGGCGCGGGTCGCCGCGCCCATCGCCGCGGCGGCGGCGCGGATGTCGGCGTGCGCGCCCGCGGCGACCGCGGCGTGCAGCGCGGAGCCGAGCGCGGGCCCCTGCTCGGAGCCGATGACCGACAGCGGCAGGTTCACCACATCGGCGTAGATCTGCATGAGCAGCGGGTTGCGCAGCAGGCCGCCCGCGATCACCAGCTCGGTGACGGGCACGCCCGCGTCGGTGAACGCGTCGATAATCGTCCTGGTGCCGAACGCCGTCGCCTCGAACAGCGCGCGGTAGACGTCGACCGCGGTGGTGCCCAGCGTCAGGCCCAGCACCAGCCCGGACAGCTCGTGGTCGACCAGCACGGAGCGGTTGCCACTGTGCCAGTCCAGCACGACGAGCCCGTGCTCGCCGACGGCCTGCTCGGCGGCCAGCTCGCTCAGCAGCTCGTGCACGGAGAGGCCGCGCTCGCGTGCCTGCTCGTGGTAGACCGGCGGCACCTGGTTCGCGGTGTACCAGGCGAAGATGTCGCCCACCCCGCTCTGGCCCGCCTCGTAGCCCCACAACCCCGGCACGATGCCGCCGTCGACGACCCCGCACATGCCCGGCACGTCGCGCAGTTCCGCGCCGCTCATGACGTGGCAGGTGGAGGTGCCCATGATGGCGACCATCTGGCCGGGCTCGACGGCCCCGGCGGCGGGCGCGGTGACGTGCGCGTCGACGTTGCCGACGGCGACCGCGATGCCCTCGCGCAGCCCGGTCCAGGCGGCGGCCTCGGCGCTCAGCCCGCCCGCGCGGTCGCCGAGGTCGCCGATCGGGTGGTCGAGCTTGTCGGCGACGAAGCCCGCGAAGTCCGGGTTGAGTTCGGCGAGGAACTCCCGCGACGGGTACTGCCCGTCCTGCAGGATGCCCTTGTAGCCCGCGGTGCAGGCGTTGCGCACATAGGTGCCGGTGAGCCGCCAGACGATCCAGTCGGCCGCCTCGACCCAGCGGTCCATGGCGGCGTAGACCTCGGGCGCGCCTTCCAGCAGTTCCAGGCCCTTGGCGAACTCCCACTCCGAGGAGATCAGGCCGCCGTAGCGGGGCAGCCACTTCTCGCCGAGCCGCGCGGCGAGGGCGTTGATCCGGTCCGCCTGCGGCTGGGCGGCGTGGTGGCGCCACAGCTTCACGTAGGCGTGCGGGTTGTCGGCGAACTCGGGCAGCTCGCACAGCGGGGTGCCGTCGGCGGTCGTGGGGACCATGGTGCACGCGGTGAAGTCGGTGCCGACGCCGATGACGTCGGCGGGGTCGACGCCCGCGTCGGCGATGGCGGCGGGCACGGCCGCGCGCAGCACGTCGACGTAGTCGGCGGGAACCTGCAAGGCCCAGTCCGGCGGCAGCTGGGCCCCGGTGGCGGGCAGGGCTCGGTCTATGACGCCGTGCCGGTACTCGTGGACGGCGGTGCCGAGTTCGGCGCCGTCGCGGACGCGCACCACGACGGCGCGGCCGGACAGGGTGCCGAAATCGACGCCGACCACGAGGGCGTCGGGTTCATGGGGCATGGCGGCCACCTTCACGAGGCGCGGACGGGCACGACGCCCTGAGTGTTATCGCTAACATTCGGCACGTCAAGAGGCGGTCACCGCAGCGGGGGAACTGCCGGTGAGCGCGTACACCGGCCGCCGCGGACATGCCGACAACCCGGCCGTCGCCGGCCGGGTGCGAGCGGAGTGGGTCAGGCGCGCGGCGGGGCGACGCTCGCGCGCTCGACCAGGGTCGGGCTGATGGTGCGCCGCAGGACCTCGCCACCGGGGTGCCCGCCGTCGGAGATCTGGGCCAGCAGCAGCGCCAGGGTCTCGGTGGCGACGGCGTCGAAGTCGGGGCGGACCGTCGTCAGCGGCGGGATGAAGTAGGCGGCCTCGGGCACGTCGTCAAAGCCGACGACGCTGACCTCGCCGGGCACGGACCTGCCGCGCTCGCTCATCGCCCGCAGGATGCCGAGGGCCAGGTGGTCGTTGGCGGCGAACACGGCGGTGACCTCGGGCATGCGGGCCAGCATCTGCCCGGCCTGGTACCCGGCCGCCGCGCTCCAGTCCGCGGCGGCCAGCGGCGGGATCTCCGCGCCCGCCTCGGTCAGGGCCGTGCGCCAGCCGCGCACGCGGCCCGCGGCGTCGAACCAGTCGGCGGGCCCGGACACGTGCCAGACCGTGCTGTGACCGGCGTCGAGCAGGTGTTTCGTGGCCGCGTAGGCGCCGGCCTCCTGGTCGACGGTCACCAGCGGCGCGCCGCGCTCGGGGTCGCCGTCGACGATGACCAGCGGCACACCCGCGGGCACGTCGGCGAGGGCGTCGTTGGCCGACGCGGTGGGCGCTATCGCCACGATCCCGGCCACCCGCTGGTCGCGGTGGTGCTCGACAGCCGCGGAGATGGAGCTCCGGTCCAGTTCCCGCACCCGCCGCACGCTGACGGCGAACCCGGCCGCGGCGGCGGCCAGCTCGAAGGCGGCCAGCAGCGAGGCCGGGCCGTAGAGGGTGGAGTTCTGGGCGACGACGCCGATGAGCTGGGACCTGCCGGTGACCAGCGCCCGCGCGGCGCGGTTGGGCCGGTAGCCGAGTTCCTCGACGGCGGCGCGGACCCGCAGGCGGGTCTGCTCGCGCACGCTGGGATGGCCGTTGAGCACCCGGGAGACGGTCTGGTGGGACACCCCCGCCAGGCGTGCGACGTCCGTCATGGCCGGATCGCGCACCGTCCGCCCGCCCCCTGCTGATCCCGCCACCGGGCCACCTCGATTCCGCTTGCGACCGATGTCGTTGTTAACGATAACACCGGGCCGGCGGCGATGCGGGGAATCCCAACTGGAGTGTCGCACAGGCGCACCAGCCGCGCACTATTCGGACCGCGAGCTGCGACGATATCGCCCGCACCCAGAGTGAGCGCTAACCTAGCCAGTCCACCCCAGGCTGTCAACGATGCGGATTCGTGGTTTACAAAGGGTTGACGGGGCCGATGTGAGCGTTCACTCTAGCTCCCAGTGACAGCGGTCACGCGCCCTGCCGCACCGCCGGGCGACCCGGTTGACCACGGAGGAAGAGCAGTGTCGAAAAAGATCACGGCAGCCCTCGGCGCCGTCCTGCTGGCCGCGCTGGCGGCCTGCGGCGGGGGCGGCGGAGGCGGCTCGGCCAACCCCGGCGGCGGCGCGGGCGGCCAGGACGACGGCAAGCTCGTCATGGGCTTCGCCCAGGTCGGCGCCGAGAGCGGGTGGCGCACGGCGAACACCAAGTCCGTCCAGGAGTCAGCGACGGCCGCGGGCGTGGAGCTGAAGTTCTCCGACGCGCAGCAGAAGCAGGAGAACCAGCTCAAGGCGATCCGGTCCTTCATCCAGCAGAAGGTGGACGTCATCGCGTTCAGCCCGGTCGTGGAGACCGGGTGGGACGCGGTGCTGCTGGAGGCCAAGCGCGCCAACATCCCGGTCATCCTGACCGACCGCGCCGTGGACTCCGAGGACGACACCCTCTACGAGACGTTCCTCGGCTCGGACTTCGTGGAGGAGGGCAAGAAGGCCGGGCAGTGGTTGGTGGACAACACCCAAGGCGCGGTGAACGTGGTGGAGCTGCAGGGCACCACGGGCGCGGCCCCGGCCATCGACCGCAAGGAGGGCTTCGAGTCCGTCATCGCCGCGCGCCCGGACATCAAGATCGTCGCCACGCAGAGCGGTGACTTCACCCGCGCGGGCGGCAAGCAGGTGATGGAGGCGTTCCTGAAGTCCAACCCGGACATCGACGTCGTCTACGCGCACAACGACGACATGGGCCTCGGCGCCATCGAGGCGATCAAGGCGGCGGGCAAGAAGCCGGGCACCGACATCAAGATCATCACCGTGGACGCCGTCAAAGACGGCATGACCGCACTGGCCAACGGCGAGATCAACTTCATCGTCGAGTGCAACCCGCTGCTCGGCCCGCAGCTGATGGAGCTGGCCAAGAAGGTCGTCGCGGGCGAGGAGGTCCCCAAGCGCGTGGTGACCGAGGAGACCACCTTCACCCAGGAGCAGGCCAAGGCGGCCCTGCCCGAGCGCAAGTACTGACACGAGCAGCGGTCCCGCCCCCGGCCCTGGTCCGCGGGGGGCGGGACCGCCACCACACGAAAGCTGGCCATGACCGACACAGCTCCGCAGAGCCCGGCCCCGGTGGTCGACATGCGCGGCACCAGCGTCGAGTTCCCCGGCGTCAAGGCGCTCACCGACGTGGACTTCCGGCTGTTCCCCGGCGAGGTGCACGCCCTGATGGGCGAGAACGGCGCGGGCAAGTCCACCCTCATCAAAGCGCTGACCGGCGTGCACACCCCCGCGGCGGGCGAGATCCACCTGAACGGCTCCCCCGTGGCGTTCACCGGGCCGGGCCAGGCCCAGGACGCCGGGATCAGCACCGTGTACCAGGAAGTCAACCTCTGCGGGAACCTCTCGGTCGCCGAGAACATCCTGCTCGGCCGCGAGCCGCGCCGCTTCGGCCGCGCGGGCTGGATCGACGGCAGGCGCACCCGTGCCCGCGCCGCCGAGCTGCTCGCCCGCATCGGGCTGTCCATCGATCCCGGCTCGACCCTGGCCAGCCACCCGATCGCCGTGCAGCAGCTGGTGGCGATCACCCGCGCGCTCGCCGTGGACGCGCGGGTGCTGGTGCTCGACGAGCCGACGTCCAGCCTGGACACCGACGAGGTGGCCGAGCTGTTCCGCATCATGCGCGTGCTGCGCGAGGAGGGCGTGGCGATCCTCTTCGTCTCGCACTTCCTCGACCAGGTCTACGAGATCTCCGACCGGATGACAGTGCTGCGCAACGGCGCGCTGGTCGGCGAGTACCGCACCGGTGAGCTGAGCCGCATTGATCTGGTCTCGGCGATGCTCGGCCGCGCCGCGGGCACGCTGGCCGAGGTCGAGCGCCGCGTCGAGCGGCACGTGCCGGGCACCGAGGCCGTGGTGCGCGCCGACGGCCTCGGCCGCAAGGGCGCCATCGAGCCCTTCGACATCGAGGTCCGCGCGGGCGAGGTGGTCGGCCTGGCCGGGCTGCTCGGCTCCGGCCGCACCGAGATGGCCCGCCTGCTCTACGGCGCCGACCGGCCGGACACCGGGACGCTGTCGGTCGACGGCGCGCAGGTCCGCGTCCGCGGCCCGCGCTCGCTGATCGCCAGGGGCGTGGTGTTCTCCTCGGAGGACCGCAAGGCCGAAGGCCTCGTCGCCGACCTGACCATCCGCGACAACATCGTCCTGGCCATGCAGGCCGCGCGCGGCTGGGCCAGGCCGCTGCCGCGCCGGACGGTGGACGCGCTGGTGGCCGAGTACGTCGAGAAGCTCGACATCCGCCCGGCCAACCCCGACGCGGTGGTCGGCACGCTCTCCGGCGGCAACCAGCAGAAGGTGCTGCTGGCGCGCTGGCTGGCGACCAAGCCGCGGCTGCTGATCCTGGACGAGCCCACCCGCGGCATCGATGTCGGGGCCAAGGCGCAGATCCAGAAGGTCGTGGCCGACCTGGCCGCCGACGGCATGGCGGTGCTGTTCATCTCAGCGGAGCTGGAGGAGGTGGTCCGGGTGTCCGACCGCGTCGTGGTGCTCCGCGACCGACGCAAGGTGGCCGAGCTGACCGGCGGGGACATCTCCGTCGACCGGGTCATGTCGATGATCGCCGGGCATGGTGTGGACCCGGTCGACCCGCTGCCCGAGGCGGTGGACGCGTGAGCGACAGGGTGGCCACCACGGGGCAGGTCGCGCGGCCGGTGCCGAGCCGCGCGGGGGTGAGCAGGCTGGTGTGGCCGCTGGCCGCGCTCGTCGCGCTGATCGCGCTCAACGCCGTGTTCACGCCGTCGTTCCTGACCCTGCGCATCCAGGACGGGCACCTCTTCGGCAGCCTCGTCGACATCCTGCGCAACGGCGCGCCGACACTGCTGATCGCGCTCGGCATGACGCTGGTGATCGCGACCCGCGGGATCGACCTGTCGGTCGGCGCGGTGGCCGCGATCGCCGCGGCGGTGACCTGCGTGCACATCGCGGGCGGCGGCAGCGCGATCGTCGGCATGGTGCTGGCGCTGGCGCTGTGCGTGCTCCTGGGGCTGTGGAACGGGTTCCTGGTGACCGTGCTCGGCATCCAGCCGATCATCGCCACCCTGGTGCTGATGACGGCAGGCCGCGGGCTGGCCATGCTCATCACCGAGGGCCAGATCATCACCGTGAACAACGACCTGTTCAGCCAGATCGGCGCGGGCTTCCTCGTGCTGCCGATCGCGATCCTGATCAGCCTCGCCGCGCTCGTCGGGGTGGCGCTGCTGACCCGCCGCACCGCGCTGGGCATGCTGATCGAGGCGGTCGGGGTCAACCCGGAGGCCAGCAGGCTCGCGGGTGTGCGGTCGCGGACGATCGTGTGGACGGTCTACGTCTTCGTCGCGCTGTGCGCGGGCGTGGCGGGGCTGATGCTCGCCTCGAACGTCAACTCCGCCGACGCCAACAACCTCGGCCTGTGGATCGAGATGGACGCGATCCTGGCGGTCGTCATCGGCGGCACGTCGCTGGCGGGCGGGCGCTACTCGCTGCTCGGGACCCTGCTGGGCGCGCTGGTGATCCAGACGCTCACCACCACCGTCTACACCATCGGCGTGCCGACGAACGTCACGCTGGTGTTCAAGGCGGTCGTGGTCATCGCCGTCTGCCTGCTCCAGTCCCCGCGCGCGGCGGGCCTGCTGCGCGGGCGCGCTTCCCGACCATCCACTCCGGACAGCGCCGAGGTGAGCGCCCCGTGACCACTCTGACGTCACCTTCCCGGACTTCCCGCGTCCCGCAGCGGTTCCTGCCCGTCATCGCGACGTTCGTCGTGTTCATCGCGACGTTCGGGACCGGGTCGATCCGCTACGAGGGCTTCGCCTCGGGGCAGGTCGTGGCGAACCTGTTCATCGACAACGCGCACCTGATCGTGCTCGCGGTCGGCATGACCTTCGTGATCCTGACCGGCGGCATCGACCTGTCGGTCGGCTCGGTGGTGGCGCTGTCCTCGATGATCGCCGCCGCCGGGCTGCAGGCCGGGTGGCCGGCGTGGCTGGCCGTGCTGGCCTCGCTGGCGGCGGGCAGCGCGCTGGGCCTGTTGATGGGCCTGGTGATCCACCACTTCCAGGTGCAGCCGTTCATCGTGACGCTGGCGGGCATGTTCCTGGCCCGCGGCCTGTGCTTCCTGATCAGTGTGGAGTCGGTGTCCATCAAGGACAAGACCTTCCGCGCCGCGGCCACCGGGTCCTTCGAGCTGCCGGGCGATGTGGTCGTCACCTACTCGGTGGTCATCGCACTGCTGGTGGTCGCCGTGGGGGCCTACGTGCTGCACCTGACCCGCTTCGGGCGCACGGTGTACGCCGTCGGCGGCAGCGAGTCCTCGGCGCGGCTGATGGGCCTGGCGACCGGCAGGGCGAAGGTCGGCGTGTACGTGATCAGCGGCTTCTGCTCGGGCCTCGGCGGGCTGCTGTTCAGCCTGTACATGCTCTCCGGGTACGGGCTGCACGGCGTGGGCATGGAGCTGGACGTCATCGCGGCGGTGGTGATCGGCGGGACGCTGCTGGCGGGCGGTGTCGGCTACGTCGTCGGCTCGCTGGCCGGTGTGCTGGTGCTCGGCACGGTGCAGACCCTGATCTCCTTCGACGGCACCCTCACGTCGTGGTGGACCAAGATCGTCATCGGTGTGCTGCTGCTGGCGTTCATCGTGCTCCAGCGGCTGATCGTGCGCCGCCGGGAGCAGTGACCGCGTAAGCACCCCGACCGACCAGGGCGAATCCGGTTCCGGGTTCGCCCTGGCGGCGTTCAGGGCGCGACTACGCAAAGCGATCACCGCTCAACTCTGTGCTTCCCGAAAGTCGCGGGGTGGTGTTACGGTCCTCGACCACGGACACCCAGGCGCATGCTTGGGAGCGCTCCTGGTCCGTTTGTCCCGCGTCAAGGAGGAGACCAGTGAAGCGCTCCACCGCGCTCCTAGCGGCCTGCGCGGCCGCACTCGGATCGGCGGGCCTGGTGGCCCTGCCCCAGGCCGCGGCGGCCCCCGGCTGCCGCGTCGACTACACCATCACCAGCCAGTGGCAGGGCGGGTTCCAGGGAGACATCCGGATCACCAACCTCGGTGACGCCCTGTCCGGCTGGACCCTGGCGTTCAGCTTCCCCTCGGGCCAGCGGGTGACCCAGGGCTGGAACGCGACCTGGACCCAGTCGGGCGCCGGGGTCAGCGTCGCGTCGCTGGAGTGGAACCGGCAGCTCGGCGCGGGCGCGAGCACCAGCGCCGGGTTCACCGGGTCGTGGTCGGGGTCCAACCCCGTGCCGACGTCCTTCAGCCTCAACGGGACCACGTGCACCGGCTCGGTCCAGCCGCCCACCACGACCACAACAGCGACCACCACAACGACCACCACAACGACCACTTCCCCACCGCAGAACGGCACCCCCGTGCAGATCAACGGGCAGCTGCGGGTGTGCGGGGTCAACCTGTGCAACCAGCACAACCGCCCCATCCAGCTGCGCGGCATGAGCACCCACGGCATCCAGTGGTTCGCCCGCTGCTACACCAACAACTCGCTGGACGCGCTGGCCAACGACTGGAAGTCCGACCTGTTCCGCATCGCGATGTACGTGCAGGAGCAAGGGTATGAGACCAATCCGACGGCGTTCACCAACCAGGTCAACAACCTCGTCGACATGGCCGAGTCCCGCGGCATGTACGCCATGATCGACTTCCACATCCTCACCCCGGGCGACCCGAACTACAACCTGGAGCGGGCCAAGACCTTCTTCCGCGCCGTCGCCACCCGCAACGCGGCCAAGACGAACGTGATCTACGAGATCGCCAACGAGCCGAACGGCGTCAGCTGGGCCTCGATCAAGAGCTACGCCGAGCAGGTCATCCCGGTCATCCGGGCGGCCGACCCCGACGCCGTCGTCATCGTCGGCACGCGCGCGTGGTCGTCGCTGGGCGTCTCCGAGGGCTCCACCGAGTCCGAGGTCGTCAACAACCCGGTGAACGCGCAGAACATCATGTACGCGTTCCACTTCTACGCCGCCACGCACAAGGACAGCTACCGCACTGTCCTGGCCCGCGCCGCGACCCGCCTGCCGCTGTTCGTCACCGAGTTCGGCACGGTGACCGCGACCGGCGGCGGCGCGTTCGACCGGGAGAGCACGGTGGCGTGGCTGAACCTGCTCGACCAGCACAAGATCGGCTACGCGAACTGGACCTACTCCGAGGCCAACGAGAGCAGTGCCACCTTCCGCCCCGGCACCTGCGGCGGCTCGGACTACTCCAGCTCCGGCGTCCTCACCGATTCCGGGGCTCTGCTGAAGTCCCGCATCAGCACCGCGGACAACTTCCCGACCAGCTGACCCGGTGGCGCCGGGGGTCCGCGCGGACCCCCGGCGTCCCGCGCCGGGAGGAAAGCCATGGGGCGCAAGCCCACCATGTACGACGTCGCGGAGCGCGCGGGCGTCTCGATCGCGACGGTGTCCTTCGCCTTCGCCCAGCCGGGCCGGGTGCGCCCGTCGACCCGCGAGGCCGTGCTCGCCGCCGCTGCCGCGCTGGGCTACGTGCCCAACGCGAACGCGCGCGGGCTGGCCAGGGGCCGCACCGGGGCCATCGGCCTGTACGCCTTCGACTACCTGCTCGACCTGACCGAGCCCGCCGATGTCCTCACCCCGAACGACGCGCGGCTGTTCCCGCAGTACGCCGACGAGGTCCAGCGCGGCGTGGAGCTGGAGTGCCGGGTCCGGGGACTGGCGCTGATGCTCGGCGCGGGCACGCCGCAGACCGCACTTCCCGGCGACCTCGGCGTCCCCCGCGTGGTCGACATCGCCGGCCGCGTCGACGGGCTCATCGCGTTCGCGGGCGCGGCCCCGTCCGACGCGCTGACCAGGATCGCCGGGCGCATCCCGGTGGTCGAGCTGGGTGGGATGAGCACGGCCGAGGGCACCAGGACGGTGGTCGTGGACAACACCACCGGAATGCGCGGACTCGTCGAGCACCTGCTGCACGTCCACCGGCACAGGGAGTTCCGCTACATCGGCGATTCCCGGACCGCCGAGTTCGACGCGCGCTACGCCGCGTACGCCGCGACGCTGGCAGGCGCGGGCGTCGCCGCGCTCCCGCCCGCGCACAGCGCGCCGGGCGCGGAGGAGACCACCCGCGCCGCGGTCGGCGACCTGCTGGCCGCCGACGCGCTCCCGCACGTGATCGTCTGCTCGACCGACCAGGAGGCGCTGGTCGCCCTGGACGCGTTGCGCGACAACGGCGTCGCGGTGCCGGGGCGCGTGGCGGTGACCGGGTTCGACGGGATCGTCGCGGCGGGCCTGAGCACACCGGGGCTGACGACGGTCCAGCAGCCGATGCAGGCCGTCGGCCGAACCGCGGTGCGCCTGCTGACCGGGGAGATCACCGAGCAGTCCGCGCCCCTGCCGACGGCGCTGGTGCTCCGCCAGAGCTGCGGCTGTGCTTGACGGCAGTCGATCTAAGCGCTTAAGTAGCCGATTGGGAGCGCTCCCTAACGATCGGAGGACAGGTGGGCAACCCGGTCATCGCGGGCTTCTTCCCGGACCCGACGGTGTGCGCCGCGGACGACGGCTACTACCTGGCGTGCTCGTCCTTCGAGTACTTCCCCGGCGTGCCGGTCTTCCACAGCACCGATCTGACCACCTGGCGCCAGATCGGCAACGCCCTCGACCGGCCCAGCCAGCTCACCCCCGGGGGCGCGGCGGACAACCAGGGCGTCTACGCGCCGACGCTGCGCCACCACGACGGCCGCTTCTGGCTCGTCACCACCAACGTCTCCGAGGCGGCGCGCGGACACCTGCTGGTGACCGCCGACGACCCGGCGGGCCCGTGGTCAGACCCGTTGCACATCACCGGTTCCAGCGGCATCGATCCCGACATCGCCTGGGACGCCACCGGTTCCTGCTACCTGACCTGGAGCGACGCGGGCATCCGCCAGGCGTGCATCGATCCCGTCGCGGGCAGGCTGCTGGAGGAACCGCGTCCACTGTGGAGCGGAACCGGGCTGGCGTATCCGGAGGCCCCGCACCTGCACCACCACGACGGGTGGTGGTACCTGGTCATCGCCGAGGGCGGCACCGAGCGCGGCCACTGCGTCGCCGCCGCCCGCTCGCGCTCGATCACCGGCCCGTTCACCGGCGCGCCGGGCAACCCGCTGCTGACCCGGCGCGGCACCACGCACCCGGTGCAGAACACCGGGCACGCCGATCTCGTCCGCACCCCGGACGGCGAGTGGGCCGCGGTCTACCTCGGCGTGCGCCCGCGCGGGACGACCCCGAAGTTCCACGTCAACGGGCGCGAGGTGTTCTTGGCGGGCCTGGACTGGGTCGACGGGTGGCCGGTCTTCGACACCGAGCGCCACGCCGTGCCCGCCGCCGACCACTCCTTCACCGACACCTTCGACGGCGACCGGCTCGACCCGATGTGGATCTCGCCGAACAGCGCCCCCGACCGGATCGCGAAGCCCGGCCCCGGCGGCCTGGGCGTGGACCCCGCACCCGCGCGCGACCGCGAGCCCGGCATCCTCGCCGTGCGCGCCCGCGACCTGGCCTGGACGGTGAGCGCCAGGGTCCGCCCCGGCGGCGGCCGCGCCCGGCTGCTGGTGCGCGTGGACGACACCCACTGGTGCGGCGTGGAACTCGGCGACGGCCTGGCGGTGGCACTGGCCGAGATCGGCCCGCTCGGCACCACGCTGGCGACCCTGCCGGTGCGCCCGTCCGAGGCCGTCGAACTCGTGGTGCGCGCCCGCGCGGCGCCCGCCCACCGGGGACCGGACGAGCTGTGGCTGGGCATCCGGACATCGGTGGGCGAGCACGAGATGGCGGTGCTGGACGGGCGCTACCTGTCGACGGAGGTGGCGGGCGGGTTCACCGGCCGGGTCATCGGCGTGCAGGCCCGCCAGGCGCCCTTCGTCCTGGAGCGCTTCACCTACCGCACCGACGGGTGAATACGCCGACGGCGGCCGGCCCACCTGGGGGTGTCGGGCCGCGTCGCGGCGATCTCAGGGCTTGCGGCCGACCGCGGCCACGATGCAGTGGCCCACCGACGGCAGCGGCTTCTGCCGGGGGCCGTTCGGCCACCAGTCGTCGGCCGTCACCAGGCCCGGCTCGACGAGGTCGAGGCCCTCGATCATCTCCTCGATCTCGGCCCGCTTGCGGAAGTATCCGCGGTGGATGGTCTCCATGGTGATGGTCTGGATGCGCATGGCGGTCTCGGTGTGCTCGTTCTCCGGGTCGATGAAGTGGCTGAACGCCACGTAGGACCCGGACGGGATGGCATCGATGTAGCGGCGCATGATCTCGGCGGGAGCCAGCGGGCTCTCGTCGGGGTTGTGGTGGTGCAGGGTCGCGACCATCATCAGCACGAGCGGACGGGTCAGGTCCAGGTGGGTGCGGACGTCCTCGTTCTCCAGCACGTTCTCGGGCTCGAAGATGTCGGCGTCGATGAAGCGGGTGTTCTCGTTCTCCTCCAGCAGCGCCCTGCCGTGGGCGAGCACCACCGGGTCGTTGTCCACGTAGACGACCCGGGCGTCGGGGGTCACCCGCTGGGCGATCTGGTGGGTGTTCTCCGCGGTCGGCAGCCCGGAGCCGCAGTCGAGGAACTGGTCCATGTCGGCGTCGCGGGCCAGGAAGCGGACCGCGCGGACGAGGAACTCCCGGTTGCTGGTCGCGATGAACGGCAGCTCCGGCACCACGGAGGTGATCTGCTCCAGCAGCTGGCGGTCGACCTCGTAGTTGTCCTTGCCGCCCAGCGCTGCGTTGTAGGCGCGGGCGACGCTGGGACGGGTGGTGTCGATCAACGAGGAACGAGGGGGCTCCATTAGCACCTCACCGGGGAGAGTGGACGCGAGCAGTGCTGACACACCGTATCTGATCTGTCCCGGCGAGTGACCCCCAGGTAGGGCGACTGCCGGTCGCTCCCTCCTAAACGATCACTCGCTGGGGGTGTACAGCACGCCCAGGAACTCCACTAGCAGGCGTTCCCTCAACCGTGGGCGGGCGGCGGCGAGCAGCGTGTTCACCGCCGCCATCCGGTCCGGGAGGACCTGGTCGCCCGAGCCCATGCCCGCCGCGGCGAGCAGCCCGGCGAACTGCTCGCCGGTGAGCCCGTCCGGGTCGAGGGCGGCGACGAAGGCGACCACGTCCGGGCCGACGTCGGGCGGACCGGCGGCGCGGGCGGCGTCGACGGCGTCGCGCAGGTCGGCGAGGAACGCGTCCTCGTGCCCGTCGTTGGCCGCGGTGACGGTGATGTGCAGGTTCGCCGGGGACGGTCCCGAGGCGAACTGCGGCTGCACGTACCAGCCGCGCGCCTTCATCTCGTCGGCCACGACGAACACGTCGACGTCCAAGCCGGCGAAAGCGGCCAATGTGGACTCCGGCTCGCCGAGCACGCGCAGGCCGGGTGTCGCCGCGATGCCGTCCACGATGCGGCGGGTGCTCGCCAGCGCCCTGGCGGCGAGGTCGCGGTAGCCGTCGGGCCCGATGTGGCGCAGCACGGCCCAAGCGGCCGCCAGCGGACCGCCGGAGCGGGTGGACTGCATCGTGGAGTTGAGCATCGTGTACCCGGGCCAGGCGGCGCTGGCGAAGTACTGCGCCCGGCGCAGCTCGGCCGAGGCGTGCAGCAGCACCGATGTCCCTTTCGGACAATAGGCGTACTTGTGCAGGTCGACCGACAGCGAGGTCACGCCCGGCACGGAGAGGTCGAAGGGCGCCACCTCGGCGTGCGGCAGCACCCAGCCGCCGATGCAGGCGTCGACGTGGCAGCGCACCCCGGCGGCACGGGCCGCGGCGGCGATCTCGGCGACCGGGTCGATCACCCCGTGGGCGTAGGAGGGCGCGCTGGCCACGACCAGGACCGTGCTCCCGGTGATCGCCGCGGCCATCGCGGCGGGGTCGGCGCGGAAGGTCGTGGCCTCGACCGGCACGACCACGGCGCGCACGCCGAAGTAGTGCGCCGCCTTGTGGAAGGCGGCGTGCGCGGTCTCCGGCAGCACGATCTCCGGCTCGGCGACCTCGGGGCGGGCGTCGCGGGCGGCCTGCACGGCCAGCAGGCACGACTCGGTGCCCCCGGAGGTGACGGCGCCGACGGTCCCCGGCCCGCCGCCCAGCAGCCGTGCCGCGGCGGCGACGACGTCGTTCTCCAGCCGCAGCAGGCTCGGGAACGCGGTCGGGTCCAGCCCGTTGACCGACGAGGCGAGCGCGTGCGCCGAGGCCGCCAGCGCGTCCAGGCCGGGCAGGGCGCTGTCGTAGACGTAGGCCAGGGTGCGGCCCCCGTGGGTGGGCAGGTCGCCGCCGCGCAGCGCGGCGAGCTCGGCCAGGACGTCGTCGGCGGCCATACCGGTCACGTGCTCGTCTCCCGGGGAAGCAGGGGCAGGGCGATGACGGCCAGCACGGCCGGAAGCGCGGTGAACCCGATCAGCGCGGCGGTCACCGCGCCCGGCGGCTGCTCGGCGCCGCCGCTGCTGGCCACGTACCCGCCGACGGCGAGCACGAGTCCGTAGACGCCAGGGCCGAGCGCGAGGCCGAGGGTCTCCCCCGCCGTCCACACCCCGGCGAACAGGCCCGCCCGAGCGGTGCCGCTGGCCTTCTCCTCGGCGCTGATCACGTCGGGCAGCATGGCCAGCGGGAACACCTGCATCCCGGCGTAGCCGACGCCGACGACGGCCATCAGCGCGAACACCCCGACCGTCGGCAGCGACCGCGACGCCGCGAGACCGGCGGCCGCCGCCCCGAACAGCAGCGAGGCCACCAGCAGCCCGAACCGCTTGCCCCGGCGCGCCCCGACCCGCTGCCACAGCGGCATGACGACCAGCGCGGGCCCGACGAAGCCGACGAACAGCGCCGTCTGCGCGCCCGGGTCGGCGAGCACCAGCCTGGCGAAGTAGTCCACCCCGGCGAGCATCGTGCCCAGCCCGACGGCCTGGACGACGAAGACCGCCAGCAGCAGCCGGAACACCCGGCTGCCCCGCACCACGCGCAGCAGCTCGCGGGGCGTGGCCTCGGCGGTCGGCCGGATCGCGGCGGGCACCCGCCGCATGCCCGCGACGGTGACCAGCGTGCCCACGAGCATCAGCGCGCCGACGGCCACCCCCACCACCCAGTACCCGCCGACGGCGTCGCGCAGCGCGGGCGCGCCCGCGCCGGACACCAGGATCGCCAGCGCCAGGAACGCCATCCGCCAGGCCATGAGCCGGGTGCGCTCGTCGTAGTCGTCGGTGATCTCGGCGGCCATCGCCACGTAGGGCACCTGGAAGAACGCGAACGCGGTCGCACAGCCCAGGAACACCACGGCCACGTAGGCGATCGCCCAGCCGCCGGTCAACGGACCCGCGAACAACGCGGCGAACAGGGCGGCCAGGGCGATCCCGCCGCCGGTGAGGAACGGCAGGCGGGTGCCCGCCCGGTCGCTGATGCGCCCGGCGACGGGGTTGAAGAGCACGTCCCACGCCTTGGGCGCCAGGACCAGCAGCCCGGCCACCGCGGCGGGCACGGCGAGCGAGTCGGTCAGGTAGGGCAGCATCAGCAGGCCGGGCACGGTGCCGAAGGCGCCGGTCACGAAGGAGCCGCTGGCGTAGGCGGCCCGCACCCGGCTGCCCGAGCGCCCGGCCCGCGCCGGGGATGCCTGATCAGGTGGCTGCATAGACCGCGAATCCTGGCACGCCGAGAGCCTGGCGCACAGGACCATTCCTGACTTGTTGCCTGCTGCCCGCTGGTTTCCGTCAGTCCGTGCGCACGCGCATCTCGACGGTGGTGCCGTGCGGGCTGGGGCTGATCACGACGTCGTCCATGACCGCGCGCATCAGGTCGATGCCGCGGCCGCGGTGCGGGGTGGCGTCGCGGGGCTTCCACGCGCCGCTGTCGCGCACCAGCAGGCGCAGGCCGGTGACTGTCGCCTCGGCGTGCAGGGTGACCTGGTTGTCGGGGGCGAGCAGGTAGCCGTGCTCGATCGCGTTCGTGCACGCCTCGCCGACGGCGACCAGCACGTTCTGGGCGAGGTCGGCGTCGATGTCGCAGCGGGCGAGCCACTCGCGCAGCGCGGCGCGGGCCGGGGCGAGGCGCTCGGGGACGGCGGGGAAGCCCAGGCTCAGCGGCGCGGGATCGCGGTAGAGCAGCAGGGCGACGTCGTCGTCGTAGCCGACGTCGGGGGCCAGGGCCGTCATCACGTCGTCGGCCAGGTCGCCGATGGGGGTGCCCCGCCCGGCGTGCAGGGCCGCGATGGCGCGGTCGATGCCGTCGGTGAGCGGGGCGCGGCGGCGCTCGATGAGGCCGTCGGTGTACAGCAGCAGCGTCGACCTGGGCGGGATGGCGCAGGTCGCCTCGGGCCTGGGGTGGCCGGGGCGCACCGCCAGCGGCGTGGCCCGACCGCCGTCGAGCTGGTCGACCGAGCCGTCGCGGTGGGTCAGGATGCCGGGCGGGTGGCCCGCGCTGGAGTAGACCAGGGTCCGCTCGGCGAGGTCGAGGACGCCGCAGAACACCGTCGTGCACATCGCGCCGGGCAGCACGGCGGCGAAGCGGTCGAGCGCCATCAGGGTCTGGGCGGGGCTGGAGTCCTGCAGCAGCAGCGCGCGGCAGGCGCTGCGCAGCTGGCCCATGACCGCGGCGGCGGGCAGCCCGCGGCCGACGCAGTCGCCGACGACGATGCCGATCCGGCCGTCGGCCAGCTCGACGGTGTCGTACCAATCGCCGCCCACCTCCAGCGGTCGGGCGGCCGGCTCGTAGCGCACGACCAGCCCGGAGAGCTGGTGGGCCGGGCCGAGCATCGCCCGCTGCAGCTCCAGCGCCGTGGTGCGCTGCTGGTCGATCTGGTGCGCGCGGTGCAGGCCCTGGCCGAGGTGCCCGCCCAGCAGCGCGAGCAGGGTCCGGTCCTCGGTGGACAGCGGGCGCCGCTCGTGGAGGTCGATGAGGATGGCGAGCAGCCCGTCGGGGTGCTTGAGCGCGATCCCCGCGCCCACGCCGGGGAACGCCGCGGGCACCAGCGGCGGGGAGGTCCGCAGCGCGGCGGCGGCGTGGCGCTGCTCGGGGCGCAGCTCCGCCCAGCGCCGGTGCGGCTCGGTGCTCAGGACGGTGGGATCGTCGGCGTCGGTCCACACCGCGGCGACGACCTCGGCGGAGCGCCAGAGCCCGCGCAGTTCGCCGAGCGCCCCGCGCAGCGCGTCGTCCATCGTGTCCGCCGACCCCAGTCGCACGCTCATCGCCGCCACCGCGGCGTCGGTCTGCACGGCGTAGTGCTCGGCGGTGATGTCGCGGAAGGTGCCGACGAGCACCTTGCGGTGGGTGCCGGGGTCCTCGACCGGGTTGAGGGTCACCTCGATCCAGAGCCGCTGCCCCTCGCGGTGCACCACCGGGATGCGGTAGGTGCCCGACCCGCCGCCCATGACCTCGGCGAAGGCGGCGTCGGCCAGCCGGTGCGCCTCGGGGTCGACGCGCTCGTCCGGCAGCCAGGGGTGGCGCCACGAGTAGGGCAGGCCGTCGGGGCCGTAGCCGATGAGATCGGTGAACGCGGTGTTGATCTCAATGACCGCGCCCTCCTCGTCGGCGACGAAGAAGGCCTCCCGCAGCGAGTCGATCAGGGTGTCGCGCCAGCGTTCGTGCCGCTCGCGCAACCCGCTCAGCGCGATCGCCGAGCGGACCCTGGCCAGCAGTTCGGCGGCGGTGAACGGTTTGACGAGGTAGTCGTCGGCGCCCGCCTCAAGGCCGTCGATGGCCGCCTCCTGCCCGGCGCGCGCCGACAGCAGCACGATCGGCGTGCGCGCGGTGCGCTGGTCCTCGCGCAGCGCGCCGACCAGTGCCAACCCGTCCATACCGGGCATCATCACGTCGCTGATGAGCAGGTCGGGCGGGGTGGCACGGGCGGCGGCGAGCGCGGCCAGGCCGTCCTCGACCGCGGTGACCCGGTAGGCGGGCGAGAGCAGACGGACCAGGTAGTCGCGCATGTCGGCGTTGTCGTCGGCGACGAGGACCGAGGCCGACTCCGCCGACCCCCAGGGCCCCGTGGCGGTGTCCTCGCCGTCGGGCAGCCAGCGCAGCGCCTCCTGGATGAACGGGTCGGCGCCCGCGATGCCCGCCCCGGGCTGGGGGTGCGGGGACACCCGCTCGGGATCGAGGTGGCGGACGCCGAACGGGACCCGCACGGCGAACTCGGTGCCCTCGCCGGGCGCGCTGCGCGCGGTGATGGTCCCGCCGTGCAGGTCGATCAGCTCGCGGACCAGGGCGAGGCCGATGCCGCTGCCCTCGTTGGAGCGGGCGCGCGCGGCCTGGATGCGGTGGAAGCGCTCGAACAGCCGGGGCATCTCCTCGGCGGCGATCCCGATGCCGGTGTCGCCGACCAGCAGCTCCGCCTGGCCGCCCTCGGCGCGCAGGCGTACCGACACCGTGCCCTCGAAGGTGTGCTTGAGGGCGTTGCTCAGCAGGTTGAGCACGACCTTCTCCCACATGCCCCGGTCGACGTGCACCGGGTGGGGCAGCGGCGGGCAGTCGACCTCGAAGGCGACCCCAGCCTTGTCGAAAGCCGACCGGAACACCCCGGCCAGCTCGGTGGTGAACGCGGCGAGGTCGACCGGCTCGAACTGGGCGACCACGCGCCCTGCCTCGATGCGCGAGAAGTCCAGCAGGGTGTTGACCAGCTTGCCCAGCCGCAGCGCGTTGCGGTGCAGCACCTCCAGCTCCTCGCTCGGCGGCTCGCCGAGGCGTTGCCGCTCGGCGCGCAGCTCGTCGACCGGGCCGAGCATGAGCGTCAGCGGCGTGCGGAACTCATGGCTGACGTTGGAGAAGAACGCGGTCTTGGCCCGGTCCAGCTCGGTCAGCTGCTCGTTGCGGCGCTGCTCGGCGCGGAAGCTGACCGCGGCGTTGACCAGGGCGGCGACCTGGTGCACGACCAGGCCGAGGAACGCCAGGTACTCCTCGTCCAGCGGCCTGCCCGCCGACACCGCGAACACGACGGCGCCCACCTGCTTGCCCGCGGTGTCGCCGGGGATGGGGAACACCGCCGCCTGCGCGGGCGGCACCTGCCAGCCGCCCGACGGCAGCGCCCCGACGCGCGCGACGACGTCGTCGATGACCACGGGGGCCTCGCCCGCCAGGGCCTCCTCCAGCGGCCATCCCCGGCCGGTCTCCCCCGCCGGAGTTGTCGCGGCGAGCACCAGCCCGTCGCTGTCAGCCTCGCGCAGGTGGACCTCGACGTAGGGCAGGTCGGCCCGCGCGGCGTCCAGCGCGCGGGCCACCAGCTCGCCCGCCTCCCGCACGTCCCGCGCCCGACCCGCCAGCGCGCCCAGCTCCCTGAGCACCGCGAGCCTGCGCTCCCCGATGACGCGGTCGGTGGTGTCGCGCACGGCGGTGAACACCCCGCGCACCGCGCCCTCGTCGTCGTGCAGCGGGCTGTAGGAGTAGGTCCAGTAGGTCTCTTCGAGGTAGCCGTGGCGGTCCAGCGGCAGCAGCTGGTCCTCCGACCAGGTGGCCTCCCCGGTCTCCAGCACCGAGGTCAGCATCGGCCCGACGATGTGCCAGATCTCGGCCCAGATGCGCTCCCCGACCTCGAAGAGCGCGGGGTGCTTGGCGCCCATCAGCGGCATGTAGGCGTCGTTGTACAGGAAGCGCAGGTCGGAGTCCCACCACACGATCATCGGAAACCGCGAGGTCAGGCAGATGCGCACCGCCGCGCGCAGGCCCGCGGGCCAGTCCTGCGGCGGACCGAGCGTGGTCTCGGCCCACGGGTGGGCGCGCATGCGTGCGGCCATCTCGCTGCCGCCGGGGAACACCAGCTCAGCCGGTCCCGCTCTGTCTGCCGCCATCGTGTCCGCCCTCCGGCTCGTCCCGGCGGTCACAATCTCACCACCGCCGTGCCGCACCCGGCGACGCAGGACCGCTGGCAGGCGTCCCGCGGGCCGGATACGGTCGGGAAAGTCCCCAGGGAGGTCGAGGTGCAAACAGGTCCGCAGCTGGAGATCTCGGTGGAGCGCCGAGGTGCGGCCGCGGTGGTCGGCGTGCGCGGCGAGATCGACATGGCGACCTCGGCGCAGCTGCGCGAGGCGCTGTCCGCCGCGCTGGCGGGCACGCCGGACACGGTCGCGGTGAACCTGTCCGAGGTCGCGTTCATCAGCTCCAGCGGGCTGCGGGAGCTGATCGTCTCCCGCGACCAGGCCTCCGACCAGGGTGTGCGGTTCATCCTGTCGAATACCCCGCAGGCCGTCCGCCGGGTCTTGGACCTGACCGAGACGACGCGGCTGTTCGTCCTGGCGTCCTCGGTCGAGAGCGCGCTGAACGGGCCTGACCAGCACTAGGCCAGGCCCGTTCTCGCCACGCTCACCCGGTGAGCGGTCCCGCACGGGCGTGCAGCGCGGCGGAGAACCCCGCGACGACCTCGCGCAGCGGGCGCTCGGCCTCCTCGGCCAGCACGACCGCCCCGCCCTCGGTGCGGATGTGCCGGTCGAGCACGAACCAGCCGGGCACGACGTGGTGGGCGCCGAGGGCGGAGAGCACCGGCCGCAGGGCGTAGTCCACCGCCAGCACGTGGGCCTGGGTGCCGCCGGTCAGCACCGGCAGCACCGTCTTGCCTGCCAACGCGTACTGCGGCAGCAGGTCCAGCAGGGTCTTGAGCACGCCGCTGTAGGCCGCCTTGTACACCGGCGAGGCGACGAGCACGCCGTCGGCGGAGGTGATGGCGGCGAGCAGGTCGGCGATCGCGGGGTGGCGGGCGTCGGCCGACAGCAGCGCGTCGGCGGGCAGGTCCCTGGCCCGCGCGGAGCGCACGCTGTGCCCGTCGGCGCGCAGCAGGTCGGCGGCGTGGTCGGTGAGGGCGGCGGTGCGCGAGGTTGCCGACGGGCTCCCGGACAGCGCGACGATCGTCGGCATCGGCGGTTCCTCCCGGCGCTCAGGTGTACCAGGTCGGCTCGGGGATCTGCCCGAGCAGCGCGTACCGGCCGACCTCGGCGCGCTTGTGGGCGACGGGGTCGTGCAGGCTGTGGGTGCGGATGTTGCGCCAGTGGACGTCGAGGCCGACCGACGCGGCGCTGGCGCGGGCGCCGGTCACCTCGTAGACGCGGCTGCCGACCTCGAGGCCGGTGTCGATGGCGCGCTGCTTGGCCGCGGCGACGAGCACGGCCGCCTCGCCGCGCTCGCGCTCGGTGACGGTGTCGGCGTGGGCGTTGATCGCCTCGATGGCAGCCGCCGCGCGCTCGGCGAGGGCTTCGGCGGCCCACAGCTTGGACTGCAGGTCGCCGTAGGCGTCGAGGATGTAGAACTCCTCGGTCGCGGCGTCCTTGAGGTCGCCGCCGTAGGGCCAGGGCCGGGTGCGCTCGCGGGTATAGGTGGCGGCGGTGCTCAGCGCGCCCCTGGCGATGCCCAGGTAGAAGTTGGTGAACACCAGCTGGATGAGCGGCACGTTGAGGGTGCTGTAGACGCGCGGCTGGAACTCGCGGTCGACGTAGCCCGCCGCCTGCGCCCAGGGCACCCGCACGTCGCGGATCTCGACGCTGCCGCTCTCGGTGAGGCGCTGGCCGAGGTTGTCCCAGTCGTCGTTGAAGACGATGCCGGGCTGGGCGGAGGCCACGATGGCGAAGATGTGCTTGTCGGTGCCCGCCAGGACGCCTTCGAGCACGGTGGCGTCGGAGACCCTGCTGCCGGTGGAGAAGGACTTGCGTCCGTTGTAGACCAGCTCGTCGCCGTCCTCGGTGATGATGAGGTCGTTGTCACGCGGGTTGACCGCGCCGCCGAAGAACCAGCGCTCGCGGGTGGCCTGCTCCTCGACGGCGGCGATCTGCTCGGGGGTGGCGACGAGCCGGGCGGCCCAGAACCACAGGTAGTGGTAGCCGATGAGCTGTCCGATGGACCCGTCGCCGACGGCGATCTCGCGGATGACGCGGTAGGCGGTGGTCCAGTTCTGGCCGCCGCCGCCGTGTTCCGCAGGCCCCAGGAGGGTGACGAGGCCGGAGTCCTTGAGCAGCTGGACCTCCGCGCGCGGGGTGGCCCCGGCGCGGTCGCGGGCCACGGCGTCGGTGGCCAGGATCGCGGCGACCTCGCGGGCGCGGCCGAGCCACGCCTGCTCGTCGGTGGGGGTCGCGGTCCACGCGGGCTGGGTGGTGGTCACGTCAGGCTCCGATCGGTTCTGCGGTGGCGGCGGACTTGTCGGCGTCGGCTTCGAGCGCGCGGATGACGGGCAGCACGTGCTCGCCGAAGTAGGCGACTTCCTCGTGGTAGTGCAGGAACCCGAGCAGCAGGAGGGTGACGCCGCGGCGCTTGTACTCGATGGCGCGGCGGGCGATCTGCTCCGGCGTGCCGATCAGGCGCGAGCGGAACCCGTCGTTGTACTGGACGAGGTCGTCGAAGGACGAGTCGGCCCACATGCCCCGCTTGTCCCCGGTGGAGCCGCCTGCCTGCTGGACGGCGTCGCGGAAGCCGTGCACGGCGTCGACGTCGGCTTTGGCGACGATCTCGCGCAGCGTGTCGCGGGCCTCGGCCTCGGTGTCGCGGGCGATGAGGAAACCGTTGAGGCCGAAGCGGACTGTGCGGCCGTGGCGCTCGGCCGCGGCGGAGACCTCGGCGACCTGCTCGCTGACGCCGTCGAAGTCCTTGCCGTTGCTGAAGTACCAGTCCGACACCCGGCCGGCCATGGCGCGCGCCGCGGTGGAGTTGCCGCCCTGGAACACCTCGGGGCGCACGGGGGGCTTGGGCTTGAGGTCGTAGCCGCGCAGCCGGTAGAAGTCGCCCGCGAACTCGGCGGGCTCCTCGGTCCAGCTGGCGCGCAGGACGCGGATGAACTCCTCGGCGCGGCGGTAGCGCTCGTCGTGCTCCAGCCAGGGTTCACCCAGTGCGGTGAACTCGCCTTTGAACCATCCGCTGACGACGTTGACCGCGGCGCGGCCACCGGAGAGGTCGTCGGCGGTGGCGATGAGCTTGGCGAGCACGGCCGGGTGCCACAGGCCGGGGTGGACGGCGGCGATGACCTTCAGCCGCTGCGTGGCCAGCAGCAGCGCGAGGCTGAAGCTGGTGGACTCGTGCTGGTAGGCCGCGCCGTAGCTGGCCATGTAGCGGACTTGGGTGAGGGCGTAGTCGAATCCGTTGTTCTCGGCCAGGACGGCCAGTTCGCGGTTGTAGTCGTAGGACCAGTCGGTGCGCTGCTCGATCTTGCTCACGACCAGGCCGCCGCTGACGTTCGGGACCCAGTAGGCGAACTTCAGCGGCTCGTGGGTGTCGGGCACGGGTTGCTCCGGGGTTGGGGGGTGTTCCAGCCGTGGGTGCGGCGGTGGGCCTGGCGGGTGTCGGTGTGCGTCCCAGACCCGCCAGGCCGTCATCGCGGACCGTCACGCGGGTGGCGGGAAACCTTCCGGTTCCCGTGCCGGGCGCCGCGTGGAGGCCATGTGCCGATCGTGACAGTCGGCCGACCTTGTGGAAAGGTCTTCCATATTGCGGGATCTGGCGTCCGCCGGGGTCCGGCATGATGGGTCCATGTGGAGCCAGGACGTCTTCTCCGAACCCCTTCGCGCCCAGCTGGAGGCGTTCATCGATGAGCACCGCGACTACCTGAACGGCTGCCTGCAGGGGATCACCGAAGAGGAGGCCCGCCGTTCGCTGGTGCCGTCGCGGACCACGCTGCTCGGACTGGTCAAGCACGGGGTGTTCGTCGAGGAGGTGTGGTTCAACCAGGCCGTGACCTGCCTGCCGAGGGAGGAGATCGGCATCCCGGAGACCCCGGGAGAGACGTTCATCCTCACCGACGAGGACACGGTCGAGTCGATCCGCGCCCGCCACGCCGCCGCCTGCGAGCGGTCCCGGGCGCGGGTGGCCGAGCTGGGCATGGACGACCTGCTGCGCGGCAACCGGCGCGGCCCGCTGCCGCTGCGCTGGGTGTACCTGCACGTGCTGCGCGAGCTGGCCCAGCACTGCGGGCACGCCGACATCCTGCGCGAGCAGATCATCTCGGCGAGGATGCCCGGGTGAGCGAAACCCCGTGGGAGCCGCCGCTGGCGGGCTCGGAACTGGAACACCTGCTCGGCGCGCTCAACCGGCTGCGCACGACCTTCCGCTGGAAGGCCGACGGCCTCGGCGCCGCGGCCCTGTCCGCGCGGGTCGGCGCGTCCGCGCTGACCATCGGCGGCCTGCTGAAGCACCTGGCCTGGGTGGAGGACTTCACCTTCACCCGCAAGCTGACCGGCGGGTCCCCCGGTGAGCCGTGGGCGTCGGCGGACTGGTCCACCGACTACCCCTTCACCTCGGCCCAGCACGACTCCCCGGATGAGCTGTACGCCCTGTGGGACGCGGCCGTGGCCCGCTCGACCACCCGCCTGGACGCCGCGCTCTCCGACGGGGGCCTCGACCAGCTGGTGCACATCAGCGGCGAGGACGGCCGCCATGCCAGCCTGCGCAGGCTGGTGTGCGACCTCGTGGAGGAGTACGGCCGCCACACCGGCCACCTCGACCTGCTGCGCGAGTCCGCCGACGGGCTCGTCGGCGAGGACCCGCCGCCGGGCTGGGTGCCCACCAGCCCGGCGCGGTCCTGACCGCTACCAGCCCGTCCCCGGGACCGGCGCGGGGCTCGCGGCCGATTCGGCAGGGGCCGTGTCGGCAGGGGTCGGCTCAACAGCGGAGCAGCGGGAGTGGGTGGGCAGCCTGCCGTCGAGGAAGTAGCGGTGCGTCGCGTCGAGGGTGCAGCCGCTTCGGTCGTACACGCGGTGGCCCCAGCCCTCGTAGGTGAGCAGGAACGAGCGGTCCAGCTGCCGGTCGACGCTCTCGGCCCACTCCAGCGGGGTCGCCGGGTCGAAGCGGGAGTTCATCAGCAGGACGACGGGGCCGCCGTCGACGTCGGTGCGGTGCTGGGGGTTGCCGGTGTCCGCGGGCCAGTCGGCGCACAGCGAGACCGCCACCCACGCGAAGTGCCCGCCGACGGTGGGCGCTTCCCGCCGCATGTCGCGCCAGGCCCGCTCCCAGTCGCGCTGGGAGCCGATGGCGAAGTCGTGGTCGCCGCAGAACGCGGCGATGGGCATGTCGGTGGCCTCGGCGGCGGTCTGGGCGGGGGTCGGGGCGGGGGTCGGGGCGGGGGCGCGGGTGAGGGCGTCGAGGAAGTCGGCCAGGCCCGGCCAGTCCGGTCCGTAGAGGCGGCCGATGGCGGTCTGGACGAACATCAGGACGTCCAGCCGCTCGCCCGGCTCGTCGGGCCATCGCAGCTCACCGCGCACCGCGCGCTGGTAGAGGGCGGTGTAGACCTCGCCGACGTCCTGGCCGTGCAGAGCGCAGGACGACTCCCGCGCGCACCAGCGGACGAACTCGGCGAAGGAGTCCTCGCCCGCGCGGGCTTCGGTGGCCAGGAACCGCCGGGTCGGCAGGCTGTGGTCGAAGACGCTGTCCAGCAGCAGGGCGCGGACCCGGTGCGGGAACCGCTCGGCGTACATCTGGCCGGTGAGCGTGCCGTAGGAGATGCCGTAGACGCTCAGCCGCCGCTCCCCCAGCGCGGCGCGCAGCGCGTCGATGTCGCGGGCGACGCTGACGGCGTCGACGTGGTCGATCAGCGGGCCGGTGAGCGCGCGGCAGGCCTCACCGAGACGGCGGCTGTAGGCCTTGAGCTCGGCGTGGCGACCGCCCGTCTCGGGGACGAGGTCCGGCATCTGGCTGAGCACGTCGCTGGGGCAGCGCACCGGGTGGCTGCGGTTGGTGCCGCGCGGGTCGATGCTGACGATGTCGAAGCGCTCGGCCAGTTCCGGGGTGAGCACTCCCCCGCCGACGAGCGCGCCGACGCCGGAGCCGCCCGGCCCGCCCGGTAGGTGGAGCAGCACCCCTTCGCGCTGCCCGGTGGCCTTCGCGCGCGCGACGGCGATCTCGATGGAGCCGCGCTGGGGCCGGTCCCAGTCGATCGGCACCGCCAGCGACGCGCACTCCACGGCCGCGTTCTCCGGACAGGGCGCCCACCGCAACTCCGCGCCCGCGCTCGCCGTGCCCGTCACCCCCACTCCGGCGGTCAGTGCGGCGACCACACCCACGATTGCACGACGCATCGGCTTCCCCCTCTGTCGGCCTGTCCTCCCACCAATACCGATCGGGCCGGGAAAGCGCGGGCCAAGGCGGACCACGGTCGGGTGATGGCGGCCGCGCCCGTGGGGACGCGGCCGCCGCCGTCAGCTACCCCCTGCGCCACTTCTGGTTCGCGCCGCCGAGGCATTCCCACTGCTGCAAAGGAGTTCCGGTGCCGCCCCAGGAGGTGACGTCGACGCACTTGTTGGCCTGCGGGTTGACCAGGTCGCCCGCCCCGCTGAGCACGAACTGCTGCGCCGGGTTGCCCGAGCACCGCGCCAGCTGGATCGCCGCGCCGTTGTCCCGCGAGCCCCAGGCGACGTCCATGCACAGGCCGAGCGCGCGGACGGTGCCGTCACCGGGGAAGGTCCACCGCTGCGCGTTGGTCCCGTTGCAGTCCCACAGCTGAAGGCGCTGCCCTTCGACGCCGTTGCTGTTGGGCACATCGATGCACTTGTTCTGCCAGCCGATGATCTGGCTTGTGCCGCCACCGCCGCCCGTTGTGGTCAGTTGCAGCCCGTAGGCGCCGAGGATCTCGTTGAGGGGCTGGAAAAGCGTGGTGCCGCCGGTGGAGCAGTTGCCCGACCCACCGGAGGTGACCCCCTGGGCCTGGTTGCCCGCCAGCCACGCGCCGCCGGAGTCCCCGCCCTGCGCGCAGGCGTTGGTGGAGGTCAGCCCGTACACCAGTTGCCCGGAGTAGTTCACGGTGACGTTCTTGGCCTGGATCGTCCCGCACCGCCACCCGGTCGTGCGCCCCGAGCGGCACACCGACGCCCCGACCCCGGCCTCCTGCGACCCGGCGACGGCGACACTGCCGCCGGAGTAGTTGTTCACATAGGGCGTCGGCGTCCAGTTGCCGTTCGTCCGCACCCACCCGTAGTCGTTGCCGGGGAAGGAGGAGCCCGCGAACGACCCTTGGCTGACGTTGTTGTAGCCCAGCGTCGGACTGCCGGTGCCGCCGCAGTGGCCCGCGGTGACGAATCCGCCGTTGTTGACCGAGAACCCGACGGAGCAGAGGGTGTTGCCGTTGATGACGTACTGGTCGCCGCCCCGGATGTCGTAGAGCGGCTTGGGCGCCTGACCGACCTCGACCTCCGCGCGCACGCCCGCCTTCCGCGCGAACGCCTGGGCGTCGGCGGTGGTCTTGGCCTCGACCACGACGGCGTTGGACGCGGGGTCGACGTACCAGGAGTAGACCTCGGCCCCCGCCTTGACCGAGTCCAGGCGCGCCTTGTCCTTGGCCAGCGCCTTCTCCGACCGCGCGACCCGCACCGGCTCGGCGCCCGCGGCCAGCACGGCGTCGGCGGAGGCCTGGTCGAGCACGCCGACCTTGAGTCCGCCGTCGTACCACGCCCCGCCGAAGCGCTCGCCGAGCCGCAGCCTGAGCGCGCCTTCGACGGGGCGGGTGGCGAGTTCGTCGGCCTGGTGGACGGCGGCCTCGGCGGGCGACCAGCCGAGGTCGCGCTGGAGGGCGACGTGCAGGGAGTCGGGGGCGGTGGTCGGGGCGGGGGCGGCCTGGGAGAGGCCGGGGACGAAGGTGAGGGCCAGGGCGGAGGTGGCCAGGGCGGTCAGGGGCACAGCGGGACGCGTTCTCACAACAGCTCCTTACGCAGGGAGGAGAGTGGTGAGAGCTCTCGACTGGAGAATCACAGTTGGTCTGGACCTATGTCAAGAGAGCGGTCTCATGCAGGGTGGAAACTTTCCGCCTGGGGTGCGTGGCGACTTCGCGCCACGCACCCGCCCGGTGGGCTCAGCGGAGGTAGCCGTGCTCGGCTATCTGGGTGGCGGCGTGGGCGAAGCGGACGGGGTCGTCCACGAAGAGGGTGCCCAGGCCGTCGACGTAGCGGTTGAACATGCAGAACGCGGCGGCGATGAGGACCGTGTCGTGGATCTCCAGGTCGGTGGCGCCCTCGGTGCGGGCGGCCTCGACCAGCGCGGGGGTGACCTCGCGGCCGGAGCGCTGGACGGCGCCCGCGATGTGCAGGAGGGCGCGGAGCTTGGGGGTGATGGCGGCGGTCTCGATGTCGGTGCGGACTTCCTTGACCAGCGCCATGCCCTCCGCCAGCTGGGCGGCGGCGAAGGCCGAGTGGGAGGTGCAGCAGAAGTCGCAGTCGTTGCGGCCGGAGACGTAGGCGGCGATGAGTTCGCGCTCGCCCCGGGACAGGGGGTGGGGTTCGGAGCGGAGCAGGACCTCGGCCAGCTCGTTGAGGGGTTTGGCGGTTTCCGGGCGGTACATCATCGGGCCGTTGATGCCGGGGTGCTGCGTCTCGTCGACACCGAGGTCGATGTGGGCCATCTGGCGCTCCAATCTGTCGCACAACAACCTCGTGCACGACGGCGATGGGGCACAAGGTGCGGCGCGAAACTTTCCGGTCAGAGCGGACTGGAGGTCAGGAGGCGGCGCGAGCGGGGTGGGCCGCGGCCCGAGGTGGGGCGGGGGCCCGGTTCCAGGGCATGCGGGACCAGGGCTGGGCCATGTCGGCAGGGCTGGTGACAGGGTGGGGGGCCAGCGAGTCGGGGGACGGGGCCTCGGGGTGGCGGGTGTAGGCGGCCTCGACGTAGCGGTGGCCGGTGTCGGGTGCGATGAAGACGACGCGGCGGGTGGGGTCCTCGCGGCGCTCCCAGCGGGCGGCGAGGTAGGCCGCGCCCGAGGAGAGGCCCGCGAAGACGGCGTGCTCGCGCAGCAGGGCGACGGCGCCGGACATGGCCGCGGGGAAGCCGAACCAGTGCATGACGTCGTAGAGCCGGTGGTCGACGTTGGCGAACGGGATCGAGCTGCCGATGCCCGCGATGATGATCTCCGGGTCGTGCACGTGGTCGCTGGCGAAGGTCACGCTGTCGAAGGGCTGCACCCCCACCAGCCGCACCGACGGGTCGTGCTCGCGCAGGTAGGTCGCCAGGGCCCCGGTCGACGCGCCGGTGCCGACGCCCCCGACCACGGTGAGCCCGGACGCGCCGAGCTCGCGCCGCAGGAGGTCGGCGACGACCCGGTACCCGAGGTAGTGGATGTCGTCGTGGTACTGCCGCATCCAGTAGTGGCGCGGATTGTCGCGCAGGATCTCGTGAACACGGGCGACGCGGCGGTTCTGGTCGAGCTTGAGGTTGGGCGTGGGCGGCATCGGCTCCACGGTGGCGCCGAGGATGCTGAGCTGAGCGGTCAGCGTCCTGTCCACAGTGGTGGATGCCACGATGTGGCAGCGCAGCCCGTGCCGGTGGCAGGCCAGGGCGAGGGCGTGGGCGTAGATCCCGCTGGAGCTGTCGACAAGGGTGTCCCCCTCGGTGACGGTCCCGCGGTCGAGCAGGTGACGGACGGCGGCCATGGCCGAGACCACCTTCATGGTCTCGAACCGCAGGCAGGCGATGCCGTCACCGGTGCGGACCAGGGCGGGTCGGCTGAGCGCGTCGGCGATGTGGTCGTCCACGGCGGTGGTGGTCTCCAAGTCGGGGGTCAGGCGCGGTAGCGGTAGATGGCGGTCTCGTCGGCGCTGAACTGCGAGAACGGGAAGGGCTCCGCCGACAGGGCGGTGACCCCGCCGCCGAGGAACGCGCGGGCGATCGCCGCCCCGGTCTGGGCGTAGACGACGAGCGGGAGCCGGCGCGCGCGGCAGGTCCGCAGGATCTCGTCGAAGGTGCCGTTGCCGACGGTCATTCCCGTCGCAACGACGGCGTCGGCGACCGCGAGCACCTCCCGCATGTCCGAGGTCACCGGATCACCCCACTGGGTGGTGCGCATCGACAGGTCACAAGGCAGGCAGTGCGCGCCGCGGTCGCGGATCGCGGCGACCAGCGGGTTGACCACCCCGATGAGGGCGACCTTCGCCCCGGGCGCCGGGTCGAGCAGGCCCGCCACCGCGGCGTCGCGGGCGCGCGCTCTGGCCTCCGGGGTGCCCGCGGGCAGGGTGAGGCGCTCGGCGCCGCTGTCGCGGTGCGGGGCGGCGTGGGCGAGGTAGGCGTCGAGCGCGGCGACGCGCAGCGCCCGGTGCGGGGAGCCGAGCAGGTCAGCGACGGTTCCGCCGGAGGCGTCCGCGCACACCGCGGCGTCGATCTCACCCTCGGCGAAGGCGCACGCGCCGAAGGCCCCGCCGACGCGGGCGAGCACGTACTGGTTGCGGTAGGTGGTGGTCCCGCCCGCGAGCCGGGTGCCGTGGTGGACCCAGAAGACGCTGGTGACCGCCACCCCGGCGGGGTCTGGACCACGCGCCCCGGCCAGGACGTCGGCGACCAGGTCCGCGACGGCGTCCGCCGCTCCGACTGCCGAGCGTTGCACCGCTCTCCTTCCGCCCGCCGGCTTCGCTGACGCGCCAACGGGTTCGTCTCGTCCGATGTGGAGCCCAAGGGGTACCCGTCCGGGTGTCACCCCGTCGGGTACTCTACCGATAATGATTTCCATTTCAAGTCTGGAGGGGTGCCCGTGACCGCCACCCCGACCGACCGGCCCCGGTCGGTCCTGCGCGACCGCGCGTTCCTGCGGCTCTGGACCGGGTCGACCGCGTCCGGGATGGCGACCTGGGCGATGCCGTTCGTCCTGGGGCTCGCGGTGCTGGAGCGCTCGATCAGCGGCGTGGACCTCGGCATCGTCCTGGCCACCCGCACCGCGGGCTTCCTGGCCGCGGTCCCGGTGGCGGGCGTGCTGGCCGACCGGTTCTCCCGCCGCGGGGTCGTGCTGTGGTCGGGGCTGACCGCCGCGGCGGCCTCACCGGTGATCGCCCTGGGGGTGGGGTGGTCGGTGTGGCTGATGGCCGCCGCCGCCGCCGTGGTCGGAGCGGGCCAGGGGGCGTGCAGGCCCGCGTTCCAGGCACTGACGGCCGAGATCGTCGACGAGGACCGGCGCCAGCAGGCCAACGCCGCGCTCACGCTGGCGGTGCGGGTCACGACGCTGCTCGCCCCCGGCCTGACGGCGCTGCTGGCGGTCGTGGTGACCACCCAGGCGCTGCTGGTGGGGATGGGAGCGCTGTGGCTGACCGCCGCGCTGCTCCCGCCCGCGGGAGGGCGCGCACGCCCGGACGGGCCCGCCACCGGCCCGGTGCGCCGGGCCGGATTCGTCGCCGAGTTCGCCGAGGGCGTGCGCGAGGCGCGCGGACACCCGTGGTTCCTGGCCGGGCTCGGCGCCCTCACCGCGGTGATCGCCACCGGCTACTCGGCCACCGGCGTCGTCCTCCCCTTGGTCAGCCGCGACCGCTACGACACCGAGGCCGTGCTCGCCGCGGCGATGACGGCCTACACCCTCGGCGCGCTCGCGGGCGCGGTGCTGATGTCGCGCTGGCGGCCGACGGCGTCGGGCTGGGCGGCGCTGGCGGGCCTGGCCTGCTACGGGTTCGCCCCGCTCGCGCTGCTGCTGCCGGCGCCCGCGGCGCTGGTCGTCGCCGCCTACGCGGTGGCGGGCGTGGGCATCGAACTGTTCAACGTCCCCTGGTTCACCGCGACACAGCGCGAGGTCGCCCCCGACAAGCTCGCCCGCGTGTCCTCATTGGACTTCCTGTTCTCCTACGGCCTGGCCCCGGTCGGCCTCGCGCTCATCGCACCGGCCATCGCCGCGTTCGGCGCGGCCCCGGTGCTGCTGGTGTGCGCCGGGGTGTGCTTCGCCGCCCCCGCCGTCGCCGCGCTCGTCCCGTCCTCCCGCGCGTTCTCCACGCGCGGCTGACCGAAAGGCATCCCCGATGTCCCCCACCCGCAAGGCCGCGGCGCTCGCCGCCGCCGCGCTGCTCGCCGCATCGTGCGGCACCGGCCCCACCGCCGCCCCGGCCGCAGCCGGCTACCCGATGACCGTGGAGAACTGCGGCAGGCAGGTCACCGTCGAGCGGGCGCCCAGCAAGGTCTACGTCATCGGCGGCGAGGCGGGCACGATCGTGCACGCCGCGGGCGGCGCGGACCGCGTCGCCACGTTCACCCCGCTGAAGGGCGAACCGCTCGGCGCGGCGGAGAACGCCTTCACCAAGGCCGAGACGTCCATCCTGCCGCACTCCAAGGACATCTCCCGCGAGGTCATCATCGGCGCCGCGCCCGACCTCGTCATCACCTACGGCCTCAACGAGTTCGGCCCCGACGAGCTGGCCGCCGCGGGCATCCCGACGCTGATCATCAGCGGCTACTGCGGCGGATTCGGCGCGGGCCAGTCCGAGGTCGGCGACCCCATCGAGGAGCTGTTCACCGACGTGGAGACCGTGGGCCGCGTGCTGGGCACCGAGGACGCCGCCAAGGCCGCCGCCGACGACCTGCGCGCCCGCGTCGCCGCCGTCCGCGAGAACTCCACCCCACGGGAGGGCACCACGGCGGCGCTGTTCGTCGCGGGTCCCGACACCGGCCTCGGCGCCTACGGCAGGCGCAGCATGATCCATCAGCAGATGGCCGCGCTCGGCCTCGCCAACACCTTCGAGAGCGCCGACGAGCGCTACTTCGAGCCCTCCACCGAGTCGCTCATCGCCGCCGCCCCCGAGCGGATCATCGCGCTGCACCAGCTGGGCAACACCACCGACCAGACCGCGCGCGAGGCCATCACCGGCCGCCCCGACCTCAAGGGCGTCCCCGCCGTCGCCGACGAGAACATCCTCGTCCTGGACTTCTTCTACTCCGGGCACGGCACCCTCGCCGTGGACGGCTTGGAGGACCTGGCCGCCCAACTGGGCCGATGACCACCGTCGCCACCGCCGAGCGCCTCGACCGCGGCAGGCGCGCCGCGCTGTGGGCGGGCGGATTGGCCGCCCTGCTCGCGCTCAGCGCGCCGGTCGCGATCGGGCTCGGCCCGGTGCCGGTGGCGCCGGGCACGGTGGCGCGCGTCATCGCCGCGCACCTGACGGGCGGGGTCGAGGTGACGTGGACGGCCTCGGAGGACTCCATCGTGTGGCTGGTACGCGCGCCGCGCGTGCTGCTGGCCGCGGTGGTCGGCGCGGCGCTGGCGGTGTCCGGGGTGGCCCTGCAGGCACTGGTGCGCAACGTGCTCGCGGAGCCGTACCTGCTCGGCGTCTCCTCGGGGGCCTCCACCGGCGCGGCGGTCACCATCCTCTTCGGAGCGTCGGCGGGGGTGGGGGCCAGTTCGCTGACCGGCAGCGCGTTCGCGGGCGCGCTGGCCGCGACGGCGATCGTGTTCGCCTTGGCCGGGATCGGCGGGCGCATCACCTCGGTGCGGCTGCTGCTGTCCGGGGTGGCTGTCGGCTACGTGCTCACCGCGGTCACCAGCTTCCTCATCTTCGCCTCCGACACCCCCGAGGGCGCCCGCGCCGTGCTGTTCTGGCTGCTGGGGTCGCTGGCCAGGGCCGACTGGTCCGCCGTCGGCGTGGCCGGCGGGCTGTTGGCCGCGGCGCTGGCCGTGCTGCTGCTGTGGGCGCGCAGGCTCGACGCGCTCGTGCTCGGCGACGACACCGCGCACGCCCTCGGCAGCCCGCCCGCGCGCCTGCGCGCCCAGGCGCTGGCGGTGGTGGCGCTGTGCGTGGGCGCGGCGGTCGCGGTCTCCGGCGGGATCGGCTTCGTCGGCCTGGTCGTGCCGCACGTGGCGCGGCTGTGCGCTGGCGGCGTGCACCGCAGGCTGCTGCCGGTGGCGGCGCTGCTCGGCGCGGTGTTCCTGATCTGGGCGGATGTGGTGGCCCGCACGGCGTTCGCGCCGAGGGAACTGCCCATCGGCATCATCACCGCGGTGCTGGGCGCGCCGTTCCTGCTGTTCCTCGTGCGCCGCGTGCGCTCGGCGAGCTGACCCCGGAGGCCATCGTGCTGCACGCCAGCGACATCACTTTCGCCTACGGCGGCGCGCCCGTGCTGGCCGGCGTCGACCTGCGGGCCGGGTCGGGCGGTGTGGTCGGGCTCATCGGCCCCAACGGCAGCGGCAAGTCCACGCTGCTGCGCGTGCTGTACGCGGCGCTGCGCCCGCACGGCGGCACCGTCCTCATCGACGGCGACCCGCTGGCCGCGCTCCCCGGCCGCGATCTGGCGCGCCGGGTCGCCGTCGTCGCCCAGGAGCACCCGCCGGAGCTGCCCGTCACCGTCGCCGACATGGTGCTGCTGGGCCGCGCACCGCACCGCGGCGCCCTGCGCGGCTACACCGACGGCGACCACGCCGCGGCGGCGGCGGCGCTGCGCCGGGTCGGGATGCGCGCGCACGCCGACCGCGACTGCGCCACCCTCTCCGGCGGGGAGAAGCAGCGCGTCCTCATCGCCCGCGCCCTGGCCCAGGACACCGCGCACCTGCTGCTGGACGAGCCGACCAACCACCTGGACATCCGCTACCAGCACGAGGTGCTGCGCCTGGTGCGCGAGATCGGCGTCACCACCGTCGTCGTCCTGCACGACCTCAACCTCGCCGCCCGCTACTGCGACCACCTCGTCCTCCTCGACGCGGGCCGGGTCGCCGCCGCGGGCCCCACCGCCGCTGTCCTGACCCCGGGCGTCCTCGAACCGGTCTACCGGGTCAGGGTGCGCACGGTGGACGACGGCGACTGCGTGCAGCTGATCTTCCAGGCGGTCAGCGGCGGGTGAAGACACCCGCCGTGCCGGTGATGTCCAGCAGGCGGTCCACCGCGCGGCTGGAGCCCGCGATCACGAACTCGACCCCGGCCGCCACCGCGGCCTTGCGCAGCTCCAGCAGCAGGCTCAGGCCGGCCGAACCGCAGAAGGTCACCCCGGACAGGTCCAGCTCCACCGGGCCCGGCCCGCTCACGGCGGGACGCAGCGCCGACTCCGCGTCAGCGACGGTGGCCGTGTCCAGCTCACCGGAGACAGTGGCGCAGACACCGGTCTCCGAGCGCACCACCGAGACGTCCACTCCCATTCGGCTCACCAGATTCTCCCGCTTCGTCCACCCGACCGGTACCGCGAGCGCACTGCCGTACCCGCCGACACGCGCACGATACCGCCGCCGCTCAGTCGACCTCGGGCTCGGTCAGGTGCTCGAACGTCCCGGTCAGCTGAAGCACCCTGTCCAGGTGCTGGGCCCGGTTCTCCAGGCGCAGCGCGACGCCCTGGGCCGCGCAGGCGCGGTGCAGGTTCAGGATGGCGGCCAGGCCGGAGGAATCGCACCAGGTGATGCCGCCGCAGTCCAGGCGCAGGGCGCGCAGGCCCGGCCGCCCCAGGTGCGCGGTGGCCTCGTCAACCAGCTCGTCGGCCGTGGTGTAGTCGAGTTCTCCCTTGAGGGTGAGGTGAACCGCCTCGTCCGCGACGGTAGTGGAGATGTCGAACGTCCTCACGTGGTTTCTTCCTGCAGACATCGGATCGAGGCCGCGAGCATGCGCGCCGCGCGGGGGAAGTCGGTGAGCTGCGCGCGCAGGGCGCTCAGGGCGGTGAGCAGCACGGCGGTGGGGATGGCGCGCGCGGTGAGGATCTCGGCGTGCCAGCGCACGTGCTCGGTGAACAGGGTGTCGTCGTCAACGTAGAGCGCCGTGGCCAGGAAGTCGACGGTGCGGGCGACGTCCTCGGCGGCGTGCTGGCGCTGGCGGGCGGTGTAGCCCGCGACCTCGGGGACCTCGCCCAGGGTGGTCCTGACCAGCTGGGCGGCGGTGCGCGAGACCAGCGTGTACTCCTGGTCGACCAGGTGCGGCAGGTCTTCGACGGCCGAGTGCGTGGGGGTGGCGCTGGGACTGGCGAGCCCGCCGACGAGCAGCTCGGCGGCGGTGCGCGCGTCGGGTGCCCAGGCGTCGGCGCCCAGCAGCCGCGCGTAGCGGCCGTCGAAGCCGAAGGCCGCCCCGCCCGCGATGACCGGCATGCCGGTGGCCTGGCAGGCGGTGATGGTGGCGTGCGCGGTGGGCAGGCGGGTCGGGATGGACGAGGACAGCGCGAGCGCGTCCGGGCCGCGCTGGTGCAGGTGGGCGACCAGGTGCGGGGTCGGCACCTGCGCGCCGAGGAAGTCCACGTGCCAGCCGCGCAGCCGCAGCACCTCCGCCAGCAGCCGGGCGGGCAGCGCGTGCCACTCGCCGTCGACGCAGGCCACCGCCACGCGGCCGAGATGGGGCTCGCGGCGGGCGGCCGGGTGGTGGGCCAGCGCGGCGATCACCCGGTCGTTGATGGCGGTCGCGGTGTGCTCCTGGGCGACGCTGATGCTGTTGGTCGCCCATTCGGCGCCGACGCGCGCCTGCACGGGGGCGACGATGTCCAGCAGCGCGCTCTCCGGATCGAGCCCCGCGTCCACGGCGGCCAGCACGGTGGCGGTCGCGAAGAACTCGTCCCCGCCCGCGACCGCGCTCCAGAGCCGCTCGCGTTCGCGGTCCAGCTCGGTGGTGACGGTCACGCCTGCGCCCCGCCGCCCCGCGGCGCGGTGATGGCCACCAGCGCGAGGTCGTCGTGCTCGCCGCGCCCGATCCACTCGCTGACCAGCATCTGCACCCGCTCGACCACGGCCTCGGCGGGCATGCCCGCGCACTGGGCGAGCGCGGCGCGCAGCCGCTCGTCGCCGAAGAGCTCGTCGCCGAAGGGGCCGCCGCGGGCCTCGGTCAGGCCGTCGGTGAACAGCAGGCAGGACTCGCCGGGGGCGAGGTGGGTCTCGGTGGTGGTGGAGGTGATGTCCGGCAGCGCGCCGATCAGCGTGCCGCGGGTGGCGGCCTCCTCGACGGTCCCGTCGGCGCGCACGAGCAGCGGCGGGGGATGCCCGGCGCTGGTCAGGCGCAGCCGCACCCGCTCGCCCGTGCGGGAGACCGAGGCGAGCACGAGGGTGGCGAAGCGGGTCGTGGTGGCGTCGAGGAGCGTGTCGTTGAGCAGGCGGAGCACGTGCTGGTGATCGGCTGACAGCGAGGTCAGCGCGTGCAGGGTGTTGCGGATCTTGCCGGTGAGCACGGCGGCCCCGAGGCCCTTGCCGCACACGTCCCCCAGCACGACCAGCGCCTCACGCTCGGCACCCGGGGCGCCCGGGATGCCCGCACCGCCGACGTCACGGTGCACGTCGTAGAAGTCGCCGCCGACGAGTTCGCTGCGCGCGGCGGCGCGGTAGCCGCCCGCGAACTCCACGCCGTCGCCGTGCTCCAGCTGCGGCGGCAACAGCGCGTTCATGAGGGTGGCGGTGATGTCGGCCTGCTCGGCGTAGAGCCGGGCGGCCGAGAGCGCGGCGCCCGCGCGGGCGGCGAACAACCGCGCGAACACCTCCTCGGTGTCGCTGAAGGCGCGGTGGTCGGTGCGGCGCAGCAGCACCAGGGCGCCCGCGGGCACGCCCTGGCCGGGCAGCGGGGTGATGACGACCGAGCCGACCGGGCCGCCGAATCCCTCGGTCAGCCACCCGGGCACCGACGCCGGGTCGATCCAGCGCGACGGGACCGGCGGGAAGCCCTGCAGCGCCTCGGCGAGACCGGGCACTTCGGCGGGGTCTGCGGTCACCTGGCTGGTCCTGATCCCGCCGTCGCGGCCCCGGGAGACGACGGGCAGCCTGCGCCCGGAGCTGGGCCCGATGACCACGGCGGCGTCGGCGAGGTGCCGCGCGGCCAGCTCGACGGTGGCGCGCATGCAGCGGTCGATGTTGAGCGAGGACAGCAGCACGTTGGAGGCCTCGGCGAGGAAGGCGGTGCGCTCGCGCTCCACGGCGAGGTCGGCGGCCACGGCGGCGCGGGCGCTGTCGTCGAAGAGCCACCAGACGGTCTCGCCGCCGTCGCTGGGCCGCGCCTCGGCGGCGAACAGGCGTCCGTCGACCCGCCCGGTGCAGGTGTGCTCCCCCGCGGTGTGCGCGTCGAGCAGCCAGGGGATGGGCGGGGTCGAGCCGGGCCGGACGTCGGGAACGGCCTCCGAGGCCGCGGAGTTACGCGCTGTCACCACGCCGACAGCGTCCATGACCAGCACGGGGTAGGGCGCGGCGAGCCACAGCTCGCTGCTCCCCGTGACTGTCTGGCCCTTGACTTCGCGCATCATCCGTCCGACGTCGTCCGCCACCTTTCGCGGTGTTCCCAATGGGGGTCTGTTGCCCCTTGACAATAATTCCGATCACTTCCCGGTGCAAACAGCCCTCACGGCGCGTCACCCGCCGGTCCGTGGGGTATACGCCGCCCATGGTGCATACCCCCGAACCCGTCGATCCACGTCTCGCCGACGGCGGGCCCGACTACGACGAGGCCACGGTGGCCGCCGTCGGCAAGCTCACCGAGGCGTGGGAGACGGTGCAGGTCGCCCGCGGGCACCTGTACGCCTTTCACCAGCTCACCGGGAAGGCGGACTTCGAGCTGGAGGACGCCGTCGAAGGGCTCGCCGCCGCCGGGCACACCGCGTTCGCCGAGCGGCTGCGCCGCGAGCTGCTGGGCCGCAACGTGCTGCCGGGCCGCTGGACGTTCCAGGTGGTCGAGGACTACGACGAGACCTTCTACGACTTCTTCGCCGAGTGCGAGGCCCAGGGCCGCGAGCTGACCGGCGGCCACCGCCACCTGCACGAAGCCGGGCTCAAGCGGGCGCGGCGCAGCCGGGGCGAACCCGGCCACGAAGCCGTTCCCGCCGACTCACCGCCGTGAGCGCCTGCGCAGCACGACGACGCCCGCGGCGACCACCAGCACCGCCGCCGCGGCACCGGCGATGAGCGGCAGCGTCACCGAGTCGGCCCGCACGTACCTGGTCACCACCACGGTGGCCCGGTAGGGGTCGTTGGTGGGGGCCTTGTCGATGCGGATGTCCTCCATGATCTTCTCCGGCTGGAATTCGCCGTCGAAGCGGGTCAGGAAGCGCGGCCCGCTCAGTGCCTCGCCCAGCACCGGGTAGGCCGGGTCGGCCGAGACCGGCCCGGCGAAGGTGAGGTCGGCGGGGTCGCCCTGCGGGGTGGGGTTGGTGATGTCGACGCGGTGGTCGGCGAGCACGTAGAGCCGCACGGGCTGGACGAAGTCGGCCGAGGCGGCCAGGCGCATCGGGTAGACGGGCACGTCGGTGTCGAAGGACAGGCGCATCGGCGGGACGCCGTCGGCGAAGGAGCCGGAGGTCGGCGCGAGCCTGACAGCGACGATCAGCCACTCCTCGCGCAGGTAGGGGTCCAGCGCGTCGCCCAAGTCGGCGGGGAGGGTGAAGCCGTTGTCCGCCAGCCACTCGGCGACCGCGGTCGGGGAGGTCCCGGCGAGCTGGGCCACGTCGTAGGGGCCGACTTCGACGCGGTCGACCACGGTCGCACCGTCGTTGCCCGCCCCCGGCGCGCCGCCGCCCGTCCCGTCGCCGTCGACCTCCACCTCGCGGACCTCGACGTTCGGCCTGGTCAGCCGGTCCAGCTCGGCGAACACGGCGCCGTCCGCCAGCTCGAACTCCGCGCGCGAGGGCACCGGCATCAGGAACGCCGCCTGGTCGGCCTGCCCGCTGGCCTGCACCGCCAGGGTGATCGACTCGCGGCGGCCGGACAGCTCGATGAGCGCGGTCTCCTGCTGGGCGGCGAGTTTGTCGTTGGCCACCAGCGCCCCGCAGGCGCACGCCCCCGACACCCCGGGTCCGACCGCGGCCACGCCCGCCGCCACGACCCCCACCAGCGCGACCCGCGCCGCCACCCGTCCGATTCGCATGCCGGTGGGACGCCCGCGCCCCCGGCCGCGTTCCCGGCCGCGAGGAGGCGGCGGCTGTTCAACTAGGGTTCACGGCGTCGTGGTTGACGGTTGGAGTTCTGCGGGAGGACTGGTTCGTGACCACCAAGCGGTATGCCACCGCGCTCGCCCTGGTGACCGCGGGCTCGCTGGTCCTTTCCGGCTGCGGCAGCGACGACAATTCCGTGCGCTGGACGCTGGACGGCGCTGACGTCGCGCCGATCCCGACGGCCTCGGTGCCGGTGGACTGCGGCGGCACGCAGGCGCTGAGCGCGGAGGGCTCCACGGCGCAGAAGGGCGCGATGGACGTCTTCGTCGCCGCCTACACCCAGCAGTGCCCCGGCCAGCAGCTGTCCTACACCGCCAGCGGCTCGGGCGCGGGCGTCAAGCAGTTCATCTCCGGGATCGTGGACTTCGGCGGCAGCGACTCCCCGCTCAAGGACAGCGAGGCGCGCGACGCGGTGGACCGCTGCGACGGCGCGCCCGCCTGGAACCTGCCGATGGTGTTCGGGCCGGTGGCCGTGGTCTACCGCCTCGACGGAGTCGGTGAGCTGGTGCTCTCCGGCGAGCTGCTGGCCCGGATCTTCAGCGGCGCCATCACCCGCTGGAACGACCCGGCCATCGCCGCGCTCAACGCGGGCGCGGCGCTGCCGGAGCTGCCGATCACCGTGGTCTACCGGGCCGACGAGTCCGGTACGACCGACAACTTCCAGAAGTACCTGGGGGCCGCGTCGGGGGGCGTGTGGGACCGGGGCGCGGGCAAGACCTTTCTCGGCGGGGTCGGCCAGGGCGGGCAGGGCTCTCCCGGCGTGGCCGACGCCGTGGCGCTGGGCCAGGGCGCGATCGGCTACGTCGAGTGGTCCTTCGCCCAGGACAAGGGCCTGGGCATGGCGCTGATCGACAGCGGCTCGGGGCCGGTGGAGCTGAGCCCGGAGTCCGCGCGCACCGCGATCGGCGCCGCGGAGATCAAGGGCCAGGGCAACGACCTGGTCATCGACCTGGAGGCCCTCTACGCCTCCGACGCGCCGGGCGCCTACCCGCTGGTGCTGGTCACCTACGAGATCGTCTGCTCGAAGGGCTACGACCCGCAGACCGCCCAAGCGGTGAAGGCGTTCCTGACCACCGCGGCGACGGCGGGCCAGGCGGGCATGACCGGCTCGGGCTACGTGCCGCTGCCGGAGTCCTTCCAGCAGCGGCTGCTGACCGCGATCGCCGCGATCGCCTGAACGCTCAGGCGTCGGCGTAGCGCCGCGCCAGCACGCGCAGCAGTGGCCGCAGCTCCGGCGGCGACTCGACGGTGAAGTCCATGCCGAGCATGCCGATGTAGGCGGCCACGGTCTCCAGCGAGTCCGCGCCGGTGACCAGCACCGACGTGCCCGCGTCGACGGCTTCCACGACGCCGACGGCCGGGTTGATCCTGGCCAGCACGTCCTCGGCGGGGGCGTCCACGCGCAGCCGGGCGTGCACGTTCCAGCCGCTGCTGGCGGCCCGGCGCATCAGGAACGCGGTGTAGTCCCCGCCCGCCAGCGGGGTGGGGGCGAAGCGGCGGTGGGTGCGCATGCGGGGGGTGACGCGGTCGGCGCGGTGCACGTCCCACTCGCCGGTGGCCGGGTCGCGGGCGACCAGGTACCAGCGGCGCTGCCAGGACAGCAGCCGATAGGGCTCGACCAGCCTGGGCAGCTCCTCACCGGCGTAGTCGAAGCGGAACTGCTCGGTGTGGTGGATGGCGGTGGCGACCGCGCGCAGCACGTCGGGGTCGACCTCGGGGTCGGGGGCGTCGGTGCCAGTGTTCTCCGGGGCGTGCTCGACGGCGGCGGCCAGCGCCTCCACCGCCGGCCGCAGCCGCGCGGGCAGCACCTGTTCCAGCTTGGCCAGTGCCCGGTCGCTGACCTCCTCCAGCCCGGCCACGGCGCGCCCGGCGCGCAGACCGATGGCCACGGCGACGGCTTCGGCGTCGTCGAGCAGCAGCGGCGGCAGCTTGCCGCCGCTGCCGAGCCGGTAGCCGCCGGTGGCGCCGCGGTCGGCCTCGACCGGGTAGTCCAGGTTGCGCAGCCGGTCGATGTCGGCGCGGATGGTGCGGGTGGTGACGCCGAGGCGCTCGGCCAGCTCGGTCCCGCTCCAGCTGGGACGCGACTGCAGCAGCGACAGCAGTGCCAGCAGGCGCGCCGGAGTGTCCATCGTGAAGTCCCTCCCCCATTAGGAACTGAGCGTTCCTATACGGACCTTAGCGTTCAAGCCATGACGAACCGGGACATGACCGCCACCCTGACCGCCGCTCAGGACACCACCTTCACCGCCATCACCACCGCCATCGGCAACGACGAGGAGAACCGGGACATGACCGCCGAGATCCGCCCCTTCCGCGTCGAGATCGCCCAGTCCGAGCTGGACGACCTGGCCGACCGCCTGGCCCGCACCCGGCTGCCGCAGCCCGCCCCCGGCGACACCTGGGAGCACGGCACCCCGAACCACTACCTGCGCGAGGCGGTCGAGGCGTGGCGGGCCTTCGACTGGCGGGCCGCCGAGCAGCGGATCAACGCCGTCCCGCACTTCGTCACCGACGTCGACGGCCAGCCGTTCCACTTCATCCACGTCCGCTCGCAGAACCCCGAGGCGACCCCGCTGCTGCTGCTGCACACCTACCCGGGCTCCTCGGTGGACTACCTGGACATGATCGACAGCTTGGTGCAGGACTTCCACCTGGTGATCCCGGACGCCCCCGGCTTCGGCTTCTCCACCCCGGTCACCGAGGCGGGCTGGGACACCGCCCGCACCGCCCGCGCCTACGACGCCCTCATGCGCCGCCTGGGCTACGACAGCTACGGCGCCCACGGCTCCGACCAGGGCGCGATGATCGCCCGTGAACTCGGTGTCCAGGCTCCCGAGGGTTTCCTGGGCCTGCACGTGATGCAGCTGTTCTCCTTCCCCTCCGGCGACCCGGCGGAGTTCGAGCGCCTGGAGCCGCAGGACTACGCCGCTCTGGAGCACATGCAGTGGTTCCAGAAGGTGGGCGGCTACAACACGATGAACGCCAGCCGCCCGCAGACCGTCGCCGCCGGGCTCAGCGACTCGCCGGTGGGGCTGCTCGCCTACAGCGAGCTGTTCCACTCCTTCGGCAACGGCACCTCGCTGGTGCCGCTGGAGAAGGTGCTGCTGGAGGTCAGCGTGGCCTGGTTCGCCAACGCGGCGGCGGGCATGTCGCGCTCCTACTACGAGAACGCTGCCTCGGCCCCGCAGGACACCCCGGTCAACGCCTCTCCGACCGGTGTCGCGGTCTTCGCCGACGACTTCCAGTCGGTGCGCGTGTTCGCCGAGCGCGACAACTCCGCGATCGTGCACTGGACGCGGCACCCGCGCGGCGGGCACTTCGCCAGCCTGGAGGTGCCGCAGGAGCTGGCCGCCGACATCCGGGCCTTCTTCGCGGGCCTGCGCTAGGCCGCCGGTCCGGGCAAGGCCGCCGCGTTCTCGCGGCGGCCTGCCCGCATGTCACTCGTAGGCGGTCCAGGGGTCGGCGCGCACACGCTCGTCGACGGCTTCGGCGTCCTGGCCGATGACGACCCGCCAGTAGCCCGCGCGCAGGGCGTCAACCACCGCGGCGGCGGCGTCGGCGGCGCTGACCGGCTCGTAGTCGGAGAACAGGCCGCCGAGGGCCGTGCGCCAGGACCGCGGCGGGGCGGGCATGGCGGTGCGCACGTGCCCCGGCAGGACGAGGACGGCCGACAGGTGCGGCGCGTTGGCCCGGAAGTCCTCGATCAGCGCTTCGGTGAAGCCGCGGATGGTGAACTTGGCCGCCGAGTAGGCGGTGTGCGGGGCGCCCGCGCCGAGACTGGCCCACAGGGCGTTGACGGAGGCGGTGTTGACCACCGCGCCCTTGTCCGCTGCCAGCAGCATCGGCAGGAACGCCCGGGTGCAGTGGTAGACGCCGTGCCAGGCCACCGAGAAGGTGTGCTCCCACTCGTCCTGGTCACCGGCGACGAAGGACCCGCCGCCGACGACGCCCGCGTTGTTGAACAGCAGGTGCACGGCCTCGCCGTGCAGGTCGGCGACCTCGGCGGCCAGGCGGGCGACGGCCTCGCCGTCGGAGACGTCTAGGTGGTGGGCGCTGACGCGCACGCTCGGGTTGGCCGTGCGGGCCGCGGCGACCGCCGCGGCCAAGCGCTCGGCGTCGATGTCACAGACGGCGACGTGCGCGCCGAGCCCGGCGAGCCGCAGCACCAGCTCCCGCCCGATCCCCGACGCCCCGCCGGTCACCACCGCGACCCGGCCGTCGAACCCGTCGAACCCCGCCACCGCGCCTCCTTCTCGTCGAAGGGGACCAGGCCGGTCCCGCGCCACGCTATCGCCGTTCCGCTGAGGAAGATCACAGCTTGGCGCACACACTGCCTCTCCGAGCGTGCGCGGATTGCCCGTTTGTCGCCTGATTCGCCCGATCAGAGCACCGCCACGCTCCCACCCGGGGTGATCGTCACCGTCCGTGCCCACCCGTCCGCGCGCACTGTGCCGGTGGTGCCGCCGGTGCTGTGCGGGGTCGCCGCGGTGACGTGCCCGGCGCACGAGTCCAGGTCGGCGGTGAACCCGCCGCGCACCCGGAGGCCGCGCGCGGACCCGCTGGGCCAGGCGGCGGGCAGCGCGGGCAGCGCGGGCAGCAGCCCACCGAGCCCGGAACGGGAGCGCACAAGCATCTCCAGCACCGCCGTCGCCGCGCCGAGGTTGGCGTCGATCTGGAAGGTGGAGTCGTCACCGAGGGAGTACATGCACGAGCGCGCCGAGGTGGCCGTTGCCGATCGGCGGGCCCTCCTCAGTGATCCGGTCCTCGCGACCGGGTGAGCCGTAGCGCAGCACGTCTATCCTCCCGGACATCAGATGTCCTCGAGAGGAGCTGGATGCCGGTCACCGACGAAGCGATCGAGAAGATCAAGGCGATGATCGTCAGCGGCGAGCTGGGACCGGGCGCGCGGCTGCCCAGGGAAGCCGACCTCGCCGTGCGCCTGGGCCTGTCGCGCAGTTCGCTGCGCGAGGCGGTCAAGGCACTCTCGCTCATCCGGGTGCTCGACGTCCGCCAGGGCGACGGCACCTACGTGACCAGCCTTCAGCCCGGCCTGCTGCTCGACGCGCTTAGCTTCGTCGTGGACTTCCACCAGGACGCCTCGGTGCCGCACTTCCTGCAGGTGCGCCGCATCCTCGAACCCGAGGCTACCGCCATGGCGGCCACGGCGATGACCGACGCCGAGATCGCGGAGCTGCGCGCGGTGCTCGACGGCCTCCCCGCCGACGCGGACGTGGCCGAGCTGGTGGCCAACGACCTGGAGTTCCACCGCAAGATCGCGGCGGGCGCGGGCAACCCGGTGCTGTGCTCGCTGCTGGAAGGCCTGTCCGGCCCGACCGCACGGGCCCGCGTCTGGCGCGGACTGGCCCAAGAGGGCGCGGTGGAGCGCACCCGCGAGCAGCACGCGGCGATCCTGGAGGCCATCGAGACCCGCAGCCCGGACCTGGCCCGCTCGTGGGCGATGGTGCACGTGGCGGGCGTGGAGGCCTGGCTGCGCACCACGCTGGGGTCCGCTCACAGCCGGTAGAACCGCCGCGCCGCCGCGCCCCGGTGACCAGTAACCGAGAGTTGGGCCGAAGAGATCGGATGACCGCCGGTCAGTGGACCAGTGATCGCGCCGCTCGGGCGATACCGCGCGCCATCACCCCGAAGACGATGTCGTGCGCGGGCTTCTGCACATGCCAGTACAGGCTGCCGCGCACACCCCTCGGCACGAACACCACCGTCTGCTCCAACTCGCTCTCCCCCGGCACCCGCCCCGGCAGCGCCGAGAGCCGCAACCACGCCGTTCCCGGCATCCGCATGTCCGTGACCAGCGTCAGCGACCGGTCCTCGACCGAGACCACCGTCCAGGAATCCAACGCGTCCCCCGCCGACAGCGTCGCGGGCCTGCCCCGGTGCAGGCCCACCCCGCCTGCCAGGTGGTCCAGCGCGCCGCGCGCGGTGAACACCCCGGGAATGCCGTACCAGCCGCGCTCACCGCCGATGTCGGCGATCGTGCGCCACAGCGCCGCCTGGTCGGCCGCCACCGGCTCCCGGTTGACGGTGCTGAGCACGCCCGGCTCCCGCGGCGACGGCATCGCGGGCGGCTCGGCCACCCCCAGCGCCTCGCGCAGCGCCCGGTCCAGCGGCGTCCCGCCGCCCGGCGGCGGGGCCAGCACCGACTCCGGAACCAGGTCGTGCTTGAGCGACTCCATCAGCGCCGTCACCAGCGGCGCGGGCAGCGGCGAGAGCGCCGCGGCCGCCGCCGCGGGCACCGCCGCCACCGGCACCGGCACCCGCCACGGCAGACCCGCGATCCTGGCGCAGCGCTGCACCAACTCCAAGTAGGTCACCGTGTCCGGGCCCGCGATGTCCACCGCGCCCGCCACCGGCTCCGTCGCCGCCGCCCGCACCAGGTGGAACAGCACGTCCCGCACCGCGATCGGCCTGCTGCGGTGTGACATCCACGCCGGGCGCAGCACCACCGGCGCCACCAGCGCCGCCCGCGCCAACAGCTCGAAACTGGCCGACCCGGCCCCCACCACCATCGCCGCCCGCAGCACCAGCGCGGGCACCTCCCCGGCCAGGAGGATGTCCCCGACCTCCGTGCGCGAGGCCAGGTGCGCCGACAGGGGGCGGTCGGCGGGCGCGGGTCCACCCAGGTACACGATCTGCCGCACCCCGGCCTCGGCCGCCGCCGCGGCCACCGCCCGCGCTATCGCCGCGTCCACCGCCGCGTAGTCCTCGACATCCATCGAGTGCACCAGGTGGAAGACCACGTCCACATCGGACATCGCCGCCGCCAGGGCGGCCGGATCGCGCACGTCGCCGCGGATGGCATCGGGCCCCGGCGGCAGCGACCGCGACATCGTGCGCACCGAGTGCCCCGCCGCCGCCAGCGCGGGGGCCAGCAGCGCGCCGATGTAGCCTCGGGCTCCGAGCACCAGACAGCGACTCATCCCCCCACTATGTCAGCGCCCCCCGACCCCCGCGAACCCGTTCTAGTCGGACAGCAGCTTCGCCAGGCCGTCATAGCCCACGTCGTGCAGGCGCTTGCCCGAGAGCGCGAAGTACTCCGCGTCCGCGGTGATGCCGTGCCCCTCCACCATCCGGTTCATGAAGTTGAACAGCGCGCACACCATCACCGCGTCGTGCAGCGCCTTCTCGTCCCAGCCCGCGTCGAACACCGCCGCCGCGTCGGCCGCGCGCACCAGCGCCGGGGTCCTGGTCAGCTTCCCCACATAGGCCAGCACCGGCTTGAGCTTGTCGTCCACCGGCGAGGAGTCCAGGTCCGCCAGCGCCGCCGCCAGCAGCCCCTCCGCCACGCCGAACGCCTGCGCCACCTCGGTGTGCACGCCGTGGCAGTACGCGCACGCGTTCACCCCCGACACGTACGCCGCGATCAGTTCCCGCTCGCCCAGCGTGAACGGCGACGGACCCCGCATCACGGTCTCGTGGTAGGCCAGCAGCGGGAACGACGACTCCGGGTAGCGCTGGAACACGTCCACCAAGCGCGCGTCATCGGGCAAGGACGGGAAATGGGGCACAGCGGACATCCTCTCCAAGCGGGGACTGATCACACGAGAGCGTCGACCTCGGACCTGCGCATCCAGCACGCCGTCAGGTACACCCTGGCCGCCGTGCCCACCGGGCCCAGCGCCTCGTGCCCCAGCGCCCCGAACGCCCGGTTCCACGCCTGCCGCACCGACGCCGACCGGCTCGGCGACGGGCAGGCCCGCTGCAACGCCGGGCGCATCCGCAGCCAGAACTGCGCACCAGCGGCCACCAGCGCCGCGGTGTCCGGCCCCGGCCTGCCGTGCCGAACCCGGTCCACCGCCACCGCGATCCGCCCGGCGTCCTCGGCCAGCGCCGCCATGCCCAGCCCCGCCAGCAGCCGGTCGGCGTCCAGCCCCAGCAGGATGACCCCCACCTCGGTCTCCGGCGGATCGTCCACCGCGGGCATCTCGAAGCGCAGGTCCACCCGCTCGGCCGAGCGCACCTCCGGCCCGCTCACCGGGCACCCGCCAGCGCGGGCGCGCCCAGCCCGGCCGCCACCGCGCCGACCACCCGCGCCGCGGCCACCCGGTGCCCATCGATGTTGCGCGCCGCGGGCCCCAGCGCCATGCACGCCGCCGCCCCCACCGCGAACACCCTCGGCGCCCGCGCGTACGACAGCGTCCTGGGGTCCAGGTCCGGCCAGCCGTCCACCGCGCCCACCACCGCCTCCGGCAGCAGCCCGGCCCCGATCGACGGCGTGGTCCCCAGCGCCAGCACCACCTGGTCGCCGGTCACCACCGACCCGCCAGCCAACCGCACCTTCCCGTGGTCGACCGACTCCACCAGCGCCCCCCGGTGCACCACCAGCCTGCCCTCGGCCTCCGCGGCCCGCAGCAGCGGCCGGAACTCGAACATCACCGACGCCCGGCGGTGCCTGCCCATCAGCTCCAGCCGCGACTCCCACGACGTGTCGGTGAACCGCGCCCGGCCCTCCGGCCGGAAGAACGAGGCGTTGACATCGGCGCACTGGTAGCGCTCCTCGGCCGAGCGCAGCACCCAGTGCGTCTCGCGCCCCTCGGCGACCGCCTCGGCCAGCAGATGCGCCGCGCTCAACCCCGCCCCCACCACCACCAGCGACCCGTCCGCGGGCACCGGCTCGTCCCAGTGGCCGCCGTACCAGCCCGCGGGCGCCGCGCGCCGCTCCTCGCCCTGGCACAGCACCACATACCGAGCCGACACCTCACCGACGTCCGTGCGCACCAGCACACCGTCGTCGCCCGGCACCAGCTCCTCGACCCGCGCCCGCCACGAGCGCCCCGCCACGTCGTGCGCGTCGGCCACGTGCCCGCAGAACGCCTCGAACACGTCCAGCGGCACCACCGACCGGTGCCCGGCCTGCGCCATGCGCACCTCGCGCCGCTCCACCTCGGTCAGCAGCCCCCAGTGCAGGCGCGCGAAGTCCAGCAACTCGCAGTCGCGGTAGCCCTCCACCCCGGGGTGGTGCTCGTACGGGGAGCGCAGCACCCGCTGCTTGAGCAGGTCCACCCGGTCGAAGAACCGCCCGCACGAGCGGTCCGCGGCGTCCAGCACGGCGACGTCGTCGACTCCGACGTGCCACAGCGCCGAAGCGACCGCCAGCCCCGCGGGCCCGGCCCCCACCACCGCCACCGACACCCGCGGCGGCAGCGCGTCCACCCGGTGAGCGGGCAGCGGCACCCGGCCCGGCCACGGCCGCGACCTCGGCGAGTCCAGCAGGTGCGGCTCTGGCATGAAGACTGAAGGCACGTTCACCCCTGCCGACGGAAGCGACGGCGGCGGGGAGCACCCCCGCCGCCCGGCCAGAACCGCTAGCCGATCACCGTGACCGGGACGATCAACTCCACCATCGGCCGCTGCGCGATCCCGTCGGCCACCACCCGCTCCAGGTTCGCCGCCGTCTGCTCAGGGGTCTCGCCGTCACCGGCGACGTAGCGGGCATGGGCGTAGGCGGGCTTGCGGCTGCTGGCCTCGATGTCGAAGGCCATCAGCACCGCCTCACCGGGACGCACCTCACCGTCGAAGAAGGTCAGCCTGCTCAGGTCCGGCGTCAGGAACGTCCTGGTGAACTGCCGCGACAGGATCAGCGTCTCCTGGCTGTCGACGAAGTGCGTGTCGTCGTCGGTGCTCACCTGCATCGCCAGCCACGTCTGGTCGGTCAGGTTCGTCTCGGACTTGATCACCTGCCACCGGCCCGGCTCCGGCAGGTTGATCGACATCGACACGTCGTGCCCGGTCACGTCCACCGCACCCGAGATCATCAGCACCCTGCGGCGCACATCGGCCACAGCGGCCATCTGGATGTCACGCGCCCGGACCCGACCGGACACATCCAGCCCCGGGACCTCCAAAGACGACACAGGTACCTCCCCTAGAGAACGCCCGATACAGGCATAACGAGCACCGTCGCCAGGCTTGCACAGCGCCGGCGGCTTGCTCAACGGCACAATCGACGGTTGGGCCGATCAGCCCAACCCCCGCCAGCCGAACGCCTCAGGCGGCGTCGCTGCCTCGGAACGACCCGTCCGCGGGAGCCCCGATGTAGAGCACACCGAAGGTCCCCGGTCTCGGGAAGTTCACTTTCACCACCAGGTCCTCGCGGACCAGCACGAAGAACTCGCCGACCTCCTGCACGTCGTCGAGCACCTTGTACGTGCGGAAGACCGTGCCGTCCGCCACGGCGAACAGCATCTTGTAGAGGGCGTTCTTCTCCGTCTGGTTCGCCGCGGCAGCCCACTGCTCCAAGCGGGCCATGCCCAGCGACAGTCGCAGCCGGTTACGTTCCCGGGTCACGGTCGTGCGCCTCCAGCCTCGCGATCACGTCCCCGACATCGAGGTCCGCTTCGCAGTGTGGCCGAGAGGCGTTCGCCTCGGCGTATCCCGGCGTGCGCACCATGCGCGCCGTCAGCGACAAGCTCTCCAGGAAGTGCCGCACCACCGTCGTGTCCCCCGTGCGCTGCTGGTTGGCCAGCGCCAGCGCCAAGCGCCGCATCGCGATCCGGCGACCCCGCGCGGGCAGCGCCGCCAGCGCCACCGTGATCACGTCCGCCGCCCGGTCGTCGGTCTTGAGCCGCCGCACGGCCGAACCGCCAGCCATCGCAGTCATGTCGCACTCCCCTCGCCGCGGGATGGGCGAGTTCCAGTGTGCGACCACGGCGACAGCCGGGCCAGTGCCGCGCGCACCGCCACCGCGGTAGCGCGTCACCAGCCCGGCTGTGACGCCGTCACGAATCCGCTATGGACGGACGTCGCGCACCCGAGGAGTTGCCTTCGGCTGCGTCGCCGTGCGATCCGGATCGCCGTAGTGCGCCTTCGTCTTGTTCTCCGCGTCCAACCTGTCCCGCAACCGGGTGAGCACCTTGATCGCCACCCCGTGCGCGATCGCCAGGATGATCAGCACGATCCCCAGCCGCACCACCACAGCCTGCACCGCAGTGTCCCCACCGACGTCGATCGTGGAGATCAGCGCCAGCACTCCCAGCACCGCCAAGGTGAACAGCGTCGTCACCAGGCGCGCCATCGACTTGGACGAGGCGGTGTCGGCATAGGAGTCGGCGAGGTAGCGCAACCCGCTGCGGTAGATGATCACCGCGTCGGCCGCGACGAGCACCACTCCGAGCAGAAGGAATGCCACATAGGCGCTGTCGTTCACGAGCCGCTCCCCTCCAGAAGCATGCAACACGATGATCACTGGTGGGGTACCCGATTCGTCCCGGCGCGAAACGGGTACCGCCACCGTATGAGCACCGACCGCAGTCAGGCCGAGAGCCTGGACGAGGAGACCATCGGCCTCGACCCGCTGGAGGAGGGCGCCGACCCCACCGAGCGCTGGGCCGAGGCCACCCGCCACGGCACCACCCCCAGCGAAGCCCGCGAGGGCGAGCCCCTCGACAGCCGCCTCGCCCAGGAAGAACCCGACGTCGTCCCCGTGCCGGACGCCGAGCGCCCCGTCGCGGAAGTTCCCTCCGACATCGACCGCTACGAGGGCGCCACCGAGGAGGTCCCGCCCGCCGACCGCACCGGCCTGCCGCCGGACGCGGCCGCCGCGCGCGGCCAGACCGCCGACGAAGCGGGCGGCTCCGTCGCCGAATCACTCCGCGAAGACCACCCGAACCAGTGACAGAAGACGACCGCCGACCGGACGGGCTGGGGGGATTGCCATCCGGTCGGCGGTCCGCGTCACCGGCGCGCCGACGAGTGCGCGTCCGGGCGGGCTGAGGGGGGTGGCCCACCCGGGAAACACCCGCCGACCCTGATCTCAGGCGGCGACACCTCACTCAACGTGCCGTCCGCCCCCGAAGTTCCTCACGCAGAGTGTCATCGCTCACGCCCTGCCGCCGCGACCCACCGAAGGTAGTTTCCAGCACATGATCGGACTCCCCGACGCCGTCACCGCCTGCCTGTTCGACCTCGACGGCGTGCTCACCAGCACCGCCGTGCAGCACGAGTCCGCGTGGCGCGAGACCTTCGACGCCTTCCTCGCCACCCGCGCCGACGGCGATCGAGGCCCCTTCACCCACGAGGACTACCTCGACACCGTCGACGGCCGCCCCCGCGCCGACGGTGTCCGCGCGTTCCTCGCCTCCCGCGGCATCAGCCTCCCCGAGGGCACTCCCGACGACCCGCCGGAGGCCCCCACCGTCCACGGCGTCGGCAACCGCAAGAACGACCTCCTCCTCACCACGATCGCCGAGCAGGGCGTCGAGCCCTACGCGGGCTCCGTCGCCTACCTCAAGGCCGCCCACGACGCGGGCCTGGCCATCGGCGTCGTCACCTCCAGCGCCAACGGCGCCGCCGTCCTGCGGGCCGCCCACCTGGACCAGTACGTCCAGGTCCGCGTCGACGGCCTCACCATCGCCCGCGACGGCCTCGCGGGCAAACCCGCCCCCGACTCCTTCCTCGCCGGGGCCAAGGCCCTCGGCGTCGCCCCCGAGCACACCGCGGTCTTCGAGGACGCCCTCTCCGGCGTCGCCGCCGCCAAGGCGGGCGGCTTCGGCCACGTCGTCGGCGTCGACCGCAGCGGCCAGGCCGACGCCCTGCGCGCCCACGGCGCCGACACCGTCGTCGCCGACCTCGCCGACCTGCTGGCCACCTCATGACCGCCGGCTTCCACTGCGCCCCCTGGGCCCTGTCCTGGCGCGGCCTCTCCATCGACGACCTGCACCGCACCGAATCCCTCTTCGCCCTCGGCAACGGCCACATCGGCCTGCGCGGCAGCCTGGACGAGGGTGAGCCCACCGGCCTGCCCGGCACCTACCTCAACGGCTTCTACGAGGAGCACGACCTCCCCTACGCCGAAGCGGGCTACGGCTACCCCGAAGCGGGCCAGACGGTCGTCAACGTCACCGACGGCAAGATCATCCGACTGCTCGTGGACGACGAGCCCGTCGACATGCGCTACGGCAAGGCCACCAACCACCACCGCACCCTCGACTTCCGCACCGGCCTGCTCACCCGCGAAACCGAGTGGGAGTCCCCCACCGGCGCCCGCGTCCGCCTGCGCACCGAACGCCTCGTCTCCTTCACCCAGCGCGCCGTGGCCGCCATCCGCTTCCACGTCGAGCCCGTCGACCGGCCCCTGCAGCTCGTCGCCCAGTCCGACCTGCTCGCCAACGAGCCCATCGTCACCGAGACCGACGACCCCCGCATCGCCGCCGCCCTCCAGGACCCCCTGGTCGCGGAGTTCCAGCGCGGCGACGGCACCCGCGCGGTCCTCGTCCACTCCACCCGCAAGTCCGGCCTGCGCATGGCCGCCGGCATGGACCACGAGATCGACGCCCCGGACAACCTCCGCCGCGAACTCACCGTCGAGGACGACCTCGCCCGCCTCACCGCCGCCGTCGACGTCGAGCCCGGCCAGTCCCTCACCATCACCAAGTACCTCGGCTACGGCTGGTCGGCCCAGCGCTCCGCCCCCGCCCTGCGCGCCCAGGTGGAAGCCGCGCTCGCGGGCGCCCTGCAGACCGGCTGGGACGGCCTCGTCCGCGAACAGCGCGAGTTCCTCGACGACTTCTGGGCCGTCGCCGACGTCGAGGTCGACGGCGACCCCGAACTCCAGCAGGCCCTGCGCTTCGCCCTCTTCCACATCGTGCAGGCGGGCGTCCGCGGCGAGAACCGCGCCATCCCCGGCAAGGGCCTCACCGGCCCCGGCTACGACGGCCACTCCTTCTGGGACACCGAGACCTTCGTCCTGCCCGTCCTCACCTACACCATCCCCGACGCCGCCCGCGACGCGCTGCGCTGGCGCTACAACACCCTCGACCGCGCCCGCGAGCGCGCCCGCGTCCTCGGCAAGAAGGGCGCCGCCTTCCCCTGGCGCTCCATCAACGGCGCGGAGTGCTCCGCCTACTGGCCCGCGGGCACCGCCGCCTTCCACGTCTCCGCCGACATCGCCGACGCCGTCGCCCGCTACACCGCCGCCACCGGCGACACCGACTTCGACGCCCGAGAAGGCACCGAGATCCTCGTCCAGACCGCCCGCCTGTGGATGTCACTGGGCCACTACGACCCCCACGACGGCTTCCGCATCGACGGCGTCACCGGCCCCGACGAGTACACCGCGATCGTGGACAACAACGTCTACACCAACGTCATGGCCCAGAAGAACCTCACCGAGGCCATCGCCGCCTGCGAACGCAACCCCAAGACCGCCGACCGCCTGGAGGTCGACCCCGAGGAGATCACCGCCTGGCGCACCGCCGCCGACCGCATGTGCGTCCCCTACGACGACCTCCTCGGCGTCCACCCCCAGTCCGAGAACTTCACCTCCCACGCGGAATGGGACTTCGAGGGCACCCCCGAGGACAAGTACCCCCTCCTGCTGAACTACCCGTACTTCGACCTCTACCGCAAACAGGTCGTCAAGCAGGCCGACCTCGTCCTGGCCCTGCACCTGCGCGGCGACCTCTTCACCCTGGAGCAGAAGGCCGCCGACTTCGCCTACTACGACGCCCGCACCGTCCGCGACTCGTCCCTGTCGGCAGGCACCCAGTCAGTCATCGCCGCCGAGTGCGGCCACCTGGACCTGGCCTACGACTACCTGGTCGAAGCCGCCATGACCGACCTGCGCGACCTGCACGACAACGTCGGACACGGCATCCACATGGCCTCCCTCGCAGGCGCCTGGACAGCCGTCGTCGCAGGCCTAGGCGGCATGCGAGACCACGGCGGCACCCTCACCTTCGCCCCCCGCCTCCCCCCGGCCCTCTCGAAGATCACCTTCCGCATGCGCTGGCGCACCAGCTGCCTCCGCATCGACATCACCCCCACCCAAGCCACCTACCACCTCCTGAGCGGCCCCCCACTAACCACCACCCACCACAGCACCCCCGTAGACCTGACCGACTCCCCCATCACCCTCGACATCCCCCCGCCCCCCACCTTCCCCCCCCCCCCCCCCCGGGGGCGGACGCCGTCGCCGTGTTCTGGCCAGGTCGGACGGGGAGGTAAGCGGTGGACGCGTCACAGCTCGCTGAGCGGGTGCGGGAGTACGAGGAACTGGAAGCCGCCCTCGCCGACCCCGGAATCCACGCCGACCAGGACCGGGTCCGCAAGCTGGGCCGCCGCTACGCCGAGCTGACCCCCGTCATCCGCACGATGCGCGAGCTGGACACCGCCCGCTCCGACCTGGAGGCCGCCCGCGAACTGGCCAAGGAGGACGAGGCGTTCGCCGCCGAGGCCGACGAGCTGACCGCGCGCATCCCCCGGCTGGAGGCCAAGCTCACCGAGCTGCTGCTGCCGCGCGACCCGCACGACGGCGCCGACGTGGTGCTGGAGGTCAAGTCCGGCGAGGGCGGCGCGGAGTCCGCGCTGTTCGCGGGCGACCTGCTGCGCATGTACCTGCGCTACGCCGAGCGCCACGGCTGGAAGTCCGAGGTCCTGGACTCCACCGACTCCGACCTCGGCGGCATCAAGGACGCCACCGTGGTCATCAAGAGCACCGGCTCCGATCCCGACGGCGTGTGGGCGCGGCTGAAGTGGGAGGGCGGCGTGCACCGCGTGCAGCGCGTCCCCGTCACCGAGTCGCAGGGCCGCATCCACACCTCCGCGGCGGGCGTGCTGGTCTACCCGGAGGCCGAGGAGGCCGCCGAGCTGGGCGAGATCCCGGACAAGGAGCTGCGCGTCGACGTCTACCGCTCCTCGGGCAAGGGCGGGCAGAGCGTCAACACCACCGACTCGGCCGTGCGCATCACGCACCTGCCGACCGGCATCGTCGTCTCCTGCCAGAACGAGCGCTCGCAGCTGCAGAACAAGGCCCGCGCCATGCAGGTCCTGCGCGCCCGCCTGCTCGCCCTGGCCGAGGAGGAGGCCGCCGCGCGCGCCAGCGACGCCCGCCGCAGCCAGATCCGGACCGTGGATCGCTCCGAGCGGGTCCGCACCTACAACTTCCCGGAGAACCGCATCTCCGACCACCGCGTCGGCTACAAGGCCCACAACCTCGACGCCGTCCTGGAGGGCGAACTCGACGGGGTCCTCGACGCGCTGATCTCCGCCGACCGCGCCGAGCGCCTGGCCGCCGAGCAGACGGCCTGACCGACAGCGCTTCCCCTTCGCCTGCGGTCGTCATCGACCGCGTTTACCCGATCGTGGAGACCGCCGCCGCCCGCCGGTATGTCGACACCGGACACAAGGTCGGCAATGTCGTGATCACCGTGGCCGCCGTGCGAAGCTGATCGCCATGAACCGCCAGCCCCTGCGCCTCGCCGTCATCGACGCCGAACGCATCCTCAGCGCCGCGGGCATCGACTCGGCCAGGGTCGACGCCGAGCTGCTGGCCGCCCACGTCTTGGGCGTCGAGCGCGGGAAGCTGCCGATGGTGCCGCTGGTCGACCGCGAGGTCGTCGACGCCATCGGCAGGCTCGTCGCCCGCCGCGCCAAGCGCGAGCCGCTGCAGCACCTGACCGGCACGGCCGTGATGGGCGCCGTCGACCTGGCGGTGGGCCCTGGCGTGTTCATCCCGCGTCCGGAGACGGAGCTGCTGCTCGAATGGGGCCTGACGGCGACGGCGGACACCAGGTCGCCGCTGGTGGTCGACCTCTGCACCGGCTCGGGGGCCCTCGCCCTCGCCTACGCCAACGCCCGCCCGGACGCCACCGTCCACGCTGTCGAGCGCGACCCGGTCGCCCTGTCCTGGGCCCGCCGCAATGCCGACACCCGGGCCCGCGCGGGCGACACCCCGATCCGGCTGCTGGCCGCCGACGTCACCGCCGCGACCGTCCTGTCCGAACTGGACGGCCGGGTGGATCTGGTGCTGTGCAACCCGCCCTACGTGCCCGAGTACACCGATGTGCCCCCCGAGGTGCGTGACCACGACCCGCACCAAGCGGTGTTCTCCGGCGTCGACGGGCTGGGCGTCATCCGCTCGGTGGTCTCCCTGACCGCGCGGCTGCTGACCGCCGGGGGAGCGGTGGCCATCGAGCACGACGACACCCACGGCGCGGCCGTCCCCGCGCTGCTGACGGCTCGCACGGTGTTCACCGAGGTGACGGCCCACCCGGACCTGGCGGGCCGGCCGCGCTTCGCCACGGCCCTGCGCAAGCGCTGAGCACTACCCCGCGCACGCGGGTTCCTCGTCGATGACGTGCTGCAGGAGCGCCCGCAGTTCGGCGGGCGAGGGGCGGGGCACGGCGAAGTCGGCGCCGATGACCAGCAGGCTCAGGGTCCGCGCGCGGCGGTCGGCGTCGTCGGGGGTGAGCCCGGCTTCCATCAGCAGGGTGCGGGCGTAGGCGGTGCGGGCGGCGTCGACCTGGTCGAGGGCGGTCCTGGCCTGGGGGTCGCGCTGGGCCCAGACCCGGATGGTCACCTCGGGCTCCGGGCTGCCGGTGGCCTCGACAACGTCCAGCAGGCGCACGAGCTTCTCGCGGGCGCTGAGGTCGGTGTAGTTCTCGGCCAGGTCGATGAAGCGGGTGGTCCACTCCGCCTCGAACTGGGCGAGCAGGGCGGCCTTGTAGGCGCTCATGCCCTTGAAGTGGTGGTAGAACGAGCCCTTGGTCAGGCCGAGGCCGGTGCACAGCTCCTCGATGGTGAGGGCGTGTTCCCCGCGCTGGACGAGAACTGCCATGCCCTCGGTCAGCCAGTCCTGCTTGCTCGCCATGACGACAACATACCTTGAGGTATGGCGCGCACGGCCGAGCGTGTTACGCTGCCCGTGCCATACCGTATGGTATGGCCCCAACGGGTGGACGAGAAGCCGCGTTGGTGCCCTGCCTGGGGGTGGGTGCCAGCGCGACTTCCGTCGCCCTAGGGAGTGGTGTTGGCCACCATCGTCTTGTAGATGGCCTCGGTCTCCGGCCAGCGCTGCTCGGCGGAGGCCGCGTAGATGAAGTACTCGATCCCGTCGATGCGCCAGTACAGCGACTTCGCCCGCCGCCGCCCGTCGTCGGTGTCGTGGGCGAACTCCCACTCCACCGCAGCCAGACCCCGGTAGGTCACGGCGTCGAGCCGGATCGACTCGTACCCCGGCTTCGTCGCGGCGAAGGTCTTCGCGTAGTCCACATGGGACTGGTTCAGCGAGACCGGCGGGTGCTCGGCCCCGCCGTAGCGCACGAACCGCTGCGAATCGTCCGGATCGGTCGCCTGCACCGCGCCGGGACCGGTGGAGCGGGTGATCTTCCAGCCCTTCGGCACCGTCGTGACCAGACCGCCCGGACCCGCTACCCGTTGGTAACCCTCGGGGATCGGCATCGCCACCATCGAAGGGCTCGGCGGGGTGATGCTGGGCCGTTCCGTCGGCGCGTCCGGGGTGGAGCGTGCGCCGGAAGGAGGTGGCGTGCCCGGGGTGTAGATGTAGGTCGTCGGCGGGGCCGTGCCCGCTTCCGGCGCGGGAGGGGCGGACAGCAGGGTCGCACCCAGCACCGTGCTCACGGCCACGTAGGCCGTGACGAGAACGGACGCCAGCCTGCCTGAGCTGAGCTGGAACCCTGTTCGCGGCGATCGGTTGCTCGTCGGACTCCCCTTGCATGCATGCGGCGGCCTACTGAGAGTAGCGTGCGTGTCCGGGTGATCCAATGCTGCGGACTTGGCAGGACGTGACGGAGAAGTGGCGGCTGGCCGCCGAACCCGGTCTCGACGACGCGGGCGGCCACGCCGCCCACGCGCGCGCCGCGCTGCTCGCGGGCGACGTCGGCGAGGCCGAGCGCGAGTTCCAGCGCGCCGCCGAGCTGCGCGTGCACGCGCACGACGAGGTCGGCCTCGGCGACGTGCTGCTGGCGCGCGGGCGCTGGAAGGCGGCCCTGCGCCGCTACCAGCGCGCCGCCAGGGTGGCGCCGCAGGACCCGCTGGCGGTGCTCGGGCGGTCGCAGGCGCTGGTCGTCGGGGGCGAGGCGAAGACCGCGGCGGGGGAGCTGGAGGAGCGCTTCGCCGGGACCGCCGACCCCGTCCTGCGCTACTACCTGGCCAGCACCTGGTGCTCGGTCGCCGACCAGGCCCGCACCCGCACCGGTGAGGACGTGCTGGTGTTCACCAGCGCCGAGCAGGTGGCGGTGTGCGAGCGGGCGGCCAGGCGCATCATCGACCTGAACGTGGCCGACGCCGAGCTGCGCCGCGGCGCCCAGCGGCTGATGGCCGAGGTGGCCTCGGCCCGGCGCTGGCGCTGGGAGCCCGAGGGCATCGCGGTCAGCCTGGCCGTGCTGGCCGCCTCGCTCGGGTTCCTGCTGGTCGCGATGGGCGGACTGGCGGGCAACGTCGGGCTGGTGGCCGTCGGCGTGCTGGCGGGCGGCGCGCTGCTGGCACTGATCGTGCTGCGCTTCCGCAGGCAGAACTGGCGGGTGCTGGCCGACCAACGGGCCAGAACGCGCCGGGGATAGGGTCTCGGCGTGAGTGAGGCAGTGATGCTCGGCACCCGGGTGCTCGGCACCCGTCACGCGGCGTCCCCAGCCGCGATTCCCCCAGCCGCGATCCCCCCGGCCACGATCCCCACAGCAATCAAGGTGGCACCGTGAGCATGGTGTTCGACTGCGCCGTCGCCGACCAGCGTGCCGACGGCCTCGCCGCCGCCGCGGGCGCCACCCGCGCCGGGCAGCTCGTCGTCCTGCCCACCGACACCGTGTACGGCATCGGCTGCGACGCCTTCAACGCCGAGTCCGTGGTGGCCCTGCTGGCCGCCAAGGGCCGTGGCCCGGACATGCCCGTCGGCGTGCTCGTCGGGTCCTGGGCGACCCTGGACGGCCTGGTGATGACCGTCCCGCCGCAGGCCCGCGCGCTGGTCGAGGCGTTCTGGCCGGGCGATCTGTCCATCGTGCTGCCGCACGCGCCGTCGCTGGCCTGGGACCTCGGGCGCACCGGCGGCACCGTGATGCTGCGGATGCCGCTGCACCCGGTGGCCCTGGAGCTGCTGCGCGAGGTCGGCCCGATGGCCGTCTCCAGCGCCAACCGCACCGGCAACCCGACCCCCGTCGACGCCGCGGGCGCGCGCGAGCAGCTCGGCGACTCGGTCACCGTCTACCTGGAGGCCGGGCCGTGCGGCGACCCGGTGCCGTCCTCGATCGTGGACCTGACCGGCGACGAGCCGGTCCTGCTGCGCGAGGGCGCGGTCTCCTCGGCGGCGATCGCCGAGGCGCTGGGCGGCCCGATCCGCGTCGGGCGATGAGCACCGGGACTCGCTGACATGCCGCCGAGCGGATACGCCGCGGCCGGACTCCCCGTGCGGGAGTACCTGCTGGTCGCCCTGATCAGCGCCGTGATCACCTTCCTGTCCACCGGCGTGGTCCGGGTCTTCGCCATCCGGATCGGGGCCGTCGCCTACCCGCGCTCGCGGGACGTGCACGTCGTGCCGATCCCGCGCATGGGCGGGCTGGCCATGTACCTGGGCATCTGCGGCGGCATGCTGCTGGCCGAGGCGCTGCCGCTGCTGCGGCGCTCCTTCGTGTTCAGCCTGGACCCGGTCGCGGTGCTCGTCGGCGGCGGCCTGATCGTCCTGCTCGGCATGCTGGACGACCGCTTCGAACTGGACTCGCTGACCAAGCTGGCCGGCCAGACCACCAGCGCGGGCATCCTCGTGCTGTTCGGCATCTCCTGGTACGTGTTCTGGGTGCCGTGGGGCGGCGGTGCGGGCGGCGAGGGCTCGGTGCTGGTGCTGGACCAGAACCAGGGCGGGATGCTGACGATCCTGCTCGCCGTCACCCTGGTCAACGCCATGAACTTCGTGGACGGCCTGGACGGCCTCGCCGCGGGCATCGGCATGATCGCCGCGGCGGCGACGCTGGTGTTCACCCTGCACCTGCTCGGGGAGTCCGGCGGCGATGTCAACAACTACCCGCCCGCCCTGATCGCCGCGACGCTGGCGGGCGCGTGCCTGGGCTTCCTGCCGCACAACTTCCAACCGGCGCGGATCTTCATGGGTGACACCGGCTCCATGCTGATCGGCCTCATGCTCGCCGCGGCCAGCACCTCGGCCTCCGGCCGGGCGAACCCGTCGCTGTGGGGCGCCACCGAGACCGTCGCCGTGCTGAGCCCGCTGCTCATCGTCGCCGCCGTCCTCTTCGTCCCCATCCTCGACCTGCTGATGGCGATCGTGCGCCGCACCCGGCGCGGGGAGAGCCCGTTCGCCCCGGACAAGATGCACCTGCACCACCGGCTGATCGCTTTCGGACACTCCCAGCGCCGCGCGGTGCTGCTCATCTACCTGTGGGTGGGCGTCATCGCCTTCGGCGCGGTCGCCCTCACGATGTTCGACGCGCTCAGCGTTGTGCTCGGCGTGCTCGGCGCGGTGGTCATCGCCGCGGCGGTGTCGTTCCTGCCGTCGGTGCGCGGACCGAAGTGAATTACACTTCGACGACGATGAGCGAGAACAGCGATCGGAATCCCCACACAGAGGCGTTGCTCACACTGGCGGGCGCGATGTTCCGCTACGCCATCTGGCCTTCGCTGGCCGTCGGCGCGCTCGGCGTGCTGGTCTTCGGCCTGATCAACGGGGGAGCGGGCGCGTTCGGCGCCGGTGTCGGCGCCGCGCTGGCGATCGCGTCCTCGCTGCTGACCCTGTTCCTGATGCGCAAATCCGCGAACGCGGGCCCGCACATGGCGATGGCCGCCTCGCTCGGGGGCTTCGTGCTGAAGCTGCTGGCGCTGCTGCTCATCATGGCCGCGCTCAAGGGCGTCGACGCCCTGCACCCGGAATCGCTCGGCATCACGATGATCGCCGTGGTCGTCGTCGCGGCGGGCGCCGAGGCGTTCGCGTTCCGGCGCACCAAGCTGCCGACCATCATTCCCGCAGGTGAGACCCGGTCTGACGGGTAAGCAGTACGCCCGTCCCACCTTCGATTGACCCCTGATAGGGTGCCGCTGAGAGCGGCGGCGCGGCCGTGGCTCCGGGTGTGCCCGTCGGGTCTCCGGAAGCACTGGCAGCCGCCTGAAGACAGGCTGAACTCGTCAGGTAACTTACGTCCTGATCGTGACGATTCCCCCGGCGGAGCTGACGCCGGCCGGGAGAACCGGAAGGAGCCCACAGTTGGGCAGGCTGGTGTTGGCGCAGGGCGAGGAGTTCCACCCGCCCGGTGTCCGGGACTTTTTCCTCCCTCCCATCTTCGGCGAGGTCACGAAGCCGATGGTGTTGGTGGTGCTCAGCGTCATCATCATCGCGAGCTTCTTCCTGTTGGCCACCCGCAAGATGTCGATCGTTCCCAGCAAGTTCCAGTTCGCCGCTGAGTCGGTCTACGACTTCGGGCGCAACAACATCGCTCGGGAGCAGATCGGTTCCAAAGATTTCAAGCCCTTTGTGCCGCTGATTCTCACGCTGTTCACCTTCATCATGGTGAACAACATCTTCGGCATCATCCCGGTGATCCAGTTCCCGACGATGTCGCACATCGCGTTCCCGCTGGCGCTGTCGGTGCTCGTGGTCTACCCGGTGTACCACTTCGTCGGCTTCCGGCGGCACGGCTTCAAGGGCTACCTGAAGAACCAGCTGTTCCCGCCGGGCGCGCCCAAGGCGGTCTACCTGCTGCTGACCCCGATCGAGTTCTTCCAGAAGTTCTTCATGAACCCGATCACCCTGGCGATCCGAGTCTTCGGCGCCATGTTCGCGGGTCACCTCATCCTGCTGGTGTTCACCCTCGGCGGGGAGTTCCTGCTTCTGCACGCCTCGGTGCCGCTGAAGCCGGTCTCCATCATCTCCTGGGCCTTCGCCATCGCGATGACGTTCCTGGAGGCGTTCATCCAGGTGCTCCAGGCATACATCTTCGCGCTGCTGTCCGCCGGCTACATCGGCATGGCACTGGCGTCGGACCACTGAGCAAGGCCGTCTGAGGACCACCTCGGACCCACGAACCCCCCGATCCGCGGGTGCCCGCGGACCGAGTTGGAAAGGGAAACATCAAGTGAGCAGCGCAGTTGTTCTCGCCCAGGCCGCCGAAGGCGTCACCAACTCCGGCCTCGCGGCCATCGGCTACGGCCTCGGCGCGATCGGCCCGGGCATCGGCGTCGGCCTGATCTGGGCCGCGGTCATCAACGGCACCGCCCGTCAGCCGGAGGCCCAGAGCAAGCTCATGGGCATCGCGTGGACGACCTTCGTCCTCGTCGAGGTGCTCGCCCTGATCGGCCTGGTCGTCTTCTTCATCGCCTGATCCAGACCGCGTCGGTGTAGAGGGAGACATCATGAACCTGACGTCAGCGCTGATCTTCGCGCAGGAATCCGAGCCGCCGGAGCTGAACCCGGTTCTGCCCCACCTGTCCGAGATCATCCTCGGGCTGGTCGCGTTCGGCCTGCTGCTGTTCGTCATCTCCAAGTTCGTGGCGCCGCGCTTCGAGAAGCTCTACGCCGAGCGGACCGAGAAGATCGAGGGCGGCATCCGCAAGGCGGAGGAGGCCCAGGCGGAGGCCGCCGCGGCCCTGGAGCAGTACCAGGCGCAGCTGGCCGAGGCCCGTGCCGAGTCCGCGCGCATCCGCGACGACGCCCGCGCCGAGGCCGAGCAGATCAAGGAAGAGCTGCGGGTCCAGGCGCAGGAAGAGGCCGCGCGGATCGTCGCGCAGGGTGAGGCCAGGCTGTCGGCGCAGCGCGCGCAGATCGTCGCCGAGCTGCGGGCCGACCTCGGTCGCCAGGCAGTGGAGCTGGCCAGCCGGATCGTCGGCGAGTCCCTTGAGGACGAGGCGCGTCGCCGGGGCACCGTCGACCGCTTCCTGTCCGAGTTGGACTCCGTCTCCGCTCCCGCGACGAAGTAAGAGGGGCATTTCGGGATGGCACTGCACGCTGCGAGCCGGGAAGCCCTGGCCGCCGTCGAGCTGAAGCTGCTCGACACCCTTGAGGGCGCCGCGACCGACGACCTCGGCGAGCAGCTGTTCGCGGTCGTCGGACTGCTGGACTCCGAGATCGGCCTGCGTCGCGCGCTGGCCGACCACTCCACCGAGCCCGCGAGCCGGGAGCGGCTGGTCCGCGACCTGCTCGGCGGCAAGATCGGCGCGGGCGCGCTGGAGGTCGTCGCGGCGGCGGTCACCGCCCGCTGGTCGAGCCCGCGGGAGCTGGTCGACGGTCTGGAGTCGCTGGGCACCACGGCCCTGCTGGTGCGCGCCGAGCGCGCGGGCAGGCTGGACTCGGTGGAGGACGAGCTGTTCCGGCTCGGCCGCATCATCGCCGACCAGAACCGGCTGGAGCAGGTGCTCGCCGACCGCACCGCGGACAAGGCGGGGAAGCTGGAGCTGGTCCGGGGCCTGATCCAGGCCAAGACCGACCCCACCACGGTGGCGCTGGTCGAGAACCTGGTCGGCCAGCCGCGCGGGCGCGGCGTCGTGCCGGGCCTCGAGGCGCTGGCGGCCGAGGCGGCCAAGCGCCGCGAGCGCTCGGTCGCGCACGTCATCTCCGCGGCGCCGCTCACCGCGGCCCAGCAGGAGCAGCTGTCGGTGTCGCTTCAGCGGATCTACGCCCGGCCCATCGCGCTGCACCTGGAGATCGACCCCGACCTGCGCGGCGGCATCGTCATCCGCGTCGGCGACGAGGTCATCGACGGCAGCGTCGCGGGCAGGCTCGACGCACTGCGGCGCCGTTTCGCCGCCTAAGACCTTTCCACTGAAGATACGAAGCGAGAGCAGGAATCCCCAATGGCGGAGCTGACGATCTCGTCGGACGAGATCCGCAATGCGATCGAAAACTACGTCTCCAGCTACTCCCCGGATGTCAACCGGGAAGAGGTCGGCTCCGTGGCCGACACCGGCGACGGCATCGCCCACGTGGAGGGCCTGCCCTCGGCCATGGCCAACGAGCTGCTGGAGTTCCCCGGTGGCGTGCTCGGCGTCGCGCTGAACCTCGACGCGCGCGTGATCGGCGCCGCCATCCTCGGTGACTACGACAAGATCGAGGAGGGCCAGGAGGTCAAGCGCACCGGCCGGGTCCTCTCGGTCCCGGTCGGCGACGGCTTCCTCGGCCGCGTGGTGGACCCGCTGGGCACCCCCATCGACGGCCTCGGCGACATCGAGTCCGAGGGCCTGCGCGCCCTGGAGCTGCAGGCGCCCACCGTGGTGCAGCGCCAGCCCGTCGGCGAGCCGATGCAGACCGGCATCAAGGCCATCGACTCGATGACCCCGATCGGCCGCGGCCAGCGCCAGCTGATCATCGGCGACCGCAAGACCGGCAAGACCGCGGTCTGCGTCGACACGATCATCAACCAGAAGAAGGCGTGGGCCACCGGCGACCCGAAGCAGCAGGTCCGCTGCATCTACGTCGCGGTCGGCCAGAAGGGCTCCACCATCGCCGGCGTCAAGGCCGCGCTGGAGGAGGCGGGCGCGCTGGAGTACACCACCATCGTCGCCGCCCCCGCGTCGGACTCCGCGGGCTTCAAGTGGCTGGCGCCCTACACCGGCTCCGCCATCGGCCAGCACTGGATGTACCAGGGCAAGCACGTCCTGATCATCTTCGACGACCTGACCAAGCAGGCCGAGGCCTACCGCGCGATCTCGCTGCTGCTGCGCCGCCCGCCGGGCCGTGAGGCCTACCCCGGCGACGTCTTCTACTTGCACTCGCGCCTGCTGGAGCGTTGCGCGAAGCTCTCCGACTCCGAGGGCGCGGGCTCGATGACCGGTCTGCCGATCATCGAGACGAAGGCCAACGACATCTCGGCCTACATCCCGACGAACGTCATCTCCATCACCGACGGCCAGTGCTTCCTGGAGTCGGACCTGTTCAACGCCGGTCAGCGCCCGGCGGTCAACGTCGGCACCTCCGTCTCCCGAGTCGGTGGCGCCGCGCAGACCAAGGCGATGAAGAGCATCTCCGGCACGCTGCGCCTGGAGCTGGCCCAGTACCGCGAGCTGGAGGCGTTCGCCGCCTTCGCCTCGGACCTGGACGCCACCTCCAAGGCCCAGCTCGCCCGCGGCACCCGGATGATGGAGCTGCTCAAGCAGGGCCAGTACCAGCCGATGGCCGTCGAGGAGCAGGTCGTGTCGATCTTCATCGGCACCAAGGGCTACCTGGACTCGGTCCCGGTCGCCGACGTGCGCCGCTTCGAGACCGAGGTGCTGGAGAACCTGCGGCACCGCAACGCGGGCATCCTCGAGGAGATCCGCACCACCGGCAAGCTCAGCGACGACAACACCGAGCGTCTGGTGTCGGCCATCGAGGAGTTCAAGAAGGGCTTCCGCGCGGGCGACGGCTCCTCGGTCGTGGTGAACGAGGAAGAGGCCGAGGCCATGGACGCGGGCGCGGTCGGCCAGGAGACCGTCAAGGTCGCCAAGACCGCGCCGAAGAAGTGACGCGCTATGGCCCAACTCCGTGAGATCCGCGCGCGGATCAAGTCCGCGCAGTCGTTCAAGAAGATCTTCAAGGCGCAGGAGCTGATCGCCACCTCGCGGATCAGCAAGGCGCAGGCGAGGGTCGCGCAGTCCAAGCCGTACTCCGACGAGATCACCAACGTGCTCAGCGCGCTCGCGGGCGGTGTGGCCAATGTGGACACGCCACTGCTGACCGAGCGCGAGCAGCCCAAGCGGGCGGGCGTCATCGTGGTCACCAGTGACCGCGGCCTGTGCGGCGGCTACAACGCCAACGTGCTGCGCGCCGCCGAGGAGCTGCAGTCGCTGCTGCGCGAGCAGGGCAAGACCCCGGTGGTCTACGTGATCGGGCGCAAGGGCCTGAACTTCTACAAGTTCCGGCAGCGCAAGGTCGCCGAGTCGTGGACGGGCTTCTCCGAGAAGCCCGCCTACGCCGACGCGGCGGCGACGGGCGAGACCGTGGTCAAGGCGTTTCTCTCGGGCGCCGACGATGACGGTGACAACCCGGGCGCCGACGGTGTGCTCGGTGTCGACGAGCTGCACATCGTCTACACCGAGTTCGTCTCGATGCTGACGCAGAAGCCGCAGGCCAAGCGGATCGCGCCGATGGTCCTGGAGTACTCGACCGAGGAGGAGGCGGCCTCGGCGAGCAAGGAGCTGAAGTCGGCGTACTCGTTCGAGCCGGGCCCGGAGCGGCTGCTGGAAGACCTGCTGCCGAAGTACATCAACACCCGCATCTACGCCGCCCTGCTGGAGTCAGCGGCGTCGGAGTCCGCGGCTCGGCGCACGGCGATGAAGGCGGCGACGGACAACGCCGACGAGCTGGTGCGCAGCTTCACCCGCGTGGCCAACCAGGTTCGCCAGGCGCAGATCACCCAGGAGATCAGCGAGATCGTCGGCGGTGTGGAGGCTCTCGCCGCAGCCGCAGGAAGTGATGACTAAGCCATGACTGCCATTCAGGAAACCAAGAACGCCGTCGGGCGCGTCGTCCGGGTCATCGGTCCGGTCGTCGACGTCGAGTTCCCGCGCGACTCCGTGCCGGACCTCTTCAACGCCCTCAAGGCCGAGGTCACCTTCGAGGCGCTGCGCAAGACGCTGACCCTGGAGGTCGCCCAGCACCTGGGTGACAACCTGGTCCGCACCATCTGCATGCAGCCGCAGGACGGCCTCGTGCGCGGCACCCCGGTGCACGACACCGGCGAGGCCATCTCGGTGCCCGTCGGCGACGCGGTCAAGGGCCACGTGTTCAACGCCCTCGGCGACTGCCTGGACAAGCCCGGCCACGCCGCGGACGCCGAGCGCTGGGCCATCCACCGCAAGCCCCCGGCCTTCGACCAGCTCGAGGGCAAGACCAAGATGCTGGAGACCGGCGTCAAGGTCCTGGACCTGCTCACCCCGTACGTCGAGGGCGGCAAGATCGGCCTGTTCGGCGGCGCGGGCGTCGGCAAGACGGTGCTCATCCAGGAGATGATCACCCGTATCGCCCGCAACTTCGGTGGTACGTCCGTCTTCGCCGGGGTCGGCGAGCGCACCCGTGAGGGCACCGACCTCTTCCTGGAGATGGAGGAGATGGGCGTTCTCCCGGACACCGCGCTGGTGTTCGGCCAGATGGACGAGCCCCCGGGCACGCGTATGCGGGTCGCGCTGTCCGCGCTGACCATGGCGGAGTACTTCCGCGATGTGCAGAACCAGGACGTGCTGCTGTTCATCGACAACATCTTCCGCTTCACCCAGGCCGGTTCCGAGGTGTCGACCCTGCTGGGCCGCATGCCCTCGGCCGTCGGCTACCAGCCGACCCTGGCTGACGAGATGGGCGAGCTGCAGGAGCGCATCACCTCGACCCGAGGCCGCTCGATCACCTCGATGCAGGCGATCTACGTCCCCGCGGACGACTACACCGACCCGGCCCCGGCGACCACTTTCGCCCACCTGGACGCGACGACGGAGCTTTCCCGTCCGATCTCCCAGAAGGGCATCTACCCGGCGGTCGACCCGCTGACCTCGTCCTCCCGCATCCTCGACCCGGCTATCGTCGGCGACGAGCACTACCGGGTGGCCCAGGAGGTCAAGCGCATCCTGCAGAAGTACAAGGAGCTGCAGGACATCATCGCGATCCTCGGCATGGACGAGCTGTCCGAAGAGGACAAGGTGACGGTCAACCGGGCGCGGCGCATCGAGCGCTTCCTGTCGCAGAACTTCTTCGTCGCGCAGAAGTTCACCGGCGAGGAGGGCTCCTTCGTCAAGGTCTCCGACACCATCGAGGCCTTCGACAAGGTCGCCAAGGGCGACTACGACCACGTTCCCGAGCAGGCCTTCCTCTCCATCGGTGGCCTGGACGACCTGGAGCGCAAGTACCAGCAGCTGACGGGCAAGAAGAAGTAGTCTTCCCGCAGTCACGAGGAGCCGGTGTCCAGTGGACACCGGCTCCTCGGCGTCTCCCGGTCGGGCGGCGAGCGGCGGTCGCCGTCGGGCTCGGTCACCGGAGCGGGCGCGCTCACGGCGGGACTGTGGTGAGCGTCACTCCACAGTTGTCGATGCGGCGCCGGACGATCGCCGCCCGTGCGCGGCGGCGTCGTCCGCGCGATCTCGTCACGCACGGCGACCACCTCGTCGGAGGCTTGACCGTCCAGTGCCGCGTGGTCGCGCTCCGCCGATGGGGACTCCGCCACCCGCCTGCCCGGCCCGCGTCAGCGGCTGGCCGCCGAGGTGTCCTCCGGGGCGCGCACAGGGCCACGCAGTCGCCTGTGGTGCGATGTCTGCCCAGGTGGACGTGCTCCAGGCTGACGTGCGGCAGATCGTCGGCTGGGTCCCGATCGCCGCAGCGGAGCCGGAACGCGGTGGGCGGGAAGGGGGGCGATCGGCGCACGGCGACGGCGGTGGAATCGCGCTCCGGGCCGATGCTCCGCACCACCGGTCGGCGGCATCGTTCATCGTGGTGAGTGACACCCGGGTGGGCTCGGGAGCTTGTCGCCGGGCCGACTAGACTCCGGGACAACCGCGAGCCGAAGGAGAGACGCGTGGCTGAGATGTCCGTCCAGCTGGTCGCCGTGGAACGACGCCTGTGGTCGGGCAGCGCCACGTTCGTCGTCGCCCAGACCACCGAAGGCGAGATCGGCCTGATGGCCGGGCACGAGCCGGTGCTGGGCGCCCTGGTCGACGGCATTGTCAAGATCACCACCACCGACGGCGAGGTCATCACCGCCGCGGTGCACGGCGGCTTCCTGTCTGTCAACGCGAACAACGTCAGCATCCTGGCCGAGTCCGCCGAACTCTCCGGCGAGATCGACGTCGCCGCCGCGCGGCGCGATCTGCAGGCCGAGGACGCCGACGAGCGCGCCCGGGCAGCCGCCCGACTCCGCGCCGCGGACTCCGCAGCCTGATGAGACGCTGACGAGCGGGGGGAGCGGCCGGGTGGACATCAGCGACGTGGTGGTCATCGCCCTGGCCGCCGTCCTGCTCGTCCTGCTCCTGCTCGTCCTGCGCCGCGTGCGGCTGCTGCGCCGGGGCGGCGTCCACGTCTCCATCCGCGACCGCGTGGACGACTCCGGCAAGGGCTGGCATCTCGGCGTGGGCCGCTACCGGGGCGACGAGTTCGCCTGGTTCCGCGCCTTCAGCCTGCGCACCGGGCCCAACATGGTGATCCACCGCGACACCCTGGAGATCGCCACCCGGCGCGACCCCAAGCGCGCCGAGATCCCCCTCGTCCCGCAGGGCGCGCGCGTGCTGCTGGTGACGGCGGGCGACACCGAGTACGAGATCGCGATGGGCCCCGACGCCCTCACCGGCTTCCTCTCCTGGCTGGAGAGCGCGCCCCCCGGCCGCCGCCTGCCCTGGGCGTCCTGACCCTAGGCGAACCCCCGCCGGCATCGCACCTTGAGCGGTCAAGCATGATGCACGGCGTGACAGAGCATTTCCAGGTCCACGGCGGTGCCCGGCTCGTCGGGTCCGTCGATGTGGTGGGCGCCAAGAACAGCGTGTTGAAGCTGATGGCGGCGGCCCTGCTCGCCGAGGGCACCACGACCATCACCAACTGCCCGGAGATCCTGGACGTCCCGCTGATGGCCGACGTGCTGCGCAGCCTCGGCTGCACCGTCGACGTCGAGGGCGACACCGCCGTCATCACCACCCCGGCCGAGCTGAACCACCGCGCCGACTCCGCGTCGATGGGCAAGCTGCGGGCCAGCGTGTGCGTGCTGGGCCCGCTGGTCGGCCGCTGCAAGCGCGCTGTCGTCGCCCTTCCCGGCGGCGACGCGATCGGCTCGCGGCCGCTGGACATGCACCAGAACGGCCTGCGCCAGCTCGGCGCCCGCACCGAGATCGAGCACGGCTGCGTCGTCGCCGAGGCCGAGGGCCTGCACGGCGCGCAGATCTGGCTGGACTTCCCGAGCGTCGGCGCCACCGAGAACATCCTCATGGCCGCCGTCCTTGCCGACGGCACCACCGTCATCGACAACGCCGCCCGCGAGCCGGAGATCGTCGACCTCTGCCTGATGCTGCGGCAGATGGGCGCGCAGATCGAGGGCGCGGGCACCTCCACCCTGACCGTGCACGGCGTCGAGTCCCTGCGCCCGACCACCCACCGCGTCGTCGGCGACCGCATCGTCGGCGCCACCTGGGCCTTCGCCGCGGTGATGACCCGCGGCGACATCACCGTCAACGGCGTCGACCCGCACCACCTGGACCTGGTCCTGGAGAAGCTGCGCACCGCGGGCGCCGAGGTCACCCTGCTGGACGACGGCTTCCGCGTCGTGCAGCACGAGCGGCCGGTGTCGGTCGACTTCGTGACCCTGCCCTACCCGGGCTTCGCGACCGACCTGCAGCCCTTCGCCATCGCCCTCAGCGCCGTCTCCGATGGCACGTCGATGATCACGGAGAACCTGTTCGAGGCACGGTTCCGCTTCGTGGAGGAGATGGTGCGCCTCGGGGCCGACGCGCGCACCGACGGCCACCACGCCGTCGTCCGGGGTGTGCCCGAGCTGTCCAGTGCGCCGGTGTGGGCCTCGGACATCCGCGCGGGCGTGGGACTTGTGCTCGCCGGTCTGTGCGCGGACGGGGTCACCGAGGTGTGGGACGTCTTCCACATCGACCGGGGTTATCCCCGCTTCGTGGAGAACATGCAGCGGCTGGGCGCGGACGTGCGCCGGGTGGAGAAGGACCCCGAGCGCGGCTAGCCGAGCCCGACTTCCTGGGCCAGCACCGCCGCCTGTACCCGGGAGCGCAGGTCGAGCTTGGCCAGCACGCGGGAGACGTGCGTCTTGACGGTCGCCTCGCCGATGCCGAGCCTGCGCCCGATCTGCTGGTTGGACAGCCCTTCACCCAGACAGCCGAGCACATCGCGCTCGCGCTCGGTGAGCTGCGCCAACCCCGGCGGCGGCTCGGCCCGCGCCGGCGTCGACTCAGCGAACGCGCTGATCAACCGCCGGGTGACACTCGGCTCGATGACCCCGTCGCCCGCGGCGACCAGCCGCACCGACTCGATCAGCCGCGCCGAGTCCACCGACTTGAGCAGGAAGCCCGCCGCACCCGCGCGCAGGGCGCCGTAGACGTACTCGTCCATGTCGAAGGTGGTCAGCACCAGCACCGGGCACGTGCCGTCGGCCGTGAGCTGCTTGGTCGCCTCGATGCCGTCGACCTCGGGCATGCGCACGTCCATCAGCACCAGATCGGGCCGCAGCGCCCGGGCCTTGCGCACCGCCGCCGCGCCATCGCCCGCCTCGGCGACGACCTCGATGCCGTCGGCGCCGTCGAGGATGAGACACAGCCCGGCACGAATCGCGGCGTGGTCATCGGCGACGAGGACGCGGATGGTCATGCGTGCTCCAGTGAGTCGGTGCGCGGAGGCGCTGCTGTGTGCGGTCGTGCCGGTGCGGGGCCTGGTTGGGGCCCGCCGCGACTGAAGGCTGTCGTCAGAGGCTGGGCGCTGGGTTTGCTTGACGTCGGGACGGCTGGGTGGCCGGATCGCGGTGTGGCGGTGTGGCGGTGTGGCAGGAATCTGGCCAGGGCACGGGTGTGGCGAGCGGATAGGTGCGGCGGGGTGGGTCATGGCTCGGTGAGGGGGAGGTCGGCTCGGACGTGCCAGCGGCCGGAGTGCGGGCCTGCGGCTAGGTGGCCGCCTATGGCGGTGGCGCGTTCGGTCATGGTGAGGAGGCCGGTGCCGGTGCGGGGAGGGGTGGGGCCGACGGAAGGGGTGGGGGAGGTCGGGAGGGACGGCGAAGGAGAGGGGGTGCGGGAGGGCGAGAAGGAAGGGGAAGAGGGGGAGGGGATGTCGTTGACTACTTGGACCAGTAGGTGCGGGCCTGTTTGGCGGACGGTCACTTCGGCGTGGTTGCCGCCGTGCTTGATGGCGTTGGTCAGGGCTTCCTGGACGATTCGGTAGGCCGAGAGGTCGACGGCGGCGGGGAGGGGGGTGGGCAGGTCGGTGGTGGTGTGGACGTCCAGGCCGGCGGCGCGGGCGGAGACGACGAGGGTTTCCAGGTCGCGGAGGCGGGCGGGGGCGGTTCGGGCGTCGGGGGTGGGGGAGCGGAGGAAGCCGATCATGGCGCGCATCTCGGTGAGGGCGGCGACGCTGTTCTCTCGGACCGAGGTGAGGACGGTGCGGGTGGTTTCGGGGTCGCCGGGGGTGCGGGAGAGCAGGGCTTCGGACTGGATGGCGACGGCGGAGATGTGGCCTGCGATGACGTCGTGCAGGTCGCGGGCCATGGCGGCGCGGGCTGCGTGGACGGCGGCGTCGCGGTCCAGCTCGGCGATGCGGGCTTGGCTGTCGGCGCGGGCGCGTTCCAGGTCGGCGATGTGGGAGAGCTGGTCGGCGCGGGCGCGTTCGGCGTCGGCGGCTTCGCGCTGGCGGCGGACGTTGGTGGCCCACCACACCGGCAGCAGTGGCAGCGGGGCGGTGGCGAGGAAGAACAGCGTGGACTCGCGCATGTCCTTGCCGATGGTCAGCCCGATGGCGGCGGCGACCGCGACGAAGCCGAACGCCCCGTACAGCAGCACCCGGCTGGCCCGCCGCGACCCATACAGGACCGACGCGTAGACCAGGTCGCCCGCGGCCAGCAGCGCGGGCAGGCTCAGGCCCATCGCGGCGTCGAGGGCCACCAGCGGCTGGGCCGCGAGCAGCGCGGCCACGGGGGCGCGTTCACGCAGGAGCTGCAAGGCGCAGATGGCGCCGAGCACCAGCAGGCGCACCGCGTCGGGAGCGGTGAAGAACGCGTTGACGACGACGAGCGGGAAGTCCACGGAGAACAGCAGGCTGCCGAAGCCGAAGGTGACGACGGCGTGCCACGCCGGCGTCTGCCATGGTCGGGTTGTCTGTTCCACGGGTTCATCCCAACACAGCGGCGCAGGTCGCGGCGTCATTCTTTCGGCGGAGGTCCACCGAAGGGATTAGGCCGAAGTAGCCAGGTCGCCGGACGCGCCGGCTGCCCTCACAGCAGCAGGCTGGGCAGCGTGGAATGGATTTCCGAGAACCCCATGGTGGCGCTGATCGCCGCGTGCGAGGTGGCCTTCTGGGTCGTCGCGGCGGCGGGCCTGTTCGCCCGGTACGTGCTGCGGTGGCGGCGGGTGGGCATGGCGCTGCTCATCGCCACGCCGGTCGTCGACGTCGTGCTGCTCGTCGCGACGGTGATCGACCTGCGCGGCGGCGGGGAGGCAGGCATCCCGCACGCGCTGGCCGCGTTCTACCTGGGCTTCAGCGTCGTGTTCGGCCACAGCGTCATCCGCTGGGCCGACGTCCGCGTCGCGCACCGCTTCGCGGGCGGTCCGCCGCCGCGCAAGCTGCCCAAGCGCGGCCCCGAGCGGCGCGCGCACGAGTGGGGCGAGTGGGGCAAGTGCCTCGCCGCGTGCGGGATCACCGCCGCGGTCGTGCTGCTGCTGTCCTACGTGGTCGGCACGCCGGAGCGGACCCAAGTGCTGATCGACAGCCTGCCGCGGCTGGGGGTCATCTCCGGCCTGTGGTTCGTCTTTGGTCCTCTGTGGACAAACTTCGACCGGGAGGGGTCACGGCGTGAGGGAAGCGATCGGCATCATCCTGTGCGTCCAGGCGATCGGGGGAGGGATCTCGGCGGCGCTGGAGGGGTCGAGGAGCTGGTTCGCGGTGCGCTACGTGGTGCCCGAGCCGGTGCAGATCCCGGCGTGCGGGGCACTCCTCGTGGTCGCGCTCGCTGTGCTGTGGTCCAGTCGGGAGCGCGCGGGCCGGTAGTGGTCACGGGGCGTTGCCTCGCTGGTCAAGCTATATGCGCGCGCGGCGGCGCGGGGAGCCGTGGCAGGGGTTGACATCCGGAATGGTCTAGTCCATTTTGGGGTCACCCTGCATGCCCTCGGGAGGCAAGCCATGAAGTCCCAAGCCAAGCGCGCCCTCGCCGCGGGGCTCGCCGCCGTCGCGGTGAGCGCCGGGCTGGCCCTGAGCGCCACCGGTCCGGCCGCCGCCGCCAACCTCGTGGTCAACCCCGGATTCGAGGCGGGCAACACCTCCGGCTGGACCTGCACCGGCTCCGCCTCGGCGACCACCTCCGACAAGCGCTCCGGCACCTACGCGGTGTCCGCGACCCCGGCCGGGCAGGACAACGCCCGGTGCTCCCAGACGGTCACGGTCCAGCCCGGCCAGCGCTACACCCTCTCCGCGTGGGTGAAGGGCGCCTACACCTACCTCGGCGCGACCGGGACCGGCACCGCCGACGCCAGCACCTGGACCGCCTCGACGGCCTGGACCCAGCTGTCGACCTCCTTCACCGCGGGCGCGTCCACCCGCTCGGTGACGATCTACGTGCACGGCTGGTACGGCCAGCCCGCCTACCTCGCCGACGACATCAGCCTCGACGGCCCCGGCACCCCGCCGACCACCACGACCCCCGGCAACCCCACGACCACGACCCCCACTACTACTCCCCCCACGACCACCACCACGACGCGTCCCCCGAACCCGACGGACCTGCCCAAGCACGTCCTCACCGGCTACTGGCACAACTTCGACAACGGCTCGCGCTTGCTCAGGCTCGCCGACGTGCCGACCACCTACGACATCATCGCCGTCTCCTTCGCCGACGCCGTGCCGAGCACCCGCGGCGCGGTCGAGTTCAACCTCGACCCGCGCCTGTCCGCGGGCCTGGGCGGCTACACCGACGCCCAGTTCAAGGCCGACGTCCGCACCGCCCAGTCGCGCGGCCAGAAGGTGATCATCTCCGTCGGCGGCGAACTCGGCACGATCTGGGTCGGCGACGGCCCCGCCGCGACGGCGTTCGCCAACTCCGTCATCGCCCTGATCAACGAGTACGGCTTCGACGGCGTGGACATCGACCTGGAGAACGGCATCAACGCCACCTACATGGCGCAGGCGCTGCGGTCGATCCACGCGGGCGGCGGCAAGATCATCACGATGGCCCCGCAGACGATCGACATGCAGTCCACGCAGGGCGGCTACTTCCAGCTCGCGCTGGCGGTCAAGGACATCCTGACGATCGTCAACCTCCAGTACTACAACTCCGGCACCATGCTGGGCTGCGACCAGAAGGTCTACGCCCAGGGCTCGGTCGACTTCCTGACCGCGCTCGCGTGCATCCAGCTGCAGAACGGCCTGCGCCCCGACCAGGTCGGCCTCGGCCTGCCCGCCACCACCCGGGCGGCGGGCGGCGGCTACCAGTCCCCGGCCAACGTCACGCGGGCGCTGGACTGCCTCACCAAGGGCACCAACTGCGGCACCTTCCGCCCGTCGACCACCTACCCGTCCCTGCGCGGGGCGATGACGTGGTCGATCAACTGGGACGCCACCAACGGGTACGCGTTCGCCAACACGGTGGCCGCGCACCTCGACACCCTGCCGTAGGGGCTGTCCCGAGGACGTGCGCGGCGGACCTGAGGGCGTCCGCCGCGCACGTCCTACCCCGGCCAGACCGGGGACCGCTTCTCCAGAAACGCCGCCATCCCCTCCCGCGCGGCGGGCTCCTGCGACGCCTGCGCCATCACCTCCAGCGCGACGGCGTAGGCGTCGGCCTCGGGCCGGTCGAGCTGGGCGTAGAGGGTGCGCTTGCCGAGTGCCTTGCTCGCCCGGCTGCCGCGGGTGGCCCGGCCCAGCAGGTCGGCGACGGCGTCGTCCAGCTCGGCCGCGGGGACGACCCGGTTGACCATGCCCCAGTCCAGGGCGGTGGCCGCGTCGATCGGGTCGCCGGTCAGGGCCAGCTCCATCAGGCGCTTGCGGCCGACCGCGCGGGCCACCGGGACCGCGGGGGTGTGGCAGAACCAGCCCGCCTTGCCGCCCGGCAGCGCGAACCCCGCGGTGTCGGCGGCGACGGCCAGGTCGCAGGAGGCCACCAGCTGGCAGCCCGCGGCCGTGGCCAGCGCGTGCACGCGCGCGATGACGACCTGCGGGGCCCGCTGGATCGCGGTCATCACCTCGGTGCACAGCCGCAGCAGCTCGCGGACGCCGTCGAGGTCGCGCGCGGCGACGTCGGCGAAGTCGTGGCCCGCGGAGAACACCGGCCCGTTGGCCGCCAGGACGATGCCCGTGGCGTCGGTCTCGGCGACCTCGCCGAAGGCGGCCAGCAGCTCGCCGAGGTGTTCGGCGGAGAGCGCGTTGCGCCGGGACGGCCGGTTCATGGTGATCCGCGCGGTGTCGTCGACGCGTTCGACCAGGATGTGCTGGTACATGCCCCCGACGGTAGTCCTCGGGGGAATCGGTCGAAAACGACCGTATCGGAGGGTCGGGCTGCATACCCTGACCGCCATGCGCTGGTTGGTCGTCCCCGTCGCCCTGTTCGTCGCGGCCTGCTCGCAGCCGTCGGTCGGCACCGAGGAGAGCGCTGACGGGCGCGACCCGGCCGCGGTGGTCGCCGCCCTGCGGCCGCTGGACCCGTGCGCGCTGATCGGCGGCGGCGAGCGGCTCGGCCCGCACCGCTGCACCGCCGACGGCGCGTTCACCGGGGACGCGCTGCGCGTGGACATCGGCGTGTGGGACGACCCGGCCACCCCGGTCACCGGCGAGCGCCTGGACCTGGCGGGCTCGCTCGGGCTGCGCAGGAAGTTCGACGACAGCTGCGTGGTCGACCTGCCTGCCGGCGCCGACCTGGTCATCCGGTTCACCTACCAGGGCAGTTCGGCGGGCACCGCCTGCACCGAGGTGACCGAGGCCGCCACGGCGGCCGTCACCGCCCTGGCCGACCCGCCCCGCGTCGCCGCGCCGCACCTGGACGCCTGCACCGCGCTGACCCGCTCCGGGGCCGACCTCGGCGACCTGGCGGTCCGCTTCAGCGAGGTCCAGCACGGGCTGGACCTCTGCCAGGCCCGCGCCGACGTCGAGGGCGGCTGGGAGACCCGCTACAGCGTCCAGCTGCTCGACGGGGACGTCCGGCCGGGCGGCGCCACCGTCGCCGGGGCCGCCGTCGAGGTGCGCGAGACCGGCGACTCGTGCGAGTACACCTGGTCGGTCCAGCCCGGGGTGCTGCTGCGCCTGAGCGCCCCCGACTGCGCCGAGACCGAGACGCTGGCGACCACCCTCGTCCCGATCGCGGCCGACCCCGCCGACGCGGTCGAGCCCCAGCACCCGATCACACTGCCCGCCGCGGGCTGATCCGGTGGGTAGGCTCGGGCCCATGTCGGTTCGTATCACCAGGGTTTACACCAAGGTCGGCGACAAGGGCACCACGGCGCTCGGCGACGGGACGAGGGTCGCCAAGACCTCGCCCCGGCTCGCCGCCTACGCCGATGTGGACGAGGCCAACGCCGCCATCGGCCTGGTGCTGGCCGTCGGGCGGCCCGCCGAGGACGTCGCCGCGGTGCTCAAGGCCGTGCAGAACGACATGTTCGACGTCGGCGCCGATCTCTGCACCCCCATCGCGGAGAACCCGCCGTACGAGCCGCTGCGGATCACCGAGGCCTACGTCGAGCGGCTGGAGGGCTGGATCGACGAGTTCAACGAGCGCCTGCCGAAGCTCACCTCGTTCATCCTGCCCGGCGGCACGGCCGCCGCGGCGTTCCTGCACCAGGCGCGCACGGTCACCCGGCGCGCCGAGCGCGGCGCGTGGGCGCTGGCGGAGGCCGAGCCGGAGACCACGAACACGCTCGCCGCCAAGTACCTCAACCGGCTGTCGGACCTGCTGTTCGTGCTCTGCCGCGTCGCCAACCCCGACGGGGACGTGCTGTGGGCGCCGGGGGCCGGGCGCGGCTGATGGCGGTCCCCGAGCCGATCGCGTGGGCGGTCGGCCAGGTCGCGGTCAACGTCAACTTCTTCTGGACCGGCGATCCCAGCGCCGAGCTGGCCGTGCTGCTGTGCGTCTCTAGCAGGTGCTGAGCGCGGGCAGCCCGGCGAAGCGCGCCTCCAGCCAGGCGAACACCCCGGGATAGGCGGCGACGGCCCCGCCGACGTGCGTCGGCCCGAGGTTGGGGGCGAAGCGGACGGTGGCGCCGCGCGCGCACCAGTCGCGGGCGACCTTCTGGCCGACGGAGTACGGGATCACGTCGTCCAGCGCGCTGTGCGAGACCAGGACGGGGACCCCCGGCTTGACCGTGCCGAGGGTCTGCTCGGCGACGACGGCCTTGAGCTGGGCGTTCTCGTTCAGCAGGTCGGTCAGCGGCTTTCCGTCGGCGGTCAGGGTGGACGAGCGGGTCAGCGCGTACCGGACGACGGCCGGGATCGTGCAGTAGTCCTCCAGCTCGGCGAACATCGCCCGCCCCCGCGCGTTGAGGAACGGGTCCAGGTCGATGCCGTAGCCCGCGGCCAGGCCGACCGCGGCGTAGCCGAGGAACGCCGAGTAGAGGCCGCCGTCGAGGTTCTCGCCGACTTTCTGCAGGTCGGCCGGGATCGCGCCCGCCGCGACGCCCGTCAACTTCAGCTCGGGGGCGTAGGCGGGGGCCAGCTCGGCGGCCGCCGCGGCCGCGCCGCCGCCCTGGGAGTACCCGGCGACGGCGACCGGCCCGCTGTCCGGCAGAGCGGCCTGCGGGAGGCGCTGCGCGGCGCGGATCGAGTCGAGCACCGCGCGGCCGGAGACGACCCGGTTGACGTAGGTGTGCGTGCCGGGCGTGCCGAGGCCCTCGTAGTCGGTGATGGCCACGCCGTAGCCACGCAGCAGCAGGCCCTTGAGGAACGGGCCCTCGTACTCGCCGCCCATCGCTAGCTGGCGGGACGGCGCGCAGTGATCGCCCAGGCCCTGGGTGCCCACCGCGTAGCCGACGATCGGCCGCTGCCCGACGCCGATCCACGGGCCCTTCGGCGTGATCACGGTCCCGGTCACCGCGATCGGCGTGCCGTCGCGGTCGGTGGTCCGGTACATGACCCGGTTGACCGTCGCGTCGACCTTGAGCAGCTTCAGCGGGTCGAGGTAGAAGTCGGCGGGCTCGGACCGCACGACGTCGCCGTCGCGGGCGGGCAGGGAACCCGGCGGGTCGTAGAACGACGCCGCCGAGGCGACCGGGGTGGCGACCAACCCGGCCGCCACGGCCAGTGCCGCGATGACCGCCTTCGTGCGCAGTGCCACTGCTGATCTCCTCGCAACCGCGGGACAGGTGGCTACTCGAAAGTAGCCAGCCCACGGTCGCCCGGCGGGCGGGAGCTGTCAACGCCGTTCACCCGAACTTGTCACCGGGGCGCAGAAATCAGTCCCGGTCGAGCACGGCGTGCAGGAACTCGCGGGTGCGCTCCTCGCGCGGGGCGGTGAACAGCCGCTCGGGCGGGGCGTCCTCGATGACGCGGCCGTGGTCGAACATCAGCACGCGGTCGGAGACCTTGCGGGCGAAGCCCATCTCGTGGGTGACGCAGAGGAAGGTGATGTCGGTGGTCGTGGCGATGTCGCGCAGCAGGTCGAGCACCCCGGCCACCAGCTCGGGGTCCAGCGCGGAGGTGACCTCGTCCAGCAGCAGGACGTCCGGGCGCATGGCCAGGGCGCGGGCGATGGCCACGCGCTGCTGCTGGCCGCCGGACAGCCGCGACGGGTGCTCCCCGGCGCGCTCGCCGAGGCCGACGAGGTCCAGCAGCTCGCGGGCGCGCTCCTCGGCCTCGGCCCTGGACTGGCCGAGCACCCTGATGGGCGCCTCGGTGATGTTGCGCAGCACGCTCATGTTGGGGAAGAGGTTGAACTGCTGGAACACCATGCCGATGCGCCGGCGGGCGGCAGCCAGGTGCTTGTCGTCGGCGGGGACGAGCCGGTCGCCGCGGCGCATGTGTGACAGCGGCTCGCCGCCGACGGAGATGGTGCCCTCGGTGACCCGCTCCAGGGTCATCAGCAGGCGCAGGATCGTCGTCTTGCCCGAGCCGCTCGGCCCGATCAGCGAGACGAACTCGCCCGGGGCGACGGTGAAGCTCAGCTCGTCCAGGACCGTGGTGTCGCCGAAGCGCTTCACCACGTCGGCGAACTCGACCATCGGTTCAGGTGTGTGCGACACGGCGCTCCAGTTTCCGCACCAGCAGCGACGCTGGGTAGCTCATCAGCAGGAACAGCAGACCGGCGATCGTGTACACCTCGACGAACCGGTAGGCCTCGCTGCCCTCGCCCTTCGCGGCGTTGACCAGGTCGAAGACGCCGATCGCCAGCAGCAGCGGCGTCTCCTTGAGCATCGAGACCGTGTAGTTGCCCAGCGCGGGCACCACCCGCGGCAGCGCCTGCGGCAGGATCACCGACGTCCACACGCGACGGCGCGGCAGGCTCAGCGCGGTCGCGGCCTCCCACTGGCCCCTGGGCACCGCGTCGATGCCCGCCCGGTAGACCTCGGCGGCGTAGCAGGCGTAGTGGACGCCGAAGACCACCACGCCGGTCACGAACGGCGACATGCGGATGCCCAGCGCCGACGGGAACAGGAAGAACACCGCGAAGATCTGCACCAGCAGCGGGGTGCTGCGCACGAACTCGATGAACGCCTGCATCAGCACGCCGAGGTAGCGGACCCGCCGCACGAGCGCGAACACCATGCCCAGCGTGTAGGCCAGCAGCGCGCCGAGGACGGTGATCTCCAGCGTGGTCACCAGGCCGCGCAGGATGCCGGGCATCGCCGAGAAGGTGAACTCCCAGTCCCAGTTCACGCCGCCCTCACCTTCATCGGCGTGCGGCCCACCCGGCGCGCCGAGGTGCGCTCCAGCACCCGCATGACGAGCGTGATCATCAGCGCGAGCACCAGGTAGAGGACGAGTTCGACGGCGTAGATGAAGCCGATGTCCGGCCCGAACACCGGCACCAGCGACTGGCCGCGCTGCACGATCTCCTGCACCTGGATGAACGACAGCAGCGCGCTGCCCTTCAACAGCTGGATGAACAGGTTGTTGAACGGCGGCACCATCTCCACCAGCGCCTGCGGCAGCAGCACCCGCCGCATCCGCTGCGCGGGCGAGAGGTTCAGCGCGATCGCGCCCTCGACCTGCGCCTTCGGCACCGACCGCACCGCGCCGCGCACGATCTCCGCGCCGTAGGCGCCGTGGTTGAGGCCGAGCACGACGATGCCGGCGAACAGCGGCACGAGCTGGAAGCCGATCAGGACGGGCAGCGCGTAGAAGAACCAGAACAGCTGCACGACCTCGGAGGTGCCGCGGAAGATCTCCACATAGGTCCGGCTGACCGCGCGCGCGAGCTTCGACCGCGACAGCATCGCCAGGCCCGCGGCCAGCGACAGCGCGATCGTCAGCGCGATGCCGCCGAGGGTGGCGGCGAGGGTGAACGGGAGGCCTTGGAGCAGGACCTCGACTATGCGCGAGTGGTTCTCGGACACGGGATCAGGCGGCCGCGCACAGCTTCTCGGTCGTCAGGTCGGGTCCGGGGATGTTGTCCTGGCCGAAGCCGAACGGCTCGGCGATGCGCAGCCACTCGCCGCTGCCGTGCAGCTTCTCCAGTTCGGCGTTGAAGGCGTCGCGCAGCGCGGTGTCGCCTGAGCGGAACACGAAACCGCCCGCGGACACCACTTCCTGACCGTCCTGTGTGGGCACGAAGCCGGCGGTGACCTCGACGGCGACGTCCGGGTTCTTCTTGACGAGGTCCTTGAGCGAGATGTCGGTCAGCGCGGCGGCGTAGACGCGACCGTCGGCGACGGCGCGCAGCATCGTGTCCTGGGTGTCGAGGGTCTGCACATCGGTGACGCCCGCGTCCTCGGCGTAGCCCTTCTCCACCGCCGCGGACAGCACCGCCAGCGACACGCCCTTCGCCTTCACGTCGGCGAAGCTGGTGACGCCCTCCGGATTTCCCTTGGGCACCAGCAGGGCGGTGAGCGCGGTGTAGTCCGGAATGGAGAATGCGACCTGGCCGCAGCGCTGCGAGGTGATGTTCATGCCTGCGGCGACCATGTCGAACTGGCGGGCGTTGACGCCGGGGATCAGACCGTCGAAGTTGGTCGCGACCGCCTCGACCTCGTTGATCCCCAACGCCTTAAACACCGCGCGCGCCACCTCCGGCGCCTCGCCGGTGACCTTGCCGCTCGCGTCGGTGTAGCCGTAGGGGGCCTCGTTGGCGATGCCGATGCGGATCTTCCCGTTCTGCCGCGCGGTTTCCAGCGCGTTGCCGGGCTCGGCGACCTTGCTGCACGCCGCGACCGGGAGGACAAGCGCTCCTGCCAGGGCTGTTCTCCGGAAGAGATCCCGTCGTGTCCAGCCCCGATTGATCACGTGTCAGCCCCGTTTCGCGCGCGTGCCCAGAGTTCCGTGTGTGAGCACCGAACCTAGGGGGTTGCTCCGTCAGGGGTCAACCCGAATGCCGCGAATCAGGCGCTGACCAGCCCGTTGGCCTCGCGGATCACGACCACGATCTCGGCCATGATCTGCGTCATCTCGTAGTCCTTGGGCGTGAACACGCGGGCGACGCCGGATTCCATCAGCACCTTGGCGTCCTCCGGCGGCACGATCCCGCCCACCACGACCGGGATGTCGCCCGCGCCCGCGGCTTTGAGCCCTTCCACCACCGCGGGAACGGCTTCCAGGTGCGAACCGGACAGGATGGACAGTCCGACGACGTGCACGCCTTCCTGCACGGCGGCGGCGACGATCTGGTCGGCGGTCAGCCGGATGCCTTGGTAGACCACCTCGAAACCGGTGTCGCGGGCGCGCACGGCGATCTGCTCGGCGCCGTTGGAGTGCCCGTCCAGCCCCGGCTTGCCGACGAGCATCCGCAGCCGCTCGCCCAGCTCCTCGCCGGTCGCCTTGACCTGGTCGCGGACCTCGCCGAGCGCGGCCCCGGCCTCGCCGGAGGCGGACACGCCCGCGACACCCGTCGGGGCGCGGTACTCGCCGAAGACCTCCCGCAGCGCGGCCGACCACTCGCCGGTCGTCACGCCCGCGCGGGCGCAGGCCAGGGTGGCGTCCATCAGGTTCACGTCGGACTTGGCGGTGTCGCGCAGGCTGTTCAGCGCGTCGGCGACCGCCGAGGCGTCGCGCTCACCGCGCCACTGCCCGATCGCGGAGACGGCCTCGCGCTCGGCGACGGGGTCGATGGTCTCGATCGCCTTCACCCCGCCCGCCTGCAGCGGGCTCGGCTCGGTGCTCTCGAACCTGTTGACCCCGACGATGACCTCTTCGCCCGCCTCGATGCGGCGGCGGTGGTCGGCCAGGCTGGAGACCATCTGCGTTTTCATGTAGCCGTTCTCCACGGCGACCACGGCCCCGCCCATCGCCTGGACGCGGTCGATCTCGGCCTTGGCTCCGGCGATGATCTCGTCCACTTTGGCCTGGATGACCGGCGAGCCGTCGAAGATGTCCTCGTACTCCAGCAGGTCGGTCTCGTAGGCGAGCACCTGCTGCATGCGCAGCGCCCACTGCTGGTCCCACGGCCGCGGCAGCCCCAGCGCCTCGTTCCAGGCGGGCAGCTGGATGGCGCGGGCGCGGGCCTTGCGCGAGAGCGAGACGGCCAGCATCTCCAGCACGATGCGCTGGACGTTGTTCTCCGGCTGCGCCTCGGTCAGCCCGAGGGAGTTGACCTGGACGCCGTAGCGGAAGCGCCGCTGCTTGGGGTCGGTGATGCCGTAGCGCTCGCGGGTGATCTCGTCCCAGAGATCGGTGAAGGCCCGCATCTTGCACATCTCCTCGACGAAGCGCACCCCGGCGTTGACGAAGAAGGACATGCGCGCCACGACGTCGCCGAAGCGCTCCTGCGGCACCTGCCCGGAGTTCTTCACCGCGTCGAGCACCGCGATCGCGGTGCACATCGAGTAGGCGACCTCCTGCACGGGGGTCGCGCCGACCTCCTGCAGGTGGTAGCTGCAGATGTTGATCGGGTTCCACTTGGGGACGTTGGCCACCGTCCAGGCGACCATGTCGGTGATCAGCCGCAGGCTGGGACCGGGCGGGAAGACGTAGGTCCCGCGCGAGAGGTATTCCTTGATGATGTCGTTCTGGGTGGTCCCCGCGAGCTTGGCGACCACCTCGTGCCAGTCGGTGCCCTCGGCCTCGGCCTGCTCCTGGGCGACGGTGACGTAGAGCGACAGCAGCCACATGGCGGTGGCGTTGATCGTCATCGAGGTGTTGGCCCCGGCGAGCGGGATGCCGTCGAACAGCGTCCGCATGTCGCCGATGTGGCTGACCGGCACCCCCACCTTGCCGACCTCGCCGCGGGCGAGCTCGTGGTCGGGGTCGTAGCCGGTCTGCGTGGGCAGGTCGAAGGCGACGGAGAGCCCGGTCTGGCCCTTGGCCAGGTTGCGTCGGTACAGCTCGTTCGACTTGCGCGCGGACGAGTGCCCCGCGTAGGTCCGCATGACCCAGGGTCGATCCCGGTCGCGGTCAGTGGGGTACGGCACCGGTTAACCTCCGTTCACCTGGGAGGAGCGTACTGGCGGGTAACCGCGGCGTGGCCGTGCCATTGCTCACAGGACCGATCGAGGCGATCCGATCCCAGGACGTGCCCAGGATGGGTTACGGGCGGTCGAGCCGCCAATCAGGGGGCATCATGGACGGGTGGATGTCCCCGGGCCGTACCTGATGGTGGTCTCCCTGCTCGTCATCGGAGTTCTCGGCTTGGTCCTCAAGTGGGCGTTCGCCACCGACCAGAAGCGCGACTACGGCGTCCTCCGCGAGATCGCCCGCGTGCCCAGCCAGCGCGCGGCCGATGTGGTGGTGGCGCGGCTGCGGTATGAGGGAATCCGGGTGACGACGGTGCGGTCGATGGACGGCGAGTCGCTGCGGATCATGGTCTTCCCCGTGGACGAGCACCGGGCGGTCGCGATCCTGCTGGAGGAGACGAGCGATTAGCCCACGGGGTGTTGGGGCAGGGGCCATGACGGTGAACGGGCCGGCTGGGACCTGCACGAGGGCTGGCTGCTGTGGGCGTGGCGATCAGTGGGACGGCGTCGCCTGAGCTGTGCGGACGTGGGCTGTCGGGGGAGCGGGTGACCTGGGGTGGGGCCGAGCTTTGGGAGGCGGCGTGAGTGAGCCGTCGCGGCGGTGGGTGACTGAGCGGGTGGGGGGATGGGTGTGCGTCGAGCGTGGTGTGGGCGGCTGGGAGCTGGTGGGCGGTGTCATGGCGGTGCGGGTGGGGCGTGCGGCGTTGAGCGTGTGGGCCTCGGGTGGGCGAGGTGGAGGGTGGGCGAGGTGGAGGGTGGGCGTTGAGGGAGCGATGCGTGGGCCGGCTGGCGGGGGCTGGAAGGCGTTTGGCCGGGATGTGCCGGGCGGGAAAGTGCGGATGGAGAGGTTGTGAGCCGGAGAAGGTGGAGGCCAGAGAGGCCTGGGCTGGGAGGCCGGGGGGTTGGGTGGACGTGGGGGCAGCGGGGGCGGGGTCGGACGTGTGTGGGCCAGTAGGTGTGGGTGCGGAGCTGGGGTGGGTGTGGGTCGGTATGTGCGGGCTGGCGAGTGCGGTGCGGAGTCGGATGGGTCTGGGGCGGAATGGCCAGGTCGGGTGGTTGACAGGGCGTGAGGCCGGAGCGGAGTGGGGTCGGGAGGGCGTGGGGTCGGGCGGGCGTGCGCTGGTAAGGGCGTAGGTCGGAAGGAGCTGGGGTCGGGAGGGGGCGGGGACAAGGTGTCGCGAAGGGAGGCGTGGGCTGGGCAGCGGGGTGGGCAGGGGTGTTGCCGAGGGGCGCGGCTTGGGTAGCGGAGAGGCGTGGGTGGAAAGGCGGGTTGGGTGGCGGGGGAGGGAAGGGGCGCAGAGGGGCGCGGGGTGGACGGCGAAGCGGGGAGGGGCGTGGGTGGGAAGAGGGCGGGTTGGGTGGCGAAGGTGGGGAGGAAGGCGTGGGGGCGGTCGGGTGTGGCGTGGGGTGGGAGGGCGGTCGCGGCCACCCGGGGGTGGCCGCGACCGGAGGGGTTAGGGGTGGGGGAACACGACGGCGGCGTGGGTGGTGCCTCGGCGGACTGGTTCGCCGACGGCGTGGATCTGGCCGTGTTTGGTGAATTCGAGGGCGGCGGCGGCGCCGATCTCGGTTTGGGGGGTGAAGACGTGGCCGCGGGCGGTGAGGGGGGCCGCGGCGGCGATGAAGGCGGGTTCGGCGACGGTGGTGGGGGAGTTGCGCTGGGATGCTCGGGGGGCGGCCACGGCTTCGGTGAGGGGCATGCCGAAGTCGATGCGGTTCACCAGGATCTGCAGGACCGTGGTGATGATGGTGGAGCCGCCGGGGGAGCCGACGGCCAGGAAGGGCTTGCCGTCGCGCAGGACGATGGTGGGGGTCATGCTGGAGCGGGGGCGCTTGCCCGCGGCCGGGAGGTTGGGGTCGGGGGCGTTGCCCTGGGTGGGGGTGAAGTTGAAGTCGGTGAGCTCGTTGTTCAGCAGGAAGCCGCGGTCGGGGACGACGATGCCGCTGCCGCCCACCATCTCGATGGTGTTGGTGAAGGAGACCACGTTGCCGCGGGCGTCGGAGACCACGAAGTGGGTGGTGTGCACCTCCGGCTCCGGGGTGGCGGCGCCGGGCGGGGGTGGGGTGCAGACGTTCGGGCCGTGGGGGTTGCCGGGGGCCGCCGGGGCCGGGAGGACGCGGATGGGGTCGATCAGGCAGGCGCGGGCGCGGCCGTAGGACTCCTTGAGCAGCTCGCGCTGGGGCACGTCCACGAAGGCCGGGTCGCCGATGTAGCGGTTGCGGTCGGCGTAGGCGAGCTTGCTGGCCTCCAGGTAGTGGTGCAGCGCCGCGTCGCGGGGCATCGAGCCCAGGTTGAAGCGCTCCAGGCTGTTGAGCGCCATGCCGACCGTCATGCCGCCGCTGGAGGACGGTGCCATGCCGTAGACGTCGTAGCCGCGGTAGCTCACGTGCGTGGGCTTGCGGTCGATCGTGCGGTAGTCCTTGAAGTCGCGCGTCGACAGCAGGCCCTTGGGCGGGGTGATGGTGGCGTCGTCGGCCAAGGGCGGGTTCTGCACCGCCGCCGCCGTGTCGCGGGCTATCGGGCCGCCGTAGAAGGAGCGGGTGCCGTGGCGGGCGATCTCGCGGAAGGTGTCGGCCAAATCGGGGTTGCGCATGATCGTGCCGACCTCGGGCACCGCGCCGCCGGGCAGGAACAGCTCCGCGGTCGAGTCGAACTGGCGGAAGCGGGCCTCGTTGGAGGCGATCTGCCCGCGCAGGGTCGGGGTCAGCGGGAAGCCGCGGTCGGCGACCCGGATCGCCGGCTGCAGCAGCTCGTCGAGGTCGAAGCGGCCCCACTTGTCCAGGGCGCGCTCCCAGGTGGCCAGCACGCCGGGCGTGCCGACGGACCGGCCGCTGGTCACCGCCTGGTCGAACGGATACGGCTGGCCCGTCGCCGGGTCGATGAACAGGTTCTGGTCCGCCGCGCGGGGCGCGGTCTCCCGGCCGTCGATGGTGGAGACCTTGCGGGTGCGGGCGTCGTAGTGCACCCAGTACCCGCCGCCGCCGATGCCGGTCATCATCGGGTCGGTCACGTTGAGCACGGCGCCGACGGCCACCGCGGCGTCGGCCGCCGTGCCGCCGCGGCGCAGCACGGCGATGCCCGCCTGGGTCGCCTCCACGGTGTCGGAGACGACCGCGCCGCCCCAGCCCGTGGCGTAGGCGCTCGACGGGGCGGGCGCGGCGGCGGCCGGGGTGGCCGCCAGCACGCCTGTCACCAGTAAGGCCGCTGTGAGAACCGCTGTACGGCGCGGATTTCGCATCGTCTGCCTCTTCCGATCGTCCGGCTTCGGTGACCCCATCCTCTACCCGGGTGCGGGGCTGAGGCCACAGGAACATCACAGCCTGTGGATAACTCGTCGGCTGTCGGTGCCGCCGGTTACCGTTCGCCTCGCAACGAAGTGGGCGGAAGGAGTCCCGGGTGCGGTTGGAGTACGTCGAAGGCGGATCGGCGAAGTTCTGGGAAGGGCAGCAGAACGGCACGTCGGTGACCGTCCGCTGGGGACGCATCGGCACCGCCGGGCAGACCAAGGACAAGGACTTCGCCGACGACGAATCCGCCCGGTCCTTCCTCGACAAGCAGGTCGCCGAGAAGAAGCGCAAGGGCTACAAGGAGACCGGCGCGCCGGAGACCGAGGTTCGTCCACTCGAACCAGTCGCGTCCACCCGTTCGGCCCAATCCGCCCCGACGCCCGCGGCACCCCCGGCCCCCGCCGACGAGGACGCGTTCATCCTCTCCCCGGGCCTGGCCAAGCAGGTCCTGCCCCGCCACGACCGCGGCCCGGCCAAGCGCCGCCCCGACCCGCAGGCCGACGCCGCCTTCGACGACGTCCTCGCCAAGGACAGCTCCACCGTCCGCGCGATCATCAAGCACGCGCGCACCGAGCCCGACCTGCGCGCCGCCGCCGAGCGGTACCTGGCGCGCGACCCCGACCCGCTCGGCGCCGCGGTCGTCGCCGCCGCGATCGGCACCCGGGTCAACTGGCGCAGGACCGACACCATGAGCCACGTCGGCGCGGGCTGGATCGCCCGGCACGGGACCGTCTTCGCCGCCGCGGCGTGCGTGGAGATGGCGGGCGTCGCCTTCAGCCAGAACGGCCGCGAAGGCCTGCACATGCGCCGCAGGCGCGACGACGAGGGCCTGGGCTGGTCGTGGACCGGCGAGCCCGCGGTGCTCAAGGTCCGCTCCGCGCTGGCCTCGGCCGAGGACTACGCCGCGGGTGTGGCCGCCATCGGCGAGCGCCGCGCGACCCAGGCCCAGCGGGTCGTCGCCGCGTTCCTGGCCCCCACCGAGGACGCGTGGGTGGACGAGGCGTGCGCCGAGGCCGCCCAGGGCGGCAACTCGCGCACCAGCGAGCTGTGGATGACGCTCTGCGCGCTGCGCACCCCGGAGCAGTTCGCCCAGCTGGAGCCGCACCTGTCGACCTGGGACCTGGCCCGCCAGCCGCGCGCCCTGCCCACCCTGGTCGCCGCGATCGGCCCGGCCATCGCGCCCGCGCTGGTCGGCCACCTCCAGCAGGCCGACGCCGACTTCACCCGCAAGCTGCTCTCCGTCCTCGGCGACCTGCCCACCGACCAGGCCTTCGACCTGCTGCTCGACCGCCTGGACGAGAAGTACGTCCAGCCCGTGGTGCTCGACGCCATGAAGCGCTACCCGCGTCGCGCCGTGCGCCTGCTGGCCCGCCGCACCACCCCGACCGCCGATGCCCTGCTGCGCGCCCACCTGGTCACCCACCCCGACCTCGCCCACCCCGACAGCGGCGTCGAGCTGGACGCCAGGGAACGGGCCAGGGTCGAGGCCGCCCTCGCCGCCACCGAGCGCCTGCCCGATGCCCCCGCCGACCTGCTCCCCGACGTGCTCGCCACCCCGCCGTGGACCCGGCCGCGCTCGAAGGAGAAGCCGGTCCGCGTCGAGCTGCCCGTCCCGGCGACGAGGGCGATGCGCTGGGCCGATGGCGAGCGCGCGCAGTGGACCGCGCTGGCAGGCCGCTACCGCCACGACCCGCGCGGCGAATCCTGGCCGTCGGTCATCGAGAGGCTGAAGGCCAAGCAAAGCCCGAACCACTACTACGAGCAGCTGCGCATCGTGCTGAGCGCGCCGGAGGAGCTGGCCAGGCCGCTGCTGCCCGGATGGAGCCCCGGCTACCGGTGGGGCTTCGAGGACTGGGGCTGCGCGCTGGTCGGCAAGTTCGAGACCGACGTGCTCGACATGCTGTTGGACGCGGTCTCGCGCGATCCGTCGCCGTCGGGGGTCACCCCGCTCATGCCGATGCTGGACGCGGGCGTCGTCGCGCTCATGGCCGAGTTCCACCTCCGGCGCAAAGGCTTGCGCAGGCACGCCATCGCGTACTTCGCCCGGCACGGCGCCACGGCCGTCCCGCTGCTGGTGCCCGCCGCCCTCGGCGCGGACGCCAAGGCCCGCTCGGCGGCGGAGTCCGCTCTGCGCCTGCTCGCCCGCCAGCTCGGCGACGACGCGGTGCTGGCCGAGGTCGTCCCGCAGGCCCGCGCGGGCATCGGCGCGCTGCTGGCCCGCGACCCGCTGACCGAGCTGCCCGCCCGGCTGCCCAAGGTGGGCGAGTGGGCCGACCCGGCGCTGCTCCCGCAGGTCCGGCTCGCAGGCGGGCAGTACGCGCTGCCGCTGAACCGCACCGCCGACCTGCTCACGATGCTGGCCATCGGCAAGACGGGCGAGCCCTACGCGGGCATGGAGCAGGTCAAGGAGGCGTGCGCACCACAGTCGCTCTCGGCCTTCGCCTGGGGGCTCTTCCAGCGGTGGCAGGCAGCGGGCTACCCGTCCAAGGACAGCTGGGTCATGGCCGCCCTCGGCCTCCTCGGCGACGACGACGTCGTCCGCTCGCTGGCCCCGCTGATCCGCGCCTGGCCGGGGGAGGGCGGGCACGCGCGCGCCGTCGCCGGGCTGGACGTGCTCACCGACATCGGCACCGATGTCGCCCTGCTCAACCTCAACAGCATCGCGCAGAAGGTCAAGTTCGCCGGCCTCAAGCACCACGCGCAGGAGAAGATCGCCCAGCTGGCCGCCGACCTCAACCTCTCCGCCGAGCAGCTGGCCGACCGCCTGGTGCCGGACTTCGGCCTCTCCGCCGACGGCAGCATGGTGCTGGACTACGGCCCGCGCCAGTTCACCGTGGGCTTCGACGAGCAGCTCAAGCCGTTCGTGTCCGACATGGACGGCACACCGCGCAAGGTGCTGCCCAAGCCCTCGGCCAAGGACGACCAAGACCTGGCCCCGGACGCCTACAAGCGCTTCAGCGGCCTGAAGAAGGACGTTAAGGCCGTCGCCGCCGACCAGATCCGCCGCCTGGAGCAGGCGATGGTCACCCTGCGGCGGTGGAGCGCCGAGGAGTTCAGCGAGCTGTTCGTCGCCCACCCGCTGCTGTGGCACGTGGTCCGCAGGCTCGTCTGGGCCGCCTACACCGAAGACGGCGCCGTCGGCTTCCGCGTCGCCGAGGACCGCAGCCTCGCCGACTCCGACGACGAGACCTTCACCCTCCCCGAGGGCGCGGTGATCGGCGTCGCCCACCCGCTGCACCTGGGCGAGTCGCTGGCCGCGTGGGCCGAGGTGTTCGCCGACTACGAGATCCTGCAGCCCTTCCCGCAGCTGGGCAGGCCCATGCACGCGCTGACCGACGACGAGCGCGCCGCCACCGATCTCAAGCGCTTCGAGAACGGCAAGGCCAGCACCGGCCGCGTGCTCACGCTGGTGCGCCGCGGCTGGGAGCGCGGCACCCCGCAGGACGCCGGTGTCGAGCCGTGGATCCTCAAGCCGCTGGCCGACGGCCGCGTGGTCGTGGTCGACCTGGACCCGGGCATCGCCGTCGGCGACGTGATGGCGCTGCCGGACCAGGAGGTGCGCGCCGTCTACATCGACTCCTCCGGCCAGGGCTACTACTGGGGGGCCAACCGCTCCGCGCACACCTTCGCCTCGCTCGACCCGGTGGTCGAGTCCGAGCTGATCGCCGACCTGAACGAGGTGTTCGGCAAGTGACCGCCAAGACGACCGACCAGCAGCGCCCGCCCGCCGAGGTCCGCTTCGCCGACGAGCTGGCCCGGCTGCGCGCCGACGACCCCGCGCCGCGCCCGCCGGGCTGGGCGATGAGCGTCGACGCCGCCCGCCGCTTCATCGTCGGCGACCCGGCGCGCGACGTGCCGCGCAAGTTCGTCGGCGACCCCTCGCTGGTCGACCGCGCGCTGATCACCCTGGCCACCAACCGCGGCCTGCTGCTGGTCGGCGAGCCCGGCACGGCCAAGTCGCTGCTCTCGGAGCTGATCGCGGCGGCGGTCAGCGGAGAGTCGACGCTGACCATCCAGGGCGGCGCGGCCACCACCGAGGACCACATCCGCTACTCGTGGAACTACGCGCTGCTGGTCGCCGAGGGCCCGTCGACCCGCTCGCTGGTGCCCGCGCCGCTGCTGCGCGGCATGGCCGAGGGCAGGCTGGTGCGCTTCGAGGAGATCACCCGCTGCCCGCTGGAGGTGCAGGACACGCTCCTGTCGCCGCTGTCGGACCGGGTCATCGCGATCCCGGAGCTGGAGGGCGAGGACTCGATGGTGTTCGCCCGCGAGGGCTTCAACATCATCGCCACGGCCAACTCCCGCGACCGCGGCGTCAACGAGATGAGCGCCGCGCTCAAGCGCCGGTTCAACTTCGAGACCGTCTTCCCCATCCCGGACCTGGCGACCGAGCTGTCGCTGGTCGAGCGCGAGGCGGCGGCGCTGCTGACCCGCTCCGGGGTGCCGGTGGCGCAGCGCCCTGAAGTGATGGAGGTGCTGGTCACCGCCTTCCGCGACCTGCGCTCGGGCGGCGAGCGGCTGTCCACGGTGATGAGCACCGCCGAGGCGGTGTCGGTGGCGCACGCCGTCGGCCTGCGCGGCTGGTACCTGCGTGGCGAGCCCGGCTCGCCGGAGGACGTCGTGGAGTGCCTGGCCGGGACCGCGGCCAAGGACAACGCCGACGACCTCGCCAAGCTGCGCCGCTACCTGGAGCAGCAGGTCCCGCGGCGCGGCGGCGCGCACTGGGCTGAGCTGCACCGGGCGCGCATGCGGCTGCCCGGATGACGACTGACCGGATGAAAGCGGTCTGGCCCGCGGACGCCGTCTTCGTCGGCGTCCGCCACCACAGCCCGGCGTGCGCGCGGCTGGTCGCGAAGGTCATCGACGAGCTGCGCCCGGCGCACGTGCTGATCGAGGGGCCCGCCGACTTCCCGGTCGCGGACCTGCTGCTCGGCCACGAGCCGCCCGTCGCGATCTTCAGCTATGTGCGCGGCGAGCACATGTCGTGGTCGCCGTTCTGCGACTACTCGCCGGAGTGGATCGCGCTGACCAGGGGCCACGCCGCGGGCGCGCAGGTGCGGTTCATCGACTACCCGGCCTGGCACAAGGCGTTCACCGACACCAACCGCTACGCCGACGCCGAGCGCCGCTACGCCGAGGCGATGGACGTGCTGTGCAGGGCGTTCTCCGTGGACAACGTCGATGTGCTCTGGGACCACATGGTCGAGGCGCACCCCGATGAGCGCTTGGCCGAGCGGCTGGTCACCTACTTCGACCTGGTGCGCGGCGAAGCCGACGCCGGCGAGACCGACACCGCCCGCGAGGCGTACATGGCCCGCTGGGTGCGCGCCGCGCTGCGCACCGGCGAGGGCCCCGTCCTCGTGGTGACCGGCGGCTTCCACCGGCCCGCGCTGGTCGCGCTGTGCGCCGAGGACGACGGCGCGACCGGCTGGCCCGAGGTCCCGCAGGCCGAGGAGGGCGGCAGCTACCTGGTGCCGTACTCCCACCAGCGCCTGGACGCCTTCACCGGCTACCAGTCCGGCATGCCCTCGCCCGGCTACTACCAGCGCCTCTGGGAGTCCGGCGCGGCCGAGGCCGCCCGCGGGCTCGTCGGCGATGTGGTGACCCGGCTGCGCGGGCGCGGCCAGGTCGTCTCCACCGCCGACCTGATCGCCGCGCGCACGATGGCCACCGGGCTGGCCGCCCTGCGCGGGCACCCCGAGCCGGCCCGCACCGACGTGCTCGACGGGCTGGTCAGCGCGCTGGTCTCCGACGGTCTCGACCAGCCGCCGCCGTGGACATCGCGCGGCACGCTCGCCCCGGGCACGCACCCGGTCGTGGTGGAGATGGTCGCCGCGCTCACCGGCGAGCGGGTCGGCGTCCTGCACCCGTCGACGCCCGCGCCGCCGCTGCTGGCCGAGGTCACCGGCCTGCTGGTCCAGCACGGCCTCGACGGCGCGGGCGAGGTCGTCGTCGACCTGGCCGCCGACGCCGAGCGCAGCCGGGTCCTCAACCGGCTGCGGGTGCTGCGCGTGCCGGGGTTCACCCGGGTCGGCGGACCGGTCGGCGGGGGCGACCCGGTGGCGGTGGAGCGGTGGCGGCTGCACCCCTCCGACCTGCGCCTGCCCGCCCTCATCGAGGCCGCCGCGCACGGCGCGACCCTGGCCGACGCGGTCGCCTCGGCGCTCTCCGGCGCGGTCGGGGTCGGCGCGCTGGCCACGACCCTGTTCGACGCGGTGCTGTGCGGCCTGGGCGCGGTCGCCGACCAGCTCGGGGCCGCGCTGGCCGAGCAGGTCGCCGACACCCGCGACCTGGCCGCCGTCGGCTCGGCGCTGGCGACCGCGGTCGGGCTCTGGCGCCACGACCGGCTGCTCGGCGCGGCGGGCGGCCCGCTCGCCGCCGCCGTGATCACCGCCGCGACCCCGCGGGCGCTGTGGCTGGTGGAGGGCGTGCGCGGCGGTCCCGGACCGGCCGAGCCCGCGCGCCTGGCCGCCGTCGCCGCCGTGCGCGACGCGGTGCGGCACGCGCCCTCGGTCGCCGGGGTGCGGGCCGAGGTCGCCATCGGCGTCGCCGCCCGGGTGGCCGCGGCCTCCGACGTGCCGCCCGACCTGCGCGGGGCGGCGCTGGGCCTGGGCCGCGCGCTCGGCGCGGACGTGCACGCCGCGGACGCCGTCCCGCGCGAGGCGGCCACCGTCGGCGACTGGCTGGCGGGGCTGTTCGCCGTGGCGCGCGAGGAGGTCCTGGACGACGAGGTGCTGCTCGCCGCGCTCGACGGGATCGTCGCGGCGATGACCGAGCACGACTTCCTCGTCGCCCTGCCCGCGCTGCGGCAGGCGTTCGAGTTCTTCCCGCCCGCCGAGCGGGAGTCCATCGCGGCCGGGCTGCTGCGCCGCCGCGCGCTCACCGGGTCGGCGCGGTCGCTGCTGCGGCTGCGCGCCGACCCGGTCGCGGTCGCCGAGGGGCGCGCCGTGGAGGAAGCCGTCGACCGGGCACTGGCGAAAGCGGGGCTGCTGTGACATCGGACCTGGAGCGCTGGCGGCTGGTGCTGGGCGTGCCCGCGTCGGGGGTCGCCGACCTCGACGCCGACACCGCGGCCCGGGACTCCGCGCTGTCCTGGCTCTACGGGCGCGACCCCGGGCTGGCCCAGCGCGGGGTGCGCGGCGCGGGCGGCGAGGGCTCGCAGCTGACCACTGTGGACTGGCTGGACGACGTGCACCGGCTCTTCCCGCGCGAGACCGTCGAGCGGCTGGAGCGCGACGCGGTCGAGCGCTACGACATCCACGAGGTCGTCACCGACCCGGACGTGCTCGCCCGCGTCGAGCCCAACCCGGCGCTGCTGCGCGCGGTCCTGCGCACCAAGCACCTGATGAACCCCGAGGTGCTGTCGCTGGCCAGGAAGCTCGTCGCCGAGGTGGTGCGGCAGCTGGTGGAGAAGATGGCGGTGGAGGTCAAGCGCAGCATGACGGGCACCAGGGTGCGCAAGCCGTCGCAGTTCAAGATCGCCCGCGACTTCGATTTCCGCGGCACGGTCAAGGCCAACCTCAAGCACTACCAGCCCGAGTCGCGCAAGGTGCTCATCGAGCACACCCGCTTCCAGTCCCGCACCCGCAAGCACGTCGAGCCGTGGCAGCTGGTGCTGCTGGTCGACCAGTCCGGGTCGATGGCGGGCTCGGTGATCCACTCCGCGGTCACCGCGTCCTGTCTGTGGGGGGTGCCGGGCCTGCGCACGCACCTCATCGCCTTCGACACCGACATCGCCGACCTCACCTCCGACGTCAGCGACCCGGTGGAGCTGCTGATGAAGGTCCAGCTCGGCGGCGGCACCGACATCGCCCGCGCCACCCGCTACGGCGCCGGACTGGTCGAGAGCCCGCGCCGGGCGATCGTGGCGATCGTCTCCGACTTCTACGAGGGCGGCGACGAGCACAACCTCGTCCGCACGGTGAAAGGCCTGGTGGAGCAGGGGACGCACGTGCTGTGCCTGGCCGCGCTGGACGAGGACGCCGTCCCCACCTACGACCGCCAGCTGGCCCAGCGCCTGGCCGACGTCGGCGCGCACGTCGGCGCGATGACCCCGGGGCAGCTCGCGGAGTTCGTCGCCGAGAGGATCGGCCGGTGAGCCGCCCCGACCTGCTCGCCCTGACCCAGGACGCCCTGGCGTCGCTGGCCAACAAGGGCTTGGTGAAGCGCGCCGCCAAGGAGGCCGCCACCGCCGAGGTGTCCTGTGTGGAGGACACCGTCACCGCCGTGTTCGGCGACGGCACGCGCGCGGTGCTCCCGCCGGGCGTCGGCCTGGAGGGCGGCACGTGCACCTGCGGCGCGCCCGGGGTGTGCAGGCACCGCATCGCCGCCGTGCTCGCCTTCCAGGAGACCGGCGCGCCCGCCGAGACCGTGACGTGGTCCCCCGGCTCGGTCTCCGACGACGAGCTGACCGAGCGCTTCGGCGCCCGCGCGCTCAAGGCGGCCCGCCGCGCCCACTCGGCCGGCTACACCGCCCGCGTCCGCCGCGATCCGCTCCTGGCGGAGATGGCCGCCGCGACGGTGCGCTTCCTGGTCCCCGGCGACCTGTCCTACATCGACTGCGACGCGCGCGAGTCCGCCCGCGCCGAGCTGGTGATCCTCGCCGTGTGGGCCTTCCGCGCCGCCGACGAGCAGCACCCCGGCGAAGCCGACACCACCGTCGACATCGGGGCGAGCGCCCCCGCGGGCACCTCCGGCGGTGTCCTCGGTGTCCGCGGTGTCCTCGACGTCGCCGCCGACCTGCTGGTCGGCGGGGTGAGCAGCGCGAACGAGGTGCTGGTCGCCGCCCTGCGCCGCGAGCAGGACGCCATGGAGAAGGCGGGCCTGCGCTGGCCCGCCGCCGCCACCGAGGACCTGGTCGAGCAGCTCACCGCCTACACCGAGCGCTCCGCGGCCCACGACCCGCGCCGCGTCGCCGAGCTGATCACCGAGCTGCACGCCCGCCACCGCGTTCCGCCATCGGCGCGCGCGTTGGGCACCGAGGAGCCCGCGCGGACCCCGCTCAAGCAGGTCCGCCTGGTCGGCCTCGGCGCCCGGCTCGGCCCGGACACCGTCGAGGTCTTCCTCGCCCACCCCGCCAACGCGGGCGTGCTGGTCCTGCGCCACCGCGTCACCCGGGTGGACGACAAGATCAGCTCCCGCCGCGTCGGCGGGGCCCGGCTGGCGGACCTGGCGATGGGCAACGTGGTGAGCGAGGCCGCGGTGCGCAGCGCCAGCCGCGTGGTGCGGTTCTCGGCGGGCACGCTGGCCCGCACCTCGGTGACCCCGCTGGCCGAGGCGTGGCTGGACCTGCCGGAGCCGCTGCTCGTGCGCGACGTCGGTGCGCTGCTGGCCGAGCTGGCCGACCTGCCGCCGCGGCTGGTCCGCGCCCGGATCGAGGCCGAGCACGTGCGCGTCGTCCCGATCGCCTCGGTCGGCGACGTCGACTACCACCCCGGCGCCCAGCGCGTCACCGCCACCGTCCACACCCCGGACGGCGCGAGCGCCACCATCACCCTCACCCACCGCGCCGAGGCCCCCGCCGCCCTGGACTCCCTCGTCCACGCCCTGCGCGACACGCCGCGCTGCGTCAGCGGCCCGGTCCGCCGGGTGCGCGGCGGCCTGGAGATCACCCCGCTCGGGCTGCTCACCGCCTCCGGCCCGGTCGCCCTGGACCTCGCCCCGGCCGACACCGCGACCCTGCACCCCAGCGGCACCGCGCCCGCCGACCCGCTCTCCGACGCCCTGACCCTGCTGGCCGAGTCCGCCCACCGCGGCATCGGCCACCTCCCGCCGACCTACCCCGACCGGGTCCGCGACACCGCCGACGCGCTGGCGGGCATCGGGCTCGCCCGCTGCGCCGAGGCGCTGACGTCCTGGGGAGGCAGTCCCGAGGTCACGCCGTGGGTGGACGCGCACATCCGCCTGAGCACGACGGCCGACCTGCGCTGATCAGCGCTGATTCGTGTGGTGGGCCTCGTGCAGCAGCAGGAGGGCGTAGGCGGCCAGGGACTGCGAGTCCACGATCTCGCCCTTGCGGACCATGGCCTCGAACTCGGCGCGGCCGAACCACGCCGCCCGCATGTCCTGCTCCTCCAGCTCCCGCTGCGCGTCGCCCTCGACGAGGTCGGTCGCCAGGAACACGTTGCCGCGCTGGCTGGTCATCCCCGGCGCGCAGTCGAGGTCACCGAGTCGGGTGATCACGCCCGCGACCAGCCCGGTCTCCTCGCGCAGCTCGCGGGCCGCCAGCTCCCGCGGCGGCAGGTCGGCGCGGTCGGGCGCGGTGCCCTGCGGGAACTCCCAGCGGCGCACCCCGAGCGGGTAGCGGAACTGCTCGACCAGCATCAGCCGGTCGCCGTCGAGGGGGATCACCAGCGCGAAGTCCGGCTTGTCCACCACGCCGTAGATCCCCGCGCTGCCGTCCGCCCGCCGGATCGCGTCCTCCCGGACGCTCATCCAGGCGTTCGCGTACACCTGCTCGCTGCCCACCGACTCCACGTCCGGCATTGTCCACGGCAGGGGCTAACCTGCTCCGCGTGCGTCTAGTGATCGCCCGGTGCCAGGTCGACTACGTCGGCAGGCTCACCGCCCACCTCCCCATGGCCAACCGGCTGCTCCTCGTCAAGGCGGACGGCTCGGTGTCCATCCACTCCGACGACCGCGCCTACAAGCCGCTGAACTGGATGACCCCGCCCTGCTGGCTCATCGAGGACCGCGGCATCTGGACGGTGCAGAACAAGGCGGGCGAGAAGCTGGTGATCACCCTGGAGGAGATCACCCACGACTCCGCCCACGAGCTGGGCCACGAGCCGGGCCTGGTCAAGGACGGCGTCGAGGCCCACCTGCAGGAGCTGCTCGCCCAGCACATCACCACCCTCGGCGAGGGCTGGACCCTCGTCCGCCGCGAGTACCCCACCGCCATCGGCCCGGTCGACATCCTCTGCCGCGACAACGCGGGCGCTGCCGTCGCCGTGGAGATCAAGCGCCGCGGCGAGATCGACGGCGTCGAGCAGCTGACCCGCTACCTGGAACTGCTCAACCGCGACCCGCTGCTCACCCCCGTCCGCGGCATCTTCGCCGCCCAGCAGATCAAGCCCCAGGCCCGCACCCTCGCCGAGGACCGCGGCATCCGCTGCGTCACCCTCGACTACGACACCCTGCGCGGCATCGAGCCCGACGAGTTCCGCCTCTTCTAGGCCACGGCACCCGGCGCCCTCCGCGCCCGATATGCACGATTCCGCTCGACGGCCCGGGAATCGGCCCGTGACCTCGGCATCCAGGGGCGAGCCGCTCGTCGTGCGGGACCGGTTCCGGAAGGCCATAGTGGGGCGCGATCACGGCGATCACTCCGGTCGGGGAGGGTGTCCATGCACGTGCTCGCGCAGGCGGACCTGCGGCTTGATGCCAACTGGGTCGACTACAGCCTGCTCGCGGTCTACTTCGCCGTCGTACTCGGCATCGGGTACCTGGCGCGCAAGTCGGTGTCCAGCAGTCTGGACTTCTTCCTGTCCGGCCGGTCGCTGCCCGCGTGGGTGACCGGTCTGGCGTTCATCTCGGCCAACCTGGGCGCGGTCGAGATCTTCGGCATGACGGCCAACGGCGCCCAGTACGGCATCCCCACGGTCCACTACTACTGGATCGGCGCCATCCCGGCGATGGTGTTCCTCGGCCTGGTGATGATGCCGTTCTACTACGGCTCCAAGGTCCGCAGCGTGCCGGAGTTCCTGCTGCGCCGCTTCGGCAAGTTCGCGCACCTGGTCAACGGCCTGAGCTTCGCCACGGCGCAGGTGCTGATCGCCGGTGTCAACCTGTTCGCGCTGGCCACCGTGGTCAACCTGCTGCTCGGGTGGCCGCTGTGGCTGTCGGTGGTGGTCGCGGCGGCGATCGTGCTGGCCTACACCTCGCTCGGCGGGCTCAGCGCGGCGGTCTACAACGAGGTCATGCAGTTCTTCGTCATCCTGGCGATGCTGCTGCCGCTGACCTTCGTCGGCCTGCACCGCGTCGGCGGCTGGGAGGGGCTGGTCGAGAAGATCAGCGGCCAGGCCGACGCCGCCGAGCAGCTCAACAGCTGGCCCGGCACCAACCTGACCGGCATCGGCGACCCGGTCATGTCCGTTCTGGGCATCGTGTTCGGCCTGGGCTTCGTGCTCAGCTTCGGCTACTGGACGACGAACTTCGCCGAGGTCCAGCGGGCCATGTCGGCCAAGTCGATGTCGGCGGCGCGGCGCACCCCGCTCATCGGCGCCTATCCCAAGACGCTGATCGCGCTGGTCATCATCATCCCCGGCATGATCGCCGCGGTGCTCTCGCCCGAGCTGGCCGAGTACAAGGCCAGCGGCGGCACCGCCGAGAACGGCGTCACCTACAACAACGCGATCCTGCTGCTCATCCGCGACCTGCTGCCCAACGGCATGCTCGGCATCGCGATCACCGGTCTGCTGGCGGCGTTCATGGCGGGCATGGCGGCCAACGTCAGCTCGTTCAACACCGTCTTCACCTACGACATCTGGCAGGCCTACATCCGCAAGGACCGGCCGGACGAGTACTACCTGCGCGTCGGCCGGATGGTGACGATCCTGGGCTGCGTGGCCGCGATCGGCACGGCGTTCATCGCGGCGAGCTTCAACAACATCATGGACTACCTGCAGACCCTGTTCGGCTTCTTCAACGCGCCGCTGTTCGCGACGTTCATCCTGGCGATGTTCTGGAAGCGGATGACGCCGATGGCCGGCGGCGTCGGCCTGCTGGCGGGCACGGGCGCGGCGGTCACCGTCGACGTGCTCAACCGCAACGGGGTGCTGGAGCTGGCGGGCCAGGGGGCGAGCTTCGTCGCCGCCATCACCGCGTTCGTGGTCGACATCGTGGTCAGCGTCGCGGTGTCGCTGGTGACCAAGCCGAAGCCGGACGAGGAGCTGGTCGGCCTGGTCTGGTCGCTGACCCCGCGCGACTCGCTGCGGCACGAGACCACCGGCGACGCGGCGGGCTGGTACCGCAGGCCGGGTGTGCTGGCCGCGGGTGTGCTGGCGCTGACCACCGTCCTGAGCATCATCTTCTGGTGAGGAGGGCCTGATGGCCAAGCGAGCCGGTCTGTTCGACCTGCGGGGCGTCATCGCCCTGCTCTTCGGGGTCTACGGCGTGGTCCTGACGCTGCTGGGTCTCTTCGCGACCACCGAGGAGGACCTGCGCAAGTCCGGCGACATCAACGTCAACCTGTGGATGGGGGTGGCCATGCTCGTCACGGCGGCGCTGTTCGGCCTGTGGCAGCGGCTGCGGCCCCTCGCCGTCCCCGAGGAAACGCCCGACAAGGCCCCCGAAGAGGCCCCCGCCGACACCGACAGGTGATCACCCCGCCGGATCGGGTGCTACCGCCGGGCCGGTCCCGGGTGTAGGAACGAACCGGGACTCAAGGAGGCGACCCGATGAAGAAGATCATCAACGAGCCGGGGACGGTGGTCGCCGAGAGCCTGCGCGGCCTGGCCGTCGCGCACGCCGACCTGCTGCGGGTGGTCGACGACCCGGCCCAGGTGCTGCGGGTCGACGCGCCGGTCGCCGGGAAGGTCGCGGTGGTCTCCGGCGGCGGCTCCGGGCACGAGCCGCTGCACGGCGGCTTCGTCGGGCCGGGGATGCTCGACGCCGCCTGCCCCGGCGCGGTGTTCACCTCGCCCACCCCCGACCAGGTGCACGCCGCGGTGACCGCCGTCCACGGCGGCGCCGGGGTGCTGCTGCTGGTCAAGAACTACACCGGCGACGTGCTCAACTTCGAGACCGCCGCCGAGCTGGCCGCCGCCGACGGCATCGACGTGCGCACCGTCGTCATCGATGACGACGTCGCGGTGCAGGACTCGACGTGGACGGCCGGGCGGCGCGGCGTCGGCGGGACGGTGCTGCTGGAGAAGATCGTCGGCGCGGCCGCGGAGTCCGGGGCCGACCTGGACACCTGCGAGCGGCTGGCCAGGGCGGTCGTGGCGGACGTGCGCTCGATGGGGATGGCGCTGAGCGCCCCGACCGTGCCGCACGTCGGGACCCCGAGCTTCGAGCTGGCCGCCGACGAGATGGAGGTCGGCATCGGCATCCACGGCGAACCCGGCCGCGCCCGCACCCCGCTGCTGCCCGCCGACGCCCTGGTCGCCAGCCTGCTGGACCCGATACTGGCCGACCTGCCCTTCGCCGAGGGCGACGACGTGCTGCTGTTCACCAACTCGATGGGCGGCACCCCGCTGCTGGAGCTGTACCTGGCGCACGGCATCGCCGAGGACGTGCTGGCCGCGCGCGGCATCGAGGTCAAGCGGCGGCTGGTCGGACCGTACGTCACCAGCCTGGAGATGCAGGGCATGAGCCTCACGCTGCTGCGCCTGTCCGAGGAGATGCTGTCCTACTGGGACGCCCCCGTGCACACCGCCGCCCTGCGCTGGGGCCGGTGATGGGCTGCGACACGGCCGCGGTGGCCGCCGCGGTGCGCCGCGCGGCGGCGGCCGTGGCCGAGCACCGCGACGAGCTGGTCGACCTCGACAAGGCCATCGGCGACGGCGACCACGGTGAGAACCTCAAGCGCGGCTTCGGCTTCGTGGTATCCGCATTGGACAGTGCCGACCCCGGGACGCCCGGCGCGGTGCTCAAACTGGTCGCCACGACCCTGATCTCCAAGGTGGGCGGCGCGTCCGGCCCGCTGTACGGGACGGCGTTCCTGCGGGCGGCGACGGCCGCGGGCGACAGCGCGGAACTGGACCTCGCCGTGGTGCTGCAGGCGGCGCTGGGCGGCATCACCGACCGCGGCAAGGCCGTCGCCGGCGACAAGACGATGGTCGACGCCCTCGCCCCCGCCGTCCAGGTTGCGCTGGCCGGCGGCGACCTGACCGCGGTCGCCGACGCCGCCGACCAGGGCGCGGAGTCGACCATCCCGCTGGTCGCGCGCAAGGGCCGGGCATCCTACCTCGGCCAGCGCAGCGCGGGCCACCTCGACCCCGGCGCCCGGTCGACCGCGGTGATCCTGCGCGCCTTCGCCGCCGAGGGCGGCGGCGCGTGAGCCGCGTCGGCTTGGTGCTGGTCTCCCACAGCGCCGAACTGGCCGCGGGCCTGGCCCGCCTGGCCGCCCAGATGGCCCCCGACGTGACGATCGTCCCCGCGGGCGGCGCCGACGGCGACCTGGGCACCGACTTCGACCTGGTCTCCTCGGCGCTGGCCCGTGCCCAGTCGGGCGCGGGCGTGGTCCTCCTGTACGACCTGGGCAGCGCCAAACTGGTGGCCGACATCGCCGTGGAGATGCTGGGCGACCCGGGAACCGCCGCCGTCGTCGACGCCCCGTTCGTCGAGGGCGCCATCGCCGCCGCCGTCGCCGCCCAGTCCGGCGACCCGATGGACGCGGTCCTGTCCGCCGCCGCCTCAGCCCTGGCCGGCCACGGCGACGCCGCCGAAGCGGACCACGGCCACGCGGGCAGCCGGATCGATCTCGTGCTCACCAACGACGTCGGCCTGCACGCCCGCCCGGCGGGTCTCGTCGTCCGCTCCCTGGCCGGCGTGGACGCCCAGGTCACGGTCTCCCACGCGGGCCGCACCGCCGACGCCAGGAGCGTCCTGGCCCTGCTGGGCCTGGGCGCTCACTCCGGCGCGACGATCACCGTGGCCGCCGAGGGCCCGGACGCGGCCGAAGCCCTCACCCGCATCCGAGCCCTCGCCGAATCCCACTTCACGGACTGACTCAGCGCTTCAGGGTGAAGGTGAAGTCGTCGGAGAGCCTGCCGCCCAGGCGGACGGCGGAGACGAGCCTTCCCCGCGCGATGAGGCGCTCGACCTCGCCGCGCGTCAGGCGGCAGCCCTCGGCGATCAGGCTCACCGGGCGCACCGGTATCCGCGCGGCGAAGCGGACGGACACGTCCATCACCTCGACCACGTCACCGTCGAGGTGGTCGGTGCCGCCGGTGTCGAGTCGCCAGGCGTCGGTCCAGTCCAGGGTGACGCGGTTGCGGTGGTGCACGGCTGATCGCTGGAGCAGGTCGGCGACCAGGTCGAAGTCGTTGTCGCGCAGGCGTTCCAGCAGATCCGGGCGGACGGAGCGGACGTGGACGCGCTCCAGCACCGCGAGCTTGGCGGTCTCGCCGCAGCCGGTGCAGAGGACGAGCAGCCACGCGTCGAGGAGCTTGTGGTTGGCGTTGACCCGGAACTTGCCGCTGGCCTGGAAGCGCTCGCACGCGCACACGGCGCAGCGGCGTCGGACCAGCGGGAGTCGGGTGGGCAGGACAGCCCAAGTAGAGAGCATGGGAGTACACCGATTCCAGTGAGGATTCCGCAGCAAGGGAAGCGCGGTGCGCCACTGCGCACCGCGCTGAAGATCAGCGCTTGGGAGAACTCACTGGGTGTACAACGGCACGACCTTCGCCTGGACGACTCTGGCCGCACCGTAGAGGCGCGCGGACGGGCCGCGCCACCGGTTTCTAGCTGTAGTCGCGGAAGCCCTTGCCGGTCTTGCGGCCGAGGCGACCGGCGGTGACCAGGTGCTCCAGCAGCGGCGCGGGGGCGTAGCCGGCCTCGCGGAACTCGTTGTAGAGGGTGCGCTGGATGGCGAGGGAGACGTCCAGGCCGACGACGTCCAGCAGCTCGAACGGGCCCATCGGGAGGCCGCAGCCGACCTTCATCGCGGTGTCGATGTCGTCGGCGTCGGCGTAGTGGGCTTCGAGCATCTTCACCGCGTCGTTGAGGTACGGGAAGAGCAGGGCGTTGACGATGAAGCCCGCGCGGTCACCGCAGTGCACCGGCTGCTTGCCGACCTCCAGGCACAGCGCGCGCGACGTGGCGACGACGTCGGCCGAGGTGGAGATGGTCTCCACGATCTCGACCAGCTTCATGATCGGCGCCGGGTTGAAGAAGTGCAGGCCGATCACGTCGCCGGGGCGCGCGGTGGCGGCGGCGCACTCGATGACCGGCAGCGACGACGTGGTGGTCGCCAGGATCGCGCCCGGCTTGACGACCTCGTCCAGCGCGCCGAAGACGGCCTGCTTCACCGCCAGGTCCTCGGCGACGGCCTCGATGACCAGGTCGCAGCCCGCCAGCTCCTCGAACTCCACGGCGGGGGACACCCGCGCCAGGATCTCGTCGCGGGCGTCCTCGGCCAGCTTGCCCTTGGCGACCTGGCGGTCCAGCGACTTGCGCACCTTGCCCAGCGCGGCCTGCGCCTTGTCGGCGGTGCGGGCCCGCAGCACGACGTCGAACCCCTTGCGCGCGAACACCTCCACGATCCCGGTCGCCATGGTCCCGGTGCCGACGACCCCGACCCGGCGCACCTCGCGCAAGGTGACCCCGCCGTCGCCGCCCGCCGCGGGGGTGTGGGCGTCGGCGACGACGGTGGGGGAGTCGGGGCCGTCGTAGGTGTAGAAGCCGCGGCCGGTCTTGCGGCCGAGCAGGCCCGCGGTGATCATCTGCTTGAGGATCGGCGACGGCGCGTGCAGGCGGTTGCGGGACTGGCCGTACATCGTCTCAAGGATCTCGTAGGCGGTGTCGAGGCCGATCAGGTCCAGCAGCGCCAGCGGGCCCATCGGGTAGCCACAGCCGAAGCGCATCGCGGCGTCGAGGTCCTCGCGGGTGGCGTAGCGCTGCTCGTACATCGACACGGCGTGGTTGAGGTAGCCGAACAGCAGCGCGTTCGCGATGAACCCCGCCCGGTCACCGATGACGACCGGCTCCTTGCCCAACCCCCGCGCGAACTCCACGACATCGGCGACGACGTCCGGCTCGGTGACGACGGTGCGGACGATCTCGGTCAGCTTCTGCACCGGGGCGGGGTTGAAGAAGTGCAGCCCGACAACCTTGCCGGGACGTCCGGTGTGGACACCGATCTCGGTGATCGACAGGGAGGAGGTGTTGGAGGCGAGGACGGCCTCGGGAGCGACGATCTTGTCCAACTCGGCGAAGATCCGGGCCTTGGCGTCCAGGTCCTCGGGGATGGCCTCGATGACGAGGTCGGCCTCGGCCAGGTCGTCGAGGCTGGTGCTGTAGGTGATGCGGCTGAGGATCTCGGCGTGCTCGGCCTCCCCGATCTTCCCCTTGGCCAGCGCCCGAGCCGTCGAATGCGCCACCCGCTCCTTCCCCCGCGCAACCCCCTCCTCATCAAAGTCGACCCCGACCACGCCAAGTCCCCTGCGCGCAAGCACCTCGGCGATACCCGCCCCCATGGTCCCCAGGCCGACGACCCCGATGATGGAGAACTCCCGCGCCACAGCGACCTCCCGATCGACTAGCTACCTACGGGTAACTTCCGCCCGATCCTGCCACGCCCACGCCCCACCGCCAGGTGAACTCCACCACTGGACCGTTACCGAACCCACCCGCCGCCCACCGCCATTCCACCTGTCCCGCCCTCTTTCGCCTGCGCCTCCCGCCCCGGCTTCCCGCCCGCTCTCGCTTCCCTTCCACCTGCCGACCGCGTCCTCCGCTTCCCCTTGCCGCTCCGCCGACAATCCTGTTCATCGCGGACGAACTTCGTCACTCCGGACAATTCCGTTTGTCGGCGGACGGACAGGCTGAATGAGCCCGGACAAAGTGAATCGACACGGAAAAGAAAAGTAGGCGCGGACAAAGAAGATGCGCTCGGCCCGCGCGGTGGAGTCGTGGCTTGGTTGCAGCGGGCTGTCCGCGCCGTGCAGCTGGTGAGGGTGAGCCATGGGCGGACGCCTGGATGTGCGGCTGGCGGGATGGCACAGGTGGGCGGAAGGTCCCGGGACGTGCCGCTGGAGGGGGGTGCGCCTGGGTGAGGACGTCCCGGGGCGTGCGGCCGGCAGGGGAGAGCTTGGGGTGGAAGGTCCCGGGACGTGCCGCCGGTGGGGAAGGAGCCTTGGGGCGGAAAGTCCCGAGGCGTGCCGCCGGCGGAGAAGGAGCCTGGAGCAGAAGGTTCGGGGTGTGCGGCTGTGGCGGGGCTGTGGTTGGGGCGGCGGGTGGTCAGCCGCAGCAGCCACCACCGCAGCAGCCACCGCCGCCACCACCGGCGGGAGCCGCAGCGCTGCCGGAGAGACCCGCCATGGTCAGGAGTTTCACCGTGTCCTCGTGCCCCGTGGGGCAGGCGGCCGGATCGCCCGCGGCGCTCATTGGGCGCTTGACGTCGAAGGTGGTGCCGCATTCGCGGCAGCGGAACTCGTAGGTGGGCACGCGACCATTGTGCAGCACGCTTACGCTCGGGAGCCGTGCCTCGTCGCAATCGTGCCCAGTCGTCGCAGCCTCGTGCGCTCAGCGGGGCCCTCGCTGATCAGCGGCGGGAGTCGGGGGGTGATGGGGAGTGGTTGGTTCGGACGGTTCCGGGTACTCAGGCGGTGAAGACGTATCGGTGCCCCGGGTGCGACCACGAGATCAGGCCGGGAGTCGCGCACCTCGTGGTGTGGTCGGCTGAGGAGGGCGGATCGGTTGCGGATCGGCGGCATTGGCACAGTGGATGTTGGTCGGCGCGCTCGCGTCGCAGGTGGTGATGGACGATCATGAGGACTATGGAATCCCTGCCCTGCCCCAAGGTGTGGCGGCGTCCTGACGGGACCCCGCGTCAGGATTCGGTGCCGCGCGGCGCGGCCTGCACGGTCGTCGTCGGCGGGGAGAGCGGGCTGCTGCTGCCGAGCAGGGGAACCAGTCGGACGGCGGCGTTCGTGCTGGTCGGAGTGGGGGTCGTGCTGGCGGGGCTGTCCGGGTTCCTGGTGACGGGCGATGCCGTCATCGGGGTCGTGGGCGGTGTGGTGCTCGGGTTGCTCGGCGTGCTGCTGATCGCGGCCGGGCTGTTCGCGCTCAAGCACCGGCCGGTGGCGACCGGGCTCGTGCTGACGCCGGAGGGGATCGCGCTGTCGTGGTTGCGGCCCGCGGTCCGGGTTCCGTGGGAGGTGATCACCGAGATCCGGCCGCTGGCGCTGCGGCTGGGGCGCGGGGCGGAGGCGCCCAGCCGCAACTACCTCGGGGTCGTCGCCAGCGGCAGGCCCGATGTCGGCGAGCGCATGCGCAAGATCGCCTCGCGGTTCGGGCCGGATGTCGCCTGCGCGGTGCAGGTCGGCACGATCAACATCGACCAGCTCGTGATCCTGCACACGCTGATGTACTACCGCGACCACCCCGAGGCCCGCGCCGAGCTCGGCGAGGACGCCGCGGTGCTGCGGGTGCGCGAGGGGCGGCTGCGCGACGTCGAATGACGTGCGGCGGCAGGCGAGTGCGGCGCAGAATGACCCGGTGACGGTCGTACTCCTGCACGCGTTCCCCTTCGACTCCCGGATGTGGGACGGCGTCCGCGCCATCCCCGGGCTGATCACCCCCGATCTCCCCGGCTTCGGCCGCGCCCCGCTGCCCGCCGCCGCGCCGGACCTGAACGTCCTCGCCGAGGCGGTGCTCGCCGACCTGGACGCGCGCGGGGTCGGGCGGGCCGTCATCGGGGGCTGCTCGATGGGCGGCTACGTCGCGATGGCGATGCTGCGCAAAGCCCCGGAGCGGTTCAGCGGGCTGCTGTTCATCGACACGAAGGCCACCGCCGACACCCCGGAAGCCGCCGCCAACCGGCTCGCCGTCGCCGAGCGCGCCGAGCGCGAGGGGATCGTCCCGTGGCTGGCCGACTCGATGCTGCCCAACCTGGTCGCCCGCCCGACACCGCGCGCGCGGGAGCTGATGGAGGAGCAGGACCCGGCCGCCGTCGCCTGGGCGCAGCGGGCCATGGCCGCCCGGCCCGCCTCGACCTTCACCGGCGACATCCCGGCGCTGGTGGTGCACGGCGCCGAGGACGGGCTGATGCCGGTCGCCGTCGCCGAGGACCTGGCCGAGGCCGCGGGCGGTTCGCTCACCGTCCTGCCCGGGGTGGGCCACCTGCCGCCGCTGGAGGACCCCGAGGCGCTGCTGGCCGCCGTCCTGCCGTGGGTGCGGCGGTGAACCTCCTCGCCAGGGCGTGGGACGAGGCCGCCGAGGGCTACGAGGCGTACTTCGTCCCGCGCTTCGCGCCCTGGGTGGCGGCCGCGGTCGAGGCGGTCCCGCCGCTGCCGGACGGGCCGGTGCTGGTGCCCTGCTGCGGCACGTTTCCCGAGGCCGCGCCGCTGCTGAGCAGGCTCGGGCGGCGGGAGGTCGTGGGGATCGACCTGTCGCCGGGGATGGTGCGGCTGGCGCGGGCGCGGGTCGCGGGGTTGGCCGGTGTCCGGGTCGAGGTGGGGGACGCGGCGGAGCCTGCGGGCTGGGCGGACAGGTGCGCCGGGGTGGTGTCGGTGTTCGGGCTCCAGCAGCTGCCCGCCCCGGACGAGGCGATCGCGACGTGGGTGCGGGCGCTGGCGCCTGGTGGGTGGCTGTCGGTCGCCTTCTGGCCGGAGGTCAGCGAGGAGGACGGGCCGTTCGCGCTCATGCGGCGGGTGCTGGACGCGATGGGCGGAGCGCGCAGCGACCGGGCATGGGAAGGCAGGCTTGTCGAGGCCATCGCCGGGGCGGGCGGGGAAGTCGTGCGCGATGAGTTCCCGGCCTTCGCGATGGAGCACCGCGGCGCGGCCGAATGCTTCACCGCCTACGCCGACTCCGGGCCGCTGCGGGCGAGCGCGCTCGCGAAGGGGCCGGAGTTCATCGAGCGGGTCAAGGCGGACTTCCTGGCCGCGGCGCCGGAAGGACCGTGGCGGCACACGCCGAGGGCGCGGCTGCTCGTCGCGCGGCGAGCACGCTAGTCAGGCTCAAGGGGAATGGTCGGGTAGTTCGCGGTGGTGCGGCGCAGGACGGCCAGGCGCAGGCGGCTGTAGCCGCGCACCGAGACCGGCCTGCGAGAGCGGATCTCGTACTCCGGCAGGGGTTTCAGCTCGTCGGCCAGGGCCTTGTCGATCAGCGCGGTGTCCGGCCGGGCGATCGAGGTCAGCCGGGCGGCGATGTTGACCACCGACCCGTAGACGTCGCCGAAGCGGCTCAGCACGCGGCCGTAGGCCACGCCCGCGCGCAGGGCGGGCAGCTCCGGGTCGGCGGCGGCGGACTCCAGCAGGCGCAGGGCGATCTCGGCGCCGTCGCGCGGGGTGTCGGCGACGAACAGGACCTCGTCGCCGAGCATCTTGACGATGCGGCCGCCGTTGTCGGCGACGACCTCGGCGGTGACCGCGTCGAAGCGGTCGACCACGCCGACCAGCCCGGCCTCGTCGGTGCGGCGGGTGAACGAGGTGAAGCCGACCATGTCGGCGAAGCCCACCACCGCGGTGCGGTTCTCCTGGATCTCGCCGGGGCGGGCCAGCGCGCGGCCCGCGTGCGCGGACAGGTGGCGGCGCCAGGCGTAGTCCTGCAGGCGCTCCAGCTCTGGCACCAGGGTCTCGATGAGCGAGGCGAAGTGGCGTTCGTCGGCGAGCAGTTCGGGGTTGGCGGCCAGCAGCTCGCGCAGCAGGTCGACCTGCCACTCGGCCAGGCGCGAGAGGTGCTGGCCCAGCATGCGCGCGGTGGCCGTGGCCGCGTCCGGGGCGAGCAGGCCCTGGTACATCAGGTCGTGGGTGGCGCGCAGGGCGTCGGCGTCGGCGTCGGTGAACACCACGGCGTCGTCGCCGACGGTCGCGAAGCCCAGCGACCGCCACAGCGCCGTCGCCCGCTCCTGCGGCACGCCCGCCTTCGCGCAGACCTGCTCGCGGGTGTACTTGCGCTCGCCGCCGAGCAGCAGCGCCTCGACCCGGGCGGCCTGGTCGGTCACGTCGTGTGGACGATCAGCACGTCGACGTCGGACTTGCGGGCGGCCTCGGCGGGCACCGAGCCCAGGATGCGCCCGGCCAGGGTGTTCAGGCCGCGGTTGCCGATGACCAGCAGGTCGGCCGCGCGCTCGTGCACGACCCTGACCAGCGCGGGCACCGGCTCGCCGTCGACCACGATCGTGTCGATCTTCGTCGCCCCGGCCTTCCTGGCCCGCTCGGCGGCGGTGCGCACGGCCTCGTCGGCCGGGTTGGACCCGACGACCTGGTAGGCGACGTCGTCGCCGAGGGCGTCCTGGGCCCTGCGCACGTCGCGCTCGCTGGCCGCGTGGTATGCGCAGGCGATGACCAGCGTGGCCCCGCTGTCCGCGGCGATCCCCGCCGCCCGGTCGACGGCGCGGAACGACGAATCCGACCCGTCCGTGCCGACGACAACGGTCTGGTAGGCGCCCATGGACCCTCCAACGGTTAGCTACTTGTCGGTAAACCTACCCAGCACAACGAGGCGCCCGCCTGCGGGACGCGCCACAATCCAGCGGTATGGACCCCATGCTGGCGATCGCCGTCGAGGAAGCCCGGACCGGACTCGCCGCGGGCGGCATCCCGATCGGCGCCGCGCTCATCGGCCCCGACGGCGAGGTCTGGGGGCGCGGCCACAACCGCCGCGTCCAGGACGGCGACCCCTCCGCGCACGGCGAGACCTCCGCGTTCCGGGCGGCGGGCAGGCGTCGGACCTACCGGGGCGCGACGATGGTCACCACGCTGTCGCCGTGCTGGTACTGCAGCGGCCTGATCCGCCAGTTCGGCATCACGGCGGTGCTGATCGGCGAGTCCCGCACCTTCACCGGCGGCCACGACTGGCTCGCCGAACACGGCGTCGCGGTGACCGTCCTGGACGACCCGGAGTGCGTGGCCCTGATGACGGAGTTCATCGCCGAGCGGCCCGACCTGTGGTTCGAGGACATCGGCGAGGACTAGGCCGAGCGCAAACGTGCTACTCCACGGTCGTGCGACGGCACCTGGTGCCTGCTTGCGCTGCGCCACACCACCCATCGCTCCAGTGTGATCATCAGCCTGGCCTGGCGGCCTGAGTAGTGCTAGGCGAGGTCGGGCGGTTCGGCGAGCAGGGCGTCGCGGGCCTCGGTCAGGGCCTTGCCGAGGAGGTTGAGGCCGCGCCAGGTCGACGGGTCCTGGGCGCGGGGGTCCGAGGCGCTCAGGCCGATCCCCCAGACGCGGTCGTCGGGGCTCGCCTCGACGAGGGTCTTGGGGGCGGTGCTCAGCAGGTAGGCGCGCAGGTCGGGGTGCTGGGAGAACTTGGCCACGCTGCCGGTGAGGACGATCGCGGAGCGGGCCGCCTCCCAGGTGGGGGCGTCGAAGCCGCGGACGCCGCGGCCGAGGGCTTTGGCCTCGCGGGGGTCGGTGGAGGCCAGCAGGCGGGTGGCGGCGTCGGGATCGGCGAAGAGTTCGGCCTTGCGCCACATCATGTAGTGCTCCGCCGAGGCGAAGCGGTGGCCGTCCACCGTGAAGGTGACCGGCCACCACTGGCTCAGGCAGCCCTTGCCGATCGAGCCGTCGCGCTCGGGGCGGTGGCCCCAGAAGAAGAGGTAGTCCGACACCGCCGCAGTCTCGGGGGCGGCGGTGGTCGGCGTCCAGTGATTAGCGCTTGGACTTCACCGGGGCGGACTTGGCGGTCTTCTCGACCTGCTTGGTCTCGGCCTGGGGTGGCCGGGCCATGCGCTGGGTGGCGCCGCCGTCGGGGTCCTTGGGCTCCCACGACTCCCGCGGCGGGCCCGAGGTCTCCGATGCGGGCTTGACCGGGGCCATGGTCCGCGTCGGGGAATTGTCGGCCGGGGCGCCGTCCACCGTCGCCGGGACGCGCTCCTCGGGCAGCGGGTCCAGGGTGGGGGCGGCGTCGGCCAGCTGCACGTGGGCGTCGGCGATCAGTTCGCGGGCGCTGCTGAGCTGCTCGGCGACGCGGGCGCGCAGCTGGCGCAGCGCGGAGACGCGCTGGGCGGCGTGGGAGATGCGGCGGTTGGACTCCTCGGTGGCCTCGCGGACCCGGCGGTGGGCCTCGGAGCTGGCCTCCTCCAGACGGGCCTTCGCCTCGGTGATCGCGTCGTGGCGGCGGCGGTTGGCCTCCTCGGTGGCCTCGCGGACGCGGCGCTCGGCCTCGGACTTGCTCGTCGCCTCCTGCTCGGCGAGGGTGCGCATGGCCTCGGTGCGCCTGCCGGACATGGCGATCTCGAAGTCCTCTTCGACCTGCTCGCGGCGCAGCCGCGCGGCGGTGTCGAGCCGCTCCGCCTCGGCGCGCGCGTCGGCGACGAGCTGCTCGGCCTCCGCGCGCGCCGCGGTCAGCATGTCGCGGTGCTCGGCCTCCATGTCGGAGCGGCGCTTCTCCAGCTCGCCGAGCATGCGCTCGTAGCGCTGGCGCAGCTCGGCGCTGTCGGCCTCGGCCTTGGCCCGGATGTGCCCGGCCTCGGCCTCGGCGCGACCCTTGGTCTCGGCGGATTCCTCCTGGGCCAGGCGCAGCATGCGCTGCAGCCGTTCGCTCAGGCCTTCCAGCGTGGTGGGGGGCAGGGAGAGGCGATCGATCTGCTTGCGCAGATCGTCGATCTCCGAGCGGCTCAGTTCCAGCTGCTTGGCCAGATCACCGGCCTGCGACACCGCCGCGTTGCGATCGGCGTGCATCAGCTGCAGTTCTGCCTCCAGCCGCTCCAGGTGCTCGTTCACCTGCGCGGTGTGGTAGCCGCGCTTGGTGATGTCGAACCCCGGGCCCAGAGGCACCAGCTCGCGTTCCTCGCCCAGACCCATGTCCCACACGCTACCCGGAAGGGTTACCCGGCGAGGAACTACACGCCCCGGAACCGGTTGATCTTGTCGATGTGCCGGGCCCGCATCTCGTGGTCGCGCACGCCCAGACCCTCTTCCGGCGCGAGGCAGAGCACGCCGACCTTGCCCTGGTGGGCGTTGCGGTGGACGTCGAGCGCGGCCTGCCCGGTGTCCTGCAGCGCGTAGGTCTTCGACACCGTGGGGTGAATCATGCCCTTGGCGACGAGGCGGTTGGCTTCCCAGGACTCGCGGTAGTTCGCGAAGTGGGAGCTGATGATGCGCTTGAGGTTCATCCACAGGTACCGGTTGTCGTACTGGTGCATGAAGCCCGAAGTGGACGCGCACGTGACGATCGTCCCACCGCGGCGGGCGACGTAGACCGACGCGCCGAAGGTCTCCCGGCCCGGGTGCTCGAAGACGATGTCCGGGTCCTCGCCGCCGGTCAGCTCGCGGATCTTGGCGCCGAGGCGCTGCCACTCGCGCGGGTCCTGGTTGTCCTCGTCCTTCCAGAACTTGTAGCCCTCGGCGTTGCGGTCGATGATCAGCTCGGCGCCCATGGCACGGCAGATCTCGGCCTTCTCCGGGCTGGACACCACGCAGATCGGGATCGCGCCGCCGTTGAGGGCGAACTGGGTGGCGTAGGAGCCGAGGCCGCCGGAGGCGCCCCAGATCAGCACGATGTCGCCCTGCTTCATGTTGGCGCCGTTGGTGGAGACCAGCTGCCGGTAGGCGGTGCAGTTGACCAGGCCGGGGGAGGCGGCTTCCTCCCAGGTCAGGTGGTCGGGCTTCGGCATGAGCTGGTTGGCCTTGACCAGCGCGACCTCGGCGAGGCCGCCGAAGTTGGTCTCGAAGCCCCAGATGCGCTGCTCGCTGTCGAGCATCGTGTCGTTGTGCCCGTCGGGGCTCTCCAGCTCGACGTTGAGGCAGTGCGCGACGACCTCGTCGCCGGGCTTCCAGTTGTGCACGCCGGGCCCGGTGCGCAGCACGACGCCCGCCAGGTCGGAGCCGACGACGTGGTAGGGCAGGTCGTGGCGCTTGGCCAGCGGCGAGGTGCGGCCGTAGCGCTCAAGGAACTTGAAGGTGGACACCGGCTCGAAGATCGAGGTCCACACCGTGTTGTAGTTGATCGCGCTGGCCATCACGGCCACGAGCGCCTCGCCGGGGCCCAGCTCCGGCACCGCGACCTCGTCGAGGTGCAGCGACTTGCGCGGGTCCTTGTCGCGGGATTCGAGTCCGGCGAACATCTCGACCTCGTCGGCGTGGACGGTGACCCCGCGATAGGTGTCGGGGACATCCAGCCCACCGATCGAGTCCAGCTCATCGGCCATGATGGCGTCGAGGATCTTCTGCACGGCGACTCCTCCAAGGGCGGCTCGGGTGCGCTGAGGTTACTCACGGGTAGCGATTCAGAAAGCGGCGATGTGAGCGATGGCACCCGACGGGGTGACGGTCGCGGGTCGGTCAAAGCCGCTCACACGGGCCGCAAAGGCCCGTGTCGGACCAATAGAGCAAATGCGGAGAAGTAGGTCGCCCGTTTCGGCGAGCGTCCTGCGCCGCGCAGAGGACACCATTGACCTTGTGCGATATCTCGACCACGTTCTGATTGCCACCGGCGACATCGAGGCGGCCATCGCGCGGCTGCGGACCGACCACGGGCTGGGCGCCCTGGAGCGACGCAGCTCGCCGGTGCCCGGCGTCGTCAACGTGGCGATCCCGCTCGCGCCGCCGACGTACCTGGAACTCGTCATGGCGACCGACCCGACCGCCCACCCCGCGGCCGCCGACCTCGCCGCCGCGCGGGAGGGCCTGTTCACCTGGGCGATCGAGGCCGAGGACCTGCGCGCGGTCGCCGAGGAGCGCGGGGTCGAGCGCTGCGACTACCCGCAATGGAGCGTCGTCAGCGCCGTGGACCCCGGGCTGCCGTTCTTCATCCGGTACAACCAGAGCCGCGCCGAGCGCTTGCCGTACTGGACGGACGCGTACGCGCGGGCGGCCCATGAGTGCGCTCCTGGTCGCATCACCTCCGTGCGGTTGGGAGGTGACGAGGCCGCCGCCCGGCGGTGGGTGGGCGAGGTGGACGTGCCGATCTTGTTCGGCGGGCCTGGCCGGGGGATGACGACGGTGGTCATCGAGACGGCGGCGGGGCCGATCGCGCTCACCTGACCGGAGCCCGCCGGGGAGTTTCGGGATGGGGGTCGATCGCGCGGCGACCACTGGGTCGTTGCCCGGGTGATCGAGATCTCGCGTGCGAAGCATCCGGCCCCCCGCCGCCAGGTTATCGAAGCTCGGGGGTGGCGGGGCAGGGGTGGACAAGGGGCTGTGGACAACCCGGCTAGGGCGGCTGGCCAGCCGGAAGCCGAGGTCAGGCGTACCGTCACAGGCCATGTCAACCTCTACCGAGGAATCTCCACCGAAGGGTTTTTTCGGACACCCACGAGGTCTCGCGAACCTGTTCGGCACCGAGATGTGGGAGCGCTTCTCCTTCTACGGGATGCAGGCGATCCTGCTCTACTACCTGTACTTCAGCGTCGCCGACGGCGGGCTGGGCATCGATGAGGCCGTCGCCGCGGGCATCGTCGGGGCGTACGGGGGCTCGGTCTACCTGTTCACCATCGCGGGGTCGTGGGTGGCCGACCGGCTGTTCGGGCCCGAGCGGACGCTGCTCTACAGCGCCGTCCTGATCCTGGCCGGTCACGTGGCGCTGGCCGTGCTGCCGGGGGTCGGGGGTGTGGCCGTCGGGCTGATCTGCGTGGCGCTGGGGTCCGGGGGGCTCAAGGCCACGGCGACCGTGCTCGTCGGGCACCTCTACGCCGAGGGCGACGAGCGGCGCGACGCCGGGTTCTCGATCTTCTACATGGGGGTCAACCTGGGGGCGCTCGCCGGTCCGCTGCTGACCGGCCTGCTGCAGGACAAGGTCGGCTTCCACTGGGGCTTCGGGCTGGCCGCGGTCGGCATGGCGTTCGGCCTGGCGCAGTACGTGCTGCAGCGGGGCAACCTGCCGGCCGCGGGGCGCGAGGTGCCGAACCCGGTGGTCGGGGCCGAGCGTGTGCGGGCGTTCGCCGTCATCGGGGTGGGGGTCGCCGCGGTCGCGGTGCTGGTGCTGACCGGGCTGATCGGCGCCGACAACCTCGCCGCCGTCGTCACCTGGGTGATCTCGATCGCGGCGGTGCTGCTGTTCACGATGCTGCTGACCAGCAAGCGCGTCGACGGGGTCGAGCGCAGGCGGGTGGTCGCGTTCATCCCGATGTTCCTGGTCAGCTTCGGGTTCTGGTCGCTGTTCCAGCAGCAGTTCACCGTGCTGGCCATCTACGCCGAGCAGCGCCTCGACCTCGACGCGCTCGGGTTCTTCAGCATCCCGCCGTCGTGGTTCAACTCCGTCGAGCCGCTGTTCGTGGTGCTGCTGGCGCCCGTCTTCGCGGCGATGTGGGTGCGCCTGGGAGAGCGGCAGCCGAGCACGCCGGTCAAGTTCGCCATGGGCGTCGGCGCGATGGGCGTGGCGTTCCTGATCATGGCGCTGATGGGCTTCACCAAGGGCGACGGGGTCATCAACCCGCTGCTGCTCGTGCTGGTCCTGGTGGTGTTCGTGCTCGGCGAGCTGTGCCTGTCGCCGGTCGGGCTGTCGCTGTCGACCAAGCTCGCGCCCAAGGCGTTCGGGGCGCAGATGGTGGCGCTGTTCTACCTGTCGGTCGCTCTCGGCTCCTCGGTCGCGGGGGCGCTGGCCGGGTACTACGCCAAGGACGCCGAGCCCGCCTACTTCGGCACGCTCGGCGCGGGCGCTCTGGTGCTGGGCGCGATCATGTTCGCGCTGTCGCCGCTGGTCAAGCGGCTGATGGGCGGCGTGCGCTGACGTGCGCGGGTGGCGGCGGGCGCACGTCCGCCGCCACCCGCACCGCCACTACGGCGAGGTGTAGCCGAGCGTGTAGGCACCCGCGCCGGAGTCCGAGGCGATCCGGTAGGTGTAGTAGCCGGCCGTGCCGGTGTAGGCCAGGGTCTCGTCCGGCCCGCTGGTGGCCGCCGTGGCGACCGTCGCCCAGGCGCTGCCGTTCCACTTCTGCAGGTAGAGGTTGAAGTTGGTGCCGTTCGGCCCGTCGAGGCAGGCGCGGTGCGCGCCCGCGCCGGACTGGAAGTAGGAGGCGTCCGGCTGATACGCCGAACCGCCCGATGCCAGGCTGCCGGTGCGGGTCGAGGCGTACCCGGAGCAGGTCGCGCCGCCGCTGCTGATCTTGCTGCTGATGGCCCGGTCCATCACGTCGTAGCCGATCAGGTTGTACGGCTTGCCGAGCGAGCGCATCAGGGAGTCCTGCGAGGGCCGGTAGATGCCGTTCGCGTACTGGTGACCGCCCTGGTACGCGCCGATCGTGCCGCCGTCGGGGGTCGATCGGCCCAGGTAGGACGACCACTTGGACCCGCTCGGGTTCTTCGTCACGTTGGGCTCGCGCGGCTCGGTGCCGGTGAAGGTGGTGCCCGGGGTCCAGTACTCGTCGGCCAGGCCGCCGACGGAGTGGCCCAGCTCGTGGATGGCGATCTGGCCGGACTGGGCGTTGCCGCCGGAGACCGTGGACAGGCTCGGGTAGCCCGCGCCGCCGTACTTGGTGGTGTTGCCGACGGCGACGATCGCGTCCACCTGCGGGGCCTGCGCGGCGTACGCCTTGGCCTTGGACTCGTTGAGGCACAGCAGGCGTTCGGTGTTGAAGCACCAGAAGCCCATGTCCAACGCGGTGTCGCGGCTGACGCCCTGCGACGGGTCGTTGTCCACACCGGACTGATTGGACACCACGCCGACCAGCCACACGTTGATCGATCCGCGGTGCTTGTCCCACGGCGCGGACGCGGCGATCTCGTTCCACTTCGCGGTGGCGTGCTGGCGCAGCAGCCCCTGCTCGGCGACGGTGTAGCCGTCGCCGACGATCACCATGTCGAAGCGGGACGCCGACGGCCCGGTCTCCTGGATCGGCTCGACGGCCGAGATGGCGACGTCGGCGGCCGACACCTGGGGCTCGACGACGACCGGCACGCGGACGCGGGTGATGGTGCCGTCGGGGGAGAACACCTCCTTCCACTGCATGGCAGCCGGTTGCGACGATGCGGGGGACGGCACCAGGGCCACCGCGGCGGCCAACGCCGCGGCCAGGCACAAGACGCGCATGGGACGCTCCTCGAATGGGCGCAGGGCAGGGACAACCCGACCGTTCCCATTCGCGCGCGTTCCCGGAAATCCCATTGGGGATAACTGGGGGGTGATGGAGGCCGAACGGCGCAATACGCTGGCCTTCGATGGAGCTGGAGCTGCGGCACCTCACCTCGCTCTGCGCGATCGCCGACGCGGGCAGCGTCTCCAAGGCGGCCGCGCTGCTCGGCGTGTCCCAACCAGCGCTGACCGCCCAGCTCCAGCGCGTGGAGCGGGAACTGGGCGCGCAGGTCTTCATCCGCGACCGCAAGGGCGTCACCCCGACACCGGTCGGCCAGGCCCTGCTGACCCGCGCGCGCGGCGTGCTCACCGCGGTGGACGAGATGCGCCGCGACACCGACCGCCGCGTCTCCACGACCCGGCCGGTGGTGCGCCTGGGCGGGATCGCGGGGGCCGTCTCGGTCGGCCTGGCCGACCGTCTCAGCGACGAGCTGGCCGACTCGGAGGTGCACCTGCGCACCGAGTACTCGCCCCGGGTCATCTGGGACCTGCTGATGGCCAACCGTCTCGACGCGGTGGCGCTGGTCGACTACCCCGGCTTCGCGCTGCGCCCGCCCGCGACGGTGTTGTCCCAGGTCATCGCCGTGGAACCGGTGTTCGTGGCGCTGTCGGAACGGCACCGGCTGGCCGGGCGGACGCGCGTGGATCTCGCCGACCTGTCCGACGAGCCGTGGGCGCTGACGCCCTACGACGGCGCGGGCTGGCCGGACTGCTTCTACAGCGCCTGCGAATCGGCAGGCTTCACCCCGCGCGTGCTGTACACGGTCTCGGACGCGACCCCGATCCGCGAACTGGTGGCGATGGGCCGGGCGGTGACCCCGTGCCAGGCGGTGTTCGCCGGCGGCGACGGGGTGGTGGTGCGCCCGCTGGCGGGTGATCCGGTGACGATGCGCCACGTGCTGGCGTGCCGGACGGACAGCCCGCTGGCGTGCCAGTTCGACCTGCTGCTGCGGCAGGCCACGGACGCGTACTGGGCCTATGCGCAGCGTCGGCCGGACTACCTGTCGTGGCTGGGGGAGGAACCGGCCTGATAGGCCGAAGCGTCGAACAGGGCGTGCACGATCAACCCGGTCTCGGTCTGTTCTCCAGTTAGGTGCCTGCGGCGGGCGGCGGCGAGGATCTGCTCGGCGAGGGCGTTGCGCAGCGGCATGCCGCCGACCAGTGCCAGCACCTCCCTGTGCCGGAACGCCGTCGCCGCGATGACGACGGGGTCGACTCCCTCGTCTTGGGTGAGCGCCCAGTCGGCCAGCGTGCTAGCCCATCCCGGTGGCCACAGGCCCGGCTTGGTGCGCAGCAGCGTCCACACCCGCTCGACGACGGGGAAGCCGCGCCGCTGCTCGGGGAACGACGACGGCGAAGGCCAGTCCCTGGCGTCGGTCAGCTCCAACGCCGTGATCAGGGACTCCACGTCTTCGGTCGCGACGTCGAGGAACGGCGCGAACCCGGGGGAGACCCGGTTGACGGCGAGGTAGCCCGCGAGGGCTGCCAGGGTCGAGTCGGGGCTGTCGGTGAGCAGGCATTCGGCCACCCTGAGGCCGACCGGGTCGTACACGCCCCCGCGCGGCTCGATGGCGGTGATCGTCCAATCCCGCAGGGCCATACGGGTCAGCACCGACTCTGCCGACAGTTGGTCCAGTGCAGCCGTCCACGTCCGCACGCACGAGTTCCACAGCCCCGACGGATCGTCGGGCCAAACATCGTTGATGCGCACATCTTCGACGCACAGGTGCAACAGGACGAGGTTGGCCGAGTAGGTGGCCGCCGCGCGGATGTTGTCCCGGCGCGGAGAGCAGTAGCCGGTATAGCGCCGTGACGGTGGGCGGTGGGCGTAGTCGCCGATGAGCAGGCGCAGCGTCTGGCACAGCTCGTCGCGCTCGGGGTGGGAGTCCAGGCGCTCCTTGGCGAAAGTCAGGATCGGGGGTTGGGCGGACAGCGGTTCGTGGGAGAGCAGGGCGAAGAGGAGGTCGTCGTCGGGGGCGGGTTTGCCGCCTCGGCGGAAGGTGGTGGCGGCGACGTCGGCGAGGACGTCGACCACGTGGTTGGCGACGAGGTACTCGGCGAAGGTGAGGTGCAGGAACTCGTACGCGCGGCGGTTGCCGGACTGTGCCGTGTGGACGAAGAAGAACTCGCCGAGGACGCGCTCGCCCGCGGGTTCCTCGTCCAGGGCTTGGAGATCGGCGGTCAGCTCGGCCTCGGTGATGCTCTGCCTGCCCCGGTTGGTCATGCCCAGCGCGGCGACGGAGAGCCTGCGCAGTAGCGCGGTGACCTCGGCCTCGCGCGACTGCGGGCGGAGGGCTCCGTGCTGTTTGGCGACCTCGCGCTCGGCGTAGGTGCGCAGGAGGCCGCGGTACAGCTCGGGGGTGGACAGGTCGGGGCGGAGTTCTACCTCGGGGTCGGCGAAGTAGAGGGCGAGCATCAGCAGCAGGAGCGGCTGGCGGGCGATCTCGCTCTGCGCGCGGGCCACCTCGACCGGCAGGGGACGGGCGCGCCCGCCCGCGTTGGCCTCGTTCCACCGGCCGATCCAGTCGGCCATCTGGTCGTCGGTGAAGTCGTTGATGGTCACGACCGGGCAGCCCTCGGGAATGCTGACCCGGTCGGCGACGACCGTCCGCGAGGTCACCACCACGGCGACGGGCTGTTCCACCAGCGCCTCGACGCGCTGGAACTCGGCGACCTTGTGCAGGTAGTCCATGCGGTCCTGGCCGCTGGCCTGGAGGAGTTCGTCCAAGCCGTCGAGGAGCACGACGCGCAGCTCGTCGGTCGACTCGGTGACCAGCCGCCGCCAGGTCACGGCGTTGTTGGTCTGGGCCTGGAGGGCTTGGTCGATCTGGTCGGGGATGGAGGCGTTCTCGTCCACCGAGCGCAGCGGGACGCGCACGACGGTATAGCCGCAGGTGGACAGGCGCGCGGCGAGGACCTTGGTGAGCAGCGATTTTCCCGCCCCGGGGTGGCCCAGCAGGACCAGCGGGCGGACGGTGGCCCCACCGCCGGTGAAGTGCCGGGCCAGCATCCACTCCAGGTCGTCGGCGGTCTCGCCCTCAGCGGTGTAGTGCGGGCTGATGAAGATCTTGTCGACGGTGGGCAGGACAGCGCCGACCCCGTACCCGTCGGCGTTGACGTCGAGCACGGGCCGGTTCAGCTCGTCGGCGTTGATCGCTTTGACGACGGTCTGCGCTTCGCGCTGCGGGGTGCGGGAGCCTTGGGTGAGCAGGCGTTCCAGGGTGCCGAGGGCGTGGTGGGTGGCGGAGTGTGCGGTCTGGTCGGCCCAGATGGCGAACTCGGGGACGGCCGTCTGGAGCTGGAGGTAGAGAGAGCGGTAGTTCTGACCGGTCAGGCGAGCGACATCGATTGTCTGCGCCCGGGTGAAGGTGTGGGAGGAGACGGTGTTGGCAGCCTCGCTCGCCCACCGCTCGATGAGGCCCACCGTGGTCTCGAAACCTGCGGTCGCGGACGGCGCAGGCGTGTCCGTCTCAGGCAGGAAGCGCTCCAGGGCAGGCTGCTCCGCGATGACCGGCGGTAGGTGCGCGTCCAGGGCGTCGAGGAAGGCCGTGGCCACGATGGCCGTGTGGGCGGCGATCACCAGGTCGTGCCTGCGCAGCCCGCTGGTGCCTGCGATCTTGCCGGTGGCGGCCGTCACGCCCTCGCGCAGCAGGCGGACGGCTTCGTTCTTCTGGTCGACCCAGCCCCACACGGTGGCAACCGGCCCCGAGGCGAGGATGACCCCGCCCACGGCGGCGTCGATTAGCTTCAGCCAGCCCGGCTCGTCCTTGCCAAGGATCTTGAGAGCGCCACGGAAGGTGAACGCCGGGTCACGTGCCACCCGGCGACCCTACCGAAAGATGATCGTGCGCCTAGTGCCCTTCGCCGGGCTGGACCAGCTCGATCAGCACCCCGCCCGCGTCCTTCGGGTGCACGAAGTTGACCTTGCTGCCCGCCGTGCCCGTCTTCGCGGTCTCGTAGAGCATGCGCAACCCAGCCCCACGCAACACCTCGGCCGCCGCCTCGACATCGGTCACCCGGTAGGCCAGCTGCTGCAGGCCCGGCCCGCTGCGGCCGATGAACTTCGCGATGGTCGAGGTCTCCGACAGGGGGGCCAGCAGCTGGATGGCGGTGCCGGTGCCGTCGTCGCCGGGGGCGCGGAGCATGGCCTCGCGGACGCCCTGTTCCTCGTTGGTCTCCTCGTGCGCGTTCACGAGGCCGAAGTTGTCCCCGTAGAAGGCGATCGCGACGTCGAGGTCGGGCACGGCGATGCCGACGTGGTCGACGGCGATGACAAACGGCTTGAGTGCGTCCTGCATGGGGGTCACCCTATTGGTACCCGTCAGTAACTTCACCCTGTGCGGCTACTCACACGACCACGTGGCGGGTCGGTCGCGCGCGGGTATGGTGCCGGTTAACGCTCGTTCGCACTCGTCGCTAGGAGACCGCCGTGTCCGCAAGCGTGATCGTCGCGGGGGCCCGCACCCCCATCGGCCGACTGCTCGGCTCCCTGAAGGACTTCACCGGCGCGCAGCTCGGTGGGGTCGCCATCAAGGCGGCTCTGGAGAAGGCGGGTGTCAAGCCCGAGCAGGTCCAGTACACGATCATGGGTCAGGTGCTGACCGCGGGCGCGGGCCAGATCCCGGCCCGGCAGGCGGCCGTCGCGGCGGGCATCCCGATGTCGGTGCCCGCGCTGACCATCAACAAGGTGTGCCTCTCCGGCCTCGACGCGATCGCGCTGGCCGACCAGCTCATCCGGGCGGGCGAGTTCGACATCGTCGTCGCAGGCGGCCAGGAGTCGATGACCCAGGCCCCGCACCTGCTGCCCAAGTCGCGCTCGGGCTTCAAGTACGGCGACGTCACCATGCAGGACCACATGGCCTACGACGGCCTCTTCTGCGCCTTCGACCAGGTCGCCATGGGCAACTCCACGGAGAAGGTCAACTCCCGCTACGGGCTGACCCGCGAGGAGCAGGACGCCTTCGCCGCCACCTCCCACCAGCGTGCCGCCGCCGCGATCGCCGAGGGCCGCTTCGCCGAGGAGCTGGCCCCGGTCACCATCCCGCAGCGCAAGGGCGACCCGGTCGTCTTCGACACCGACGAGGGCGTGCGCGCCGACACCACCGCCGAGAGCCTGGCCAAGCTGCGCCCGGCCTTCGCCGCCGACGGCACCATCACCGCGGGCTCGGCGTCGCAGATCTCCGACGGCGCCGCCGCGGTCGTGGTGATGAGCAAGGCCAAGGCCGAGGAGCTGGGCCTGACCTGGATCGCCGAGATCGGCGCGCACGGCGTCGTGGCCGGTCCGGACGCGAGCCTGCACGAGCAGCCGTCCAACGCGATCAAGGCCGCGCTGGCCAAGCAGGGCCTCTCGGCCGCCGACCTGGACCTGGTCGAGATCAACGAGGCGTTCGCCGCGGTCGGCGTCGTGTCCACCCGCGAGCTGGGCATCAGCTCCGACATCGTCAACGTCAACGGCGGGGCCATCGCCCTCGGCCACCCGATCGGCGCCTCCGGGGCGCGGGTGCTGGTGCACCTGGCCTACGAGCTCAAGCGCCGCGGCGGTGGGGTCGGCGCGGCGGCGCTCTGCGGCGGCGGCGGCCAGGGCGACGCCCTGATCATCACCGTTCCGAAGGGCTGAGCTTGGCCCGGCAGGTCGACGTGGCCGACCTGGTCGACCGCGCGCGGCGGCACGAGCCGCGCGCGGTGGCCCGGCTGATCTCGCTGGTCGAGGCCGCCAGCCCGCACCTGCGCGCGGTGGCCGCCGCGCTCGCGCCGCTGACCGGCCGCGCGCAGGTCGTCGGGCTGACCGGACCGCCCGGTGTCGGCAAGTCGACCACCACCTCCGCGCTGGTCAGCGCCCTGCGCGCGACCGGGAAGCGGGTCGGGGTGCTGGCGGTGGACCCGTCCTCGCCGTTCTCCGGCGGCGCGCTGCTCGGCGACCGCATCCGGATGCAGGACCACGCCACCGACCCGGGCGTGTTCATCCGCTCGATGGCCACCCGCGGCCACCTCGGCGGCCTGAGCTGGGCGACCCCGCAGGCGCTGCGCGTGCTGGACGCCGCCGGGTTCGACGTCGTGCTCATCGAGACCGTCGGCGTCGGCCAGTCCGAAGTGGACGTCGTGGGGCTGGCGGACACCACGGTCGTGCTGCTGGCCCCCGGCATGGGCGACGGCATCCAGGCGGCGAAGGCGGGCATCCTGGAGATCGCCGACGTCTTCGTCGTCAACAAGGCCGACCGCGACGGCGCCGAGACCACCGCCCGCGAGCTGAAGTACATGATCTCCTTGGGCCGCAGGGAAGTCCGCGGCCCCAGCTGGCGCCAGCCGATCGTCAAGACCGTCGCCTCCCGCGGCGAGGGCGTGGCCGAGGTCGTCACCGCCATCGGCGAGCACCGCGCCTGGACGCGCGCGAACGGCGAGTGGGACGCCCGCCGCGCCCGCCGCGCCCGCACCGAGATCGAGGCCATCGCCGTCGAGACCGTCCGCGCGCGCCTGGGCGGCCTGCGCGGCGGCAGCGGCGCCATCGACGCCCTGGCCAAGCGCGTCATGGCAGGCGAACTCGACCCGTACACCGCGGCCGACTCGCTGATCAGCGAGGTGTAGTCCGAGCGGCCCGCTCGGCGAAGAAGCGGGTGTCGGCGGTGATGACGTCGCCGCAGGAGCCCCTCGGCTGGGCGGCGGCCACGGCGTGCAGGCGCGCGGCCTCGTCGCCCGCCACGCGCAGCAGCGCCATCGTGCCGTCGTCGGGGACGGCGTCGCGGCGCACCCACTTCTCCCGGGAGCGGTCGGCGGTGATCAGCGCGTAGTCCCGCTGCAGGCGCGGGTCGGCCAGGACTCCGGTCGCCCCGGCCCAGTTGCCGTGCGCGGTGATGAAGGTGGGCCGGGCCTCGGTGAAGACGTAGTCGCGCAGGCCGCGCATGTCGTCGTCGCCCCAGAACTCGGCGATCTCGCGGTGCGCCAGACCGGCCAGGTCGAGGATCTCCAGGTCGCTCGCCAGCGCCGCGCCGCCGACGTCGGGGACCAGCAGGGAGCCGTCGCGGACGCCGAGCAGGTCGGCGTAGGCGTTGAACTCCCAGCCGACGGCCTGGGCGATCACGCAGGTCGGGACCGTCGGGCCGGTGCGGAAGCGGTCCATGTCCGCCCACCACAGGGTCACCGAGTGGGCGAGGCCCAGCACCGCCAGCACCCCGACCGCCACCTTGCCCCGCGTGGCCAGCCCGCCGACGACCAGTGACCCGCCCACCACGGCGGCCACGGCCGCCAGCGGCCACACCGGTGTCGCGAAGCGGAACTGCGGCATCCAGTCCGCGGCCAGCACGCCGAAGGCGACCACAGCCAGCCCCAGCGGGACCAGCAGCGCCAGCAGCCCGTCGCGCTCCTTCGACGGGCGCGGCAGCGCCGCCCCGACCAGCACCACCCCGACCAGCAGCGTCAGCCACCCGACGTAGCCGACCATCGTCGCGGGCTTCACCAGGTCCTGCGGGCTCGGCACGCCCTGCGACTTCGCCAGCGCGGTGTTCGGCAGCAGCGCCCCGAACACCGCCCACCGCCACGCCACGTACGCGCCGACGGGCACGGCGAAGGCGACGACGCTGAGCAGCACCGGCTTGACCGCGGGCCGCCACCCGCGCAGGAACAGCAGCGCGACCAGCGGGAACGCCGCCGCGTAGATCATCCCGTCCGGCCTGGTCAGGCCCGCGAGCGCGGCCAGCAGGCCGGCGGTGACGGCCGCGCGGGTCGTCAGCAGGCGCCCGCCCACCACCGCCCTGACCAGCACCGCCGCCAGCGCCACGACCGCGAACCCCAGCAGCGGGTTCTCCAGGCCGGAGAACACCCAGATCGCGAAGGACGGCACCAGCGCTGTCAGCGTCCCCGCCGCCACCGTGACCAGGCCCGGCCGCTCGGTCAGCGCGTCGGCGACGAGGTAGACCGCGGCGAACATGCCCGCGGCCAGCAGCAGTGCCACCGCCTTCGGGAAGGCGGCGTAGTCCGGCAGGCCGAACCACGCGCCGCTGTCGAACAGGCCCACCAGCCTGCCCACCGACAGCACCGCCAGCCACGCCGGGTTGGAGTAGCCCTCCACCGGTTCGGCGCCGGGCTGCAGGACCGGGCCGTGGCCGGAGGTCAGCGAGCGGGCGTAGGCGAAGGTGATCGCGGCGTCATCGATGGTCCAGCGGCCGTACGCGGCGCCGTGGACGCCGAGGACGGCGGTGGGGACGAGCACAGGCGGGACCGCTCGCAAGCGCAACACCTGCGCGACCGTAGACCGCGCGCGGGGACAGGTGTCAACTCGGTGCCTGTTCACTCGAATGGCCTCTTCCGCGGCTCGCCGCCACTACGGTGGCGCGCATGACCGACACCACCGCCGCGATCGAGGTGCGGGACATCCGCAAGGCGTACGGCGAGCTCAAAGCCGTCGACGGGGTCTCCTTCACCGTCGCCGAAGGCGAGTTCTTCGGGATTCTCGGCCCCAACGGCGCGGGCAAGACGACCACGCTGGAGATCATCGAGGGGCTGCGCGAGCCGGACAGCGGTGAGGTCAGGCTGCTCGGCGAGAGCCCGTTCCCGCGCAACCCGGCGTTGCTGCCCAGGATCGGCGTGCAGCTGCAGGCGTCGGCGTTCTTCGAGAAGCTGACCGCCCGCGAGCAGCTGCTGACCTTCGCCTCGCTCTACGGCGTCGACAGCGCCCGTGCCGACGAGATGCTGGAGCTGGTCGGCCTCACCGAGAAGGCGGCCACCCGCGAGGAGAAGCTCTCCGGCGGGCAGCGCCAGCGGCTCTCGATCGCCTGCGCGCTGGTGCACGACCCGGACGTGGTCTTCCTGGACGAGCCGACCGCCGCGCTGGACCCGCAGGCCCGCCGCAACCTCTGGGACGTGCTGCGCGCGATCCAGGCCCGCGGCAAGACCATCTGCTACACCACGCACTACCTGGACGAGGCCGAGATCCTGTGCGACCGCGTCGCGATCATGGACCGCGGTCGCGTCCTCGCCCTGGACGCCCCCGCCACCCTCGTGCGCGGCCTGGACGCCCCCACCCGCGTCTCCCTGGAGCGCGGCGCGCTCACCGCCGAGGACGCGCGGGCGCTCGCGGGCGCCGAGCACGCCCACGAGGACGAGCTGTCGCTGACCATCACCACCCGCACCCCGGCGCCGCTGCTGTCCGCCCTCGCCGAGCGCGGCGCGCTCGACGGCCTCCAGGTGCGCACGGCGACCCTCGAAGACGTCTTCCTCGACCTGACCGGACGGGAGTACCGCGCGTGAGCGCCTTCAAGAGCCTGTCGACGGCGATGGCCAAGGGCTACTACCGGGACAAGGCCACGCTGTTCTTCGCCTTCATCTTCCCGCTGATGTTCCTGGTCGTCTTCGGCCTGCTGTTCCGCGACGGCGGGGGCGACAAGATCAAGCTCGGCGTGGTCGGCGACGGCCCGGTCGTGGTGGCGCTGGAGTCCACCGGCGCGGTCGAGATCAGCAGGACCACCCTGGACGAGGGCCTCGCCGAGATCCGCGCGGGCGACCTGCCCGGCCTGGTCGAGGTCGAGGGCACCACCGTCGTCCTGCACTTCGCCGCCAGCGACCAGTCGCGCGCGGGCCTCGTGCAGGGCCTGGTCTCCGGCGTCACCCAGAACCTCAACGTCCAGGCGACCGGCCAACCGCCGATCTACGACTACCGCCCGCAACAGGTCGAGGACGCCTCACTCCAGCCGATCCAGTACCTGACCCCCGGAATCCTCAGCTGGGGCATCGCGGTCACCGCCGTCTTCGGCGCGTCTCTGTCCCTGGTGACGTGGCGCAAGAAGCAGGTGCTGCGCAGGCTGCGCCTGGCCCCAGTCAAGGTCGGCACGGTGCTTTCCGCCCGCATCGTCGTCACCATCGGCGTGGCGGTCCTGCAGGCGCTGCTGTTCGTGGCCGTGGCGATGCTGCCCGTGTTCGGGCTGCGACTGTCGGGCACGTGGTGGATGGCGATACCGGTGTTCCTGAGCGGAATCCTGGCCTTCTTCGCCATCGGCATGCTCGTCGGCGCGTTCTGCCGCACCGAGGAAGCCGCGACCGGCGCGGCCAACATCGTCGTGCTGCCCATGGCCTTCCTGTCCGGCACGTTCTTCCCCCTGGACCTGGCGCCGTCGTGGGTCCAGGCGGTGTCGCTGGTATTCCCGCTGCGTCACATGAACGACGGCATGCTCGCGTTCATGGTCAGAGACCAGGGCCCGGAAGCCCTGCTGCTGCCATGCGGCGTTCTCCTGGCGTTCACACTTGTGGTCTCCGCCATAGCCGCCAAGGTCTTCACCTGGGAAGACAGCTGACCCGGTGGGAGCGTGAGGCCGCTCACGCTCCACACTGGAGACATGCACGCAGCCGGCCTGTTCCGCGTCGTCGCCCTCGCCGAAGCCGTCTCCTGGATCGGCCTCCTCACGGGCATGTTCTTCAAGCACGTCACCGAGACCAGCGAACTGGGCGTCAAGATCTTCGGCCCCGCCCACGGAGCCGTCTTCGTCGCCTACCTGGCCGTCACCATCTTCACCGCCCGCAAACTGGCCTGGGACCGCCGCACCACCTTCTGGGCCCTGGTCGCCAGCGTCCCGCCCCTGGCCACCATCCTCTTCGAGCGCTGGGTCCTGCGCACCGGCAAGCTCGACCCCATCGCCCTGCGCCGCCGCTTCTGATCGCCGCCACTGGCCCACGTCTCAAACCCTGAGACGAAGGCGACCGTCATACCCGCCAACGCTCGGACGCGCCCCGAACAACTCGCGCCGCACGAGAACCGCGCCGCACAAGGAACCACGTCCCAGACAGTGGGACGTCAGTCCTGGAAGTCCCCCGTAGCCTTCCGCACCTTCGCCAGCAGATCCGTCAACTGCTCGGTCTGCCGCTCAGTCAACCCCTGCAACCCGAAATCAATCCCCGTAACCGCCTCGGTGGCAGCAGCCCGCCGCTCCCGCCCAGCCTCGGTGATCTCCGCCAACGTGGTCCGCCGATCAGTGGGATGCGGCAGCCGACGCACCAGCCCGTCCCCCTCAAGCCGGTCGACGATGTTCGTCACACTCGTCGGATGCAGCTGGAGCCGCTCACCCATCACCCGCATCGGAAGACTCCCCTGACGGGCGAAAGTCAGCAGCACCAGCGCCTCGTACCGCGCGAAGGTCAGCCCGTGCGGCTTCAGCGCCGAGTCCACAGCGGACTGAACGATCTGCTGGACCCGCATGATGCTGGTGACCGCGGCCATCGAGGTCGCGTCGCCGATGCGCTCCCCCCACAGCTCCGCGGCCCTGGCGATGGGGTCGAACGGCAGGGAGCGGGGCCTCATGCGCCAGAAACTATCAGTACCCCTCAGCGGGCGGCCGCATCTCGGCCCACACGCCCAGCAGCCGGATCGGCCTGCTCAGCTCGAAGCGGTCGAACACCTCGGCGGCGGCCGCGGCGATGTCCCCGGCCGAGGACGTCGGGCCCGGCAGCGTCTTGCTGCGCGTGCGGGTCAGGAACGGCCGGAACCGCGCCTTGACGCCGACGCGGACCGCGGGCCTGCCCTCGGCGGCGATGTCGTCGGCGACCCGAGTGGCCAGGGCGGCCAGCTCGCGGTGGAGGTCGGCCGGGTCGGTCAGGTCCTCGGCGAAGGTGGTCTCGCGGCTGTGCGAGCGCGGCACCCACGGGGTGGCGCTGACCTCGGCCGAGCCCGCGCCCAGGGCCAGCGTGCGGTACCAGGGGCCCATGCGCGGGCCGAGGACCAGCAGCGCCTCGGGGTCGGCGCGGGCCAGCTCGCCGACGGTGGTGTAGCCGAGGTCGGCCAGCTTGCGGGCGGTGCGCGAGCCGACGCCCCACAGCGCCGACGTCGGGCGCCGCGCCATCACCTCGAACCAGTTGTGCCTGGTCAGCTCATAGATCCCGGCGGGCTTGGCGAAGCCGGTGGCGAGCTTGGCGCGCAGTTTCGTGTCGCCGATGCCGACCGCGCAGCTCAGCTGTGTGCCCACCCAGACCGCGTCTTGGACGGCCGCGGCCAGGGCGGCGGGGTCGTCGGTCTCGGCGCCGAGGAACGCCTCGTCCCAGCCCAGCACCTCCACCACCGCGTCGAAGCCGCGCAGCACCGCCATGACCTCGGCGGACGCGGCGTCGTAGGCGGGCGGGTCCGACGGCAGGAACACCGCGTCGGGGCAGCGCTTGTGCGCGGCCACCATCGGCATGCCGGAGCGGATGCCGTGCTCGCGGGCCTCGTAGGAGGCGGTGGCCACGACCTGGCGCGGCGCGGGCTCGCCGTTGCCGCCGACGACGACCGGCCTGCCCGCCAGCTCAGGGCGGCGCAGCACCTCGACCGCGGCGATGAACTGGTCGAGGTCGACGTGCAGTACCCACGCTCCCACCCGGCTAGTGTGCGCCCGACCGACCCAGACCGCGAAGGAGTCCACCCGTGCTCGTCGCCTTCAGCGTCAGCCCGCTCGGCGGGGAATCGGAGAACGTCGGCCGCGCCGTCGCCGAGGCCGTGCGGGTGGTGCGCGAGTCCGGGCTGCCGCACGAGCTGTCGAGCATGTACACCACGGTGGAAGGCGAGTGGGACGAGGTGATGGCCGTGGTCAAGCGCGCCACCGACGTCCTGCTGGCCAAGTACCCGCGCGTGTCGCTGGTGCTCAAGGCCGACATCCGCCCCGGCCACACCGGTCAGCTGGCCGCCAAGGTGGCCCGGGTGGAGGAGTACTTGTCGGAATAGGATCGGCGGGGTGACCACGCCCCGGGACCTGTGGCTGTGCTTCGAGCCGTACCACGACGTCGTCTACTTCACCCCGGAGAGCCGCGCCGCCGCGGACGAACTGGGCTGCAAGGGCGGCTGGATGGGCTACTTCGGCATGCGCGCGGCCGTGCTCGGCGCGGCCCCGGAGTGGCTGGTGACCAGCGTGTTCTACAACTTCCACCCGTCGAGGGTCGGGCGGGCGGTCCCGGACGTCTGGGCGGTCGCGAGCCCGGAGCGGTTCTTGGAGGCCCGCCTCGCCGGGGTCGACGGGGCGCTGCGGCGGATGCTCGGCGACGAGGCCACCGGCGACGACCTGGCCGAGGCCGCCGAGCTGGCGGTCGTCGCGGCGGGGGTCGCGGCCACCGCGGGCAGGCCGCTGGGCGCGGCCAACGCCGCGCTTCCCGTGCCCGCCGAGCCGCACCTCGCGCTCTGGCAGGCGGCCACCACGCTGCGCGAGTCGCGCGGCGACGGGCACGTCGCCGCCCTGGTCACCGCCGGTCTCGACCCGGCGGAGGCGCTGGTGCTCTTCGCCGCCGACCGCGGCCTGGACGCCGAGTACCTGAGGCAGGCCCGCAACTGGCCCGCCGAGGAGTGGTCGGCCGCCGCCCAGCGCCTCGCCGAGCGCGGCCTGATGGACGGCGCGGCCCTCACCGCGGACGGCGCGGCGGTCCGCGAGACCGTCGAGGCCCTGACCGACGAGGCCGCGGCCGGTCCGTGGGAGCACCTGGGCCCGGCCGCCACCGAGCGCCTGGCCCGGCTGCTGGCCCCGCTGTCGCTGCGGCTCGTGCGCGGCAACGAGGCGATGCGGGTCAACCCGATGGCCCTGCACCCCGAGGACGACCTGGTCCGGCTGTCCGGCTGACCGGGTCTCGGGCATGGTCTCGCGCATGCGCCGACCGGCGTCATGCCAAGATGTAAACCGTGACCAGGCCAGATCCCCGCAACACCGCCGCGCTCTCGGCCGCCCTCTCCAGGGCCGTCGACCTGTCCGCGCTCAAGGCCAGGGCCGACGCGGCACGCACCGCGCCCGCCGGTCAGCCGAGCGGGACCGCCCCCGCACCCGCCGCGACGAGTGAGCACGTCGTCGACGTGACCGAGGCCACGTTCCAGGCCGAGGTGGTCGAGGGGTCGTTGCAGGTCCCGGTGATCGTCGCGCTGGTGGCGGGCTGGTCCGGCCAGTCCCAGCAGCTCGTGGCGCTGCTGGAGAAGCTGGCGGGCGAGTTCAAGGGCGCCTGGCGGCTGGCCAAGGTCGACATCGAGACCAGCCCCCGCATCGGCCAGCTCTTCGGCGCCCAGGCCGTGCCGATGACCATCGCCGTGGCCGCCGGGCAGCCGGTCGAGGCCTTCGGCGACATCCCGCCGGAGCCCCAGCTGCGCCAGTGGCTGACCAGCCTGGTCGACGCCCTGCGCGACCGCCTCCCCGGCATCCGCGCCGCCGAGGCGGGCGGCGTCGACGCCGACCCCGACGCCGAGCCGGAGCCCGAGCCCGAGGACCCCAGGTTCGTCGCCGCCGAGACCGCCCTCGACGGCGGCGACTACGCCGCCGCCGAGGCCGCCTACCAGGCGATCCTGGACTCCGAGCCGGCCAACGAGCAGGCCTCGGCCGCGCTGGTCCAAGTCCGCTTCATCGCCCGCACCCAGGCCACCGACCCGTCGGTGATCGTGCGCGCCGACACCTCGCCGGAGGACTTCGACGCCCAGCGGGCGGCGGCGGACCTTGAGGTGGCCGGTCAGCAGGTGGAGAAGGCCTTCGGCAGGCTGATCACGGCTGTGCGGCGGGCGTCGGGGGAGGACAGGGACAAGGTGCGCGGGCACCTCGTCGGGCTGTTCGACCTGTTCTCGCCGGATGACCCGAGGGTGGCGAAGGCCCGCAGGGACCTGGCCAGCGCTCTGTTCTGAGGTTTCCCGCCGTGCGGCACGCGGTCTTCGCGCCGGTCTGACGCCTCGCGGCGTTCGGCGGCGAGTTCGGGCCGGTGTGCTGTGGACGTGGCGGTCGAGCCCGGGGAGCGGGGACAGTGGACGCGACTGGTCGCGGTGGGGGAGCGCGCTGGATCGGGGTCGTCCGCCACCCCATGACCGGGCTGGTCCTGGTCGGCGTGGCGCTGTCGGCCGTGCCTGCCGAGACGGTCGGCGGATTCCTGGCCGGGCTCCTGGCCACGCTCGGCGGTTACCTGGCCGGCCTGCTGGCGCTCCAGCTCGGGATGCTCGTCGGGGCGTCGGCGTTCGGGGTGGCGGTGCGGTCGGTGGTCGTGGGGGTGGGGCCGCGGGTGCTGGACCGGTCGACGGCGCGGCGGGCGGTGGTCGTCCGGGCGGTCCCGGTGTTCCTGTCGGTGTCGATCGCGCCGGGCCGGGCGCCCGCGCGGCCGAGGATGTGGGCGGCGGCGGTGTGCTCGGCGGTGGCCGGGGTCGCCGCGACGGTCGCCTTCGCGCTGTGGTGGGTGATCCCGGCGGTCGCGTGTGGACTGACGGTCGGGCACGCCCTGACGCCGCGCAAGCGCCCGGCGAGCACGTCGACGGGCTGGCTGGTCGTCAACCTGTTGCGCCTCACCGGGGACCAGGCCGCCCGGCTGGACGCCGCCCCCGCCGTCGCCAGGACCGTCGACGCCACGCTGGACGGAGACCTCGCCGCGGCCGAGTCCCTCGCCGTCCGCCTCGCCGAGGAGTACCCCGGCCTGCGCACCGCCCGAGCCGCCCGCGTCCTGGTCCACCAGGCCCACGCCCGCTACGCCGACGGCCTGCTGATCGCCATGGCCGTCCTCGACGAACCCGACCAGACCCCCGCCGAGCTGGCCCCCTTCCTCGCCGCCCTGGCGGGCCTGGCCTGCGACGCCGTCGAAGCGGGCCAGCTGGACCCGGCCGTCGGCCTGCCCATCGCCGACAACGCCCTCACCTCCGCGGCCGAACTCGGCTACCCCTCCCACAAGCTCACCGGCACCCGCGCCCAGCACGCCCTCCTCACCGGCGACCCCGCCACCGCCGTCCCCCTGGCCCGCCAGGCCACTCAAACCAACGACGACCCCCTCGGCCGAGCCGACGACTACGCCACCCTCGCCAAGGCCCTCATGGCCACCCACGACAACCGCGCCGCCCGCGAGGCCCTGGCCGAAGCCGAGAAGACGGCTCCCTGGTGGCCCCGCGTGGCGGCGATCCGACAGCGCCTGGACGTCTGAGCCCTAGCGCGACGCCGTGATCAGGGCCGTGTGAAGTGGCGAGCGGCCAACGCGGGCCCGTTCTCGGCGTTGACGGCGGTGCGGTGCCGCGACAGCGCCAGCGCCGGGGGGCCGATCGAGAGGCGTCCAGCTCGGGGAGGTAGTCGGTGCCGTTCAGGGCGATGGGAAGTGGCTGCCCGGGCGCGGCACCTTGGTGAACTCGTGCAGCGGCGAACTCGTGCAGCGGCGAACTCGTGCAGCCCGGCGTCGGGACGGTCGACGTGGTAGATCGTGTGGTCGGTGATCACCCGCGTCAAGGCCGAAACCGAGAACGGGAGCACCCGTGCCGACCTCCAGGAGGCCGCCGGTGAAGCAGACGCTCGGCTAGCCAGGAGAACCACAGCCGTGGGCTCACCACGTCGATCACACGACAAGGGCCGACGGGAACGTTCCCATCGGCCCTTGTCGCCTTGTCCATCAGGCCAGGACGACCTTGCCCAGCTCCGCGGGCGTGGCCAGCAGGCCGTGCTTGGGCAGGACGCGGACGGTCACGCCCAGGGCTCCCGCGTGCGGCAGCGGCAGTTCGGTGGAGTAGCGGCCGTGCTCGCCGGGGTGCATGGCGGCGGTCACGACGTCGGTCAGGTCGTCGGTGTCGCCGACTCGGCCCACGACGGCCTGGACCTCCACATCGGACGGTGACAGGCCCGCGAGGTCCACCACCGCGTGCACGGTCACCGGGTCGCCGATGACGGGGGTGTGGCCGTCCTCCAGGCCGAGTTCGCAGCCGGTCACGCGGACGTAGGACCAGGCGCCCGCCAGTTTGCGGCGGTACTCGGCGAGGTCCCTGGCCATGCGGAAGTCGTCGGACTCGGCGAGGACGCCCGCGGCGGCGGCGGGGGCGTAGTAGTTGTCGACGTACTCCCCGACCATGCGCGAGGCCTGGAGGCGCGGGCCGAGGGTGTCGAGGGTGTGGCGGACCATCGACAGCCAGCGGGTCGGGACGCCGTCGGGGTCGCGGTCGTAGAACAGGGGGGCGACCTGCGAGCCCATCAGCTCGTAGAGGGCGGCGGCCTCCAGGTCGTCGCGGCGGACGGGGTCGGCGACGCCGTCGGCGGTGGGGATGGCCCAGCCGTTGCTGCCGTCGTGGAACTCGTCCCACCAACCGTCCCTGATGGACAGGTTGAGGCCGCCGTTGAGCGCGGACTTCATGCCCGAGGTGCCGCACGCCTCCAGCGGGCGCATCGGGTTGTTCAGCCACACGTCGCAGCCCCAGTACAGGAACCGGGCCATCGACATGTCGTAGTCGGGCAGGAACACGATCCGGTGGCGCACGGCCGGGTCGTCGGCGAAGCGGACGATCTGCTGGATCAGCGCCTTGCCGCCGTCGTCGGCCGGGTGGGACTTGCCCGCGACCACCAGCTGCACCGGCCGGTCGGGGTTGAGCAGCAGCGCGCGCAGCCGCTCGGGGTCGCGCAGCATCAGCGTCAGGCGCTTGTAGGTCGGCACGCGGCGGGCGAAGCCGACGGTCAGCACGTCGGGGTCGAACACCGTGTCGGTCCAGCCCAGCTCCAGCGCCGACGCGCCGCGCTGCAGCCACGCCGCCCGGACGCGGCGGCGCACCTCGGCGACCAGGCGTTCGCGCAGCACGCCCCTGATCTGCCACAGCTCCGCGTCGCCCACCGACGACAGGCCCGCCGACGGGCTGGTCCAGTCGGCCATGGCGGTGATCTCGCGCGCCGCCCAGGTCGGGCCGTGCACGCCGTTGGTCACCGAGCTGATCGGCACCTCGTCGGTGTCGAAGCCCGGCCACAGCCCGCCGAACATGTCCCGGCTGACCGCGCCGTGCAGCTGCGAGACGCCGTTGGCGCGCTGCGCGAGCCGCAGGCCCATGTGCGCCATGTTGAACATGCCCGCGTTGTCCTCGGCGCCCAGCGACAGCACGCGGCGGATCTCGATGCCCGGCAGCAGCGCCTCGTCGCCGAAGTAGTGCTGCACCAGCTCGACCGGGAAGCGGTCGATGCCCGCGGGCACCGGTGTGTGCGTGGTGAACACGGTACCCGCGCGGACCGCCGAGAGGGCCTGGTCGAAGTCGAGCCCGCGGCCGGAGACCAGCTCGCGCAGCCGCTCCAGGCCGAGGAACCCGGCGTGTCCCTCGTTGGTGTGAAACACCTCTGGCTGCGGCGTGTCGCTCAGCTCGCAGTACGCGCGCACCGCGCGCACACCGCCGATGCCCGCCAGGATCTCCTGCCGGATGCGGTGGTCCTGGTCGCCGCCGTAGAGCCGGTCGGTGACGTTGCGCAGGTCCTCGGGGTTCTCGTCGATGTCGGAGTCGAGCAGCAGCAGCGGGACGCGGCCGACGTGGGCCTTCCAGATCCGGGCGCGCAGCACCCGGTTTCCCGGCATGGCGACGTGCACCAGGATCGGCGCGCCGCTGGGCTCGGTCAGCGGCTCCAGCGGCAGGCCGTTGGGGTCGAGCACCGGGTAGTGCTCGATCTGCCAGCCGTCCAGCGACAGCGACTGCCGGAAGTAGCCGGAGCGGTAGAGCAGCCCGACGGCGATCAGCGGCACGCCGAGGTCGGAGGCGGCCTTGAGGTGGTCACCGGCCAGCACGCCGAGCCCGCCGGAGTAGTTGGGCAGCGCCTCGGTGACGCCGAACTCCATGGAGAAGTAGGCGATCGCCTTCGGCAGCCTGCTGCCGTTGCCGCCGAGATCGCGCTCCTGGTACCAGCGCGAGCCGGTCAGGTAGTCGCGGAGTTCGGCGGCCAGCGACCGGACGCGGCCGAGGAAGTCCTCGTCGGCGGCCAGCGCGTCCAGCCGTTCGGCGGGGACCTGGGCGAGCAGGCGCAGCGGGTCGCCGCCGACACCCGACCACACATCCGGGTCGACGGCGGCGAACAGGTCCTGGGTGGGCGGGTGCCACGTCCAGCGCAGGTTGGTCGCCAGCAGACCGAGGTCGGCCAGCGGCTCGGGCAGTCCGGCACGGACGGTGAATCGGCGTACGGCTCTCACGGCACACGACCCTAGCGGCCGGATGGTCGTGGGCAAGCCCGCCGGGCGGAGTCCCCGTCATGTGGGGCTGGATCGAACAAGGCAGACTGTAGGAAGGGACCAGCTATGAGGGAAGGAGCCGTACCGGTGAGCGGTCGGCTTGGAATTGACGATGTCTCCCCGGTCGTGTCGCACGGCCGTTACCCCGCCAAAGCCGTAGTGGGTGAGCACATCCCCATCCGGGCGACCGTGTGGCGGGAGGGTCACGACGCCGTGGCGGCCACGGTCTCCTGGAGAGGTCCCCAAGACCCGGTCTCGCGCAGCACCCGGATGAAGCCCGAGGGCGACGGACTGGACCGCTGGGTGGCGCACATCGCTCCCGACAGTCCCGGACTGTGGACTTTCCGGGTGGACGCCTGGAGCGACCCGTGGTCGACGTGGCGCCACGCCGTCGAGGTGAAGGTCGCCGCCGGGCAGGGCGCCGAGGAGCTGGCCAACGATCTTGAGGTGGGCGCCCGGCTGGTCGAGCGGGTCGGCAGGCGGCCCGACCGCAGCGCCGACCGCAAGCTGCTGCTGTCGGCGGCCCGCGCGCTGCGCGACACCGCGATGCCGCTGGCCGCGCGCATCGCCGAGGCGCTCTCGGAGCCCGCGCACCGGGTGATGACCGCTTACCCGGTCCGCGAGCTGATCACCAAGGGCAAGGCCCACCAGGTGTGGGTCGACCGCAAGACCGCGCTCTACGGCTCCTGGTACGAGTTCTTCCCGCGCTCGACCGGCGGCGTGGACGAGTCGGGCAAGCCGGTGCACGGCACCTTCCAGACCTCCATCGGCGAGCTGGACCGCATCGCCGACATGGGCTTCGACGTGGTCTACCTGCCGCCGATCCACCCGGTCGGCCGGGACAACCGCAAGGGTCCCAACAACAGCGTGGTCTCGGTGCCCGAGGACGTGGGCTCGGTGTGGGCCATCGGGGCCAAGGAGGGCGGCCACGACGCCATCCACCCCGAGCTGGGCACCTTCGCCGACTTCGACGCCTTCGTCGCCAGGGCCAAGGAGCTGGACCTGGAGGTCGCGCTCGACCTCGCCCTGCAGTGCGCGCCGGACCACCCGTGGGTCGAGGAGCACCCGGAGTGGTTCACCACCCGCCCGGACGGCTCGATCGCCTACGCGGAGAACCCGCCGAAGAAGTACCAGGACATCTACCCGCTGAACTTCGACAACGACCCGACCGGCCTCTACAACGAGGTGCTGCGGGTCGTGCTCCTGTGGGTCTCGCACGGGGTGCGCATCTTCCGGGTCGACAACCCGCACACCAAGCCGCCGGACTTCTGGGAGTGGCTGATCCGCGAGGTCAAGGCGGTGGAGCCGGACGTGCTGTTCCTGTCCGAGGCCTTCACCCGGCCCGCCCGGCTCTACGGGCTGGCCAAGCTCGGGTTCACCCAGTCCTACACCTACTTCACCTGGCGCACGACCAAGCAGGAGCTGACCGAGTTCGGCGTGGACATCACCGCGCACATCGACGAGGCCCGGCCGAACCTGTTCGTCAACACCCCGGACATCCTGCACGAGTCCCTGCAGCACGGCGGCCCCGCCGTCTTCGCCATCCGCGCGGCGCTGGCGGCGACGATGGCGCCGACGTGGGGCGTGTACTCCGGCTTCGAGCTGTTCGAGGGCGAGGCGGTCAAGCCGGGCAGCGAGGAGTACCTGGACTCCGAGAAGTACCAGCTGCGCCCCCGCGACTTCGCCGCCGCGCTCAACCAGGGCCGTTCGCTGCAACCCTGGCTGACCAGGCTCAACGCCATCCGCCGGGTGCACCCGGCGCTGCAGCAGCTGCGCACCCTGCACTTCCACCACATCGACAACGACGCCCTGATCGCCTACTCCAAGATCGACCCGGAGACCGGCGACACGGTCGTCACGGTGATCACCCTGGATCCGCACGCGCCGCAGGAGGGCACCCTCTACCTGGACCTGGCCGCCCTCGGCCTGGACCCGGCGGGCAGCTACCCGGTGCACGACGAGGTGACCGGCGAGTCCTGGCAGTGGACGGGCGCGAACTACGTCCGCCTCGAACCCTGGCGCTCGGTCGCCCACATCGTCCACATCCGACGCTGACCACACCACGGGCCGTCCGGCGGGAGCACCCCGCCGGGCGGCCCGTGTCGTTGGACTCCTGGTCCCAAGATCCGGACCGGGCGCTGCGGGCCGAGGCCGCGTGCCCGAGAATAGGGCGTGTCCGTCCTCCATACGGGGTGCGGATTGGACTGTTGTGCGCGCAAACCGCAACATAGTCGACACAGCCGGTAAACCGTTGACGGTTGGTGGCCACGCGAGCGTGGTATGCACCAAGTACCGGCAGTACTCCTGACCGACCGACACGACACCGGCCAACGACGACGGTGACAAAAGGCGACACATGACGTACACCGCTGCCCCGGATGCCGCCCTGGGCTTGGAGGGCATCCCCCACACCGGAGAAGGGGTGACCGCTGACGGTCACCTCACCGAGCCGCAGTCGGAGGACTTCGACCACGCTCGACAGGCGCCGGCCGATCCCCACTGGTACAAGACCGCCGTTTTCTACGAGGTGCTGGTCCGCGCCTTCAACGACTCCGACGGCAACGGCACCGGCGACCTGCGAGGGCTGGCCGACAAGCTGGACTACCTGCAGTGGCTCGGGGTCGACTGCCTGTGGCTGCCGCCCTTCTACGCGTCCCCGCTTCGCGACGGCGGCTACGACATCAGCGACTTCCGGGCGGTCCTGCCCGAATTCGGCACCATCGAGGACTTCGTCTACCTGCTCGACCAGGCGCACAAGCGGGGCATCCGGGTGACCACCGACCTGGTGCTCAACCACACCTCGGACGCGCACCCCTGGTTCCAGGAGTCCCGCAACAACCCCGACGGTCCGTACGGGGACTACTACGTCTGGGACGACAAGGACGAGAAGTACTCCGACGCGCGGATCATCTTCGTGGACACGGAGAGCTCCAACTGGACCTACGACCCGGTGCGCGGGCAGTTCTACTGGCACCGCTTCTTCTCCCACCAGCCGGACCTCAACTACGAGAACCCCGAGGTCCAGGACGCGATGCTCGACGTCCTGCGGTTCTGGCTCGACCTCGGCATCGACGGGTTCCGCCTGGACGCGGTGCCCTACCTGTTCGAGGAGGAGGGCACCAACTGCGAGAACCTCCCCCGGACCCATGAGTTCCTGCGCCGCTGCCGCAAGGTCGTCGACGACGAGTTCCCCGGCCGGGTGCTGCTGGCCGAGGCCAACCAGTGGCCCGCCGACGTGGTCGAGTACTTCGGCGACGCCTCGGTCGGCGGCGACGAGTGCCACATGGCGTTCCACTTCCCGCTGATGCCGCGCATCTTCATGGCGGTCCGCCGGGAGTCGCGCTTCCCGATCTCGGAGATCCTCGCCCAGACGCCCGCCATCCCCTCCGGCGCGCAGTGGGGGATCTTCCTGCGCAACCACGACGAGCTGACCCTGGAGATGGTCAGCGACGAAGAGCGCGACTACATGTACGCGGAGTACGCCAAGGACCCGCGCATGAAGGCCAACATCGGCATCCGCCGCAGGCTGGCCCCGCTGCTGGAGAACGACCGCAACCAGCAGGAGCTGTTCACCGCGCTGCTGCTGAGCCTGCCCGGCTCGCCCGTCCTGTACTACGGCGACGAGATCGGCATGGGCGACAACATCTGGCTCGGCGACCGCGACGCCGTGCGCACCCCGATGCAGTGGTCGCCCGACCGCAACGCGGGCTTCTCCAGGACCGACCCGGGCAGGCTCTACCTCCCGGTGATCATGGACCCGATCTACGGGTACCAGGGGGTCAACGTCGAGGCGCAGATGAACAACACCTCGTCGCTGCTGCACTGGACGCGGCGCATGCTCCAGGTGCGCTCCCAGCACACCGCGTTCGGCCTGGGCGACTACGCCGAGCTGGGCTCCTCCAACCCGAGCGTGCTGGCCTACCTGCGCCGCCACGGCGACGACGTGATCCTCTGCGTCAACAACCTCTCCCGCTTCCCGCAGCCGGTCGAGCTGCACCTCTCGCCCTACCAGGGCCTGGTGCCGACCGAGCTGACCGGCGGGGTCCGGTTCCCGGCGATCGGCGAGCTGCCGTACCTGCTGACCCTGCCGGGGCACGGCTTCTACTGGTTCCACATCAGCACCGAGGAGGGTCCCCGAGCATGAGCACCGCCCCGCGGCACGCCGTCGCCGCGCTGACCGACGACCTGGCCGAGTGGCTGCCCCGGCAGCGCTGGTACGCGGCCAAGGGATCGCGGCCGGAGCGCGTCGGCGTCCGCGAGGCGGCCCAGCTCAGCGCCGGGGAGCCCGCGCTGCTGCACGCGATCGTCGAGGTCGACCTGGGCGGGGGCGCGGGCACCGAGGCCTATCAGCTGCTCATCGGCGTGCGCCCCGATCTGCCCGAGCACCTCGCGCACGCGGGGATCGGGCGCATCGGCGGCGACTGCGCCTACGAGGCCACCCAGGACCCGGAGCTGATGTCGCTGCTGCTGCGGCTGATGGCCTCGGGTGAGCAGACGGCGGGCATCCGCTGGACGCCCGAGCCCGGTGTGCAGATCGCCACCGGGCTGCGGGCCCGGCCGATCGGCGTCGAGCAGTCCAACACCTCGGTGATCTTCGGTGACCAGTACATCCTCAAGCTCTTCCGCAGGCCGTCGCCGGGCCCCAACCGCGACGTCGAGCTGCACCGGGCGCTGCTGCGCGCAGGCAGCGCCCAGATCGCCCAGCCGGTGGCCGTGGTCGAGTCCGACGAGCTGGTGCTCGGCTTCGCCCAGACCTTCCTCGACAACGCCGCCGAGGGCTGGGCGGCAGCCACCGCCAGCGTCCGGGACCTGCTGGCCGAGGCCGACCTGTTCGCCCGCGAGGTCGGCGGGGACTTCGCCGCCGAGGCGGGCAGGCTCGGCGAGGCGGTGGCGCGCGTGCACCGCGACCTCGCCGAGAGCATGGGCGTCGAGCACATGCCCGCCGACGCCGTCGTCGCCGCCGTGGCCGAGCTGCACGCCCGCCTCGACGCCGCGCTGGCCAAGGTGCCCGAGCTGGCCGAGCACGAGCCGCTGGTCCGCGCCGCGTTCGACGCGCTGCGCGGCCTCGACGGCGCCGTCGTCCAGCAGGTGCACGGCGACCTGCACCTCGGCCAGACGCTGCGCACCACGTCGGGCTGGGTGCTGATCGACTTCGAGGGCGAGCCGATGGCCAGCCCCGCCGAGCGGGTGCGCACCCGCTCCCCGCTGCGCGACGTCGCGGGCATGCTGCGCTCCTTCGACTACGCCGCGCTGCACCTGCTCGCCGGCACCGAGCCCGACCACCAGCTACTCACCCGGGCGCTGGAGTGGGCCGACCGCAACCGCGCCGCCTTCTGCTCCGGCTACGCCGAGGTGGGCGGCGACCCGCGCGAGCACGGCGCGCTGCTGCGCGCGCTGGAGCTGGACAAGGCCGTGTATGAGGTCGTCTACGAGGCGAGCCACCGGCCCGACTGGCTCGGCATCCCGCTGGCCGCCTTGCGCAGGTACGGATGAATTCCCAGGTAGCGGCCCTGCAACCGGGTGACGAGGTGTTCTCCGGCCGACCGAACGCGGTTAGCCTGATCGTTCACGTGTCGTCGACGGGATCGGGGTGACCGGTATGCGGATCGCGGACGTACTGCGCGGCAAGGGCTCGGCTGTGGCGACGATCGACCCGGGGCTGACGGTGAGCGGCCTGCTCGGGGAACTGGCCAGGCACAACGTCGGCGCGCTCGTCGTCGTGGACGCGGAGCGGGTCGTCGGGATCGTCTCCGAGCGCGACGTCGTGCGCGGCCTCGCCGAGCGCGGCGGCGGGCTGCTGGACGCCACCGTCTCGGAGATCATGACCGCCGACGTGGTGACCTGCGGGCCCGAGGACACCGTCGACTCGCTGGCGGGCCAGATGACCGAGCGCCGCATCCGGCACATGCCGGTCCTCTCCGGCGGCGCGCTCGTGGGCATCGTCAGCATCGGCGATGTGGTGAAGACCCGCATCAGCCAGCTGGAGAGCGACCGGGACCAACTGACCTCCTACATCCAAGGGTGAGAACCGTTGCGTGACGATTTCGCCCGGCTGATCGCCGGCGCACACCACGACCCGCACTCGCTGCTCGGCGTCCACCCGCTGCCGGGCGAGCCGGGGCGGGTGGCCGTGCGGGCGCTGCGCCCGCACGCCAAGGCGTGCGCGGTGATCGCCGGGCGGGACCGTTACGAGATGGAGCAGGTCGCCGACGGGCTGTTCGAGGCCGTGCTGGACACCGCGCCCGGCGACTACGCCTTCGAGATCGACTACGGCACCGGCGACCTCGCCTTGGTCGATGACCCGTACCGCTGGCTGCCGACCCTGGGCGAGTTGGACCTGCACCTCTTCGGCGAGGGCAGGCACGAGCGGCTGTGGGACGTGCTGGGAGCGCACGTGCGCTCCTACGACACCCCGTCGGGCACGGTCGAGGGCACCTCGTTCGCGGTGTGGGCGCCCACGGCGCAGGGCGTGCGCGTCTGCGGCGACTTCGACGGCTGGGACGGGCGCGCGCAGCCGATGCGCTCGCTGGGCTCCTCCGGGGTGTGGGAGGTGTTCGTGCCCGGGGTGACCCCCGGGACCAGGTACAAGTTCCGCATCCACGCCGCCGACGGCTCCTGGCACGAGAAGGCCGACCCGATGGCCTTCGCCACCGAGCACCCGCCCGCGACCGCGTCGGTGGTGTCCACAACGGAGCACCAGTGGGGCGACGCCGACTGGATCGCGCTGCGCTCGGCCACCGAGTGGAGTTCCGCGCCGGTCAGCGCCTACGAGGTCCACCTGGGCTCGTGGCGGCCCGGCCTCGGCTACCGCGAACTGGCCGAGCAGCTCGCCGACTACCTGGTCGAGCACAACTTCACCCACGTCGAGCTGCTGCCGGTCGCCGAGCACCCCTTCGGCGGGTCCTGGGGCTACCAGGTCACCTCCTACTACGCGCCGACCTCGCGGTTCGGGTCGCCGGACGACTTCCGCCACTTCGTCGACACGCTGCACCAGCGCGGCGTCGGCGTCATCGTCGACTGGGTGCCCGCCCACTTCCCGAAGGACAGCTGGGCCCTGGCCCGCTTCGACGGCACCCCCCTCTACGAGCACGCCGACCCGCGCCGCGGCGAGCAGCCCGACTGGGGCACCTACGTCTTCGACTTCGGCCGCACCGAGGTCCGCAACTTCCTCGTCGCCAACGCGCTGTTCTGGCTGGACGAGTTCCACATCGACGGCCTGCGCGTCGACGCGGTCGCCTCGATGCTCTACCTGGACTACTCGCGCAAGGACGGCGAGTGGCTGCCCAACATCCACGGCGGCCGGGAGAACCTGGACGCGGTCAAGTTCCTGCAGGAGCTCAACGCCACCGTCTACAAGCACCACCCGGGGATCATGATGATCGCCGAGGAGTCCACCGCCTGGCCGGGCGTCACCCGCCCGACGCACCTGGGCGGCCTGGGCTTCGGCTTCAAGTGGAACATGGGCTGGATGCACGACACGCTGCGCTACGTGGGCCACGACCCCGTGCACCGCGCGTTCCACCACAACGAGCTGACCTTCTCGCTGGTGTACGCCTGGAGCGAGAACTACGTCCTGCCCCTCTCCCACGACGAGGTCGTCCACGGCAAGGGCTCCCTGTGGACCCGCATGCCCGGCGACGACTGGAACAAGGCCGCGGGCCTGCGCGCCCTGCTGGCCTACATGTGGGCGCACCCCGGCAAGCAGCTGCTGTTCATGGGCGGGGAGTTCGGCCAGGTCGGCGAGTGGTCGGAGAGCCGCTCGCTGGACTGGCACCTGCTGGAGAACCCCCTGCACTCGGGCGTGCAGCACCTGGTCAGGGACCTCAACGCCGTCTACCGCGCCTGCCCGGCCCTCTACGCCGACGACGTGCGCCCGGAGGGCTTCTCCTGGATCGATGCCAACGACTCCGGCAACAACGTGGTCAGCTTCCTGCGCCAAGGCGCGGGCAAGACCCTGGCCTGCATCGCCAACTTCGCAGGCCAGCCGTACTTCGACTACCGAGTCGGCTTGCCTGGCAGCGGCCGCTGGCGCGAGGTGCTGAACACCGACGCGCCCTCGTACGGGGGGTCGGGGGTGGGCAACCTCGGGGAGGTCGTCGCCCAGGAGATCTCCTGGCACGGCCGCCCGGCCTCCGCCCTGCTCAACCTGCCCCCGCAGGGCGTGGTGTGGCTGGAGCCGGTCGAGTAACCGCGTTGCCGCGGGCCCGCGGCGGCCGTGATCATGCCCGCATGGACCTGATCGGCCACTACTCGACCGCCGACGAGGGCGCGCGGCTCACCCGCAGCGCCCACGGGCGCCTGGAGTTCCTCCGCACGCGGGAACTCCTGACGCGCGTGCTGCCCGACCGATCGAGGGTCCTCGACGTCGGGGGCGGCACCGGTGTCCACGCGCGGTGGCTGGCCGCCGACGGGCACGCCGTGCACGTGGTGGACGCCGTGCCCGGCCACGTGGCCGAAGCGGCCCGGCTGCCCGGGGTCACCGCCGCGGTCGCCGATGCCCGCGCGCTTCCCGCCGGAGACGGCGCGTACGACGCGGTCCTGCTGCTCGGCCCCCTCTACCACCTCCTCGCCGCCGCCGACCGCCGCGCGGCGCTGACCGAGGCGCTCCGAGTGCTGCGACCCGGCGGCGTCCTCGCGGCGGCCGGGGTGAGCCGGTACTGCTCCCTGCTGCAGGCGGGCTCGCTGGGGCGGCTCGACGCGGCGATGGAGCCCTCGGTCGCTGAGGTCGTGGCGACCGGTCGCTACGACGGGCACGTCGGGTTCATGCCCACCCACTGGCACACCGCCGACGAGTTGGCCGCCGAGGTGGCGGCGGCCGGGGCGCTCGACGTGGCGGTGTTCGGTGTGGAGGGTCCAGCGTGGCCCGCGCTCGACGTGGTCGCCGACCACGCTCCCCTGCTGGACGCCGCCGTGCGCGCCGCGCGGGTGGTGGAGCGCGACCCCCTGTTGATCAACGCCAGCGCGCACCTGCTGGCCGTGGGCACCCGGTGAACGGCGTGGAGGTGGCCGCCGGGGTGCGGGTGCCGGTGCCCGCCGAGGGGGAGCTGTGGGTCGTCGGCGCCGTGGTGCTCGACCCGGCCGGGCGGGCGTTCGTGCAGCTGCGCGGGCCGGTCCGGCGGCTGTTCCCGGACACCTGGGACATCGTCGGCGGGCACGTCGAGGCCGGGGAGACGGTGCTCGGGGCGCTGGCCAGGGAGGTCCGGGAGGAGACCGGGTGGGTGTTGCGGCGGGTCGTGCGCGGGCTCGGGGTCGGCGCCTGGGAGGCCGGGGGGCTGCTTCGGCACTCGGTGGACTTCGTGGTGGAGGTCGACGGTGACCTGGAGCGACCGGCGCTGGAGTGGGACAAGCACCCGCGCTTCGCCTGGGTCGGGGTCGAGGACCTGCCGGTGCTGCTGGTCAACCGCGAACCCGGCGACACGGTGATCCACGACATCGTCGCCGCCGCGCTGCGCCCGCCCGGCTGAGGCCGAACTCTTCCGAACGGCCGGTCGGACCGGCGGGCATCAGGCAGACTGGGAACGTGCGTGCGCGTGTGCCGGGACTGGTCGTGGGGCTGATGCTGTCGACGGCGCTGGTGGCGTGCACGACGACCGTCCCCGGTGAGCCCATCTCCCAGGGGCGGGTCATCAAGGAGGAGACCACGCCCGGCGGGGTCGACCCGGCCGGGATCGTGGAGAACACCGACGGCGGGGAGATCGACCGGCTGGCGGCGACCGTGGTCGAGGACCTCAAGGTCTACTGGGGCGGGGTCTTCCCCGAGGTGTTCGACAAGGAGTTCACCGACCTCAAGGGCGGCTACTACTCCGTCGACACCGCCGACGCCGAGTCGCCCAAGCCGCCGTGCACCGACTCGGCCGACGAGGTCGAGGGCAACGCGTTCTACTGCCCGACCGCCGACGTCATCGCCTGGGACAGGGCGGCGCTGCTGCCCGTGCTCAAGGACCGCTTCGGCGAGGCCGGGGTCATGCTGGTGCTCGCCCACGAGGTCGGGCACGCCGTGCAGAACCGCACCGGGGCCGGGCTGGCCGAGCGGCGCGCCGAGCCCGACCGCTTCCCCACGATCCTCATCGAGGCGATGGCCGACTGCTACGCGGGCGGCTTCATCCGGTGGGTGGTCGACGGCAACGCCGAGCGGCTGCAGATGCGGCCCGACCAGCTCGACGCCGCGCTCGCGGCGATGATCAGCTTCCGGGACCCCGTCGGCACCGAGGCCTCCGACCGCGGCGCGCACGGCGACGCCTTCGACCGGGCGTCGGCCTTCCTCGACGGCTACGAGTCCGGCGCGCGGCTGTGCTCGGAGATGACCGTCGACAACCGCACCTTCACCCTCTCCGGCTTCATCGACGCGGGCGACCAGGCGCGCGGCGGCAACATCCGCTTCGAGGAGATCGTGGAGTCGATCACCGCGCTGCTCGACCCGTTCTTCGCCGAGGTCGCGGGCGAGAGCTGGCGCACCCCGCAGCTGCGCGAGATCCAGGACGAGCCCAGCTGCACCCGGCCGCAGGGCCCCGTCGCCTTCTGCCCCGACGGCAGCGCCATCGAGGTCGACGTGTCCGCGGAGCTGCCGGGCATCCACGCCGAGATCGGCGACTACGCCACCGGCACCCTCGTCGCGGGCCGCTACGCCCTGGCGTCGCTGGCCGCGGCGGGCGAGCCGCTCAGCGGACCCGACGCGCAGCGCTCGGCGGTGTGCCTGACCGGCGCGTTCACCGCCTCGCTGTTCGAGCGCGAGCAGCGCTTCCTCTCCCCGGGCGACATGGACGAGGCCGTCCAGGTGCTGCTCAAGTACGACTACGTGGCCCGCGACGTCGACGGCGGCGCGGTGGAGTCCGGGTTCGAGCGGGTGTCGCTGTTCCGGCAGGGTTTCGCCGAGGGCGCGCGGGAGTGCTGAACCGCGCACGTGGTGGTTGATCGATGAGTAGGGTTCGGGGACAAGTCGGACATGCAGGGGCTGGGATGAGCGGTTACAAGGTGGCGGTGGCGGTCGCGCTGGCGGCTGCGGTGGTCGTCGGGTGCGGGCAGAAGGTGCCCGGCGAGCCGAGGGCGGCGGGCGCGGTGAACGCGGGGACCGTCGCGGGACTGCCGGTCGACAACAACGCCCCCACCGGTCCGCGCGCCGGCGTCGAGGACGCCACCCTCGCCGTCGAGAACGCCGACAAGGGCGAGATGGACCGCCTCGCGATCAACGCCCTGGCCGACATCTACGACTACTGGACCGAGCGCATGCCCGCCGACTTCGGCGGCCAGAAGTTCGAGCCGGTGAAGCGGCTGGCCTCCTACGACTCCGGCGGCAAGCCCGTGCAGCTGTGCGGGACGAGCACCGCGGGTCTGGTCAACGCGTTCTACTGCGGCGCCGACGACAGCGTCGCCTGGGACCGGGGCAAGCTGCTGCCGATGCTGAACAAGCAGTTCGGCCCGATGTCGGTCGTGGCGGTCCTCGCCCACGAGATGGGCCACGCCGTGCAGTTCCGCCTCGGCGAGAAGTCCAACATCAACCAGGCGACCCCGACGATCGTGAAGGAGCAGCAGGCCGACTGCTACGCGGGCGGCTTCTTCCGCTACGTCGCCGAGGGCAAGGCCAAGCACTTCGAGATGAACACCGGCTCCGGCCTCAACCAGGCCCTGGCCACCATGTTCTTCATCCGTGACCCGGCAGGCCTGTCGGCCAAGGAGAAGGGCGCGCACGGCTTGGCCTTCGACCGCGTGTTCGCCTTCCAGGCGGGCTTCACCGAGGGCCCGCGGCGCTGCGCGGCCATGGACGTCCCGGAGATCGAGCAGCGCATCGAGGAGAAGGAGCGCACCGAGTACGACGAGCGCTCCAGCGGCGAGGCCGACATCACCGCCGAGGACATCTTCGGCAAGTTCAAGGACAGCCTCGACGAGGCGTTCAAGGGCGCGGGCGTCCAGGCTCCCGGCATCACCCGCAACGGCGCGAAGTGCGGCGACGCCGAGGGCACCCCGCCGGTGAGCTACTGCCCCGACTCCAACACCGTCGCCGTCGACATGGGCGAGATGGAGAAGGTCGCCACCCCGCCCAAGCGCGGTGAGGAGCCCGGCGTCGACGGCAACGGCATCGGCGACTTCGCCGCCTTCGCCGAAATCGCGTCCCGGTACGTGCTGGGGGTGCAGAAGGGCGTCGGCGCCGAGCTGGAGGGCGAGACCGCGGGCCTGCGCACCGCCTGCCTGGTGGGCGCGTGGACGCAGTTCACCGTCGACAAGGACCCCGACGTCGGCAGCCAGAAACTCCAACTCGCCGTCGGCGACCTGGACGAGGCCGTCGCGGAACTCCTGCAGGACAACAGCCTGATCGCCGCCGACATCAACGGCAAGCAGGTCCCCTCCGGCTTCGCCCGCGTCGAGGCGTTCCGCATCGGCTACCACGACGGCGACGCGGGCTGCGCGAGGGCGTTCAGCTGATCGGGTTTCCACCCGTGCACGGGATGGTTGCCCGGCCACGCGGCGGCGTAAGGTTGTCGCCGTGTTCGTGAAGGTGTGCGGGCTGACTGAACCAGCCCACGTGACCGCTGCCGTCGACTCGGGCGCCGACGCCGTCGGCTTCGTCTTCGCCCGCAGCCCCCGCGAGGTCACCCCCGCCCGCGCCCGCGAACTGGCGGCGGACATCCCCGACTCGGTGCTGACCGTGGGCGTCTTCCGAGACGTTCCCGCCGCGCGCGCGGCCGAGATCGCCGCCGAGTCCGGGATGCGCGCGGTGCAGCTGCACGGCAGCTACCCGCGCGAGGCCTTCACCCACTTCCCCGACTTCCAACTGATCCGCGCCACGGCGCTCGCCCCGGACACCGACATCGAGGTCGGCGCCTACGGTGAGGACATCCTCCTGCTGGACTCGGCCATCCCCGGCTCCGGCGAACGCTGGGACCTCACCGAAGCCACCCTGCCGGTCGGCGACTGGCTTCTCGCGGGCGGCCTCACCCCGGCCACTGTCGCCGCCGCGATCGCCGAGGCGACCCCGTGGGGGGTCGACGTGTCCAGCGGTGTGGAGGCCCGGCGGGGAGTCAAGGACCCGGCCATGATCAAGGACTTCCTGGCTGCTGCCAAGTCCTGATTCCCGGCGTCCACGGCTGGATCAGCCGTGAGCGAGTGTCCGGCCCCCCGCCGCCAGGTTATGGCCTGGAGCCTGAGAGGCGCACCGTGGAGATCGCGGGTGTGGATGGTCAGACTGCGCGTCTGGGAAACCCGGGTGGCTGACCGCCCCTCGGTGCACACGCCCCGCCGGGGCCGGACACCTGGGGTCAGTCCGCGCGGGGGGCGCGGAGCAGGTGCAAGGTGTGGCCGCCGAGTTTGAGGACGGTCTCGGGGGCGAAGGCGTCGGCGAGGCGGGGGAGGCCGGTGGGGGTCGTGCTGTCGAGTTCAGGGACGAAGCAGCGGCCGTAGGCGGCGGTGGGGAGGGTGAAGGTCGCCGGGTCGGGGCCGGAGTGGAGGAGTAGGAGCCAGGAGTCGTCGGCGACCAGCTCGCCGTCGCGGTTGCGGGAGAGGCACTCCGAACCGTCGATCCACATGCCCAGGGTGCGGCGGGAGTCGTCGAACCAGTCCTCGTCGGTCATGGGGGTGCCGTCGGGGCGGAACCAGACCAGGTCGGGTTCGCCGGAGCGGGTGGGGCGGCCGTCGAAGAACTCGGGTTGGCGCAGGGCGGGGGAGGCGGCGCGCAGGGCGGTCAGGCGGCGGGTGAAGGCCAGCATCGACTCCGAGCGGTCGCTGTGGCTCCAGTCCACCCAGGACGTCTGGTTGTCCAGGCAGTAGGGGTTGTTGTTGCCGTGCTGGGTGCGCCAGCGCTCATCGCCCGCCACCAGCATCGGGGTGCCGGTGGAGAGCAGGAGCGTGGCGAGCAGGTTCCTGGCCTGGCGGTCGCGCAGGGCCAGGACCGCCGGGTCCTGGGTCTCGCCCTCGGCGCCGCAGTTCCAGGAGCGGTTGTCGTTGGTGCCGTCGTTGTTGTGCTCGCCGTTCTCGTGGTTGTGCTTGTTGTCGTAGGAGACCAGGTCACGCAGGGTGAAGCCGTCGTGGGCGGTGATGAGGTTGACCGACGCCCACGGCCTGCGCCCGCTGATCGCGTACAGGTCCGAGGAGCCCGACAGCCGGTAGGCCAGGTCCCGCACGCCCGTCGAGCCGCGCCAGAAGTCGCGGACGCCGTCGCGGAAGCGGCCGTTCCATTCCGTCCACTGCACACCGAACCCGCCGACGCGGTAGCCCTCGCCGGTCGCGTCCCACGGCTCGGAGATCAGCTTGCGGCGGGAGAGCAGCGGGTCGGTGGCGATGGCGGTCAGCAGCGCCGAGTGCGTGTCGAAGCGGCCGCCGCCGGGACGGCCCAGCGCCGAGGCCAGGTCGAAGCGGAAGCCGTCGACGCCGAATTCGCCCGCGAAGTAGCGCAGCGAGTCCAGGACCAGGCGCACGACGGTCGGGGAGCCGGGGTCGAGGGTGTTGCCGCAGCCGGTGAGGTCGATGTCGCGGCCCTGGTCGTCGAGCAGGTAGTAGGCGGGGGCGTCGAGGCCGCGGAAGGACAGGGTCGGGCCGCCGACGCCGCCCTCGCAGGTGTGGTTGTAGACGACGTCGAGGATCACCTCGATGCCCGCCGCGTGCAGGGCGGCGACCATCGTGCGGAACTCCTCCACCTCGTGGCCGGGTCGGCTGGCGTATCCGCCGTGGGGGGCGAGGTAGCCGAGGGTGGAGTAGCCCCAGTAGTTGTGCCTGCCCGAGCGCAGCAGCATCGGCTCGTCGGCGAAGGAGTGGACGGGCAGCAGTTCGACGGCGGTGACGCCCAGGCGCTGGAGGTGCTCGATGACGGCGGGATGGGCCAGGCCGAGGTAGGTGCCGCGGAGGTTCTTGGGGACGTCGGGGTGCAGGCGGGTGAAGCCGCGCACGTGCAGCTCGCAGATCACCGACTCCTCGAACGGCACGTCCGGGTGCAGGCCGGTGTCCGAGCCGCCGAGCGAGGTGACGACGGAGAGGGGGACCGAGCCGAGGGAGTCGATCCGGGAGGGGGCGCCGGTCATGGGGTCGCCGCGGTGGCTGCGGGTGGCGCCGAGGTCGGTGACGGTGCCCGCGATGCGGCGGGCGTAGGGGTCGACCAAGAGCTTCTGCGGGTTGCACCGCAGGCCGCGGGACGGGTCCCAGGGGCCGTGCACGCGGAAGCCGTAGCGCTGGCCGGGCGTGATGCCGGGGACGACGCCGTGCCAGATGCCGAACGTCCGCTCGGTCAGCTCGACGCGCTGCTCGACGGGACGGCCGTCGTCGTCCTCCCCGACGAGGCACACCTCGACGGCATCAGCGACCCCCGAGGCGACGGCGAAGCGCACACCGCCGGCTTCGGGGTGTGCGCCCAGGGGGAAGGGGTGTCCGGGCAGCAGGCGCGAGTCCGAGTAAGCCACGTGCCCATCCTTGCGGAAGTGGGCGACGTGATCGATTCCCCGGAAGTCGGCATGGTGGATCGTTGAACGATCGGATTGTTGGACGATTGGATGATCAGGGCAGGGCAGGGCAGGGCAGGGCAGGGCAGGGCAGGGCAGGGCAGGGCAGGGCAGGGCAGGGCAGGGCAGGGCAGGGCAGGGCAGGGCAGGGCAGGGCAGGGCAGGGCGGCGGTGAGGCGGCGAGGCCGGGGGCAAGGCCCGAGCGGGCGCTGTGTGGCCAGGGCGGGTGTGGGGAGTGGCGCGTGGCCGAAGGGAAGATTGTTCAACAACCGAATTGATGGATCGGACCTTTGGTGGATTGTTGAACGATGGAATCCGCCCCTCGGTGGAGCATCGGCCCGGTGGGGGTGGGTGGTGTGCCGGGTGTGGTCGTGTGGTGGCGACAGGAAAGAATGGGGGGGTGAGCGCGCAGACTGAGCTTGACGATCTTGTTGTGCACATGGCGGGCGTTGGTGTCCGTCGGGGGGAGACCCAGCTGGTGGCTGGGGTGGACTGGCGGGTTGAGGTGGATGAGCGGTGGGTGGTGCTCGGGCCCAATGGGGCGGGGAAGACCACCTTGTTGCGGTTGGCGGGGGCGGAGATGCATCCGACCACGGGGACCGTCGATGTTCTTGGGGAGCGGTTGGGGAAGGTGGACGTGTTCGAGCTGCGGACGCGGCTCGGGTTCTGCACGGCGGCGTTGGGGAATCGGATTCCGGTTGACGAGAAGGTGCTCGACGTCGTCGTCAGTGCCGGCTACGCGGTGCTCGGGCGGTGGCGGGAGCAGTACGACCAGCTCGACACCGGGCGGGCGGAGGACCTGCTCAAGGCGCTGGGGATCGGGCACCTCGCGGAGCGGACGTTCGGGACGCTGTCGGAGGGGGAGCGCAAGCGGACGCTCATCTCGCGTGCGCTGATGACCGATCCCGAGCTGCTGCTCCTCGACGAGCCCGCCGCGGGCCTGGACCTCGGTGGGCGGGAGGACCTCGTCGCCCGGCTCACCGACCTGGCCGCCGACGCCGACGCGCCGACCTCGATCCTGGTGACCCACCACGTCGAGGAGATCCCGCCCGGCTACACCCACCTCATGCTCATGGCCCAGGGCGGCGTCGTCGCCCAGGGCCTCATCGATGATGTGCTGACCAGCGACAACCTGTCCTCCGCGTTCGGGCAGCAGTTGGCGCTGACCCGGGCCGACGACCGGTTCTTCGCCCGCAGGCGGGCCTGAGCTACTGGCAGGTAGCCTGCTGGGCAACGTACAGGGAAAGGGACACCGCCGTGGCAGAGAGTGAGTTCGTGCGGCTGGAAGTGGCCGACGGCATCGGCACGATCCGGCTCGACCGGCCGCCGATGAACGTGATCGACCGCCAGTTGCAGGCCGAGCTGCGCGCCGCCGCCGTCGAGGCCCGCGAGCGCGCCGACGTCAAGGCGGTGATCGTCTACGGCGGGCCGAAGGTGTTCGCCGCGGGGGCTGACGTCAAGGAGTTCGCCCGGATGTCCTACCCGGACATCGCCGCCTACGGGCCGGAGCTGTCCGGGTCGCTGAGCGTGCTGGCCGAGCTGCCCAAGCCGACGGTCGCCGCCATCACCGGCTACGCGCTCGGCGGCGGCTACGAGCTGGCGCTGTGCTGCGACCGCCGGATCGCCGGCGACAACGTCAAGGTCGGCCAGCCGGAGATCCTGCTCGGCATCATCCCCGGCGCGGGCGGCACCCAGCGCCTGACCCGCCTCGTCGGCCCGGCCAAGGCCAAGGACCTCATCTACACCGGCCGCTTCGTCAAGGCCGAGGAAGCCCTCGCCATCGGCATGGTCGACCAGGTCGTCGCCCCCGACGACGTCTACGAGACCGCGCGCGCCTGGGCCGCCCAGTTCGTCAACGCCCCCGCCTTCGCCCTCGCCGCGGCGAAGGCCGCCATCGACGGCGGCCTCGACCAGGACCTCGCGGGCGGCCTCAAGCTGGAGTCGCACCTGTTCGCCGCGCTGTGGGCGACCGAGGACCAGGCGATCGGCATGCAGTCGTTCATCGAGAACGGCCCGGGGAAGGCGGAGTTCCGTGGCCGCTGACCCGACGCCCAACCCGCACGCCACCGCCGAAGAGGTCCAGGCCGCCTACGCCGACCCCAAACTCGCCAACGTCCTCTACCACGACTGGGAGGCGGGCACCTACGACGAGAAGTGGTCGATCTCCTACGACGAGCGCTGCATCACCTACGCCACCGGCCGCTTCAAGGCCGCCGCGGGCGACGTCGGCCCGTACGAGAACGCCATGGAGCTGGGCAGCGGCACCGGCTTCTTCCTGCTGAACCTCATGCAGGGCGGGGTGATCAAGAAGGGCCACGTGACCGACCTGTCGCCGGGCATGGTCGAGGTCGCCCTGCGCAACGGCCGCGCGCTCGGCCTGGACGTGGACGGCCGGGTCGCCGACGCCGAGGGCATCCCGTACGAGGACGAGTCCTTCGACCTGGTCGTCGGGCACGCCGTGCTGCACCACATCCCGGACGTGCCCGCCGCGATGCGCGAGGTGCGCCGGGTGCTCAAGCCGGGCGGTCGCTTCGTCTTCGCGGGCGAGCCCACCAAGGTCGGCGACAAGTACGCCCGCGGCCTGGGCCGCGCGACCTGGTGGCTGGCCACCAACGCCACCAAGTTCGGCCCGCTGCAGGCCTGGCGCAAGCCGCAGGAGGAGCTGGACGAGTCCTCGCGCGCCGCGGCGCTGGAGGCCGTGGTCGACCTGCACACCTTCGACCCCTCCGACCTGGAGGACGTCTGCCGCTCGGCGGGCCTGGTCGACGTGCGCGCCACGACCGAGGAGTTCGCCGCCGCCCTGTTCGGCTGGCCGGTGCGCACCTTCGAGGCCGCGGTGCCCAGGGAGAAGCTGGGCTTCGGCTGGGCGATGTTCGCCTACCGCACCTGGCAGCGCCTGACGTGGCTGGACGAGCGCGTGTTCGCCAAGGTCCTGCCCCGCGAGGTGTTCTACAACGTCCTCGTGACGGGCCGTAAGCCGGGCTGAGTTGGGCTACCCGTTCACCGCGGCCGACGTGGCGTTCCTGCGCTCGCCCGCCGGAGCAGCCGCGGCGGCCGAGGTCGACCTGCTGCCGCTGACCCCCGCCACCCACCTGGCCGACGTGAGCGCCGCGCGCCGGGTGGCGGGGGAGCGCGCGGCGGCCGTGGTCGAGACGGTGCTGCTGCGCCGCAAGGCCGCCGCCAAGCTGCCCGACCCCGGCGGCTGGCTGTTCACCGCCGACGCCCTGCAGCAGGCGACGCCGTGGCCGGTCGCCGTCGCCAGGGCGCAGCGCCTCACCGGGCGCGCCGTGCACGACGTGACCTGCTCGGTGGGCGTGGACCTGGCCGCCGCCGCCGAGGTCGCCGAGATCGCGGTGGGGTCCGATGTGGACGCCGTCCGGCTGGCGATGGCCCGTGGGAACGTCGCGGGAGTGACGTTCCTGCGCGCGGATGCCCTGCGCCCGGTGTCCCGCGACACCGTGGTCCTGGCCGACCCCGCCCGCCGCGACTCCGCGGGCCGCCGCCGCTGGCGCCCGGCCGACTTCGCCCCGCCGCTGGACGACCTCGCCGCCGCCTACTCCGGCCGCGACCTGGCGGTGAAGTGCGCGCCCGGCGTCGACCCGGCCGACGTGCCGTGGGCGGGCGAGCTGGAACTGGTCTCCCTCGACGGATCGGTGCGCGAGGCCTGCCTGTGGACGGGCTCGCTGGCCACCGCCGCCCGCCGCGCCACCGTGCTCAGGTCGGACGCGGCCCCGTGGACGATCACCGACGCCGACGACGACACCTGCCCGGTCACCCCGGTCGGGGAGTGGATCGTGGACCCGGACGGCGCGGTGGTCCGCGCCGGGCTGGTCCGCCACTACGCCGCCCGGCACGGTCTGTCCCAAGTGGACGAGCACATCGCCTACCTGACCGGCCCGACCCCGCCGCCGGGCGTGCGCGCCTTCCGGGTCCTGGAACACGGCAAGTACGCGGAGAAGACGCTGCGGGCCGCCCTGGCCCGCCTGGACGTCGGCCGGGTGGAGATCCTGGTGCGCGGCCTCGACGTCGACCCGAACGCCCTGCGGCCCCGGCTCAAGCCGCGCGGCTCGCAGGAGGCGTCGGTGGTGCTGACCCGCATCGGCCGCACCCCGACGGCGATCATCTGCCGGGCGGAGCGGACCTAGTCGTCCAGCACCCGGGCGCGCACCCAGGTGAGGATCTTGCCGTTGAAGTCCGCGGGCTCGCCCGCCAGCGTGTTGACCGCGCCTTCGTCGGTGGTCGGGGTGTGCACGCCGCAGTGGCGCTCCGAGCCGGGACTGGTGACGCACAGCCGCATGCTGTCCGAGCGCGGGTCGCCCGCCAGGACGCGGGTGAGCGGCTCGTGCAGGCAGTCCACCGAGCCGAGGGTGGGGCGGGTGCCGTCGCGCAGCGGGCAGGCCATCGGGGTGGTGCCGCACTGGCCGGGGTCGCCGATGCTCCAGACGTCCAGCACCGGCACGCGGAAGCGGCCGGCGGCGATGCTCTGGTCGGGGTCGTTGGCGCCGGTGGTCAGGGCCGGGTGCAGCCTGCGCGGGTAGATGTCGGCCCACTCCTCGGTGTGGCCGCAGATCGGGGAGTCGCCGGTGGCGTCCTCCCACGCGGTGTTCATCACCCCGGAGTCGGCGACGACGCCCGCCGGGGCGAGGCCCTGCTGCTGGAGGCCGAAGCCGACGTGGAAGGTGCCGAAGGAGCCCGCGCTGGCGCCGTAGAGGACGTGGTCGCTGGAGGGGTGGGCGGTGGTGGCGAACTGGACGGCGGCCTTGGTGGCGAGCAGGCCGTTGGTGTGGCGGGGCCCGCCGTCGGGGGTGGTGTTGGGGTTGTTGGGGTCGGCGAGGCCGAACCCGCCGTAGATGTCGCGGTTGCACATCGACACCGCCATCATCCGCACGCCGCCCATGGCCGAGACGCGGGCGTTGAGGGCGTTGACGCGCAGCGAATCCCGCTGCTGGGCGGCGCTCTCCTCGGTCATGTGCGCGGTGCTGGTCGGCGTCCCGTCCGGGCGGAAGTAGCCGGTGCCGCCGCCGTGCAGGAACGTCCACAGCAGAGCGTCCGCGGTCGGCGGCATGGACGACCTGGTGGCGATGGTGAACGTCTGGTAGCCGGTGATGCTGCACGGGTAGGCGCGGTTGCGGTAGAAGTCGTAGCGCCAGCCGTCCACCGTGCTGCTCGACACCAGCTCGATCCGCGACACGTCGCCGGGCGTCGACAGCGGGGGCGCCTGCGCCGCCACCGCCCCCGACGCGAGCCCCGCAACCGCCACCACAGCGGCACCGACCGCGCCCATCCGCGACCACGTCATCGACGGCTCCTCTCCCGATCAGGTGCGTCGAGTGCAGCAGCGCGCGTGCCCCGTGATCAAGACCGCCCAGTGGATCTTTACAGTCCCCGGACAGTTCCGGGTCAGCGCAGCCGGTCCAGGACCAGGGCGCGCAGGGCGTCGAGGTCGGTGTCGACGGCGACGTCGATCTCGCGGTAGCCGGGGGACGGGGGGACGCCGAGGCGGCGGTCGGCGATGACGGCTCCGCGGCCGGGGCCGGTGGTCTGCACGGTGATCGGCAGGCGCTCGGTGCGCAGGGTGCCGGGCAGGATCGCCTCGGCGACGGCCACGGCGTCGTGCAGGATCGTGCAGTCGCGGCCGAGCAGCGAGGTGTAGTGGGCGCGGTAGGACGGGGTGAAGGACTCCAGCAGCGCGCCGAGCGGGCCGGAGTCGCGCAGGGCGTCCAGCCAGGGGCCGTCGACGGCGCAGCGGTAGGTGAGGTCGATGGGGACCAGCAGGGTCGGGACGTCCTCCTCGACCAGGACGCGGTAGGCGGCCTCGGGGTCGGCCCAGAGGTTGAACTCGGCGGCAGGGGTGGAGTTGCCGCCGGTCAGGCCGCCGCCCATGACCACCAGGCGGGCGATCTTGGGCTTCAGGTCGGGGTAGGCCGCCAGCAGCAGGGCGATGTTGGTCAGCGGGCCGATGGGGGCGATCGTCACCGGTTCGGGTGATTCGGCGAGGACGCGGGCGAGCAGCGGGACAGCGCCGCCCGGGGTGAGGCCGGGGTGGCGGGGCAGGCGCGCCGACTGGCCGGACAGGCCGTCCTCGCCGTGGACGTGGCCCGCCTCCCGCACGGCCGGGAACACCAGCGCGCGGGCCGCGCCCGCCGCGACCGGCACGTCGGGGCGTTCGCACGCGGCGAGCAGGCCGAGCGCGTTCGCCGTGGTCGCGGGGAGGCCGACGTTGCCGAACACCGTGGTCACGGCGGCCAGGTCGACCTCGGGGGCGCGGGCGGCCAGGGCCAGCGCGAAGGCGTCGTCGACGCCCGGGTCGGTGTCGATGAGCAGTCGGGGCATGTCCTCACCCTGCCGGCCGCTGAGTTAACGTCTTGGCATGACGTCCATGTGGGGTTCGCCGCTCACCTCCCGGCTGCGCCAGCGCAGGGACCCGGCGCAGGCCCGGTTCCTCACCATGGACTCGCTGCGCTGGGTGATCCGCAACCGCGCCTACACGCCGTGGTACCTCGTGCGGTACTGGCGGCTGCTCAAGTTCCGCCTCGCCAACCCGCACATCGTGCTGCGCGGCATGGTGTTCCTCGGCAAGGACGTCGAGATCCACGCCCGGCCCGGGTTCGGCCGCCTGGAGATCGGCCGCTGGGTGCACATCGGCGACGGCAACGCCATCCGCTGCCACGAGGGCTCCCTGCGCATCGGCGACAAGACCGTGTTCGGCAGGCAGAACGTCGTCAACTGCTACCTCGACATCGAGTTCGGCGAGGCCGCGCTGATCGCCGACTGGGTGTACATCTGCGACTTCGACCACGTCACCGACGACATCCACCGGCCGATCAAGGACCAGGGCATCGTCAAGTCCCCGGTCCGCATCGGGCCGGACACCTGGATCTGCACGAAGGTGACGGTCACCAAGGGCACCCGCGTCGGCCGCGGCTGCGTCCTCGGCGCGCATGCCGTCATCCGCGGCGAGATCCCCGACTACGCCGTCGCCGCGGGCATCCCGGCCCGCGTCGTCCGCGACCGCCGCGAGGCCTACGAAGCCGACACCGCCCGCCGCGAGGCGGTCGCGGACATGGGGCGCAAGGCCGAGCGCGCGCTGCGGGAGAAGCTGGGCTCCACCGGGTAGTGGCCTTTTCCGTAGCCGAAAACGCGCACGGTAGTCGGACGGTTACGGCAGGCTCGGGGGATGGGCGGCGATCGCAGACCACCACAGGGCCGGGACCGGGCCATCGGCGCGCAGCTGCGCGCGATCCGGCTGGAGTACACGGAGCTGACCGCCGATCAGGCGGCGCGGGAGATCGGCTGGTCGGGTCCGACACTCAGCCGGACGGAGAACGGCAAGCGGCACATCCCGAGCGAGGACGTGGCGGCGCTGCTGATGCTCTACCGGGTGCCGCGCCCGCTGCGCGAGCAGATGATCGACAACGCCAAGATCGGCTGCCAGGCGGGCTGGTGGTCGCGCGAGATCGCCGGAATCCTTCCCGACCTGGGCACCCTCGCGAGTTACGAAGCGGACGCGCGGGCCATCACCGACTGGTCCGTGACCCTGATACCCGGCCTTCTCCATACCCGGGAGTACGCCGCTGGCTTCATGCGGACGGACGGCTTCAGCCAGGCGGACATCGATGTCCGCTGGAAGGCGCGGGAGCTGCGGCAGGAAGTGCTGACCAGGGTTGATTACACGGCTTTCCTCCACGAACACGTGCTCCACCTGCCGTTCGGCGGGCATGACGCGTTCAAGTCCCAACTACGGCATTTGTATGAGGGGTACGACCGCGGACTGGGCATACGGGTGGTCCGTATCGTTGACGCCGCACTCGCGCACTCGTGGATGCTGCTGGAATTCCCTCGCGCGTCGCCGGTCGTGTCCATCGATCTGGTGCGCAGCGGCCTGTTCCTATACGACGACGAGGTAGCCCCCTACCAAGCGATTCGTGAGAAGATGGCCAAGGCGGCTCTTTCCGCCGCTGAAAGCAGGCAGGTCATCGCGCGAGTCCTTGAGAGGTTCTGACATGGAGTGGCGTAAGACGTCCCGGTCCACCAGCAACGGGAATTGCGTTGAGGTGCGGCAGGACTTGGCCGCCATCCGGGACAGCAAGTCACCGGCGGCCACCCTCGCCGTCCCCGCCGACACGGTTCGCAGGCTCGTGGACTGGCTCCGCTAGGACTTGCTCAACCAGTTCCATGCGTCGCCGACGGTCTGACCGATCGGTGTAACCGGCATGCCCGCCGCCACCGCGCGCAGCCAGTCGACCAGGCCGTGCCGCGCGGGCGCTGCGGGAGATGCCTGGGCTCTACTCGGTAGCGGGGTAGTACCGCAGGCCGACGCGGGATCTGTCGGGCAGCAGGAAGCCGACCGGCCGCTCCTCGGGCGCCGCCGCGACCGCCAGCGGCGCGGGCACGACGTCGTCGACCTCCCAGCCGATCAGCCCGACGCGGATCGGCGCGACCTCGTGCACCTGCGCGCCGATGTCGGCCAGCCACGGGTCCACCGCCGCGCCTGAGCGCTCCAGGGCGGTGAGCGGGATGTAGAAGACCAAGCGGTCGCTGTCGTCCAGGCGCGTCTGGTAGACGCCGGAGAAGATCGGACCGCTCGGCAGCGGCGCGGTGCCGCGCACGTGGAAGTCCGCGCCCGCGGGCCGGTCTCCGGTGAACCCGGTCGCCGACCACAGCGCGGCGGTGGCGCGGGTCAGGCGGGCGTCGTCGTGGTCGGGCCAGATCAAGGCGAGTTCGTGGAAGCCGCCGGTCCAGTCCTCGTCGGTCAGCGCCTGCCGATCAGCCATGCCTGCGGGCCCTTCTCCTGCTCGTCGGCGGGCCGGGTCAGGCGGGCTAGTTCGGTGAGGCCCGCGGTGGTCATGGCGGTGGCCACGGCGTCGACGGGGTGCCAGTGGACGTCCAGGGAGAGGTCGTGGCCGTAGGCGCGGGTGAGGTGGTGGACCGCGTCGCCCGTCTTGAAGGCGATCAGGGCGTGGCCGCCGGGGGTGAGGGCGCGGGCGAACTCGGTGAAGACGGCGGGCAGCTCGGCCAGTGGGGTGTGGACGATGGAGTACCAGGAGACGACGCCGCCCAGGGAGCCGTCGGCGACGTCCAGGGCGGTCATCGCGCCGACGTCGAAGCGCAGGTCGGGGTAAGCGCGGCGGGCGACGGCGACCATGGCGGGGGACAGGTCCTCCCCGCGCGCGTCCACGCCCAGGGAGTGCAGGTGGGCGGTGATGCGGCCGGGGCCGCAGCCGACCTCGACCACCGGGCCCGAGACCACCTCGGCGAAGGCCGACAGGGCGATGCGGTCGAACGGCTTGGCCACCAGTTCGTGGCGCAGGATCGCCAGGTAGTCCTCGGCGACGAGGTCGTAGGCGGCTCGGATGTCGTTCAGGCGCATGTGCTCAACCACGCCTGCACATCGGCGACCGTGCGTTCGACCGGGGTGACGGGCATGCCCGCCGCGTGCGCCCGCGCCGAGCTGCGGTGCTGGGTCGCCCAGTCGGTCTTGAGCAGCGGGCCTGGGGCGTCCGGGACGCGAACCAGGTCGATGTCCGTGCCCGCCGCCGACGCGCACAGCCGGATCAGCTCGCCCAGAGGCGTTGTGGGGCCGCAGGCGTTGAACGCGCCGCCGCAATCGTCGGACAGCAGGCGGGTGACCAGGCGGGCCAGGTCGCGGGAGTCGACCAGCTGGACGGGCTGGGCCGGGTCGGCGGACACCTCGACGCGGCCACCCTCGGCCACCGCGCGCAGCCAGTCGACCAGGCCGTGCTGCGGGTCGTGCGGGCCCGCGACCTTGCTCGGGCGCACGATCGTGGCGCGGTCGCCGTAGCGGGCGGTGATGTCGTCCTCACAGGCCACTTTGCACGGTCCATAGGTGTCATCGGTCAGGAACTCGGTGTCGCGCACCGGTTCCCGGCGCGGGGAGTCCTCATCGGCCCCCGGGCCGGTCGGGGCGTAGACGACGTGGCTGGAGATGAACAGGTACCGCCCGACCTCACCCACGGCCGCCATCGACTGCGCCACGTGCCGGGGCACGTAGCCGCTGACGTCGACCACCGCGTCCCACGGCCCGCCCATCGACGGGTACTCGCCGCTCTCCCGGTCGCCGATGAGCCGCGGCAGCCCGGGGAACAGCGCCGAGGTCCCCCGGTTGAACAGCGTGACCCGCGCGCCGTGGCCCAGCAGGTCGGTGACGATCTCCCGGCCGATGAAGCCGGTTCCGCCCAGCACCAGCACGTTCATGAGACGAACGCGTTCCCCGAGGCGATCTTCGGCCGACCCAGCGGCAGGTGCTCGCCCACGCTCGCCCGCTCGTAGACCTCCACGGTCTGCCGCGCGATCAGGCCCCAGTCGAAGTCCACCCCCAGGCGGGCCTTCGCCGCCTTCGCCCGCTTGCGCGCCGCCGCCGGATCATCGAGCACCGCGCGCACGGCGGCTGCCAGGCCGTCGACATCGCCGGGGGCGAAGGACAGGCCGGTCACGCCGTCGACCACGACCTCGCCGAGTCCGCCCGCGGTCGAGGCCACCAGAGGTGCTCCCGCCGCCGCGGCCTCCAGCGCGACGATGCCGAACGGCTCGTAGCGGCTGGGCAGCACGACGGCGTCGGCGGCGTTCAGCAGCGCCGAGAGCGCGTCGTCGGAGAGGTGGCCGACGAAGTCGACCGCGCGGCGCACGCGCAGCTTGCGCGCCAGCTCCACCAGGTTGTGCACCTGCGAGCCCCGGCCCGCCACCACCAGCCGCGTCCCCGGGTGGGTGCGCCGGACGCGGGGCAGCGCGGCCAGCAGGTCGTGGCCGCCCTTCTCCCACTCCAGCCTGCCGAAGAACAGCAGCAGCGGAGCGCCGTGGCGGGCCTTCGCCGCGCGCACCGCGGCGGGCGGGACCCGCCAGCCGCGCGGCTCGATGCCGTTGTGGATGACCTCGATCCCGGCGGCGTCCACATCGAACAGGTGCGCGGCCTCGGCGCGCATCGCCGACGAGCAGGTGATCAGCGCGTCGGCGCGGTTGGCCAGCCACCACTCCGCGGAGTGCACCTGCTGGTTGAGCGGCTGCGACAGCCAGCCGGAGTGCCTGCCCGCCTCGGTGGCGTGCAGGGTGGCCACCAGCGGCGCGCCCGCCTGCTCGGCCAGCGTGATCGCCGCGTGGGTGACCAGCCAGTCGTGGGCGTGCACGACGTCGGGCCGCCAGCCCCCCAGCAGCCGCAGCCCGGCCCGGATCATGGCGTGGCCCATGGCCAGCGTCCAGGCGACGAGGTCCTTCTCGAACACCAGGTGCGTCGGGTCCTCGGCCACCCTGATCACCCGCACGCCCTCGCGGAGGACGTCCTCGGTGGGGTGGGTGGCCGCGTCGGTGCCCGCCTCGTGCCTGCACAGCACCACGACCTCGTGGCCCGCGGCGGCGAGGTGCGTGGCGACCGCGTGCACGTGCCTGCCCAGCCCGCCGACGACGACCGGCGGGTATTCCCACGACAGCATCAGCACGCGCATCCGGGCACCCTACCGATCGGTAAGCAGGTCGCGGGCGTCGAGCGCGCCGAACAGGCCGTCCTCGGCGCGCAGCTCGGCGGCGCGGGCGGCGGCCCGCTCGCGCGCGCCCGCCCGCAGCAGCGAGGCCAGCTCGGCGTAGCGCTCGCCGTGCACCTTGGCGCGGCGGCGGGCGTAGTCGGCGGCGGAGTCCTTGGTGACCATGAACGCCCAGTCGCTGGACAGCGCCAGCAGCGCCTCGCGGGCCGCCTGGTCGCGCACGGGGTCGCGGGTGGGCGTGGGCGCGGCCAGGTCGAGCAGGTCGGCCTGCAGGGCCGCGCCCGCGTCGACCAGGTCGGCGACCTGGGCGCCGTCCCACACCCGCCAGTCCTTGCCCGAGCCCCACGAGGAGGCGGGCAGCTCGACCGGGTCGCCGGTGTAGCGCTCCAGCGCCGAGCCGAGGGTGGTCACCTCGACGCCCGCGCCGGGCAGCGCGCGCAGCACCGCCTCCAGCCACGCCGGACCCTCGTGCCACCAGTGCCCGTACAGCTCGGTGTCGTAGGCGGAGACCACCAGCGCGGGCCTGCCGTGCCGGGCGCGCAGGTCGGTGAGCCTGCGCACGACCGTCTCGACGAAGTCCGCCGCGTGCCGCTCGACGGCCGCCGCCGCCAGCGCGGGCTCGTAGGGCTTCTTCTCGTGCGGGGCGACCGCGCGGCCGGTGACCCGCGACGGCTTGAGGCCCGACGGGTGGTCGTAGGTGTGGAAGTCGCGGTAGGCGGCGTCACCGGGATAGCCGGCCTTCGGCGACCACACGCGGTAGGTGACCTCCAGGTCCCGGCCGAAGCACACGACACCGGAATCCCCGACGGGGCGGGCGAAGGCGGTGTCGCCGTGCAGGGCCGGACCGTCCACGAGGAACCGCCGCACGCCGTGGGCGGCGTACTCGCGCTCCATCCCCGGCGCGTACCCGCACTCCGGCGCCCAGATCCCCGCGGGCACCGACCCGACCCGCAGCCGGGTGTCGGCGAGCCCGGCGCGCAGCGCGAAGCCGCGCACGCGCGGGTCCAGCAGCGGCTGGAAGGGGTGCGTGGCCGGTCCGCCGATCAGCTCGACCACCCGGGAGTCCACCAGGCCGCGCAGGATGGGGGAGAAGCCGTGCCGCCAGCGGGTCTCGAAGTCGGCCAGCGCGGCGGCCGAGGCCCGGTGCTCGGCGGCGGCGAGGTCGCGCAGGCGGTGGTCGGCCGAGCGCCAGTTGACCGCGGCGTACTGGGCGCGCAGGTGCCAGTTGCCCAGCCAGTCGTGCATGGCGCGCAGCGCGTACGGGTCGTCCAGCTGGGCGGCCAGCACCGGGGTCACGCCGAGGGTGAGCACGTCGGAGCGGCCCTCGTCGGCGAAGCGGCGCAGCATGTCGACCACGGGCAGGTAGGAGTGCGCCCACGCCTGGTAGAGCCATTCCTCGCCGACCGGCCAGGTGCCGTGGTGCGGCAGCCAGGGCAGGTGGCTGTGCAGGACGAGCGCGAACCCGCCGACCGGCTCTCTCATGCGCGCGCGATCGCGAGGAGGTCGAGCGAGGCGTCGATGTCGTCAGCGTCGTCGGGGGAGACGGTGAAGTCGGCCGCGACGACCGAGGCGACGGCCTCGGTCAGCTCGGCGGGCCACTCCCGGTTCGCCACCGCCACCTCGATCTGGGCATCGATGATCGATCCGCCGAAGCGGGCGTCCAACTCGGCCAGCCGCGGCCCGTGGTGCACGCCGCCGAGGAAGTCGACGGTGAAGCCTGCGTCGGTGAGCAGCCCGGCCAGCTCGGCGCCGGACAGCTCGCGGGTGTGGAAGGGGTTGAGCGGAGTGTCGCGGCCGGGGGAGAAGGTGATGCGGTTGGGGGTGGTGAGCAGCAGGAGACCGCCGGGGCGCAGCACTCGGCGGCACTCGGCGAGGAAGCCCTCCTGGTCCCAGAGGTGCTCGATCACCTGGAGGTTGGCGACGACGTCGACGGCTCCGTCGGGCAGCGGGAGGGCGGCGAGGTTGCCCCGGACGGCGGTGACCTTCGGGTACGCCTTGGCGACGTGCGCGGCGGTGAGGGCGTCGTAGTCGAGGGCGATGACGTGGCGGGCTACCCCGGCCAGGAGGTCGGCGCCGTAGCCTTCGCCGCAGCCCGCTTCCAGCACGACGGCGTCGGCGCAGTGCTCGGCGAGGTGGAGATAGGCGATCTCATGGCGGCGGAACCAGTAGTTCTCGTGCAGGATTCCGGGGACCGTGCGTTCACCGGTCAGCGGGAGCGGGGTCGTGTCCGTCGGCACCCGGGCACGGTAGCCCATGGGGGCGCGCGGCTACCCGTCAGTAGGCACGCGGGGCGTGTCGCCCGCGGGTTCGGTGGCTAGCGCTTGACGCCGATGCCGCCCGCGATGCACTGGGAGACCGTGGGCAGGTCCTTGAGCAGGGGGGCGTCGGGCCACCACTGGGCGCAGGTCGTGACGCCGGGGTGGACCATCTCCAGGTCGCCGAACATGGACTCGATCTCCGGGCGGGTGCGGAAGTGGCCGGAGCCCATCGGGCTGTGCACGAAGACGTCCTCCATGCGGCGGGCCAGCTCCGAGAGGTCGCCGCTGTCCTCGGGGTCGAAGAAGTGGCTGATGGCCAGGAGCGAGCCGGTGGGCAGGGGGTCCAGGTAGGCGCGGGTGATGTCGGGGATCGGGCGTTCGCCGTTGTAGTGGTGGATGGTGCCCATGTGGAAGACGGCGACCGGCTCGGTGAAGTCGATGTGGGTCTGGATGACCTCGTTGGCCAGCAGTTGCTCTGGCTCGAAGATGTCCTCGGCGATGAAGTGGGTGCGCTCGTTCTCCTCCAGCAGCGCGCGTCCGTGGGCCAGCACGACCGGGTCGTTGTCGACGTAGACGACGGTCGAGTCCGGTTCCAGGCGTTGCACGATCTGGTGGGTGTTCTCCGCGGTCGGCAGGCCCGAGCCGCAGTCGATGAACTGGCGGACAGGCGTCTGCGCGGCGACGTAGCGGCTGGCCCTGATCAGGAACTGGCGGTTGTCGACGGCCAGGGTCGCGGCCTCGGGGGCGACCTGCAGCACCCGGTGGAAGACCTCGCGGTCGATCTCGTAGTTGTCCTTGCCCCCGAGGAACGCGTCGTACACCCGTGCGATGCTCGCCTTGCTCGTGTCTATGTACACCGGCACGTTGCGTTCGGCGGTCATCGGAAGTTCCTCACAGAGCGTCGTCGATCATGGACGATGTGCAGTCGGGGGGTATCCTCCCACCTGCGGAGGACGGGCGAGGAGAGGGCACCGTGGTGGAGCGACGCGCGGAGGGCAAGCCCACTGCCCGCCGGATCGTGCTCGGCTCGCAGCTGCGCAGGCTGCGGGAGGCGGCCGAGATCTCCCGCGCCCAGGCCGGGTACCGCATCCGCGGCTCGGAGTCGAAGATCAGCCGCATGGAGCTGGGCCGGGTCGGCTTCAAGGAGCGCGACATCGCCGACCTGCTCGCCATGTACGGCGTCACCGACCCGGCGATGCTCGAAGAGTTCCTCACGATGGTCAAGGAGTCCAACAACCCGGGGTGGTGGCACCGCTACGGCGAGGTCATCCCGAGCTGGCTGACCGACTTCGTCGGCCTGGAGGAGTCCGCGTCCCGCATCCAGACCTATGAGTTGCAGTTCGTCCCCGGCCTGATGCAGACCGAGGAGTACATCCGCGCCATCGTCAGCCACGGCAGGCCGGACGTGCGCACGCCGGACATCGAGCGCCGCGTCAAGCTGCGCATGGACCGGCAGAAGGTCCTGCACCGCACGGACGCGCCGAAGCTGTGGGCGGTCGTGGACGAGTCGGTGCTGCACCGGCCGATCGGCGGCACGCGGGTGCTGCGCGGCCAGATCGAGTACCTGCTGGAGATCACCCGCCTGCCCAACATCACGCTGCAGGTCGTGCCGTACGGGCTGAGCGGCTACGCGGCCGAGGGCGCGTTCACCATGCTGCGCTTCGCCGAGTCCGAGCTGCCCGACCTCGTCTACATCGAGCACCTCACCGGCGCGCTCTACCTGGACAAGCGCGATGAGATCGAGAAGTACAGCCGCGTGATCGACCGGCTGTCGGTCGACGCCGAGACGCCCGCGGGCACGCGCCAGCTCCTGTCGAAGCGACGCGCCGAACTCTGACAGTCACTCTCCGCGCATCGTCGGGGGACAATTGCTGTGCCGCTACTGCGATTGGGTCAACTTGGTCTTGTGCGGATGCACGTGCATTTGCCCGTACGGGTGCACGTGTTAACGTCATTCTCACGCAAATGCACGTGCATCTGCACCCACTGTGAGTGCTGGAGGGTGGTCTTCGTGATCCGCAACGGTGTTCCCGCTGAGTCTCTGACCGGCGCCGATTGGCGCAAGAGCAGCCGCAGCGGCGCGGTCGGCAACTGCGTCGAACTGGCCCCCCTGGCCGAGGCCACCGCCATCCGCGACTCCAAGTGCCCGTCCGGGCCCGCCCTGGTCTTCCCCGGCTCGGTCGCCGATGTGGTCAGGAGCTTCGCGCGGTGAAATCCGACACGGAGTCGCAACTGCGCGCGCTGGTGGGGCGCGGCTTCGAGTTCCTGCACCCCCGCGACGCCAACGGCGAACTGACCGCCGTCGTCGGCATCCGCGTGCACCACGACGTGATCGATGTGGTCCGGCTGCGCGCCGAGGACGACGTCGTCGCGTCGAGAATGCCCGGCGAGACGGCAGACATCACCCGCCCTGCCACCCTGCTCTGGGAGCGTTCCGGAACCGCGTCCGCCGTGCTGAGCGCGCTGCTCGCGCTGCCGGAGGATCACACCCCCGGGGTGGCCGACCGGCCCCGCCGCGCCCACGGCGCGGTGGGCTGCTGGGTGCCCACCACCCCGGGCCGGGCCAAGTGGCTGCCCGCGACGGCGTAGTCGCGCCCGCTCCGAAGCCCGTCCCCGCGCACCCCGCACGCGCCCGCGGTCGTGCGCCTGCGTGAAGGCCATCCCCTGCCCCGGGATGGCCTTCACGTCGTTTCCGGCCCAGGGTTATTGGGACGATCGTCCCGGTAGTTTGCCGATTTCGTGAGTACCATCACCGGTGTCTCGGGTTGCCCCGGGGCTACTCACTAGTAACAATCGGCACGTCGCGCCGCTACGGTCGGTCGCTCGTACCCGGGAGGTCGAACAAGACCCATGCCAAACATCGTTGTCCTGGTCAAGCAGGTGCCAGACACCTACTCGGAGCGCAAGCTCTCCGAGAGCGACCACACGCTCGACCGCGACTCCGCCGACGCGGTGCTCGACGAGATCAACGAGCGCGCCGTCGAGGAGGCGCTGGTGATCAAGGAGGCCCAGGGCGGCGAGGTCACCGTGCTCAGCGTCGGCCCCGACCGGGCCACCGAGGCGATCCGCAAGGCGCTGTCCATGGGCGCGGACAAGGCCATCCACGTCTCCGACGCGGCCCTGCACGGCGCCTGCCTGCTCCAGACGACCAAGGTCCTGGCCGCGGCGATTGGCCGCGTCGAGGGTGTCGACCTGGTCATCGCGGGCAACGAGGCCACCGACGGCCGCGGCGGCGCCATCCCGGCGATGCTGGCCGAGGTGCTCGGCTACCCGCAGCTCACCCACGCGCGCAAGGTCGAGATCGACGGCTCCACGGTCAAGGTGACCCGCGAGACCGACGCGGGCCTGGCGCACCTGGAGGCGTCGCTGCCCGCCGTCATCAGCGTCGGCGAGAAGATCAACGAGCCGCGCTACCCGTCCTTCAAGGGCATCATGGCCGCCAAGAAGAAGCCGGTCGAGACCCTGACGGTCGCCGACCTCGGTATCGACACCGGCGCGGTCGGCCTGGCCTCGGCCAGCACGAGCGTCCTGGAGGCCGCCCCGAAGCCCCCGCGCAGCGCGGGCACCCGGGTCGAGGACTCCGGCGACGGCGGCGCCAAGGTCGCCGAGTACCTGATCTCCCAGAAGCTCATCTGAGCCAGTCCACAAAGGAGAACGAGACATGTCTGAGGTCCTCGTCCTCGTCGACCAGGTGGACGGCGAGGTCAAGAAGGTCACCTTCGAGCTGCTGACCGCGGCCCGCGAACTCGGCGAGGCCGCCGCGGTCGTGGTGGCCGCGCCCGGCACCGCGGGCAAGGTGAAGGACGCGCTGGCAGGCTACGGCGCGGCCAAGGTGTACGTGGCCGAGTCCGACGACGTCGACACCTACCTGGTGACGCCGAAGGTCGACGTGCTCGCCGCGCTCGTCGCCTCCAAGTCCCCGGCCGCGGTGCTGATCCCCGCTACGGCGGAAGGCAAGGAGATCGCCGGCAGGCTGGCCGTGCGCACCGACTCCGGCCTGCTGATCGAGGCCGTCGGCGTGGAGAAGTCCGGTGACGACGTCGTCGCCGTGCAGGGCATCTTCGGCGGCGCGTTCACCGTGAAGTCCAAGGCCACCCAGGGCACCCCGATCGTCACCGTCCGCCCCGGCGGCGTGGAGGCCGTCGCCGCCGACGGCGCTGCCGCCGAGGAGGCTGTCGAGGTCCCCGCGGTGGACGCCGCGAAGGCGACCAAGGTGACCGGCACCGAGCCGATCATCGGCGGCGACCGCCCCGAGCTGACCGAGGCGTCGGTGGTCGTCTCCGGCGGCCGCGGTGTCGGCTCGGCCGAGAAGTTCGAGGTCGTGGAGAAGCTGGCCGACGCGCTCGGCGCGGCCGTCGGCGCCTCCCGCGCCGCGGTGGACTCCGGCTACTACCCGGCCCAGTTCCAGGTCGGCCAGACCGGCAAGACGGTGTCCCCGCAGCTCTACGTCGCCCTCGGCATCTCCGGGGCGATCCAGCACCGCGCGGGCATGCAGACGTCGAAGACGATCGTCGCCATCAACAAGGACGCCGAGGCGCCGATCTTCGAGATCGCCGACTTCGGCGTCGTCGGCGACCTGTTCGCCATCGCCCCGCAGCTGACCGACGAGGTCGGCAAGCGCAAGGGCTGAGCAAGCACCAGGCGAAGGGCGGTCCGGGATTCCCGGGCCGCCCTTCGCCGCGTCGCGAACCCGCCATTCACGGAAGGGCAACCGAAACGTCAGGGGAATGGGGGCGAGACCGTCGCCGCCGGGTGCGTATACCCATTCCCATGACCACATCCCAGGTCCTGCTGAGCACCCCGGAGACGGGGAAGGACGCCCAGCGCTACACGCTGCTGGTGGCGGGCGACGCCCAGGAGATCGCCGCCGCCCAGCGGCTGCGGTACGACGTCTTCGCCGGTGAGATGGGGGCGAGCCTGGACTCGCCGGTCCCCGGCCTCGACGTCGACCGCTTCGACGAGCACTGCGACCACCTCGTCGTGCGCCACGACGAGACCGGTGCGATCGTCGGCACCTACCGGATGCTCCCGCCGGAGCGCGCGCATTCCAGCGGGCTCTACTCGGAAACCGAATTCGACCTCTCCGCGCTGATCGGAATGCGCGGGAAACTGGTGGAGACCGGGCGCTCGTGCGTGCACCCCGACCACCGCAGCGGCGCGGTCGTCAGCCTCGTGTGGGCGGGCATCGCGCGCTACATGCTGCTCTCCGGGCACCAGTGGCTGGCCGGGTGCGCGTCGGTGCCGCTGGCCGACGGCGGCGAGCTGGCCGCGGGCGTGTGGAAGACCGTGAGCGCCAAGCACTACTCCGATGAAGGCCGCCGGGTCGTGCCGCTGCGGCCGTGGAACGTCGACTCCGTCGCCGCGCCCGAGCGCTGTGCGCTGCCGCCGCTGCTCAAGGGCTACCTGCGGCTCGGGGCGAAGGTGTGCGGCAGGCCCGCCTACGACGAGGCGTTCGGCGTCGCCGACTTCTTCGTGCTGCTGGGCATGGCCGACATCGACCAGCGGTATCTGAAGTTCTTCCTCGGGGAGTGAGGCGTGCACGCCTACTTCCCCGCCTCGCCGTGCGGGCCGAAGTGCCTGGACGGCGGCGAGCCCGCGGTCGGGCGGAGCGCCGCGGCCCTGCGGCTGGTGGCCGTGACCGGCGTGCTGCTGGGCGCGCTGCTGACGGCCCCGTTCCTGCCGCTGATCGGCCGGCGGGGGCGCGACGCCGTCGCCAGGACCGTGTTCCGGGGCGTCCTGCGGGCCGTCGGGATCACCCTGACCGTCTCCGGCGAGCTGCCGAGGTCGCCGGGCCGAGGGATGCTGGTGGTGAGCAACCACATCTCGTGGCTGGACGTCGCCGCGGTCTACGCCGTGCGGCCGATGCGCGCGATGGCCAAGACCGACGTGCGCGCCTGGCCGGTGCTGGGCACGCTGGTTGCCGGGGCGGGCACCGTCTTCCTGGACAGGGCGAGCCTGCGCGGGCTGCCGGGGTCGGTCGCCGAGCTGGCGGCGGCGCTGCGCGCGGGCGCGATGGTCTACGCCTGCCCGGAGGGCACCACGTGGTGCGGCCAGGACATCGGCCGGTTCAAGCCCGCGGTGTTCCAGGCCGCCATCGACGCCGGCGTGCCGGTGCGCCCGCTGGCGCTGCGCTACCACCTGCCCGGCGGACGGGAGACGGCCGCGCCGTCGTTCATCGGCGACGAGACGCTCATCGACTCGGTGCGCCGGGTGGTGCGGCTGCGCGGCCTGCACGTCGATCTGAGGGTGGGCCCGGAGATCGCGCCCGGCCGCGCCGCGGACCGGCGCGCGCTGGCCGCGCTCGCCGAATCCGCCACGCGCACCGCGCTGGGGCTGCGGGTGAGGATCCCCGCGCCGAGAAAGGGCTGGACCTCGACCGCGGTGGAGAGTGCACGATGGGCCGGTGACCACGACCGCGCCTGAGCCGAAGGCGGACCCGGACCCCGATTCCGCCGAGAACCCGCTGTGGGGCAAGCAGAACCGCGCGACCACCGTCGGCGTGCTGCTGCTGATCACCATCGGCGCTTTCGAGCACCTGGGCGTGAGCACCGCCATGCCGAGGATGCTCGCCGAGCTGCAGGGCGGTCACCTCTACTCGTGGCCGTTCACCATGTTCCTGGTGGCCAGCGTCATGTCGACGGTCATGGCGGGCCGCGTCGCCGACCGGATCGGGCCGCGCCCGGTGCTGCTCGTCGGACCGGCGGTCTTCCTCGTCGGCCTGCTCGTGGCGGGCACGGCGACGAACATGGCCACGCTGCTGGCGGCGCGCTTCCTGCAGGGGCTCGGCCTGGGGGCGGAGGTCGTGGCGATCTACGTCCTCATCGCGATGATCTACCCCGAGAGCCAGCGGCCCAAGATGTTCGGCCTGCTCGCCGCCGCCTGGGTGATCCCGTCGATCGTGGGGCCGACGGCGGCGGGACTGACCACCGAATCCGTCGGCTGGCGGTGGGTGTTCCTCGGCCTGGCGCCGCTGGCGCTGCTGGGCGTGGTGCTGCTGTTCCCGGCGCTGCGCGCGCTGCCCAAGCCGAAGCAGGCGACGGGCCCGGCCCGCCGCGGCCTGCCGGTCGCCGCCGTGGCGGCCGGTCTCGGCATCGCGGCCCTGACCTGGGGAGTGCAGCACTCCACGCTGTGGCTTGGGCTGCTCGGCATCGCCGCGCTGGCCCCGGCGCTGCTCGTCCTGCTGCCGAAGGGCACGCTGCGCGCCCGCTCGGGTCTGCCGAGGGTGGTGCTCGCCCGCGGCATGTTCGCCGGGGCCTTCTTCGGGGTTGAGGCCTTTGTCCCGCTCACGCTGACCTCGGTGCACGGCTACTCGGCCGCGCTCGCCGGGCTGCCGCTGACCGTCGGCGCGCTGGGCTGGTCGGCGGCGTCGTGGTGGCAGGGCCGGGTGGAGCTGCCGAGGCTGGTGCTCGTGCGCACCGGGTTCGCGCTGCTCGCGGTCGGGCTGGCGGGCATGGCGCTGATCGCCCCGGACTGGCCGCTGGCCTGGACGGCGTCGCTGTGGTGGCTCATCGCGGGGGCGGGGATGGGCATGGCGTTCCCGGCCGTCAACGTCCTGGCGCTGGGGTACGCGCCCGAAGGGGAGCGTGGCTTCGCCTCCTCGGCCTTGCAGGTCTCGGACATGGTGTTCAGCGGCGTGCTGGTCGGCGCGGGCGGCGTGCTGCTCGCCGCCCTGGCCTCGCCGGAGGACCCGACCACGGCGATCGTCCTGATCAACCTGGTCATGGCGGCCGTCGCCGCGACCGGCGTCGCGCTGTTCGCCCGTGCTCGCGACTGATCGGAGCCCGGAGGGGAACCCGGGTGGGAACACAGAGCGTGCGCGCGGTGTTGCAAGTGGGGTGCTGAGCCCCGAGCCGCGCGCCGCCCTGGTTACCCTGGTGGCGCGATGACATACCTCGACCACGCGGCCACCACGCCGATGCTGCCGGAGGCGGCAGCGGCGCTCACCGGGGCGTTGTCCACCGTGGGCAACGCGTCGTCGCTGCACACCTCGGGCAGGCGGGCCAGGCGCGCCGTCGAGGAGGCCAGGGAGTCCATCGCCGCGTCGCTGGGGGCGCGGCCGAGCGAGGTCGTGTTCACCTCCGGGGGCACCGAGGCCGACAACCTCGCCATCAAGGGCGTGCACTGGGGCAGGCGCGGCAAGAAGCGGCTGCTCATCGGCGCGATCGAGCACCACGCCGTGCTCGACGCCGCGGACTGGCTGGGCGAGCACGCCGGGGCCGAGGTCACCTTCCTGGAGGTCGACGACTTCGGCCGCGTGCACGACGACACCATGCGCGCCGCGATCGCCGAGAACCCCGACGACGTGTCGCTGGTCAGCGTCATGTGGGCCAACAACGAGGTCGGCACCGTCAACCCCGTCCGCGAGCTGGCCGAGACGTGCGCGGAGTTCGGCATCCCGTTCCACACCGACGCCGTGCAGGCCGTCGGATCGCTGCCGGTGGACTTCGCGCACTCCAACGCGAGCGCGCTGACGGTCTCCGGGCACAAGGTCGGCGGGCCCTACGGCGTCGGCGCGCTGCTGCTGGGCCGCGACGTGGCCTGCGTGCCGCTGGCCCACGGCGGCGGCCAGGAGCGCGACGTGCGCTCCGGCACCCTCGACGTGCCCGCCATCGTGGCGCTGGCCGCCGCGATCCGGGTCGCCACCGCCGAACGGGCCGAACGCGCCCTGGAACTGGAGCAGCTGCGCGACGAGCTGGTGCGCCGGGTGCTCGCCGCCGTGCCCGGCGCCGTCCTCAACGGAGACCCCGGCCAGACGCACATGGACGGCGGCCCGTCGCGGCTGCCCGGCAACGCGCACCTGAGCTTCCCCGGCTGCGAGGGCGACAGCCTGCTGATGCTGCTCGACGCCCGCGGCATCGAGTGCTCCACTGGCTCGGCCTGCACCGCCGGGGTGGCCCAGCCCAGCCACGTGCTGCTCGGCATGGGGGTGGACCCGAAGCCCGCGCGCGGATCGCTGCGCTTCTCCCTCGGGCACACCTCCACCCGCTCCGACGTCGACGCGCTGGCCGCCGCGATCGGCCCGGTGGTCGAGCGCGCCCAGAACGCCGGGCTGGCCGGGCTGCGCAGGGGGGAGTTCTGATGCGGGTGCTGGCCGCCATGAGCGGCGGGGTCGACTCAGCGGTTGCCGCCGCGCGCGCCGTGGCCGCGGGCCACGACGTCGTCGGGGTGCACCTGGCGCTCTCGGCCAAGCCCGGCACGCTGCGCACCGGCTCGCGCGGGTGCTGCACCGTCGAGGACGCCCACGACGCGCGCCGCGCCGCCGACATCCTCGGCATCCCGTTCTACGTGTGGGACTTCGCCGAGCGCTTCACCGAGGACGTCATCGAGGACTTCGTCGCCGAGTACGCCGCGGGCCGCACGCCCAACCCGTGCCTGAAGTGCAACGAGCGCATCAAGTTCGAGGCGCTGCTGGACAAGGCGCTGGCGCTGGGCTTCGACGCGGTCTGCACCGGGCACTACGCCCGCCTGGAGGACGGCGTCCTGCGCCGCTCGGCCGACGCGGCCAAGGACCAGTCCTATGTGCTCGCGTCGCTGACGCCCGAGCAGTTGCGCCACGCGATGTTCCCGGTCGGGGACTCCACCAAGGACGCGATCCGCGCCGAGGCCGCCGAGCGCGGGCTCGCCGTCGCCGACAAACCGGACAGCTACGACATCTGCTTCATCCCCGACGGCGACACCAAGGCGTTCCTGGAGTCGCGCATCGGCGCCAAGCCGGGCCGGCTGGTCGACGCCGAGACCGGCGCCGTGCTGGGCGCGCACACCGGCGTGCACGGCTTCACCGTCGGGCAGCGCCACGGGCTCGGCATCGATCGGCCCGCCGCGGACGGCCGCCCGCGCTACGTGCTGTCCCTGGAGCCGGTCGACGGGACGGTGAAGGTCGGCCCGGCCGAGCGGCTCGGCGTGGGGGAGATCATCGCCGATCGGGTGATCTGGCCGAACGGGAAACCCCTCGCCGGGGTGGTCGAGTGCGTGGCGCAGGTGCGCGCGCACGGCGGCACCAGCCCGGCCACCGCCGAGGTCCGCGACGGCGCGCTCGTCGTGCGGCCGAGCGCCGCGCTGCGCGGCGTCGCCCCTGGGCAGGCGGTGGTTCTGTACCGCGAGGACGCGGGCGGGGACGTCGTGCTCGGCAGTGCCACAATCCGCTCCACGGTCGCCGCGGCCACCTGATTCCGGTCACCGTCCGCTGCGGCCATTAGTGGGTCGCCGCCAAGTCATGATCTACGCAAAGTAGCTGTCATTACCCCACAGTGACTTCACGTCACCCCGTTACGCAGCAATTATGAAGACCGACGTATCTGACGTGTCGCTGGATGCTCTACTACCAATGGCAGCACAATCCACGACTTGGATACAGAACGTCACGAAGGGTGGGGCGATGGTGACGATGGGCCCGCAGGGTGGACCGGCTATCGACGAGGACTGCCCGCCGGGCGAAGGCACCCGCCTTCCCGTCGGCCCGGCGGTCGCGCTGCTGGAGCGCCACCGCGCCCGCGTCCTCGACCCGGCGTGCGCCCTGCCCGGTCCGGAGGGGACCAGGCCGGGCTCCACCTTCTACCGGGGCGACAGCCTGCTGGTGCCGCTGCGCGTCGTGCGCGACGCCGACGCGCTGGCCCGGCTCAACGACGTGCTCTCCCCGATCGGCGTGGTGCTGGAACCGGTCGTGCCCGAGACCAAGCGCTGGCGGGAGCTGCTGCCGCGGCTGTCCGGCGAGCTGCCCGTCTCGGTGCTGATCCGCCTCAGCGACGACTCGATCCTCGACCAGATGCCCGACCCGTGGTCCCTGCTCGTGCGCCTGCGCCGCAAGCTCGGCGAGAAGGAGACCCTCGGCATCGGACTGGAGCACTTGGCGAAGGCGGCATCGGTGGAACTGCACGGCACCCCGTTCGGACACGGACAGCCCTTCGGCCACGGTCAGCCGTTCGGCCACGGCCAGCCCTTCGGGCACGGACAGCCCTTCGGCCACGGGCAGGGCCCGGCCGGGCTGCCGCTGGCCACCGGCAGCCGCAACCCGGTGCGCCTCTTCGCCCCGCGGCCCCGCCGCCGCGACACCGCCGACATCGGCGCGGGCAGGCGCCCGGTCGTGGCGGTGCTCGACACCGGCATCGGCGAGCACCCGTGGCTGCCGATCGGCGAGCTGGCCACCGACCCGGTCGTGGAGATCGCGCCGGACTTCCAGCAGCTGCTGGCCGACTCCGAGGCCGCGCTGGCCGCCGCGAGCGGGCACCAGCCCGGTCCGTCGCTGGCCTCGCCCAACGACCAGCGCGACGTCGTGCAGCCGCTGCTGGGCCTGACCGACTCGCACAGCGGCCACGGCACGTTCGTCACCGGCCTGGTGCACCAGAACTGCCCGGACGCGCGCATCCTGTCGCTGCGGGTGCTGCACACCGACGGCGTCACCACCGACCGGATCGTGCTGCTGGCGCTGGAGTGGCTGCGCCTGCGCGTGCAGAAGGCCCTGGACGAGGGCACGCCGGAGAAGCTGGTCGACGTCGTCTCGATGTCGCTGGGCTTCTACCCCGAAGCCGACGACACCCAGACCGGCTACCTGCTCGCCGAGGCGGTCCGCAAGCTGACCGAGTTGGGCGTCACCGTCGTCGCCGCCGCGGGCAACGACGCGACGGGGCGGCCGTTCGTCCCGGCCGCGCACGCGCTCAACGCCGACGGCAGCAACGACGGCAACGCGCTGCTGGTCGCCGTCGGCGCGCTCAACGCCTCCGGCCAGACCGTCGCGGCGTTCTCCAACGACGGCGACTGGGTGACCCGCTGGGCTCCGGGCAACGCGCTGGTGTCGACGGTGCCGCTGTGGCAGGGCTCGGCGTCGGGGATGCTGGAGGTGGAGAACGGCGGCTTCACCCGATCGGGGCCGGACGGCGACGACCTCACCACCGGCTTCGCCGTGTGGGCCGGGACCTCCTTCGCCACCCCGGTCATCGCGGGCCTGCTCGCCGACCGCCTCGCCGACCGCCCCGACCCGGCCGACGTCACCGAGCGCCCGCTGCGCGCGGGCGCCGCGCTGGCCGAGGTCGACGTCCACCTGACCGAGTTGGGCTGGCGCCGGTAGCTGCTGCGAGGATGCGGCCGTGAGCAAGCCTTGTCCCTGCGGCATGGGCGACTACGCCGACTGCTGCGGCCGCATCCACGCGGGCACCGCCCGCGCCACCACCGCCGAAGCGCTGATGCGCTCGCGCTACAGCGCTTTCGCCGTGGGCGACACCGAGTACCTGCTGGCCTCCTGGCACGCCAGCACCCGTCCGCCGTCGCTGGAACTGGACCCCGCGCGCCGGTGGACGGGGCTGGAGATCCTCGACCGGGTCGGCGGCGGCCCGTTCGACTCCCAGGGCGAGGTGGAGTTCCGCGCCCACTACCGCGACGGCGGGCGCTCCGGGGTGCAGACCGAGCGCAGCCGCTTCCAGCGCGCGGCGGGGACCTGGTTCTACGTGAACGGTGATCACTGATCAACGACCGGCCATAGGTCAGGGGCCGCGATGACCGTACTGTGGTGAGCCGTGGCCAGCATCCGCGTTCGGGTCCTGCGCCGGGCCGGCCGGTTCCAGCTGCGGGCCCGGCACGCCGTGCACGACTACCGCTTCGCCGACGCGCGCACGGATCTGCGCTCGGCGCTCTCGGCCCTGGACAGCGTCGACCACACCGGTGATCCCGAGCTGACCGCGATGCGCGTGCGGGTGCTGGTCAGCCTGGCCTACGCCGAGGCCGAGAAGGCCGGGGTGCGGCTCGGGTCGCTGGACATCGCCCAGGAGCTGATCCAGCAGCTCGCGGTCGGGCCGCTGCGGCTGGAGCTGCAGGGGCTGGTGGAGCAGCAGCGCGGGTTCCTGCTGGTCCGCGCGGGCCGCGGCGGCGAGGGGATGCTGCTGCTGGACTCGGCGGTGCGGCACCTGGAGACCGGGCTCGAGCAGGGGGTCGGGGACCCGGACGTGCTGGCGGGCCTGCACATCAACCGCAGCCTCGTGCTCATGGACCGCGCCGACACCGACGGGGCGGTCGCGGAACTGCGGCGCAGCGTCGACCTCGCCGAGCGCTACGAGCTGAGCGCGGTCGGCATCAAGGCGCGGCACAACATCGGCTACATCGCCTACTTGATCGGGGATCTGCCGACCGCGCTGCGCGACTTCGAGCGGGCCGCGCACGAGTGCCAGGCGCGCTCGCCCAGCCTGCTGCCGGTGGTGCGCCTGGACCAGGCGCGGGCGCTGCTGGCCGCGGGCCTGCCCGAGGAGGCGGCCCGGCACCTGCAGGACGCGCTGCCGATGCTGCGCAAGCAGCGCGCCGGGCAGGACGCCGCCGAGGTCGAGGTGACGCTGGCCGCCTCGGCGCTGCTGAGCGACCGGGTGCGCGAGGCGCGCCGGTGGGCGCGCTCGGCCGAGCGGCGGTTCATCCGCAGGGGAAACCAGCGGTGGGCTGCGGTCGCCGCGCTCGCCGGGCTGCGCGCGGAGACCGCGGCGGCGCTGGCGGCTGGCCGGGTGCCCCCGGCGCTGCCCGCGGTGGCGGTGAAGCTGGCCGAGGAGCTGCGCGGCCTCGGCCTGGTGGACGAGACCGCGCTGGCGCTGATGCTCGCCGTGCGCCTGGAACTGCGCCGCGGCGACCGGGAGGCCGCGCGCTCGCTGCTGGCGCAGGTGCCCCGGCCGCGCCCGACCACGCCGGTGGACCACCGGATGCTGCTGCGGCTGTGCCGCGCCGAGCTGGCCGTCGCCGACAGCAACCGCAGGCGCGCACTGGCCCAGGCCCGCTCCGGGCTCACCGAGCTGGGCACCGCCCGCGACCGCATGGGCGGGCTCGACCTGGTGTGCGGCACCGCGGTGCACGGCAGGCAGCTCGGCGAACTCGCCGTGAAGCTGACCCTGCGCGGGCGGCCGAGGGCGCTGTTCGACTGGCTGGAGCGCACCCGCGCGCAGGTCTACCGCTACGAGCCGCTGCCCGACATCGACGACCCGCGCATCGCCCAGACCGCCGCCGAACTGCGCCGCAAGCGCCGCGAGGCGCAGCAGGCCCGGCTGTCCGGGCGCTCGGCGGGCGCGCTGGAGAAGCAGACCGCCGCGCTGGAGCGCGAGGTCGTGCGCCTGGGCTGGTACGCCAGCCCGTGGGGCAGGCCGCGCCCGGTGGCCTCGCTGGAGGAGGTCGCCGCCGCGCTGGGCGATGCCGCGCTGGTCGAGTTCGCCGCCTCCGACGGCGAGCTGGTCGCCGTGGTCATCGCCGACGGAGTCACCAGGCTGGTGCGGCTCGGGTCGATGGCCGAGGCGGCCGAGTGGGCGGCGCGGCTCTACAACGACCTCAACGCGCTCGCCCCCGACGTGCTGCCTCCGCCCATCGCGGCCGTGGTGCGCGACTGCGCGGTGCGCAGCGCCGCCCGGCTCGACGCGCTGCTGGTGCGCCCGCTGCTGTCGGTCATCGGCGAGCGCGACCTCGTCGTGGTGCCGACCGGCGAGCTGTACGCGGTGCAGTGGGGGAGCCTGCCCTCGCTCGTCGGCAGGCCGGTCGTGGTCGCGCCGTCGGCGACGGCCTGGCACAGCGCGGCGACCGCGCCCGCCGCGCCGTCGGCGCGGGTGCTGCTGGCGCGCGGACCCGGCCTGACCGGCCGGGTGGCCGAGGGCGCGTCGCTGCGCGGGATCTACCCGGACGCGGTCGACATCGACGGCGACCGGGCGACCGTGGCCGACGTGCTGTCCGTACTGGACGGCGCGGCGCTGGCGCACGTGGCCGCGCACGGCGAGCACGAGTCGACCAACGCGCTGTTCTCCCGCCTGGAGCTGGCCGACGGCCCGCTGTTCGCCTACGAGGTCGCCCGGCTCCAGCGCCCGCCGCGGCAGGTCGTGCTGGCCGCCTGCGAGCTGGCGCTGAGCTACGTGCGCCCCGGCGACGAGGCGCTGGGCTACGCGGGGGCGCTGCTGGCCGCCGGGGTGCCGACGGTCGTGGCCGCCACCAGCCGGGTCGGCGACGAGGCCGCGGCCACCGCCATGGTCGACTACCACCAGCGGCTCAAGGCGGGCCTGGGCCCGGCGCGCGCGCTGGCCGAGGCGGTGGCCGCCGACCCCTACCGCAGGCCGTTCGTCTGCCTGGGCTCGGGCTGAACCGCGCAATCCGGGCGGAAGGCCCGTAGACACGCGTTCGGGGCGCTACCTACGATCACCCCTCTGTGCCGTGACCCACGCCACCTGATCCACCCACCCCCCGAGAGGCGCCGTGATGAGTTCTCCCAACACCCTGTGCTCAGCGTTCCAGGACATCGCGGCCCGCCAGCCGGACCTGGTCGCGCTGCGCACCCCGGGCGACGCGGTGTCGCTGAGGTGGCGGGAGTACGCCGACCGCGCGCGTGCCGTCGCCGCCGGTCTGGCCGCGCTCGGCGTCGGCCGGGGCGACACGGTCGGGATCATGCTGGCCAACCGGCCCGAGTTCCACGTGGTCGACGCGGGCGCGCTGCACCTGGCCGCGGTGCCCTTCAGCGTCTACAACACCCTCGCCGCCGAGCAGCTCGCCTACGTCTTCGCCAACGCGGGCAACTCCGTGGTGATCACCGAGGAGCAGTTCCTGCCCGCGGTCAAGGCCTCCGGGGCCGACGTGCGGATCGTCTGCGTCGAGCCGGGCGTGGCGGGGACGATGTCGCTGGCCGAGCTGGAGGCCGGGGGCGCGGCGGACTTCGATTTCGAGGGCTCGTGGAAGGCCGTCGAGCCCGAGGACGTGGCGACGATCATCTACACCTCCGGCACCACCGGCCCGCCCAAGGGCGTGGAGCTGACCCACCGCAACGTGCTGGCGGTGGCCGACGCGGTGCGCGACGCCTTCGACATCCAGCACGGCGACAAGGTGCTCTCGTTCCTGCCGTCGGCGCACATCGCCGACCGGGTGGTCTCGCACTACAGCTCGATCCTGTTCGGCTCGGTGGTGACCTCGGTCGGCGACGCCAAGCAGCTGGCCGCGGGCCTGGCCGACTGCCACCCGCAGGTGTTCTTCGGCGTGCCGAGGGTGTGGCAGAAGTTCAAGCTGGCCATCGACACCGGCCTGGCCGCCGAGCCGGAGAAGAAGCAGAAGATCGCCAAGTGGGCGATTCAGACCGGCATCCAGCACGTGAAGCTCACGCTGGAGGGCAAGCCGGTGCCCGGCCTGCTGAAGATCAAGCACAAGGTCGCCGACAAGCTCGTGCTCTCCAAGCTGCGGCACAAGCTGGGCCTGGACGAGGCCAGGGTCGCCGTCTCCGGCGCCGCGGCGATCCCGGTGGAGACCATGGAGTTCTTCTGGGGCCTGGGCATCCCGGTCTACGAGGTGTGGGGCATGTCCGAGACCGCGGGCCTGGGCACCGCGTGCAGGCCGGGCAAGGTCAAGCTGGGCTCGGTGGGCGTCGCGGTGCACGGCACCGAGGTCGCCCTGGCCGAGGACGGCGAGCTGCTGGTGCGCTCGGACTCGGTGATGCGCGGCTACCGCGCCGACCCGGCGCGCACGGCCGAGACGATCGACAGCGACGGCTGGGTGCACACCGGCGACATCGGGGTGATCGACGCGGGCGGCTTCGTGTCCATCGTGGACCGCAAGAAGGAGCTGATCATCAACGCGTCGGGCAAGAACATGTCCCCGACGAACATCGAGAACGCGGTCAAGGCGGCCAGCTCGGTCATCGGCCAGGTCGTGGCCATCGGCGACGACCGCCCGTACGTGACCGCCCTCGTCGTGCTGGACGCCGACGCCGCGGCGGGCCTGGCGGGCACGCTCGGCATCGCCGCGGCGCCCGCGGCCATCGCCGAGCACGAGGAGGTCCGCGCGATGGTCGCCGCGGCGGTGCGCGAGGGCAACGGCAAGCTGGCCAGGGTGGAGCAGGTCAAGCGCTTCCGCATCCTCACCTCGGCCTGGGAGCCCGGCGGCGACGAGCTGACCCCCACCCTCAAACTGCGCCGCAAGCCGATCGCGACGAAGTACAGCCACGAGATCGACGACCTCTACGCCGAGTCCCCGACCCCGGCGACGGTCAGCCTCTGAACTTCCCGACCCCGTAGCCGGTGACGGCCGCGGCGAGGCCCACCAGGACCGCGCCCGCGGCCGTCACCGCTGTCGGGGCATGGACGAGTTCGGCGATCACCGCGGTGCTCTGCCCGATCGCCCCCACCTGCACGACCCGCAGCCGAGCCAGCGGCGTCCACCGGACCCCGTCGAGCAGGGCGGCGAGCACGGGCAGGACCGGCAGCGCCCAGAGCGGCTCGGCCGTCTCGGCGAGCACCGTGGCGACGGCGAGTGCGAGCGCGATGAACGCCGCCAAGACGGCGTGGGAGCGCATCACCGCTGGTCGTGACCGCATACCCCGATGGTAGGAGACCCTGGCGGGTGACTATACATTGAGTGTATACACTCGAAGGGGAGTGAGGGGTGCGCGAAACCGGCACCGAGTGGCAGAGACCTGCGCGGGCGAGACCAGGAGGGCTGCCGAGACCAGGGCTGTCTGGACCTGGGCTGTCGAGACCTGGTCGGGGCTGTCCACAGCGGTGACAGGGGACGGTGCGCCTCTCAGCCTCGGCGGCATAACCTGGCGGCGGGGGGCCGGATGCTCGACATCGGCGCCGAGAGCGCACCGTCGTGGAGTCGACGCCCGGCGGGTCAGCGCGGGGTGGGGGTCCAGTCGGAGTTGGCGCCGCAGAGGATCACGCAGGTCAGGCCGTCGATGCGGCCGGCCAGCCAAGCGGCGAAGGGGACGGCCGCGGCGGGTTCGACGGCGATGCGGAATTCCGTCCACAGGCGGTCGCGGGCGGCGAGGGTTTCGGGGTCGGTGACCAGTTCGGAGCGGGAGCCGCGCAGGACGGCGAACGGGGTCTCGCCCACTCGGGTCGCGCCGAGGGCGCTCGCGCACACCGAGTTCACCGGCGAGTCGACCGGTTCCCCCGCGGCGAGGGCGTGGTGCAGGGCGCAGCAGCCCTCGGGTTCGACGGCGACGACCGGCCTGCCGCCGCCCAGCACCGTGCCCGCCGCCAGCCCGCCCCCGCCGACGGCGACCGCGAACACCTCGATGTCGGGTGCGTCGGCGACCGCCTCGGCCGCGCAGGTGCCCTGGCCCGCGACCACCAGCGGGTCGTCGTAGGCGGAGACGTAGTGGCCGGCTTCGGCGCGGGCGGCGGCGTTGGCCTCGGCGTAGGTGTCGCCCACGCGGACCAGCTTCGCCCCCTCCGCCGCGATCAGGGCCGCCTTGGCCTGCGGCGCCGTGGTCGGCACGTAGACGGTGGCCGGGATGCCGAGCAGGCGCGCCGCCGTCGCCACCGCCACCCCGTGGTTGCCCCCCGACGCGGTGACGACGTGCTCGGGGACGGGCCCGCCGAGCAGCGCGTTGAGGGCCCCGCGCAGCTTGAAGGAGCCCGTGCGCTGAAGGTGCTCCAGTTTGAACACCAGCGGCCTGCCGTCGACCTCGGCGCGCAAGACCGGGGTGCGGCGGATGTGCGGTGCGATGCGCTGAGCCGCTGCGACGACGTCCATGCCCCCCACTCTGCCGCACCGGTGACCACCCACCCGCCGCCGCCTGCGAGACTGCCCCGGTGAGCGCCGCACCCTGGGTCCCGGGCGCCGCGACCGGCATCGGGTCGCTGCCCGGTCGCGAGCCGGTCGAGGCCGCCGCCGTCGTGCTCGGCGAGCTGCCGGAGCTGCCGCACCTTCCTGAGCTGCCCGCGCGCGGGCTCGGGGCCGACATGCTCGGCCGGGCCGCCGCGCTGCTGGTCGACTTCGCCGTGGAGCTGGTGCCCTCCGGCTACCGCATCACCGCGCGTCCCGGGCGGGACCACCGCGTGGCGGTCGACCTGCTGCGGCGCGACCTCGACGCCGTCGAGGAGGCGATCGGGAAAGCGGGCGCGGCGCCGCCGGTGCTCAAGCTCCAGGTGACTGGCCCGTGGACGCTGGCTTCCGGGATCGAGCTGCCGCGCGGGCACCGGGTGGTCACCGACAAGGGCGCCCTGCGCGACCTGGCCGAGTCGCTGGCCGAGGGCGTCGCGCTGCACGTCGCCGAGGTGAAGCGGCGGACGGGCGCGCGGGTCGTCGTCCAGTTCGACGAGCCCGGCCTGCCGTCGGTGCTCGCGGGCGCGGTCCCCACCCCTTCCGGCTACGGCACCGTTCCCGCCGTCGCCGCCCCGGAGGCGCGCGAGGTGCTCGCCGCCCTCGTCGACGCCGCGAAGGCCGCCACCGGCACCGCCGTCGTCGTCCACTGCTGCGCCTCGGCCCCGCCGCTGGCGCTGATCCGCGCGGCGGGCGCCGACGCGATCGCCTTCGACGCCACCCTGCCGTTCACCGCGGCGACGCTGGACGAGATCGGCGAGACCTGGGAGTCCGGCGCGGTCCTGTTCCTCGGCGTCCTGCCCGGCGCCACCCCCGAGCGCCCCCCGACGCTGCGCCAGGCCGCCGACCCCGCCCTGCGCCTGGCCGACCGGCTCGGCTTCCCCCGCGCCACCCTCGCCGAGCGCGCCGTGCCGACCCCGGCGTGCGGGCTGGCGGGCGCGACCCCGCAGTGGGCGCGCAAGGCGATGGCGCTGGTCCGCGATGTCGGCAAGGCCTTCGTGGAGCCGCCCGAGTCCTGGTGAGCTCAGCCGACGTGGGCGAGCAGCAGTTCCCGGAACGCCCGCGCCGCCGAGGTCGGGGGCGCGTCGCTGCGGTGGGCGATGGCCACCGTCCGCCGCATGCCCGCCAGGGCCGCCGAGCGCAGGCGCGGTCGGTCGGCCAGCACCAGGCGCGGCACCACCGCGACCCCCAGCCCGGCTTCCACGAACCGCAGGACCGCGTCCATCTCACCGCCCTCGACCGCCAGCGCGGGCTCGAACCCCGCCGAGCGGCACGCCGCCAGCGTGGTCTCGCGCAGGTCGTAGCCCTCGCGGTACATGACCATCGGCCGGGTGCGCAGGTCGGCCACCCGCATCCGCTCCGGCAGCTCCTCGGCGGAGGCGACCACCAGCTCGTCGCGCAGCACCGGGATGGCCCGCAGCGCCGGGTCGACGCCCTGCGGCGGCACGATCACCAGCGCCAGGTCCAGCTCACCGGCCACCAGCGCCGCGGTCAGGTCCCCCGACCCGCTCTCCTGCACCCGCAGGCGCACCCCGGGGTGCTCGTCGTGGAAGGCGCGCAGCACCGCGGGCAGCACCCCGACGCACAGGCTCGGCGTCGCGCCCAGCCGGATGCGCCCGCGCCGCAGCCCGGCCAGCTCGGCGACCTCCAGCCGTGCTGAGTCCACATCGGACAAGATGCGGCTGGCGATGGGGACCAGCGCCGCGCCCGCGGGAGTCAGGGCGACCGAGGGCGTCCGGGTGAACAGCGCCGACCCCAGCTCCGATTCCAGCACGCGGATCTGCTTGCTCAACGAGGGCTGCGCCACACGCGCTTCGGCGGCGGCCCTGGTGAAGTTGAGCGTCCTGGCCACTGCCAGGAAGTACGCGAGCTGCTGAAGCGTCATAGCCCCAGGCTATCGACTCCAGCCGTTTCATGTATTGGACGCCTGTTGGCGCGCGTGCCTACCGTGGCGGCATGCCCACGGAAACCCTGGTGCGCCAGCGGGTTCGGACCTCGGCGGGCCGCAAGGCGGTGATGGCCGTCACCGGCCTCGTCCTGCTCGCCTACGTCGTCGCGCACATGCTCGGCAACCTCAAGGCGTTCGCGGGGGCGGAGTCCTTCGACGGCTACGGCCGGTTCCTGCGCGAGTTCCTCGCCCCGGTCCTGGGCCACGGCGGGTTCCTGTGGCTGGCGCGGATCGTGCTGCTCGCCGCCGTCGTCGCCCACATCGCCGCCGCCGTGTCGCTGACGAGGCAGGCACGCCGGGCGCGGCCGGTCGCCTACGCGGTGCGGCCCAAGTCCTACGCGGCGCGCACCATGCGGTGGGGCGGGGTGATCATCGCGCTGTTCGTCGTCTACCACCTGCTGGACCTGACCTTCGGCGTGCTCAACCCGCACGGCGTGCCCGGCGAGATCCACGCCAACGCCGTCGCCGGGTTCACCCGCTGGCCGGTCACCGCGTTCTACGCGCTGGCCGTCATCGCGCTGGGCCTGCACATCCGCCACGGCATGTGGAGCGCGCTGCGCAGCCTCGGCCTGCGGGTCTCGGCCCAGCCGCTCGCGCTGGCGGTCGCGGTCGCGGTCACCGTCGGCTTCCTGTCCGTGCCGTTCGCCGTCCTGGTGGGGGTCATCGAATGAACTACGACGAGGGTTCCCCGCTGCGCGACACCCGGGCCCCCGACGGTCCGCTGGAGACACGCTGGGAGCGCCGCAGGCTCTCCGCGCGGCTGGTCAGCCCGGCGAACCGGCGGCGGATGCGGGTCATCGTCGTCGGCACCGGCCTGGCGGGCGCCTCGGCGGCGGCGACGCTGGCCGAGCTGGGCTACACCGTGCTGTCCTTCTGCTACCAGGACAGCCCGCGCCGCGCGCACAGCGTCGCCGCGCAGGGCGGCATCAACGCCGCCAAGAACTACGCCGGCGACGGCGACAGCGTCGCCCGGCTCTTCCACGACACCATCAAGGGCGGCGACTTCCGCGCCCGCGAGTCCAACGTGCACCGGCTGGCCGAGGTCAGCGGCGCGATCATCGACCACTGCGTCGCCCAGGGTGTGCCGTTCGCCCGCGAGTACGGCGGCCTGCTCGACACCCGCTCCTTCGGTGGCGCGCAGGTGTCCCGGACCTTCTACGCGCGCGGGCAGACCGGTCAGCAGCTGCTTCTGGGCGCGTATCAAGCGCTTGCACGCCAGATCCACGCGGGACGGGTGCTCAGCCACCCGCGCACCGAGATGCTCGATCTCGTCGTCTCCGCCGGACGCGCCCGCGGAGTCGTCGTCCGCGACTTGGTCTCCGGTGAGATCTCCACGCACACCGCCGACGCGGTGGTCCTGGCGACCGGCGGCTACGGCAACGTCTTCCACCTGTCCACCAACGCCAAGGGCTGCAACACCACCGCGATCTGGCGCGCCCACAAGCGCGGCGCGTGGTTCGCCAACCCGTGCTTCACCCAGATCCACCCGACGTGCATCCCGGTCGGCGGCGACCACCAGTCCAAGCTGACGCTGATGAGCGAGTCGCTGCGCAACGACGGCCGGGTGTGGGTCCCGGCCAAGCAGGGCGACTCCCGTGCGCCGGGGCAGATCCCGGAGTCCGAGCGCGACTACTTCCTGGAGCGCCGCTACCCGCGCTTCGGCAACCTCGTGCCGCGCGACATCGCCGCGCGGGCGACGAAAGCCGTCTGCGACGCCGGGTACGGGGTCGGTCGGGGCGTGTACCTGGACTTCGCCGACGCGATCGGCCGACTGGGCAAGGAGGTGGTCGCCGAGCGCTACGGGAACCTGTTCGAGATGTACCAGCGCATCACCGCCGATGACCCGTACGAGGTGCCCATGCGCATCTATCCGGCCGTGCACTACACGATGGGCGGGCTGTGGGTGGACTACGACCTGCGCGCGACCATCCCCGGGCTGTTCGTCATCGGCGAGGCCAACTTCTCCGACCACGGGGCCAACCGGCTGGGCGCGTCGGCGCTCATGCAGGGCCTGGCCGACGGCTACTTCGTCCTGCCCGCGGTCATCGGCGACTACCTGGCCGACGGCCCGTTCGACGAGGCCGTCGACGCCGAGGAGGCCGAGGACGGCGTCCGCGCCACGATCGCGGCGCTGCTGGCCGTGCGCGGCGACCGCACGCCGGAGTCCTTCCACCGCGAGCTGGGCAGGCTGATGTGGGAGCACTGCGGCATGGAGCGCTCGGCCGAGGGCCTGGCGGAGGCGTTGAAGCGCATCCCCGACCTGCGCGCGGAGTTCTGGCGGCGGCTGCGCGTCGTCGGTTCCGGCACGGCCCTCAACCAGACCCTGGAGCACGCCGGGCGCGTCGCGGACTTCCTGGAACTGGCCGAGCTGATGTGCCTGGACGCCCTGCACCGCACCGAATCCTGCGGCGGCCACTTCCGCGCCGAGAGCCAGACCCCCGACGGCGAGGCCCGCCGCGACGACGCCCGCTTCGCCTACGCCGCGGCCTGGGAGCACGCCGACACCCCGATCCTGCACCGCGAACCCCTGGAATTCACCGCGGTGCACCCGACCGAGAGGAGCTACCGGTGAAGTTCACCGTCCGCGTCTGGCGCCAGCGCGATGCGGGTGACCGCGGCGGGCTGGTCGAGTACGAGGTGGACGACATCACCCCGGACATGTCCTTCCTGGAGATGCTCGACGTCCTCAACGAACGCCTCCTGACCGACGGCGAGGACCCGGTCGCCTTCGACCACGACTGCCGCGAGGGCATCTGCGGCATGTGCGGACTGATGATCAACGGCGCCGCCCACGGCCCCCGGGCCGCCACCACGACCTGCCAGCTCCACATGCGCGAGTTCGACCCCCGCCGCCCCATCACCGTCGAACCCTGGCGCGCCCGCCCTTTCCCGGTCATCCGCGACCTGGTGGTGGACCGCTCGGCCCTCGACCGCATCATCGAGTCCGGCGGCCACGTCGGCGTCCGGCCGGGGGCCGCCCCGGACGCCCACGCCACGCTGGTCGACAAGCCCTCGGCCGACCGCGCCTTCGCGGCGGCGTCCTGCATCGGCTGCGGCGCCTGCGCGGCGGCCTGCCCGAACGGCTCGGCGATGCTGTTCACCGCGGCCAAGGCGGCCCACTTGGCGGAGGTGCCGCCGGGGCAGCCGGAGCGCGCCTCCCGGGCGCTGGACATGCTGACCACGCAGGACGAGCTGGGCTTCGGCGGCTGCACCCAGGTCGGCGACTGCGCCACGGCGTGCCCGAAGGAAATCGGCACCGATGTCATCGCACTTCTCAACCGGGACGCATTGTGGCGGGTAAACTCTTAACTAACCCGGTTGGGCGAGTTGCTCGTTTATGGCGCAGCTCACCCGGATATCACCTCAGGGTGCGAAGAGTGATGACCTCGGGCTGGTTCCTCACCGATTGTAGACAATCTGCCTACTTGTAGCAATCGTGCTGCTACTGTGAGTGCATTCGCCTATTTGGCTTCTTGCTTGCTTTTCGGCCGTCAGTGAGAGTTCTGTCCGCTTTCTCGTGACGGGCCGAGCGACGGTCCGCGCGTCCTTCCTGGGGGTTGGACCGAATGAGGCCGATGGCCGCGCGCCGCTGTGCGCGCTCTGCAAGGGTGCTCGCGCTGGGCATCGCCGTGCTGATGGGACCTGTCGTGGTCCCGCCGACGGCCGTGGCGGCCCCGGTGGCCTACCCGGACTCGGCGCCGACCGAGGCCACGGCGACGGTGATCGCGCGGCAGACGGGCAAGGCCGTGCGGGTGGACGCGCTGACCGACGGGTCCACCGAGGTCCTCGCCAACCCGGACGGCACCTTCACCATGACCCAGCACGTGCTCCCCGTCCGGGTCGAGCGCGGCGACGACTGGGTCCCGGTCGACACCACCCTGGTCCAGCGGCCCGACGGCGGCATCGGGCCGCGCGCGGCGGCGGTGGACATCGCGATCTCCCCCGGGGGCGAGGGCGCGCCGCTGGTCGCGGCGGAGCAGGACGGCGCCGAGGTCGGCCTGGTGTGGCCCGAGGCGCTGCCCCGGCCGATCCTGGACGGCCCGACCGCGACGTACCCGGAGGTGATGCCCGGCGTCGACCTCGCGGTGACCGCCGAGGTCACCGGGTTCTCCCAGGTCCTGGTCGTCAAGAACCGGGAAGCCGGGCGCAACGCCGAGCTGCGCTCGGTCGCCTTCGGCACGCACACCGAGAACGCCGAGGTCCGCGCCGACGAGGGCAACGGCGCGGGCCGCGACAGCGACACCGCGCCCGCCGAGCAGGAGCCCGGCGACGCGCTGGCGGTCGAGGGCGCCGACGGCGAGCCGGTGTTCATCGGCGACGCCACGCGGATGTGGGACTCGGCAGGCGAGGCGACGAGGGCCGAGCGGCTCACCGGCTCCGCCGACGGGGCCAACACCGCGGCCATGGACGCCACCGTGTCGCCGACCGCGGTGACCATCCGCCCGGACACCGACTTCCTCGCCGACCCCGACACCGTCTACCCGGTCTACCTCGACCCCAGCTACACCTGCACCAGCCCGAACTGCGGCAAGGCCCACCACGCGGTCGTCCAGTCGGCGTGGCCCACCGCGCGCAACTACAACCGCACCGACGGCGCCCTGAGCGACCTGAAGGCCGGCTACACCTGCAACGACAGCCCGTGCTCGGTCTCGCGGACCTACCTGGGCATGAAGACCGGCAGCCTCGCCGGGAAGATCATCCACTCGGCGGACCTGCACGTCGAGGTGATCAAGTCGGCGCGCTGCGGGGACGCCACCCCCACCGAGCTGTGGCGCAGCAACTCGATCAACTCCGACTTCACCTGGGCCACCCAGCAGAACTGGCAGCAGGGCTCCGGGTGGGGCACGCGGCTGAGCACGGGCAACGTGACCAACAACCCGACCTACTGCCCTGCCACGGGCACCGGGTCCGGAATGGACCTGAACGCCACCGCCGCCGTGGTCGACGCCGCCGCGGGCGGCTGGGCCGTGACCACGTTCATGCTCAAGGGGCAGAGCGAGTCCGGCGACAGCTCCTGGCGGCGCTTCGACCTGAACCCGTTCCTCGTGGTCACCTACAACTCCCGGCCCAACGCGCCCACCGAGCTGGGCATCACCGCCGCCACCAAGACCTTCCCGTGCACGACCGGCGCGGGCCGGGCCTTCGTCGGCACCCGCACCCCCAAGCTGCGCGCCCGCGTCTCCGACCCCGACGGCGCCACCCTGTCGGCGGGCTTCCGCGTCTTCGTCGGCCCGCACAACAACACCGGCGCCTCGACCGACACCACGGACTCGTCGACCCCGTCCGGGCAGTTCGCCGAGGTGACCCTGCCCGCCGGGCGGATCAGCGCCGACGGCGTGCACACCTGGCGCGTGTGGGCCAACGACGGCGACGTCTCCACGTGGAGCGGCAACTGCGAGATGCACATCGACACCGTCACCCCCGGCACGCCGACGATCACCTCCGCCAGCTACCCGGCAGGCCACCCCGGCGGCGGCGTCGGCGTCCCCGGGACGTTCACCCTCTCCCCGCCCGCGACCGACCCGCACCAGGACATCGACTACTACCTCTACGGCTTCACCGACACCGGCGGCGAGCCCGTCGCCAAGGCGAACCCGTCGCAGCTCAACGCGCCCGCGACGATCTCCTGGGTCGCGCAGAAGTCCGGTCCGCAGGTGCTGACCGTCAAGGCCGTAGACCGGGCGGGCAACACCTCCGCGGCGGTCAACTACCCCCTCACCGTCGCCGACTACCAGGTCGGGGTCTCGGGCAAGGTCGCGCACTGGTCGTTCGCCGACAGCCTCGCCGACACCAGCGGCATCAAGACCCTCGGCTTCACCGGCCTGCCGCCCGAGGGCAGCTACGGCCCCGGCGCGAACGACGAAGGCGCGGGCGCCCACTTCGCCCCCGACGCGGGGATGCACTACCAGACCTCCGGCGCCCTCGTGCGCACCGACCGCGCGTTCACCCTCTCCGCGTGGGCCAAGCTCACCTCCGACACCCAAGACCACGTCGCACTCGCGCTCACCGGCACCGTGGGCACGGCGGTGGACCTGCGCTACAGCCACGCCGACGCCGCGTGGGCGGTCGTGGCGACGGGCGGCGACGGCGGGTCCGTCATCACGAAGGTGACCGCGCCGGCGACCCTGGACGCCTGGACCCACTTGGCCGTCGTCTACGACCCGGCCGCGGGCAACGCCCTGCGCCTGCACGTCAACGGCGCCGTCGCCGGGCAGGGCACCGTCCCGGGAAGCCTGTGGAACGCCACCGGGCCGCTGTTCATCGGCGGGGGCAAGACCCAGACCCAGCCCGCCGACTACTTCACCGGCGCGCTGGACACCATCCGCCTGCACGACAGCGCCCTGGACACCACCCAGATCGCGGCGCTGCACGCGGGCACCGGCTCCCACGCCCCGACCGCGGAGTACCTGCTGGAGAACGACCTGCTCAACTCCGGCAGCAACTACGACCTGTCCTGGGCCTCGACCACGAACTACGGCACCGGCTACGACGGCAAGTCCATCGACCTCGACCGCAACGTCGGCCTGCGCCCGAAGACCTCCATGCCGGTGATCAGGACCGACCAGGACTTCTCGGTCGGCGCGTGGGTCAAGCTCAGGGACAAGGACCGCCACTACGCGGTGGTCAGCCAGGACGGCGACCGGATGGCGGGCTTCCTCGTCCGCTACGCCTCCGACGTCGACCGCTGGATCTTCGGCCTGGCCGACCAGGACACCGACGCGGGCACCTACCAGTGGGCCATCGGCACCACCTCCCCGAAGATCGGCGAGTGGACCCACATCACCGCCGTCCACGACGCCACCACCGACAAGATCCGCCTTTATGTCAACGGCGTGCTGGAAGCCGAGCGCACGCAGGCCACGCCGATGTTCACCGCGACCGGCGGCTTCGCCATCGGCAACTACCGGGCGCGCGGAACCGGCTCCGGGCACCTGAGCGGCGACATCGACGAGGTCGCGGTCTACAACGGCGTCCTGAGCCCGAGCGCGGTGGCGGACCTGGTGAACACCCCCGTCGAACGCGCCCGCTACCTGCTCGACGTCGACGGGGCCGACCAGGTGGGCGGGCCTGCCGCGTCGGTGTACGGCACGGGCGTGCAGTGGGGCAGCGCGGGCGGGCACCAGGCGGGCCTCTTCGCCGGGCACCACATGGAAGGGACGGGCGTGGTCTCCGGTGGGGCTCCATTGGCCCAGTGGTCCTTCGACAATGCGCTGACCGACGCGTCCGGCAACGGTCGGACCCTCCAGCACCGCAACGCCACCACGACGACGACGGCGACCTACGGCGCACCCTGGGTCGGCACCCACGGTGTGCAGCTCAACGGGACCGACCAGCGCCTGCAGACGACCGGCCAGCTGGTGAACACCGCGTCGAGCTTCACCATCTCCGCGTGGGTCAAGCTCGACCGGGCCAACGCCTCCTTCACCGTCGCCTCGCAGGACGGCAACCAGACGAGTCCGTTCATCCTCCGCCATTCCGGCACGCTCAGCCGCTGGGTGTTCGCGGTGACCAGTGCCGACCAGACCAACCCCGGGTTGACCCAGGCGGTGTCCACGCTGCCGGGCAAGGTCGGCTACTGGACACACCTCGTCGCCGTGTACGACGCGGCGACAGGCCGCGCCCGCTTGCACGTCGACGGCGAACTGGACCACGACGTCGCTGTCGCGGCTCCGTGGGCGTCGACCGGCCCGTTCGTGCTGGGCCGCCTCAAGGCGGGCAGCGGCCAGGGCGAGTTCCTGCCCGGCGCGCTGGACGAGGTCAAGGTCTACGACCGCGCCCTGGCCGCCGCGGACGTGCACAAGCTGTGGAACCTCGGCAGCGACGTGCACGCGCCGCTGCCTGAGGAGTTCCGCGCCGACCGGTCGTTCACCATCGCCGCGTGGGCCCGTCCCACCGACTACGGGCCGATCGCGCGCAAGGTGTTCTCACTGGGCGGTTCCGGCCGGTTCTCGGCCCTCACGGTGGGGTACCGGCCCGAGTGGCAGCGCTGGGGCGTGCTCGTCGAGGGCTCGGGCGGCGCCGTTCCCGACCCGAACTGGATCCTCAGCGACAACGAGGCCTCGACCTACGGCGCGAACAGCGACGGGTGGGTGCACCTCGCGGTGTCCTACGACGCCGTCCGGGAGAAGGTGCTCTTCTTCGTCAACGGCGTCGAGCAGACCACGGTGCCGGTTGACGGCACCACCGTCGAACCCGCGTCGGGGACGACGCCCTACCACTGGTACGCGGGCGCGGACCTGCAGATGCCCGACCTCGGCGACCAGCTCCTCATCGGCAGGATCACCTGGATGGGACTGGCCGCGCACAACTGGTCCGGCGCCATCCGCGACGTCCGGGTGTTCAGCGGGGTGCTCCCGCGGTCCTGCGACCACAACCCGGTGTGCTTCAGCCAGCTGCCCGTGCTGTGACCGTCCCGCGACCGGCTTCGGACAGATCTCGTTCCCTGGGGAGAACAATGCGCTACACCCTGCTCAAGTCAGCCGCTGTCGTGGCGGTGATGGCCGTGGCCGCCACGACGGTCACCGCCGTCGCCGCCCCCGTCCCCGCCGAGGCCCGCGACGCCGGTCCGGGGGTGAGCAAGGAGCGCTCGGTCCCCGGCAAGGCGCTCGCGGTCAAGGTGCCGCCGCGGGCGGAGCTGCCCAACCACGTGCCGTCCACGGTCGCCTGGCCCGCCGCGGGCAAGGCGGAGCTGGTGTCCGGGGGCGCTCAGGCGACCTCCGGCGCGCCCGTGCGGATCTCGCGGGCGGCGGCGAAGGTGACCGTCGAGACGTTCGGGCGGGAGGTCGCGCGCAAGGCCCGGGTCGACGGGGTCGTGATGAAGGTGTCCGGGGCCGCGGGCGGGTCGGTCACGGTCGACCTGGACTACAAGGGGTTCGCGGGCGCCTATGGCGGCGACTACGGCTCCAGACTGACCTTCACCCAGTACCCGGCGTGTCTGCTGAGCACTCCGGAGAAGCCGGAGTGCAGGCAGGGCACGCCGCTGAAGTCGGCCAACAACGCCCGTGACAAGCGGCTCACCGCGGCGGTCCCGCTGACCGCCGGGCCGACCCGGCAGCGGAGCACCGGGACGGTCGTCGTCGCCTCGGCGGGCGGGTCGGGGTCCGGGGGCGACTACTCCGCGACCGACCTCGCGCCGTCCGGGTCGTGGTCGGCGGGGACCTCCAGCGGTGACTTCACCTACTCCATCCCGATGACCATGCCGACCGCCCCCGCCGGGCCCGCGCCGCAGCTGGCGCTGGCCTACTCCTCCGGCTCCCTCGACGGGCGCACCTCGGCGACCAACAACCAGGCCTCCTGGGTGGGCGACGGCTGGGACCTGTCCGCGGGCGGGTTCATCGAGCGCGGCTACACCGCGTGCTCCGACGACCCCGGCAACCAGGGCGGCACGCAGGTCGGCGACCTGTGCTGGAAGGACCTGCCGGACGAGGAGCTGACCGTCTCCCTCGGCGGGCTGTCCGGCAAGTTCGTCAAGGACACCGCCACCGGCAAGTTCCGCCCGGAGAAGGACGACGGCTCGCGCATCGAGAAGCTCACCGGCGCGGTCAACGGCGACGACAACGGCGAGCACTGGAAGGTCACCACGATCGACGGCACCCAGTACTTCCTGGGGCTCAACCAGCTGCCCGGCTGGACCTCGGGCAAGCCGGTGACCAAGTCGGTCTTCACCATGCCGGTCTTCGGCAACAACGCGGGCGAACCCTGCCACCAGAGCGCCTACGCGAACTCGGTGTGCACCCAGGCCTACCGCTGGAACGTCGACCTCGTCGTCGACCGCCACGGCAACGCCATGGCCTTCTACTACGACACCGAGATCAACCACTACAAGCGCGCCGGCCAGCAGGGCACCGACACCCCGTACGTCGCGGCGGGCCGCATCAACCGCATCGAGTACGGCCTGCGCTCCAACGCCCTGCACGCCCCCGCGCCCGCCCGCGTCGTGTTCGACGTCGCCGAGCGCTGCCTGCCCTCGGGCGCGATCACCTGCGCCCCCGCGCAGCTGACCGAGGCCAACGCCGCGCACTGGCCGGACGTGCCCTTCGACCGGATCTGCGCCGCCGGAGAGGACTGCGCGCAGCGGTACTCGCCCGCGTTCTTCACCCGCAAGCGCCTGACGAAGGTCCGCACCCAGACCCACGACGGCACCGAGCACGTCGACGTCGACTCCTGGGCGCTGCGCCAGCAGTTCCCCGGCGCCGCGGGCACCGAGCCGTCGCTGTGGCTGGCGGGCGTCACCCGCACCGGGCACACCGGCGGGACCGCGGCCCTGCCCGAGATCACCTTCGGCGGGCTGGCGATGGCCAACCGCGTCGACGCCACCGAGGGCCTGCTGCCGCTCACCCGCTACCGGATCGTCCGGGTGACCGGTGACGCGGGCGCGGTCACCGAGGTCGTCTACGCCGACCGCGACTGCGTCCGCGGCACCCGCATGCCCGCCAACCCGCACACCAACACCATGCGGTGCTACCCGGTGTACTGGACCCCGCCGGGCGCCCAGGAACCGGTCCTGGACTGGTTCCACAAGTACGTCGTCAAGGAGATCTCCGAGGACTCGGTCACCGGCGGACCGCAGGAGATCATCACGAACTACGAGTACCCGGGCGGCGGGGCCTGGCACTACGACGAGAACGACGACGCCGACGCCGCCGAGCGCACGTGGTCGCTCTGGCGCGGCTACGGCCTGGTCCGGACCATCCAGGGCGCGGTCGGCTCCACCAGGACCATCTCCGAGGTCCGCTACCTGCGCGGTATGGACGAGGACGTCCTGCCCAACGGCGGCAAGCGGGACGTGCACGTCACCGACGGCGACGGCGGCACCATCGAGGACGACGACCGCCTGGCCGGGTTCGAGCGCGAAACGCTGCTGCACAGCGGCGGCCAGGTCGTCTCGGCCACGGTCAACACCCCGCAGCTGATCGAGACCGCCAACGACGGCGCCGAGTCGGCGTACATGGTCCGCACCCAGCAGACCGAGACCCGCAGCCGCCAGGAGAACGGCCAGTGGCGGCGGACCAGCACGGCCACCACCTTCAACTCCCTCGGCCTGGCCACGCGCGAGGACGTGGCCGGCGATGTCGCCGTGACCGGCGACGAGACCTGCTCGGAGACGACCTACCTGAGCGACAGCGCCACCTGGATGCTGTCCTACGCCTCGCGCGTGCGGACCATCGCCAAGCCGTGCTCGGCCTGGCCGGGCACCGAGGACGACGTCGTCACCGACGTCCGCTCCTCCTACGACGGCCAAGCGCACGGCACCGCGCCCACCCGCGGCGTCGTCACCACGTCCGAGCGCTGGACCGGCGGCAGCACCTACCAGGTCGTCAGCACCACCGAGGTCGACGCCTACGGCCGCGTCACCAAGTCGACCGACGCCGACGGCGGGGAAACCCTGTCCAGCTACGAGCCCGCGACCGGTGTGCCGCACACCTACCGCGTGACCAGCCCGAACGGCTGGGTCACCACGACCGTCCGCGACACCGCGCGCGGCCTCGTGCTCGCCGAGATCGGCATCAACGGCGAGCGCTCCGACCTGGCCTACGACCCGCTGGGCAGGCTCACCGCGGTGTGGAAGCCGGGCCGCTCCAAGGCCGACGGCAAGTCCGCGAACGCCCTATACGCCTACCAGTACCGCACCGACGGCCCCACTGTCGTCACGTCGCAGTCGCTGCGGGAGAACGAGACCTACGCGGTCAGCTACGACCTCTACGACGGGTTCCTGCGGCCCCGCCAGTCCCAGACGCCCTCGGCGATCGGCGGCAGGCTGGTCTCCGACACCTTCTACGACTCGCGCGGCAACGTCGTGCGCACGCACAACGCGATGTACAACCTCGACGCCCCGGCGCCGCAGCTGTTCACCGTCGCCAACGACGGCCTGATCCCGAACAAGACCGTCACCGACTACGACGACCTGTCCCGGCCGCTGGAGCTGGTCCAGTACACCTCGGGTGTCGAGGTGTCGCGCACGAAGACCCGCTACAGCGGCGACAACACCTACACGACCCCGCCCAGCGGCGGCGTGGCCGTCGGCGTCATCAAGAACGCCAACGGCGCGATCGTCGAGCGGCGCGAGTACCACCAGCACAGCGCGAACGGCGTCTACGGCCCGTCGGCCACCTACGACTCCACCCGCTTCGCCTACTCCCCGCGCGGGCAGACGTCGAAGGTCACCGACGCCCAGGGCAACGAGTGGACCTACGAGTACGACAAGCTCAGCCGCAAGATCGCCGACACCGACCCGGACCGCGGCCGCACCACCTACGCCTACGACGCGCTAGACCAGCTCGTGTCCACCACGGACGCGCGCGGCAAGACGCTGGCCTACGAGTACGACTCCATCGGCCGCAAGATCGGCCAGTACGAGGGCTCGCTGACCGGGACCAAGCTGGCGTCCTGGACCTACGACACGCTCCGCAAGGGCGCGCTGACGTCCTCGACCCGCCACATCGGCCAGGACGCCTACACGACCCGGGTGGACAACTACGACAACCTGGGCAGGCCGACGAAGACGTCGGTGGTGATCCCGTCGGCGGAAGGGCTGCTGGCCGACACGTACTCCTTCGAGGCGAGCTTCTCGGCGGTCAACGGTCAGCTGCTGTCGGAGAAGATGCCCGCGGCAGGCGGTCTCGCCGCCGAGAACGTGATCCACACCTACGACGCCAACGGGCTGCCGAACTCCACCTACGGCCTCAACACCTACGCCTCCGACCACCAGTACTCCCCGTTCGGCGAGACCCTCCTGCTGGCGATGGGCGTGAGCCCGCGCCGCGCCTGGCTCAAGAACACCTTCGAGGAGGGCACCCGGCGGCTGACCAACGTCCTGATCACCCGCAACACCAGCGCCACCACCACCGCCCAGGCCGTCAACCGGTCGCTGAGCTACGACCCGGCGGGCAACATCACCCGCATCTCCGACGTCCCGGTGGGCGGCCCCGCCGACACCCAGTGCTTCGAGTACGACCACCTCCAGCGCATGAAGTCGTCCTGGACCCCGTCCTCGGGCAACTGCGCCGCGGCCAAGTCGGTCGCCGCCCTCGGTGGCTCGGCCAGGTACTGGCACGACTACACCTTCGACACGATCGGCAACCGCACCACCAAGACCAGCCACGCCACGGCGGGCACCACCACCGAGACCTACGAGGTCCCCACCTCCGGCCCGGCCTCGGTGCGCCCCCACGCCGTCAACGCCGTCGTCCGTGTCGGCCCCAACGGCACCGCCCGCGACGAGTTCACCTACGACGCCGCGGGCAACACCGTCACCCGCAAGATCGGCGGCGACACCCAGACCCTGGAGTGGAACGCCGAGGGCAGACTGACCAAGGCGGTGGAGGCCGACGGCGACGAGTCGACGTATGTGTACGACGCCAACGGCAACCGCCTGATCAAGCGCGAGCCGACGGGCAAGATCCTCTACCTGCCCGGCCACGAGGTCATCGCCCTCGCAGGCGCCACGACGACCACCGGCAAGCGCTACTACAAGCACGCGGGCGAAACCGTCGCCCTGCGCACCTCGGTGGCCGGCCTGACCTACATGTTCGGCGACCACAACGGCACCGACACGACCAACATCGCTCCCGGCAGTGGTGCGGGCAGCATGTTCGTCTCGCGCCGCAACTCCGATCCGTTCGGTGTTCCGCGGGGCACTCAGCCGAGCTTCTGGCCGGACGACAAGGGCTTGGTCGACGGGGTGAAGGACACCACGGGCCTGACGTCGATCGGGGCCCGCGAGTACGACCCGGTGACCGGCCGCTTCATCAGCGTCGATCCGCTGATCGACATGGCGGACTCGCAGCGGATGAACGCCTACGCCTACGCCAACAACAGCCCGGTGACGTTCACGGACCCGACGGGGCTGAACTTCAGCTGCATGGAAGGCATCCTGCGCTGCGGCAAGGACGGCGGCCGGGAGCGGGCGGCGGAGAAGGAGAAGAAGCGCCAGAAGAAGCAGGTCGTCCAGCAGCAGTCGAGGAAGCAGGCCGCTTCCGAGGCGGGCATCTCCGAGCCGGAGATGCGGCAGCTGGAGGAGGACGCGGCCTCGGATAAGGGCTTTTGGGGGGTGATGAAGGAGGAGCTTCCGGAGATCATCGGTGACCTGACGGGGTTGAGCGATATCCGGGACTGCTTCACGAACTTCGACATCTGGGCGTGTGCTGGGCTGATTCCGGTCGGACGGCTGTTCAAGCTGGCGGCGAACATCGGCAAGGTCATCGGCGCTGTGCACAAGGCGCTGAAGTGGGAGGAGCGCGTCAGCAAGGCCCGCGCCCGCCTCAGCGGGGTGTACCGCCGTACCGAAGATCTCGTTCGCCAGGGGATGGCCAAGCTCGACGATGTCGCCGACACTGCAGGCGCCACGTGTAAGCGCCACAGCTTCCCGCCGGGCACCAGAATCCTGTTGGCGGATGGCTCAACGAAGCCGATTGAGACCGTAGTCGTCGGCGACAGGGTACTGGCCACTGACCCGCACGGTCGGACCACGAGTTCCCAGTCGGTCACGGCAACTTGGTTGCACAGCGATGAGCCCGACCGCACCACGTTGATGGTGAAGTCGAGTGCTTCGGCGAAACCCGAGGTCGTCTCGGCGACGGACTGGCACCCGTTCTGGGTGGACAACAAGAAGTCCTGGGCCGCAATTAGTGATGTTGCTGCTGGCGATGACCTCGTCTCCCATTCTGGACAAAGGCTGCGCGTTGTCGAAGCTTGGAAGTCTCGAGTGGTCGGCGTGGTGCACGATCTGACGATTGATCGTGTCCATTCCTACTATGTCATGGCTGGCCGCTCCAGCGTCTTGGTCCACAACTGTGGGACCCCGACTGATGACGATGCGGTGCCGGGGATCGTATGGCGCTCGCTCGCGAGAGGTGAGGATCCGGCGGTGGGGCTCAGGGCGCGTGATGTCTCCGCTGACAGTGTTTCCCCGCTTTCGCACGTCGCTGGTGCGAAGCGGACCCCGTGGGTGTCGACAAGTAAGCTTCCCAGTGTGGCTTTCGACAAGTACAACGGCGGACATGGCGTGGTCGCCATCGATCTCAGCCGAGTGGTCGGCACGGTGGAAGACGTGTCATCGGGATTCCCGGGGAAGGGGAGGATTGACGCCTACGCGAAACGTGACCAGGAAGTGCTCATCTTCGGTGAAGTGCCCGCTGACGCTATTGTGGGGTACTGGCCATGAGGTCTCACGATGACCCGGCTGTGTTGGAAGCGCTCGACCTCGCCTGGGATTCCGATGAAGGCTTTCTCGGGCAATTGCGTTCGGGAAGATTCTTGGCCGAGGCGGGCGCCGGTTATCTCGTACTCCTGCAGTCGATCGAAGTAAAGGAAGGCGAGCGCCTTCATGCGGACTTCGTCCGGCTGACCTGGTTCGCGCCGATGTTCATGGAGTGGAATGTGGAGCGGGCGGTGAATCGCGGAGCTGACAAGGAATCCGTGCATCGCATCGTCGATCAACTTCGGGAGCGAATCATGGAACTGCTCGGCACGCCGTGATGGCACAGGACGTCTTGGTGGTGATCGATCCTCGGAAGAGGCTGTCTTCCGTAGTCTTCCAGTGCAGATGGCTGGGAGGTGATGGGGCTGCACCACGCCATGACCGATGTCTAAGCCGTCGTCATGCCAGCGGGCGGGGTCTACCGCACGGAGGACGGCGGGAAGTCGTTCGCCCCCAGCGACAAGGGCCGACAGGTCGCCGATTCCTTCCTCTTATCAGCGGCAGAAGGCGACATGACGATCCCGGACGAACTGCGGGCGGCGCTTCAGCATCTCCGTGCGATGCGTGCGTTGCGACCTGGGGGAGGTGACGATGGGGCGCGGCGGCGCTGGTGTACGGACATGGCCGCGGCGCTGGAATCGGTTGCGGCCACCGCGGTGTTCGTAAGCGACAGTGAGCAGGCGTCCGTGGAGGCCGCTGAGTATCGGCGGAAGGCCGCTGAGCGAAGCGGGATATGAGACCGGCTTGACAAGGACATCTGCGGTCGTCGCTGGTGCGGCATGGTTCCGGCCGCAGCGGCCGGACGCCGACATCGCTGCTTTTGATGCCGCAGCGCGGGAGTTTGCCGGCGACTCGACCTTCCGGTTGTCATCTGCGGAGCGCGCGGCTCGGTCCTGCTCGCCGCGATCGGGGGTGATGACCGGTTGGTGCGGTTGGCCGAGGTTCTGATCCGGGCAGAACGAGCTGGTGGAGCCCGCGCTGGGGAAGCCTGAGGAGGTCGTGGCGATCATGACCGGCCTGGCGGCGCACCTGTTGCGCGAGCCCGCAGTCCGCCCAGGCCAGGTGACCGACCTCTTGGTGATAGCGGAGGCAGTGGTCGACGAGGCCATCAAGCGCTAGGCGGGTGCGAAGGCCGAAGATCTCTTCGACGCGGTCCTACGTGGTCCGAAGCCGAAGTGGTGCCGAGCAGTCTGACAGTCATGCCGGGAATGAATTGCGGTTGATATGATTCTCATGGTGATCGCCTCGGGTACGCCGAGCAAGGTGGCCGAATATGAACGAGCGGCTGCGGGGTACGCCGATCTCGAGGTCCGGTTCGGTTCAGTCCCTGAGACCGGGGCGGATTGTGATGCCGTGGTGATCACGGTGCCCATCGCGCATGACTGGCACGGAGGGTTTCCGGTCATCGGCAGAGCGCAGGTTCTGCTCAATGAGCGAAACGATGACTCTCCTCCGTTCGTGGTCACCACGATTCCGTTCGAGATCGGGAACTTTCCTGATGTCAGTGATTGGAGCGGTGAGTACGAGTACATGCGGTCGGTGTTGGAAGCCGGGATGAGAGAGCTGGTGAGCGTCCTGGGTGAGGCGTCGCTTCGGGTGCTGGTGCACAGCGACGGGGCCGGTTTCTCAGGAATGTCGGCTTCGGCGCTGGTCGAGGCCGTGGTGCACGTCAGCGCAATCGACTACCGCGTCCTCGAATCCTGAGCGGGAAGCCGGGGGGGCGAGGACATCTGCGGCTGTCGGTGGTGCGGCGTAGCGTGGCGCGCACCACAAGCGAGGAGGGGCGATGGCGCAGGACGTGTTGGTGGCGATCGGTACTCGGAAGGGGCTGTTCCTGGCCTCTTCCAGCGCAAACGGCTGGGAGGTGACGGGGCCGCACCACGCCATGACCGATGTCTACGCCGTCGCCATCGACACCCGGGGCGACACCCCGCGTCTGCTCGCCGGGGTGACCTCCGAGCACTGGGGTCCCGGCGTCGCCACCAGTGACGACCTCGGCAAGACCTGGCACGAGCCCGACCGCGCCCCCGTGGCCTTCCCCGCCGACACCGGAGCCGCCCTCACCCGCGTCTGGCAGCTCGCCCCCGGGCCGAAGGACCAGCCCGACGTCGTCTACGCCGGTGCCGAGCCCTCCTCCCTCTTCAAATCCACCGACGGAGGCCGCACCTTCGACCTCGTCCGCGGCCTCTGGGACCACCCCCACCGCGAAACCTGGGAGCCCGGCTTCGGCGGCCAGGCCGTCCACACCGTCATCCCGCACCCCGCCAACCCCGACCACGTCACCGTCGCCATGTCCGCGGGCGGGGTCTACCGCACCGAGGACGGCGGGAAGTCCTTCGCGCCCAGCAACAAGGGCATCAAGGCCTACTTCATGCCCGACCAGTTCCCCGAGTACGGCCAGTGCGTGCACAAGCTCGCCCAGCACCCCGCGCGCCCCGACCGCTTCTACGCGCAGAACCACCACGGCGTCTACCGCAGCGACGACGCGGGCGTGACCTGGAAGTCCATCGCCGACGGCCTGCCCTGCGACTTCGGCTTTCCGATCGTGGTGCACCCGCACGATCCGGACACCGTCTACACCTTCCCGATCGTGGCCGACGGGCACCGCTTCCCGCCCGACGGGCTCTGCCGGGTCTACCGCAGCCGCGACGCGGGGGAGACCTGGGAGGCCCTCGACAACGGGCTGCCCAAGAACCCTTACTGGACCACGATCCTGCGCGACGCCATGTGCGCCGACGACGCGGACCCGGCCGGGGTGTACTTCGGCTCCCGCTCCGGCGACGTCTACGGCAGCCGCGACGGCGGCGACAGCTGGGCGCTCATCGCCCAGGACCTGCCCGATGTGCTGTCGATCCGGGCGGCGGTGGTCTGATGGTCGTCGTCCGGCTGCCGGGGGTGTTGCGGCCCAAGGCCGAGGACCGCGCGGAGGTGGAGGTCGACGTGCCCGCGGGCACGACGCTCGGGGAGGTGCTCGACGTGCTCGCCGAGCGCCATCCCGGTCTGGAGCGGAAGCTGCGCGACGAGCAGGGCGACTTGCGCCGGTACGTCAACTTCTACGTCGACGGCGAGGAGTGCCGCCGTCTCGGCGGCAAGGACACCCCGCTGCCCGCGGGCGCGGTGGTCCAGATCATCCCGTCGGTCGCGGGCGGGTAGCGGCGCGGGTGGTGGCGACAGTCCGCCATCGCGCGGCCGAGCGGTTCGCGGGCCGATAGCGTTGCCCGGGTGACCCCCACCGAGCGCGCTGAGCGGTTCTGGACTTCCTGGCACGAGGTGCTGCCCACGATCGCCGCCGCGCTCGGGGACCGGGAGCCGCAACGGGTCGAGCAGCTGCTGTGCGACCTCGTCGCCGAGCTGCACCCGGATCTGCACTTCGCGCTGGAGCGCGGGGAGCGGGCGATCTACGCCTTCGTGGTCACCGGGCAGGAGGACCCCGAGCTGCGGCCGGTCACCGACGCCTGGAAGGCCGCCGCGCCGCCGGACGACGCGATCTGGGAGTTCCACGACTCGGTGCCGCCGGTGCCCGACCCGACGCTGGTCACGGTCAACATCGGGCAGCACCGGGTCTCCCTCGCCGATGTCCGGGTGCACGCGCAGGTCGACGGGGACGTCATCGACGTCGCCGTGCACCACCCGCTGCTGTCGGAGCTGGCGCCCGACATGCGCCAGGCGATGACCTTCATGCCGCTCGACGCGACCCTCGGCGAGCGGGTGGCCGGCAAGCGGCTGCGGCGGGTGGAGACGGCCGAGCAGGAGCCCGAGGACACGATCGGGTTGCTCGAACTGCGCGACCTCGTGCGCGGTCTGCCGAGCTGAAAACGTCAGTCCCCACAGCTAGTCTTGGGCCTGTGACCAGTGAGAACACTGAATCTCCCGATGTCCCGGCTCAGGTGCGAGACCGCCACGCGGTGCTCGCCGAGGAGCTGCTGGGCCACCAGTTCCGCTACTACGTCCTGGACTCCCCGGCGATCTCCGACGGCGAGTTCGACGCCCTGCTGCGCGAGCTGGCCGAGCTGGAGGAGCGGTACCCGATCCTGGTCACCCCCGACTCGCCCACGCAGCGGGTCGGGGGGACGTTCTCGACCGAGTTCGCCGCCCACGACCACTTGGAGCGGATGCTCAGCCTCGACAACGCCTTCGACCTCGACGAGCTGTCCGCCTGGGTCGAGCGGGTGCGCCGCGAGGCCGCGGATGCGCGCTACCTCTGCGAGCTGAAGATCGACGGCCTCGCCGTGAACCTGCTCTACCAGGACGGCCGCCTCACCAGGGCGCTGACCAGGGGCGACGGCCGCACCGGCGAGGACGTCACGCTCAACGTGCGGACGATGTCCGGCGTCCCCGAGCGGCTCAGCGGCACCGAGGAGTTCCCGGTGCCGACGCTGGTCGAGGTGCGCGGCGAGGTGTTCTTCGAGGTCGAGGAGTTCCTGGCGCTCAACGCGCGGCTGGTGGAGGCGGGCAAGCCGCCCTTCGCCAACCCGCGCAACACCGCCGCGGGCTCGCTGCGGCAGAAGGACCCGCGGGTGACGGCCTCGCGCAACCTCAAGCTGATCTGCCACGGCTTCGGCAAGCGCGACGGCTTCGAGCCGGTGGCGCAGTCCGAGGCCTACCGGGCGCTGACGGCGTGGGGCCTGCCCGTCTCGCCGCACACCGTGGTCCTCGACAAGCCGGAGGACCTGGCCGAGCACGTCAAGCACTGGGGCGAGCACCGCCACGACAACTCCTACGAGATCGACGGCGTCGTCATCAAGGTCGACCAGGTAGCCCTCCAGCGCCGCCTCGGCACCACCTCGCGCGCCCCGCGCTGGGCGATCGCCTACAAGTACCCGCCGGAGGAGGCGACGACGACCCTGCTGAACATCGAGGTCAACGTCGGCAGGACGGGCCGGGTGACCCCGTTCGCGGTGATGGAGCCGGTGAAGATCGCGGGCTCGACGGTGTCGCTGGCGACGCTGCACAACGCCTCGGAGGTCAAGCGCAAGGGCGTGCTGATCGGCGACCGCGTCGTCATCCGCAAGGCGGGCGACGTGATCCCCGAGGTCCTGGGCCCGGTGGTCGACGCGCGGCCGGACGACGCGCGCGAGTTCGTGATGCCGACCGAGTGCCCGGTCTGCGCGACGCCGCTGCGCCACGAGAAGGAGGGCGACGCCGACATCCGCTGCCCGAACGCGCGCGGCTGCCCGGCGCAGCTGCGGGAGCGGCTGTTCCACCTGGCCGGGCGGGGCGCATTCGACATCGAGGGGCTGGGCTACGAGGCGGCCTCGGCGCTGCTCACCGCGGGCGCGGTGGCCGACGAGGGCGACGTGTTCGACCTGGACGAGGACAAGCTCATCCGGGCGGACCTGTTCCGCACCAAGGCGGGCGAGCTGTCGGCCAACGGCCGCAAGCTCCTGGCGAACCTGGACGTGGCCAAGCAGCGTCCACTGTGGAAGGTCCTGGTGGCGCTGTCGATCCGCCACGTCGGCCCGACGGCGGCGCAGGCCCTGGCCAGGGAGTTCGGCTCGATCACCGCGATCCGCGACGCCGAGCAGGAGAGCCTGGCAGGTGCGGAGGGTGTGGGCCCGACGATCGCGGCGGCGGTCACGGACTGGTTCGCCGTCGACTGGCACGCCGACGTGGTCGAGAAGTGGCGCGCGGCAGGCGTGCGCATGACCGAGGACCGCGACGACTCGGTGCCCAGGACCCTGGAGGGCCTGTCGATCGTGGTCACCGGCAGCCTGGCGACCTACTCCCGCGACGAGGCCAAGGAAGCGATCATGGCGCGCGGCGGCAAGGCCTCGGGCTCGGTGTCGAAGAAGACGGCCTTCGTCGTGGTGGGCGACGCGCCCGGATCGAAGTACGACAAGGCCGTGCAGCTCAAGGTGCCCGTCCTGGACGAGCCCGGCTTCACCCTCCTGCTGGCCGACGGCCCGGACGCGGCCCGCGAAGCGGCCACAATCGGCGACGGCACGGAACGGCCGTCACCCCCCGTCAAGGAGGGTGACTCCTAGTCCGGAAGAACCACCGACACGATCCCGGCCAGGTGCGCCAACCGCGCCACCTCGGCCGCCCGGAACATCGGCCCACCGGGACGCCCCACGAGCAGCACCCGCTCAGGCTTGCCGACCGGCGTGGCCGCCAACTCCGTGCCCAGCTCCCGCCACGTCTCCGGCACCCAGCTCTCCTCGCCGTCGAGGACCGTCGCCCGCGCGAGCGGCATCCACGGCAGATCGAGTTCCTGCAGCTCAGGCGCCGCCGTCGACGCGGCCAGCCGCCCCGACGGCCCGATGACCAGCGCCCACCCCGCCCGGATGATCTTCGGGACGCCTTGGGTGAAGATCGCCAACCCGCCCTTGGGGTCAGCCGCGACCTCCTCGACCAGCTCCAACTCCCGGTGCGTGTCCAGCACCCCCGCATACGGCCGGACCGCGTCCACCTCAACACCCTCGACCGACTCGGCCGCCGTGATCAGCACATCCGGCAGACGCCCACCAGGCAGCTCGACCACGAGGTCGTCAATGGCCGTCCCACCGACCCGCTCCACCACGTCAACACTGAGGATGTCGGCCCCGATGGCCCCTAGCGCGGTAGCCACCGCACCCAGCGTGCCCGGGGAGTCCGGGAGCTGGACCCGGATCAGGAATGACACCTCGAACGCCTCCGCACATCGTCGACCTCACAGCACCGGACTCCCGACCGGTCGCCATGCCGACCGCTGATTGTCGCAGACACCTCCTCCGCCCGGTCCACCCCGGACCGCATGGCGGGATAAACGCACGCCTCACCCCCACCCCATCGGACCCCGCCCCCGAAAACAGAACCACCACGCAACCCCGAGGGAACCGGCCTGGAACCCGCCAGGGACCCACGAGGGACCCACGAGGGAGCCGGGACCAACCCGTTCGAGCCCCCGACCTGCGGCCAAATAGACTCCGCTGGACAAGACCCGCGAGACCCCGGGGGTTCGTGCCCAGTGCCCAGCATTTCCCGCGACGAGGTCGCCCACCTCGCCCGCCTGGCCCGGTTGGCCGTCTCCGACGACGAGCTGGACCTCTTCGCAGGCCAGCTCGACCAGATCGTCGGCGCGGTGGCCGCCGTCGGCTCCGTGGCCGACCAGGACATCCCGCCGACCTCGCACGCGGTCCCGCTGACCAACGTCTTCCGCGCCGATATCGTGCGGCCGGGACTGACCCAGGCGCAGGCGCTGGCCGCCGCGCCCGCCGCCGAGGACGGCCGCTTCCGCGTGCCGCGCATCCTGGGGGAAGAGGCATGATCCGCAAGACGGCCGCCGAGCTGGCCGAACTCATCCGCACCCGCGAGGTCTCCGCCGTCGAGGTCGCCCAGGCGCACCTGGACCGCATCGCCGAGGTCGACCCCGCCGTGCACGCGTTCCTGCACGTCGACACCGAGCGCGCGCTCAACGCCGCGCGGGCGGTGGACGAGGACATCGCCGCGGGCCGCGAGGCCGCCTCACCGCTGGCCGGTGTGCCGATCGCGGTCAAGGACGTCCTCACCATGGAGGGCGCGCCGACGACCTGCGGTTCGCGCATCCTCGAAGGCTGGCAGCCGCCGTATGACTCCACCGTCGTGCGCAAGCTGCTGGCCGCGGGCATGGTCATCCTCGGCAAGACCAACATGGACGAGTTCGCGATGGGCTCCTCCACCGAGAACTCCGCGTTCGGCACCACGCGCAACCCGTGGGACCTCGACCGCATCCCCGGCGGCTCCGGCGGCGGCTCCTCGGCCGCGCTGGCCGCCTTCGAGGCGCCGCTGGCCATCGGCACCGACACCGGCGGCTCGATCCGCCAGCCGGGGTCGGTCACCGGCACCGTGGGCGTCAAGCCCACCTACGGCACCGTGTCGCGCTACGGGCTGGTCGCCTTCTCCTCCTCCCTCGACCAGGCCGGGCCGTGCGCGCGGACCGTCGAGGACGCGGCGCTGCTGCACGAGGTCATCGCCGGACACGACCCGATGGACTCGACCTCCATCGACGTGCCGGTGCCGCCGGTCGTCGCGGCCGTGCGCGAGGGCAAGACCGGGGACCTCTCCGGTGTGCGGGTCGGCATCGTCACCGAGCTGGGCGGCGAGGGCTACCAGGAGGGCGTGCTCTCGGCCTTCCACGAGGCCGTCGAGCAGCTGCGGGCCCTGGGCGCGGAGATCGTCGAGGTGTCCTGCCCGAGCTTCACCCTCGCGCTGCCCGCCTACTACCTGATCGCGCCGAGCGAGGCGTCCTCCAACCTCGCCCGTTTCGACGCGATGCGCTACGGCCTGCGCACCGGCGACGACGCCACCCGCAGCGCCGAGGAGGTCATGTCGATGACCCGCGAGGCGGGCTTCGGGGCCGAGGTCAAGCGCCGCATCATGCTCGGCACCTACGCGCTGTCGGCGGGCTACTACGACGCGTACTACGGCTCTGCGCAGAAGGTCCGCACGCTCATCACGCGCGACTTCGAGTCGGCCTTCCAGACCGCCGACGTGCTCATCTCGCCGACCACGCCGACCACGGCGTTCCGCATCGGCGAGCGGGTGGACGACCCGATGGCCATGTACCGGGCCGACCTGTGCACCATCCCGTCCAACATGGCGGGCAACGCCGCGCTGAGCGTCCCCTGTGGACTCGCCGAGGGGCTGCCCGTCGGTCTGCAGATCATGTCGCCCGCGCTGCAGGACCACCGCGGCTACCGGGTGGCCGCCGCCTACGAGGCCGCCCGCGACGCCGCGCAGGGCGGAGCCCTCATCCACCGCGTTCCCGAACTGGAGGCCGCACGCTGATGGCGCAGAAGAAGATCAAGGGCACGTTCGGGATCGTCAGCGCGGTGGCCTCGGCCACCAGCGCGGTCAGCACCCTCAAGACCGCCCGCAGCGACAAGGACAAGCTGGCGCTGGCCAACGCGATCGGCAGCATCATCGTGGCCGTCACCGGCGTGCTCATCGCCGTCCGGGCGTTCAGGGACGACAAGTGACCACACTGGAGCTGATGGACTACGACGACGTCGTCGCCCGCTTCGACCCGGTCATGGGTCTTGAGGTGCACGTCGAGCTGTCCACGAACACCAAGATGTTCTGCGGCTGCCCGACCGCCTTCGGCGCCGAGCCCAACACCCAGGTCTGCCCGACCTGCCTCGGCCTGCCGGGCTCGCTGCCCGCGCTCAACGGCGCGGCCGTGCAGTCGGCGATCCGCATCGGGCTGGCGCTGAACTGCTCGATCGCGCAGTGGTGCCGGTTCGCCCGCAAGAACTACTTCTACCCCGACATGCCGAAGAACTTCCAGACCTCGCAGTACGACGAGCCGATCGCCTTCGACGGGTTCCTCGATGTGACGCTGGAGGACGGCGAGGTCGTCCGCGTGGGCATCGAGCGCGCCCACATGGAGGAGGACACCGGCAAGTCGCTGCACGTCGGCGGCGCCACCGGCCGCATCCACGGCGCCGACCACTCGCTGCTGGACTACAACCGCGCGGGCGTGCCGCTGATCGAGATCGTCACCAAGCCGATCACCGGCACCGGCGCCCGCGCGCCCGAGGTGGCCCGCGCCTACGTCACCGCCCTGCGCGACCTGCTCAAGGCCCTCGACGTCTCCGACGTGCGGATGGACCAGGGCTCGCTGCGCTGCGACGCGAACCTGTCGCTGATGGCGAAGGACGCCGCCGAGTTCGGCACCCGCACCGAGACCAAGAACGTCAACTCGCTGCGCAGCGTCGAGCGCGCCGTGCGCTTCGAGATGACCCGCCAGGCCGCGCTGCTGGCCTCGGGCGGCTCCATCACCCAGGAGACCCGCCACTTCGACGAGGCCACCGGCCACACCTCGGCCGGTCGGCGCAAGGAGACCTCCGAGGACTACCGGTACTTCCCGGAGCCGGACCTGGTCCCCATCGCGCCGTCGCGGGAGTGGGTCGAGGAGCTGCGCGGCACGCTGCCGGAGATGCCGTGGGAGCGCCGCAGGCGCATCCAGTCCGACTGGGGCCTCTCCGACGCCGAGCTGCGCGACCTGGTCAACGTCGGCGCGGTCGACCTCATCGCCGCGACCGCCGACGCGGGCGCGCCGCCCGCCGAGGCCCGGTCGTGGTGGGTGTCGTACCTGGCCCAGCAGGCCAACAGCCGCGGCGTCGAGCTGGCCGAGCTGCCCATCACCCCGGCCCAGGTGGCGGCGGTGATCGCCCTGGTGGCCTCCGGCGACCTGACCAAGGCCCTGGCCCGCGAGGTCGTCGACGGCGTCCTCGCCGGTGAGGGCGAGCCCGCCGACGTGGTGGAGAAGCGCGGCCTCAAGGTCGTCTCGGACGACTCGGCGCTGTACGCGGCGGTGGACGAGGCGCTGGCCGCACAGCCGGACGTCGCCGCCAAGATCCGCGACGGCAAGGTCGCCGCGGCGGGCGCGATCGTCGGCGCGGTCATGAAGGCGACAAAGGGCCAGGCGGACGCCAAGCGGGTGCGCGAGCTGATCATCGAGCGCTGCTCGTAACCCTGGGACAGGTTCCAGGACACGCGCGGAGGGGCCGTCCCGGTGGGGCGGCCCCTCCGGCGTCGCGCGGTCAGTCCTGCCCGCCGCCCTCCAGGGCTTGCAGGACGATGATGAGGGCGCGGTCGTCGCTGGAGACCGGCGTGCCGCCGCGCTTGTTGACCGTGCCCGTGACGGCGACCGAGTCGTTGACCAGGTCCAGGCCGGACAGGCGGCCGAAGCCCTCCTCGTCCTCCATGCTGAGGTTCGGCTTGCCGGTGAAGGTGCCGTCCGGGGCCTGCGGCAGGTTCTCCAGGTGGCCCGCGGTCGACATGGCCACCCACAGGACCTGCGAGGTGGACGCGCAGCCCGCGACGCCCGGCTTCTCCGGCCACGACCAGGCGGGGGTGCCCAGCGGCCTGCCGTACTCGACCTTGTGCAGGACGTCGGCCTTGGCGGTGCGGTCGGTGACCCAGGTGCGGGAGCCGTCGAGGGAGGCGCAGACGCCGCCGGGGGCGGTCAGGCCGGAGGCGACGACGGCGGTCTTCGGGTCCGGGTTGTCCGGGTGCGGCTTGCCGGAGGCGTCCAGGCGCAGCAGCTTGCCCGCCAGGGACTTCGGGTCGGCGGGCCTGCCCGCGTCGCCGGTGGCCAGCAGCAGGCCGCCCCGGTGGTCCAGGGCCAGCGCGCCGCGGTTGCCGCGGGCGCCGCGCGGGATGCCGGTGAGCACCGGCTTGGCGCTGTCGCCCGCGGCGATGCGGACCAGCCGGTTGTCGGTGCGGGTGGTGACGTAGGCGAAGATCAGCTGGTCCTCGGCGTAGGAGGGCGACAGCGCCAGGCCGGTGAGCCCGCCGTCGCCCGCCGCGTCGACCGGCACGGTGGCCACCACCTCGGGGTCCACGCCCTTGCGGACCAGCAGGATGCGGCCGGTGGTGCGCTCGCCGACCAGGGCGGTGGGGTTGCTGCCGTCACCGGGCAGGGCCGCGACGGCGGTCGGGGAGTCCAGGCACGTGGCGAGCACGGCGGGGTGGAAGTCGGTGCAGCCGTCGGGCGGGGGGATCGAGGTCGGCGGGGGCTGGTTCGGGCCGCCGCCCGGACCGCCGCCGCCACCGCCGGGGCCTTCCTCGCGGGGGGCCGGTCCGGCCTGCGCGGTCAGCGGCGTCTGCGGCTGCCAGCTCCGCGGCGGGGGCTGCTCGGTGAACGTCGCGCACCCGGCGACGGCCGCCAGCCCGCTGGCTGCCAGCGCGACAAGTCGGCGGCGTCCCATGCACCGAGGCTAAACGGATGTCCGTGAACCGTGGGTTAGGGCGAAAACCGGGTGGCCCGCGCGGTGACGGGCATTACGCTGGCCCGCACGCATGGAGTGGATCAGCGGCAGATCGCCCGGCTCGGGACCGGGAGGGCGCGGGTTCGAGTCCCGCCTCCATGTCGTCCTGGCGTAGTTCAGTTCGGCAGAACACCCGGCTCTTATCCGGGAAGGCGCGAGTTCGAGCCTCGCCGCCAGGTCTTCGCGCATCACGAGCTGTGGGGTAGTCATGTCCGATTACGCGTTCGACAGGTTGGAGCGCGCGCTGCGCGCGGCAGTGTCCGCACCGGACCGCGCGGGCCGCGAGCGCGCTCAGGCCAAGGCCGAGCAGTGGCGGGCCGTGCTGTCGGGGATCGCCTCCGGCGAGCTGGTCGTCGGGTCGCGGACGCCGGTCGCGAACACCCCCGCCTGGGTGACGCTGGAGGTCGCGCACGGCGGGTTCGCCACCGGCCGGTACCTGTCCGAGGCGCCGCTGCGCGAGGACGAGGCCGCACGCGTGCGGTCCCTGCCCGCCGACGCGCCGGGGAGCACCGACCGCGAGCGCCTCAACCTGTACTACCTGGCCGACGAGGGGCAGGCGGAGCTGCTGCGGGCTCTGGCGAGCGGCGGCTTCCAGGTCGAGGTGCCCGAGGACGCGGCGCTGGCCGTCGTGGCGTGGCTGCTGGAGCAGAAGCGGTACGAGGCCGCGCTGGACCTGGTCGCCGAGCTGCGCCCGCTGATGCACCGGCTGCGCATGACCCCGAACGTGGGCCCGACGTCGCGGCCCGGTGGCGCGCTGGTGCGGCTGCGCAGCGCGGGGGAGGTGCGCGCGGGGCTGCGGGAGAAGGCCGTCGCCCCGCGGATCGCGGAGATGCTGGAGGTGCTGCGGGTGTGGAACCCGCTGTACGACCGCCTGGTCGCCCTCTGGTGCGAGACGGTCGGCCCCGCTGACCCGGGCGCGGACCCGGGTGAGGTCGAGCTGCCGCACCTCATCGACGGCGTGGTGGTCGGCGGCTGGCCGTGCCGGGTGTGGCCCCACGACTGGGCGCGGCGCCGGGAGGAGTGGATGGCCGACTACGCCGCCGCCACGGCCGAGCACCCGCTCGCCACCGGTCACCGGGCCCCGAAGGGCAACTTCGCCCGGCTGCGCACGGCGCTGTACACCTGCCCGCGCGGCAGCGCGAACCTCACCGCGCGCCAGGTCGGCTGGGTGCGCCGCGCGCTCGCCAACACGATCACCAAGCACGGCGCGCCCGGCTCGGAGCCGCGGGCGGCGCTGCGCGCCGTCCAGGCGGCCGTCGCCGCGCGCCCGACGCACGCCGCGCTCGCCGAGGTCCTGGCCGCCCGCCTCGACCGCTACCCCGACGACGGCGGCGTCCCCGCCCTCGACCCGCTGGCCGAGCCGGCCGCCGACGGCGAGTCCCCCGACGTGCCCCCGGGCGCGCCGATCCCCGCCCACCTGCTCGCCAAGGCGGCCAGGGCGCTGGAGGCGCCGGTGGGCGAGCTGGTCGACCGCGGGGTGATCACCTCCGGCGAGGTGCTGGCCCAGGTCCTGCCGCAGATCACCGCGCACGTCCTCGCCGCAGACGTCGAGGACACCCGCCTCGCCGGCCTGCTCGGCCAGGCCTACGCCGCCTTCCGCCGCAGGCGGAGCCTGCTGCTGCTCAACCTGGAGCACCAGGTCCGCTTCACCGAGCTGCCGTGGATCGCGGTCCTGGAGCCGCTGCGCACTCGCACCGCCGACACCGGCCTCGCCGCCCGCCGCGCCCTGACCTCGGCGACCACCCTCGCTCTGACCGCGTTCCCGCACACGATCCTGCCGAACCCGCTGGTCAGCGAGTTCGGCGCGCTCGCGGGCCAGGCCGGGCTGCGGGTGCCGCTGGTCGAGGAGGTCGCCGCCGACATCTTCATGGGCACCTTCACCGCCAAGTGGCGCACCGCAGCCGAAACCGCGAGCCGGGTGCTGGCCGGGACCCTCTACGCCCGCTACTACGACCTGCCGCCCGCCGAGACCTGGGCGCCCCCGCCCCGCCGCCTGCTGACCCGCCGCTGGGGCAAGCAGACCGCCGAGGACTTCGCCACCCTCTGCGCGACCCGGGCCCGCGAGGCCCGGGGGACCGCTCGGGTGGGCGGGGTCGCGGCCAACGGCACCGTCCTCGAGCAGAGCCAGATCCTCACCACCCACAACCTGGCCACCCTGGTCGACGCGCTGGACCTGCGGCCGTGGCTCGCCGACCACGCGCCCCGGCTCGCCATCGCGGCCCTGGACTGGGTCGTGCGCAGGCAGGCGCTGCGGATCACCGAGCCCCACGCCGCGCTGTCGATGGTCAAGAACGCGGCGTACGCGTGGCGGCAGGCGATCTTCTTCCTGAGCTTCTGCGAGCCCGCGCAGCAGCGGGAGGCGGTGGAGCGGATGCGGCTGCAGGTGGGGGACGGGCGGCTGGTCCCCGCGGTCGACGGCCTGGCCCACGTGGTCGGCGGCGGCCGGTTCCCCGCGGAGGGCGCGGGCGTGCGGTTCCTCGGGTGGACGGCGGGCAAGCCCCACTGGTGGCTGGCACCGGAGTCCACCGCCACGACCCGCGGCTGACCCCGCCCCCCTGACCGGGGCGGGGTCAGCGCAGCGCCCGCTCCACGGCGGTGACGCGGGCCTGGAGGGCGGCCAGTTCGCGGACGACCTCGTCCGGGGCCTCCAGGGGCAGGAAGTGGCTGGTCGGGATCACCCTCGTGCGGGCGTGGGGCAGGACGGCGGCGGGGCGGACCGCGCGCGTCGGGTCGGCGACGACGTCGTACTTGGCGGCCAGGACGGTGACCGGGCAGGTGAGGCCGGTCAGGTCGGGTTCGGGGACGTCGGCCAGGGCCAGGGCCAGGGTGACGTACCAGCGCCAGTCGTGGCGCAGGAAGCGGCGCAGGGCGCGGGCGACGTCGTCGGGGTCGGCGCCGGGGAGCATGAAGCCGGAGTGCTGCATGGCCACCGCCATCCGGCGGTTCACCGGGATGCGGTGCAGCACCTGGTCGACGGCGGGCCCGCAGGCGCGGATCAGCCGCGCGGCGCCCAGCGTCAAGCGCTTGCGCACGGGGGCCGGGATGCCCAGCACGCCCAGGATGCCGCCGAACAGGTCGCCGGGGACGCCCGCGGCCAGCAGGAGGCCGGACACCCGGCCGGGGTGGCGCAGGGCCAGCTCGGCGGCGACCATCACCCCCACCGACCAGCCCATCACCACGCACCGCTCGATGCCCGCGTCGTCCATCACCGCGATGGCGTCGGCGACGTGGTCGGCCAGGGTGATGTGGGACGGGTCGGCCGGGCGGTCGGAGCCCATGGTGCCGCGGTGGTACCAGCTGACGACCCGCACGCCCGAGGACGGCAGCACCAGGGCGGGCCAGGCCTCGGGGAAGGTGCCCAGGCCGGGGCACAGCAGCACGGGCGGGCCCGCGGACTCGGTCCGCCAGGCGCGCAGGCGGGTGCCGTCGGCGGCGCGCAGGTCGTGTTCGCGCATGGTGGTCCCAGTCTGCCGGCCGACCCGCTGCGCCGAACCGGTGAATTAGGGTGTTGTTGTGACGACAATTGCTCTGGTGCCCGACGACCAGGCGGTCCAGGCCCTCGCGGACGTCCGCGGGCTGCGCGCGGTCCGCTACCAGACCCTGGACGAGCTGCCCGACGAGGCGGAGAAGGCGCAGGTGCTGGTGCCCGGCATCGGGGTGCCCGCCGGGTCCGACGTCGCCGCGCACCTGCCGTCGCTGCGGCTGGTGCAGCTGCTCACCGCCGGGGTCGAGGCGTGGGTCGGGAAGGTGCCCGAGCACGTGCTGCTCTCCGCGGGCCGCGGCGCGCACGGCGCGACGACCGCGGAGTGGGCGATGACGGCGCTGCTCACCATCTACCGCGAGTTCCGCGAACTGGAGGACGCGCGCCGCGCCGGTTCCTGGGCGCCGCGGGTCACCGAGACGCTCTGGGACAAACGGGTCCTCGTCGTCGGGGCGGGTGACCTCGGCAGGCAGATGCGCCGCAAGCTCACCGCCTTCGACGCGCACCCCACCCTGGTCGGCACCCGGGCCCGCGACGGCGTCCACGCCGTCGCCGACCTGCCCGACCTGCTGCCCGAGCACGACGCCGTGGTGGTCGTCGTCCCGATGACCTCGGCCACCCGCGGCATGGTCGACGCCGCCTTCCTTGCCCGCATGCGCGACGGCGCGATCCTGGTCAACGCCGCCCGCGGCCCCGTTGTCGACACCGACGCCCTGCTCGCCGAACTCCAGTCCGGCCGCCTGCGCGCCGCCCTCGACGTCACCGACCCCGAGCCGCTGCCCGCTGGCCATCCACTGTGGACCGCGCCGGGCCTGCTGCTGACCCCGCACGTCGGCGGCAGCGCGTCGGGGCACCGCGAGCGCGCCTACCGGGTGATGGCCGAGCAGATCGCGTTGTTCGTCGAGTCCGGTACCACGGCCAATCTGGTGCGCGGGGAGTACTGATCCCCTAGTCTTCGCGCGTGAGCAGCAGCGACAGCGACTACTTCCGGCCCTCGGAGGCGCAGAGCACCGCGGCCTACGACAGCCCGTACGACACCAACGACACGACCGTCCTGGCCAGGCCGAACATGGACGAGGACAAGCCCGCGGTCGACACCCACCGCTGGCACGTCGGCGCCGACCTCGGCCTGCTCGTCCTGCGGGTGGTCCTCGGCGCGCTCTTCCTCGCCCACGGCCTGCAGAAGGTCTTCGGCATCATGGGCGGCCCCGGCATCGAGGGCTTCGCCGCCGCGCTGACGGAACTCGGGTTCCAGCAGGCGACGCTGCTGTCCTGGGTGACCGGCGTGAGCGAACTCGGCGCGGGCGTGCTGCTGATCCTGGGCCTGTTCACCCCGGCGGCGGCGTCGGCCGTGGTCGGGGTGATGATCTCCGCGATCTGGGTGCGGGTGGACATCGACCTGTTCGTCGGTGGGGTGGAGCTGGAGACGATCTACCTGGCGGCCGGGTTCGCGCTGCTGTTCACCGGCGCGGGCCACTTCTCGCTGGACCGCAAGTCGCCCTGGTTCCGCCGCGCGCCCGCGTTCGGCTTCCTGTTCCTGATCCTGGCCCTCGGCCTCGCGGCGGTGTCGCTGTTCGTCCTGCGGTAACTCGCCGGAGAACCACGAAGGGGGAGGGCGTGACGCCCTCCCCCTTCGCTCCTTTCAGCAGGCTTATGCCGTCTCGGTGATCGGCCGGTCCACCCACGACATCAGGCCGCGCAGCTTGCGCCCGGTCTCCTCGATCGGGTGCTCGGCGCCCTGGTCCTGGAGCTTCTTGTAGTTGCCCCGGCCAGCCTCGTCCTCAGCCACCCACTCGCGGGCGAAAGTGCCGTCCTGGATCTCGCCCAGGATCTTCTTCATCTCCTCCTTCACCGCGGGCGTGATGACGCGCGGGCCGCGGGTCAGGTCGCCGTACTCGGCGGTGTCGGAGACCGAGTAGCGCTGGCGGGCGATGCCGCCCTCGTACATCAGGTCCACGATCAGCTTCAGCTCGTGCAGCACCTCGAAGTAGGCGATCTCCGGGGCGTAGCCCGCCTCGGTCAGCACCTCGAAACCGGTCTGGACCAGCGCCGACGCGCCGCCGCAGAGCACGGCCTGCTCGCCGAAGAGGTCGGTCTCGGTCTCCTCGGTGAAGGTGGTCTTGATGACCCCGGCGCGCGCGCCGCCGATGGCCGCGGCGTAGGACAGGGCCAGCGCCTGCGCACCGCCGGTGGCGTCCTGGTGCACCGCGATCAGCGCGGGGACGCCCTTGCCGTCGACGAACTGGCGGCGCACGAGGTGGCCGGGGCCCTTGGGGGCGACCATGGCGACGTCGATGTTGGCCGGGGGCTTGATCAGGTCGTAGCGGATGTTGAAGCCGTGGCCGAAGAACAGGGCGTCGCCGTCGGAGAGGTTCGGCTCGATGTCCTCGGCGTAGATGAAGCGCTGCTTGGTGTCGGGGGCCAGCACCATGATCAGGTCCGCCTCGGCCGACGCCTCGGCCGGGGTGAGCACGCGCAGGCCCTGCTCCTCGGCCTTGGCGCGGCTCTTGGAGCCCTCGGGGAGTCCGATGCGGACGTCCACACCGGAGTCGCGCAGGCTCAGGGCGTGGGCGTGGCCCTGGCTGCCGTAGCCGATGACGGCGACCTTGCGGGCCTGGATGATGCTCAGGTCGGCATCGGCGTCGTAGAAGATCTCGACGGACATGCGGGTGGTACTTCCCTTCGAGTGGAATGAACTAGCGGACCGCGGTCGCGGTGATGGAGCGCGGCCCGCGCCCGATGGCGACCATGCCGGACTGGACCATCTCGCGCACCCCGTAGGGCTCCAGCATGCGCAGCAGTGCCTCGATCTTGTCCGCGGTGCCGGTGGCCTCCACGGTCAGCGCCTCGGGCGAGACGTCGACGACCTTCGCGCGGAAGAGCTGCACCGTCTCCAGCACCTGGCTGCGCACGGTGGCGTCGGCCCTGACCTTGACCAGCAGCAGCTCGCGCTGCACGGCCGCGGCGGGCTCCAGCTCCACGATCTTGATGACGTTGACCAGCTTGTTGAGCTGCTTGGTGACCTGCTCCAGCGGCAAGTCCTCGACGGCGACCACGATCGTCATCCGGGACACCTCGGGGTGCTCGGTCGGACCGACGGCCAGGGAGTCGATGTTGAAGCCGCGCCGGGAGAACAGGCCCGCGACGCGCGCCAGCACGCCGGGCTTGTTCTCGACCAGCACGCTCAGGGTGTGGGTGGTCATGTGCTCAGTCCTCGTCGAACAGCGGTCGGATGCCGCGCGCGGCCATGATCTCGTCGTTGCCGGTGCCCGCGGCCACCATCGGCCACACCTGGGCGTCCTTGCCGACCACGAAGTCGATGACCACCGGCCGGTCGTTGATCTCCATCGCCCGGTTGATCACCGCGTCGACCTCCTCACGGGTCTCGCAGCGCAGCCCGGCGCAGCCCAGCGCTTCGGCGAGCAGGGTGAAGTCGGGGATGCGGTGCTTGTGCGTGCCCAGGTCGGTCTGGGAGTAGCGCTCGCTGTAGAACAGGTTCTGCCACTGGCGGACCATGCCCAGGTTGCCGTTGTTGATCACCGCGACCTTGATCGGCGCGCCCTCGATGGCGCAGGTCGCCAGCTCCTGGTTGGTCATCTGGAAGCAGCCGTCGCCGTCGATGGCCCACACGACCTTGTCCGGGCAGCCGAACTTCGCGCCCATCGCCGCGGGCACCGCGTAGCCCATGGTGCCCAGGCCGCCGGAGTTCAGCCAGGTGGCGGGCTTCTCGTACTTGATGAACTGCGCCGCCCACATCTGGTGCTGCCCGACGCCCGCGGTGTACAGCGCGTCCGGGCCCGCGATGGCGCCGATGCGCTCGATGACGAACTGCGGCGACAGCGTTCCGTCGGCGGGCCACTCGTAGCCCAGCGGGAACTTCTCCCGCCAGGAGCCGGTCTGCTCCAGCCACGGGGTGATGTCGGCGGGCGTGCCCTGGGCGCGCTCGGCGCGCACGGCGGCGATCAGCTCGACCAGGATCTCCTTGCAGTCGCCCACGATCGGCACGTCGGCGCGGCGGTTCTTGGAGATCTCGGCCGGGTCGATGTCGGCGTGCACGATGGCCGCGCCCGGGGCGAAGGTGTCCAGCTTGCCGGTCACCCGGTCGTCGAAGCGCGCGCCGAGGGCGACGATCAGGTCGCTGCGCTGCAGCGCGCCCACCGCCGGAACGGTGCCGTGCATGCCGGGCATGCCCAGGTGCTGCGGGTGCGAGTCGGGGAAGGCGCCGCGCGCCATCAGGGTGGTGACGACCGGGATGCCGGTCAGCTCGGCCAGCTCGATCAGCTCGGCGGAGGCCTGCGCCTTGATCACGCCGCCGCCGACGTAGAGGACGGGGCGGCGGGCGGTGGAGATCAGCCGGGCGGCCTCGCGGACCTGCTTGCCGTGCGGGCGGGTCGTCGGGCGGTAGCCGGGCAGGCGCAGCTCCGGCGGCCAGGAGAAGGAGGTCTGCTCCTGCAGGACGTCCTTGGGGATGTCGACCAGCACCGGGCCGGGGCGGCCGGTCTTGGCCAGGTGGAACGCCTCGGCGATCGTCCTCGGGATCTCCGCGGGATCGGTGACGAGGAAGTTGTGCTTGGTGATCGGCAGGGTGATGCCGCAGATGTCGGCTTCCTGGAAGGCGTCGGTGCCGATCAGCTGGCGGGTCTGCTGGCCGGTGATGGCGACCACCGGGACCGAGTCCATGTTCGCGTCCGCCAGCGGGGTGACCAGGTTCGTCGCGCCCGGACCCGAGGTGGCCATGCACACCCCGACCTGGCCGGTGGCCTGCGCGTAGCCGGTGGCGGCGTGCCCGGCGCCCTGCTCGTGGCGGACGAGGACGTGGCGCACCTTCGTGGAGTCCAGCAGCGGGTCGTAGGCCGGGAGGATCGTGCCACCCGGGATGCCGAAGACCACCTCGACGCCCACCGCCTCCAGCGACCGGACGAGCGACTGCGCGCCGGTCACGCGGACCGGCGCGCCCGCGGGCGGGGCGGGCTTGGGACGCGCAGGCGCGGCGCCAGGAATGCCTGCGGCCGGGGTGGGCCGCGAAGTTGCGCTGGTCATCTCTGCCTCGTGGGTAGAAGGAGTCGGGTCCGGACACGAAAAAACCCCCGCCGACCACCAGTGGTCAGTGCGAGGGTCCGCGCGTTCGACGCAGTGAGGAGGACTTCCGTCAGCGTCGAACGCGCGGCGGAAGTACGAGGAGAAACTGCATCGGCACGATCGTGACGGTAGAGCGTCAGCGGTTTGTGCGTCAACTCTGCGGGACGGTCCTCTCGGATGTTGGACACGACCGGGGGACCCGCGCGCGGGGGGCGGCACGGCGTTGTGCACCATCTAGGGGTGTCTGAGCAGGAGATCCCTTCCCGACTTGTCTTCCGCGTCCCGCAGGTGTCGATCCTCGCGGCGCTCCTGGTGGCGATCTGCGCCACACCGGTCGCCGCGGCCATCCCCGCGCTGGCGGTCATCTACCTGCTGCCGGTGGCCGCGATCGTGTGGATCGTGCGCGTGCGCACGGTCGCCGACGCGTCGGGGCTGGCGGTGCGCAAGGTCGTCGGCGGCACGACACTGGCGTGGGACGACCTCAAGGGCCTGCTGCTCAGCCCGAAGGGGACCGTGAGCGCGGTGCGCGCCGACGACACGCGCGTCGCGCTGCCGTCCGTGCGCACACGGCACCTGTCCGCGCTCGCGCTCATCAGCGGCGGGCGCATCACCGACCCGACGCCCTCGGCGGACACCGACGGCGACACCGTGCCCACGACCGAGGCCGAACCCGTGCACGAACCCGGGTCCGAGGCTGTGGAACAGAACACTGCGCAGTCAGACAGTGGGGAGTCCGACGATCCCACCGCCGAGAAGTCGGAATCCGCCAGGACCGAGACCCGGTCCGACGCGGAGTAGCCTGGACGGCACCGCTCCCCGCACCCCGCAAGAGACGAACCGAATGACTGGAGGAGCCGTGCCAGCGCTGCGCTCCCGCACCACCACCCACGGCCGCAACGCCGCGGGCGCCCGCTCGCTGTGGCGGGCCACCGGCATGACCGACGACGACTTCGGCAAGCCGATCGTGGCGATCGCCAACTCCTACACGCAGTTCGTGCCCGGCCACGTGCACCTGCGCGACCTCGGCGACATCGTCGCCGAGGCCATCAAGGCCGCGGGCGGGGTGGCGAGGGAGTTCCACACCATCGCCGTCGACGACGGCATCGCCATGGGCCACGGCGGCATGCTCTACTCGCTGCCCTCGCGCGAGATCATCGCCGACTCCGTCGAGTACATGGTCAACGCGCACCAGGCCGACGCGATCGTGTGCATCTCCAACTGCGACAAGATCACCCCGGGCATGCTCAACGCCGCGATGCGGCTCAACGTGCCGACGGTGTTCGTCTCCGGCGGGCCGATGGAGGCGGGCAAGGCCGTCGTCGTCGGCGGCGTCGCCCACGCCAACAGCGACCTGATCACCACGATCGCGGCGTCGGCGAACAGCGCCGTGGACGAGGCGGGGCTGTCGGAGGTCGAGCGCTCGGCCTGCCCGACGTGCGGGTCGTGCTCGGGCATGTTCACCGCGAACTCCATGAACTGCCTCACCGAGGCGCTGGGCCTCTCGCTGCCCGGCAACGGCTCCACGCTGGCCACCCACGCCGCCCGCCGCGACCTGTTCGCCCGCGCGGGCACGACGGTCATGGACCTGTGCAGGCGCTGGTACGGCGAGGACGACGAGACGGCGCTGCCGCGCACCATCGCCTCCCGCGCGGCGTTCGAGAACGCCATGGCGCTCGACGTGGCGATGGGCGGCTCGACCAACACCGTCCTGCACATCCTCGCCGCCGCGCAGGAGGGCGAGATCGACTTCACCCTCGCCGACATCGACGCGGTGTCGCGGCGCGTGCCGTGCCTGAGCAAGGTGTCGCCGAACTCCGACTACCACATGGAGGACGTCCACCGGGCGGGCGGAATCCCCGCCATCCTGGGCGAGCTGTACCGGGGCGGGATGCTCAACACCGAGGTCCACTCGGTGCACAGCCCGACCATGGAGCAGTGGCTGTCCACCTGGGACATCCGGGCCGAGTCGCCGTCGGAACAGGCCGTCGAGCTGTTCCACGCCGCGCCCGGCGGGGTGCGGACCACCCAGGCGTTCTCCACCTCCAACCGCTGGTCGAGCCTGGACACCGACGCCGAGGGCGGCTGCATCCGCTCGGTCGAGCACGCCTACACCGTCGAGGGCGGGCTGGCCGTGCTGTGGGGCAACCTGGCGGAGTCCGGGGCGATCATCAAGTCGGCGGGCATCGACGAGGAGCTGTTCCGGTTCCAGGGCCCCGCGCGGGTCGTGGAGAGCCAGGAGGAGGCCGTGTCGGTCATCCTCGGCAAGAAGATTCAGGCCGGCGAGGTGCTGGTCGTGCGCTACGAGGGACCGGCGGGCGGGCCCGGCATGCAGGAGATGCTGCACCCGACGGCGTTCCTCAAGGGCTCGGGCCTGGGCAAGAAGTGCGCGCTGATCACCGACGGCCGCTTCTCCGGTGGGTCGTCGGGCCTGTCGGTCGGGCACATCTCGCCCGAGGCGGCGGGCGGCGGCACGATCGCCCTGGTCGAGGACGGCGACCAGATCCTCATCGACGTCCACGAGCGCAGGCTGGAACTGCTGGTCGACGCCGACGTCCTGGCCGAGCGCCGCGCCAAGGTGCAGGCCAGCGAGCGGCCCTGGCAGCCGGTCGACCGCGTCCGCTCGGTCACCGCCGCCCTGCGCGCCTACGCCCGCCTGACCACGGACGCCTCCACCGGCGCCGTGCGCGACCCCAACCGCTGACGGCTCACCGCCGGGGCGGCGGCAGCAGCGCCGCCGCCTCGGCGATCCCGTCGAGGAAGGCCGGGTCGGGGGAGCCGGTCACCGGCTCGGTCTCGGCGATGACGACGAGCGGGCCGAGGCGGCGGGAGCCGTAGTTGTGGCCGGTGAACCCGACCCCGGAGACCTGGAGCAGGGACAGGGCGATGGGGGAGACGTTCCCGGTTCCGTGGCGGTCGGCGAGGGTCTGCAAGCGCTCGGCCGCCGCGGCGTTCGGCATCCGGACCCAGGAGACGGACAGGACGATGGTGTCGGAGCCCTCCGACAGGACGAAGAGGGCTCGGTTGAGGGATCGGCAGGGGTTCGTGGCGAAGAAGCGGTGGACGTCGCCGTAGGAGTTGCCGAAGCAGTCGACGGCGTTGTGGGCGCGGCTGCGCAGCTGGCGCAGGCCCATGTTCTTCCAGGTCTTGGCGCGGTTGCCGGTGCGCGCGGCGGCCTTGCCCGCGTCGACCTTCACCCGCACGACCTGGCCGCCCAACGAGCCCGCTCCACTTCCCGCAGCGCCTCCTGCCGCCCCACCACCCACGCCTACGCTCGCCACAGTGATCCCGGCAGCCGCCGCCGCAGCGGCGACCTTGGCTTTGGCTGTGGACCTGGAGTCAGTCGACGCGAACTGGCCCAGTCGATTGCGCGGCCGGTCGGCCATCTCCCACCCCCAGTCAACGAGGGTGGCTGGGATGCGCCGCTTGGCGGGAGAGGAACGGGCGGGTAACGCCCGATCGGCCCAGCCCCGCTCAGAAGTCGGGGTCGGCGCGGAGGGTGATGAGGGCGGCGGGGGCCAGGTGGGGGTGGAAGGTCCAGCCCGCGAAGCCGCCCCAGGCGATCGACTCGCGCAGGTACTCCACCAGGGTGATGTCCGGCTTGCCGGTGACGCCCTTGATCAGCGGATCGGCGACCTGGCTGGGTAGCTCGATGGTGTGGTCTCCGCCTGCCAGGTTCGCCTTGCCGAGTTCGTCGGGGGCGAGGGGGAACTCGAAGGCGGCGGAGTCGGTGCGGTGGTCCCACTCGTAGGCGAGGGAGTAGGCGTTGCCCAGGCACAGGGGGTCGGGGAACTCCGGGCTCGGCGGCCTGGTGCGGGGGGCGGGCTGGCGGTGGTAGGTGAGGTCGAGGACGGCGCAGTCGCCCGCGAACCAGACCTCGCCGACGCGGCGCAGGCAGGCGTCGAGGGCCAGCGGCAGGCTGCCGATCTTCTCGGTGAGCGAGTCGATGAGGGCGTCGTCGTCGGGGGGCTCGTGCGGGGGGACGATGGGGTCCGCGCCCGCCCAGCCCAGTTCGGGGAGTGCGGCGGCGATGCGGGCGACGTGCAGGGCGACGCGGTGCATGGTCTCGTCGGCGACGGCGGTGGCGTCTTCGGCCAGCGCGTCGGGGACGGGTCCCAGCGCGCGCAGCTCGGCCCACACGGCCTCGCGGTCGCCGCGCAGGTAGCGCCGGTAGTACGAGGTCACCCCGCTACGCTACTGAGCGCGACCGGTCTGGAGCGGGATCGACACGACCCCGGCCTGCGGTATACCTGGTCGGGCCGAACCCTGTAGCGACGAGGAGACCACGGTGATGGACAGCGCCCCCATCTACGACGACAAGGCCGAGGTCCGCGGCAACCTCGACCTCACCACCGCCGAATGGCAGCGCGCCGCCGAACCCGACGCCGACCCCGACGGCGAATACGTCGAGATCGCGTTCGTCCCGCACACCGACGACAACACCTACGTGGCGATGCGCAACAGCAAGTACACGGGCCCCGAGGACACCGTCCTCGTCTTCACCATGTCGGAGTGGGACGCCTTCGTCGAAGGCGCCAAGGCAGGCGAATTCGACGAACCATGGTGACCAGGTGACCGACGGCCCGGTCTGGGTACCCCCCGAGGAAGCCGCCCCCTGGCCGGACGAGCCCGCCCCCACCCGCGCCCTCCACCCCACCGACCGCACCCCCGACGAGCCCACCCCGGGCCCCCGACCGCCGACGGCGCCATCGGAGGACTCCCGGCCGGGCCAGGAGACCATCCGCCAGCGGCCGACCGCACCACAGGGCGACGCCGGTCCGCGTCCGGGACCTGGGATTACGGGCCAGCTGCCAGTGGCCCAGCCCGGTAGGCCCGCACCGCAGGGGTCCGGGAGTGGGATGGTGCGCGGTCATGGGGCGGGTCCGGGTGCGCAGCAGGGCGGGCCGGTTGTGCCGGGACATGGTGGGGTGTCGCGTGGCCAGGTGGGTTCGCCTGGGGCGCAGGGTGGGCATGGGGTGACGGGGCAGGGGGGTGCGCCCGCGCCGCGGCAGGCGGGTGGCTTTTCCGGGGGGCAGGGCGGTGGTCCTGGGCAGGCAGCGGCTTCTCGGTCGGGGCCGGGACAGGCCCAACCGAGTGCGGCGTTCCCCCTCCCGCAGGCGAACCCGCCGCCGCGCGCCGCGACTCCGCCGCGACCCGCCGAACCGGGCCGACCGCCGCTGCCTCCGGCGCAGTACCCCGCACCTTCCGACCACTTCCCGCGCCCTGGCACGCCCGCGCAACCGCCACGCCCCGGGACGCCCACCACCTCTCAGCCTGCACACCCGAGGCCCGTGTCTCAGTCCGCGCCTCCGACCTCATCGGTGTCCGGCCATCGGGGGCCGCCCGCACCCGCTCAGCCTGCGCGTCCCGGGGCTGCGGGTCCTTCGCCGTCCGCACACCCGGGGTCGTCCGCGTCCGCTCAGCCCCCGCACCCGGGGGTGCCTGGTTCTGGTCAGCCCGCGCCCCCGGGGATGGCTGCTTCCGCTCAGCCTCCGCGTCCCGCAGCACCCGCTTCCCCCCAGGCTCCGCACTCAGGTCCACCAGCCCATTCCGCCCGCCTGACGCAGTCCCCACCCACGCCACCGCTCCCCCCTGGCCCGCATCCCGGTGCTTCCTCCGCTGCTGCTCCGCATCCTGGTGCTGCGCCCGCTGGCGGTCCGCATCCCGGTGCTTCGCCCGCTGCCGGTCCGCACCCTGGTGCCTCTGCCACCGGTCCGCACCCCAGCGCACACTCCACCCCCGCCATCCCCTCCAACGCCACCCCACTCGCGGGCCCCCCTCCCGGCCTCCCCCCACCACCCGCCCCGGCCCGCCCCCGCCCAGCGCGGCG